>NZ_JBHLTC010000036.1:0-343601 GCF_042434725.1 Kribbella deserti | reverse complement strand
CCCTACCCCATCACCACCACCCGAACCCATTCCTCAACAGGCTCTGCAACCGGGTAGCGGTCAAACAACTCGGCAGCGGCCACTCCGAAACCCGGCACCCGCGCAAAACCCCGGTAGTCGCCCGTCCAGACCCCATGGCACCCCTGCCCGAACCCCATCGCGGCCGATAACGCCGAAGGCCACGGCGCCGCCCCGCCCCGCCACGGCCGCACCCGGCTGGGCGTCGTGCCGATCGCACCTGGCCGTCGCGGTGTCGTGCGCGTGGTTAGCCATTGCGCCGGTGGGTTACCACCTCGGAATCCCAGGTGGTAACCCACCTTGCCCGTGGCCAGCCACTCTCGCGCCTGGCCCTGGCGGGATGCCGCGCATGGCAGCCGGCGGATTCGGTGGTCTCGGTGTGGGGGGCCGTACGATCCTCGGATGCGATTGTTCGTAGGAATTGTCCCGCCGTTGGAGGTTGTCGAGCATCTGGCCGAGTTCGTGGAGCCGCGCCGGTCCCACCCGGACGAGGATCTGCGCTGGGCGGCCGAGGACACCTGGCACATCACCCTCGCGTTCCTTGGCGAGGTTCCCGATTACAAGACCGATGACCTGGCCGAAGGGCTCGAGGTCATCGCCAAGCGGCAGAAGCCGATCGACCTGCGCTTGCGCGGGGCCGGCGCCTTCCCGGGGGTACCGAATGCCCGCGTGGTTTACACCGGCGTACAAGACCCCGAGGACCGCCTCGCCCACCTGGCGAGCATCACCCGTGGCGCGGTGAACAAAGCCGGCGTGCAGGTGGATGGGCGGAAGTTCACCCCGCATGTCACGCTCGCGCGGTTGAGCCGGCCCGTCGACGTACTGCGTTATGTCCGGGTGCTCGACACGTACGAAGGCCCGGAGTGGACCGCGAGCTCCTTCGAGCTGATCTCGTCGCGGCTGGGCGAAGGCCCGAGCCATGGTGCGGCGTACGACACCGTGGGCGAATGGGAGTTCTCAGGCCCTACATAGCTAGTCAGACCCGAAGTCCCAGGAGTCCGCCCATGCTCGTCTACGCCTGCCGGCGGCGTACAACCGGGATCCTTCTGGGGCGAACGACTCTTCGGCTGACTAGGCTCTGGTCATGAAACTCGGGGCAGTCACCGGAATCGCCATCGTGACCGCCGCAACCCTCGCCGGTTGCGGTGGTACGCCGTACATCTCTCAGGACACATTGCAGAACAGCGTGTCCAGTTCGCTGCAGAAGTCCGTCGGCACCAAGCCGGAGAAGATCGAGTGCCCGGACAAGGTCAAGGCCAAGGCCAACGAAGCCACCCGCTGCGTACTGAGCCACAAGGGCAAGAAGTACGGCGTCGCCGTGCGGGTCAAATCCGTCAAGGGCAGCAAGGCCAACTTCGACATCAAGGTCGACGACAAGCCGATGTCCTGACCACCGGCTCAAACCGGCCCTGGCGTGTTCGCGCCCGGGCCTCGGGTGGAGGGCGGTGCGGGGTGTGGCGGGGGCGCTGGCTAGTGTGAGGCGGTGGACCCCCGCACCCGGCGAATAGTCACCTCGGCCGTACTGGCACTGCTAGTCGCCATCGTCATCGTCGCCGCCGTCACCCAATAACCCTCCGCGCGTCCACCCCGTGCCGCCCTTCATCGGACCCTAGTTACGCGGCGTGTCGCCGTTCATCGGACGCTTGTGACCAGGCGTGTCGTCCATCATCGGACGGTTGTGACCATCGGCGTCGGCGCCGGTCGGCAGCGACGCGGCGGGATCAGCGACGCGGAGGGGGTAGCGGCGCGGAGGGTCTAGCGGCGCGGCGGGATTGTCGGCGTGGGCCGGTAACCTCCCGGCATGACCACCTCCGCCGGGCGACCGCCGTACCTGCTGCGTGCCGGGCTGGTGCGCAACGTGCACACCGCCGCGCATCTGACCACGTTCGTGGTGGCGGCGGTGTCGACCGTGCTGATCACCCGGTTGTTCCTGCGCCTGAGCGGTTATCCCCAGATCGGTACCGAGGGCGGTCTGCATATCGCGCACATGCTGCCGGGTGGCCTGCTGATGCTGGCCGCGATCACCTTGCTGCTCGGCTTCATCGGCCCGGTGGTGCGACCGGCGGCCGCGCTGATCGGCGGTATCGGCTTCGGGCTGTTCATCGACGAGGTCGGCAAGTTCGTCACCTCCGACAACGACTACTTCTACCGCCCGGCCGCCGCGATCATGTACGTCGTATTCGTGCTGCTGGTGCTCGCGGTGCAATTCGTGGGGCGCAGACCGTTCGATCCCCGCGAGCACCTCGCCAACGCGGTCGACCACGCCGTCGAGGGTGTCGCGGGCGGTTTGTCCCGGCAACGCCTCGCGCAGGCGTCCACCCAGCTACGCCTCGCCGGTGACGCGCCGGGCCGCGCGGAGGCTCGTGCTCTGCTGGCGTCCTGCCGTCGCGACGATGTCGAACTGCCCGCGCCGGTCGATGCCCTGTGGAGGCGGGTGAAACGCCGCTTCGACCGAATAGCCAGTCATCCGGTCGCACCCCGGGTCGCGGTCGTCGTACTGGTGGTCCAGGCCCTTGGCGCGCCCGTGTTCGCGGTGTTGTTCAGCCCGGAGCATGAGTTGACCGGTGTCCCGGTCCTCGGGGTGGCCGCGGGCAGTTTGCTGTCTGCCGTGTTCACCCTGCGGGGGGCGTTGCGGATGCGGGTGGATCGGCTGCGTGCTGTTCGGTTGTTCGAGGTGTCCGTGCTGATTTCGTTGCTGGTCACGCAGGTGTTCCAGTTCGCCGGGACGCAGTTCTCCGCGGTCGGCGGCATCGTGCTCGATCTCGTTCTGCTTGGTCTGCTCGGGGCGGAGCAGCTCCGTCTGCAGGAGAAGCTGCTCCGCGTTCCAAGCCTGCCTACGCGGGACTAACCGCCTTCGCGCCCGCCGCCAGGCCGCCCGCTTGTGCCAGGTCGTCCTGCGGGCGGGAGTCGTCATCGGGTGGGTCTTGGGCTGGGGTGGCGCCGCGGCCGCCCCAATCGGCGCGGCTGCCGATCATGGCGGGCATCGTGGTCGCGGCGAAGTAGGCGACACCGGCGACGACCAGCGCCGGAGCCAGTCCGATCCAGGCGATCGCGGCACCAGCCAGTACGCCGCCAAGAGGCATGCCGGCCCAGGCGAGCGATTCGGCCAGCGAGCCGACCCGGCCGAGCAGGCGCCGGGGCACGCGCTCGATGAACAACGCCCCGAGGATCGGATTGATGAAGCCCACGCCGAACCCACCGACGAGGCAAACCAGTACGACGGCCCACAACGGGGTGTCCCAGGCCATCACCAGGAAACGCGGCACGCTGCCGACCATGAACCCCAGTGTGAAGACCAGCCGGCGTGGCACCCGCTCCCCGATCGCGGCGGCTACCAACGCACCAACGGTCGCGGTGACACCAAAGACCGAGAACAGCAAGCCGATCTCCGCCGGACCGTAGCCCTGGTCGCGAACCCAGACCGGCAGCAGCACCGCGCTGTACGCGATATCCAGCAGATTGGTCACCGTGATCATCAGTACCAGCGCCAACATGAACTTGTCCTTGCGCAGGAAGTCCCACCCCGACAGCAGCCTGCGCCCGTAGCTCAGCTCCGCGTCCTCATCCGGCGTTTCCCCATCGGCCTGCTTGCGGGGTGCCCAGATCGCGATCAGTACGGCGCACACCGCGAACGAGGCCGCGTCGACCAGCAGTGCCTCGGCCGGTCCGATCAGCGCGATCAGGCCACCCGCGATGGCTGGCGCGATGAACCCGGCGGTCCGGTCCGTCGTACTTTCCAGGCCGGTCACGCGTTCGATCGGGACCCGCGCGGCCTCGGCGATATCCGGCACCATCACGCCCTTGGCCGTGTCGCTCGGACCACGGAAGATGCCGGCGATACCGACGAGCACCAGCAACAAGGGAAACGAGAGCCGGTCCATCAGTTGCAGGATCGGGATCAACCCGACCACGGCGGCACTCGCGGTGTCGGCGGTCATGCTCACCCGGCGGGGCCCGATCCGGTCGATCAGCGGACCACTGAGCGCCTTGCTGATCACCAGTGGCGCCATCTCGCAGACCACGACCAGGCCCATCTTGGCGGCGGATCCGGTGGTCACCAGGACCAGCCAGGGGATCGCGATGGCGCTGACGCGGGTGCCGGAGATCGACACCACGTTCGCGATCAAGAACGCGATCAGCGGCACGCGATTCGGCCGCTCGGGCCTTCCGTCGGCGGGGCTGTTCGGGTGGGTTGAGGTCTTTGCGGTGTCCGTGTTGCTGGAATTGGCGGAGGTCATTCGACGTTCCTCTGGAAGCCTTGGATCTGGACCGCGATCCGTTTCTGGCCCTCGGCCAGCGGTTCGGTCCGATCGGTCCGGTACTTGTCCAGCACGACCAGCAGTTCGTCGAACATCCGCTTGGCCTGATCGCTGGTGAGGTGAAACACGAAATCGGACAGCATTCCCACGTCGCGCCACTCGGCGTCGAGGGTGGGAATCTCGTCGATCGCGCGGAACATGTTCTCGGCGTAGATCTGTGCGTTCGAATGCAGATAGGCCAGCGCGAGCTCGGGATCACTGTCGAGCAAGGTGCTCTCGTCGAAGTACGTGCCGCGGTGCGCCGCCTTCCACCAGCGATCCCGCGCGTTTCCGCGTTCCTCGTCGTCGACCACCAACCCGGCATCGGCCAACTGCCGCAGGTGGTAACTGGTAGCGCCGGTATTCACCCCCAACCGCGAAGCCAGCGTCGTAGCCGTCTGCGGCCCGTGCATCCGCAACAAGCCCAGCAACCGATTCCGCATCGGATGCGCCAACGCCCGCAAAAGCCGCCCATCCAGCCGAACATCCAGCACCGGATCCGCATGCCACGAATGCTCAGCCGCCACCCCCTCGGTCGCTCGCTCTCCGTCGGCCGCCTGCCCGCCTTCGGCCGCCCGCTCTCCGCCGCCTCCGGCCGCTTCGTCCCCGCCGACCATCTCTGCACCTCCAGCCGGGCGGGTTGTGTCCCCCTCGCCTGGCGCCGGTCCGGTTGGCGCGGCGCCTTCTGCCGAGTTGTTCGCTGCTGCCACGCCCTCGGCCGTCGGGTCTGGTTCGGGCGTCGACGTCACCGCATCAGGGGAGTTCATGAGACGACCATAGATCACACAATCTCTTTGCAAAAGCCCTTTGCAAAGAGATTCTGCAGTCGGGGACGCTTCCTATTGGCGGACGCGGGCGACATATGTCCAGGTGCGCGCGGTAGAGGGTGGCGGCGGGGTCGGCGGCCGAGCTCGGGCGCGAGGCATGGTGCGCGTTCCAGCTGGAAGTGCAACCTTGAGTTGGCGGTTGGATCGTGAGCCGCTGCCGCTGCCGCTGCCGCTGCGTGCGTGGGCGGGCGGGCGGCGCGGCCGCACGGGACGGCGAGCGGCGGCGACGTGTGCTGGCGTACGCCTGTCCATGCCAGCGTTGCCGCCGTACATGCCAACATCTCCCGCATCCCCCACCTGTCGCTCGCACGCCCAGTCATCGCCTCCACGTCCCGCGCTCACTCGGACTGAAGTCATCGCCTGTACGTGCCGCTGTGCCGCGCGGCGGCCGCTCCTTGCTCGGACGTCTAGTCATGGTCTGCACTTCCCGCGCTGGTTCGGGCGTGAAGTCATCGCCTGCACGTGCCGCTGTGCCGCGCAGCGGCCACTCATTGCTCGCACGCTCAGTCATCGCTGGCACTTCCTGCGCTCGCTAGGGCGTCCAGTCAGCGCCTGCACACGTCGTGCTCGTCGTGCGTGTCGGTGGGCTGGGAGGCGGCGGTGACGGGGTGGGGCGTTTGTTGGGGTGAGGGGTGGCGGGGGGACTTGTGCGGGGTTATCCACAGTGGGGGAGATGGTGGTGAGTTCGAGGGCGGATCGCGGCATCTTCTCTGCCGAGAGGCTGATGTGGCCGCCGCGACGGCGGTCAGCGGTCCGCAAGAAGAAAGGAACCCAGACATGGTGCGGGTGTTGCTCGAGGAGTCCGATTACTGCGACGTCGCGGCGGATGCGCTGACGTTCGACGAGGGCGTGATCGTGTTCTGGAAGGACGGCGACGAGGTCGCGCGGCAGCGGCAGAACCGGATCCAGGGCTTGGAGATGCTGAGTTCGCCCGGCCGGCGTGTGGGCGAGGCGCGGAAGACCTTTCCCAACGCCTACAAGCCGTGGACCACCGAGCAGGAGCAGGTGCTGACCGAGATGTTCAAGGAAGGCAGCACGATGGCCGACCTGACCAGTCTGCTCGGTCGACAGCCAGGCGGAATCGAGAGCCGGCTCAGACACCTGGGCCTACTCGGCGACAACGAACACCTGGGCTGATCCACCCGATATCGAAGGCGGATCCAGCGGCGCCAGGTCGCGGCTGCCCCGGCGAAAGGCGGGGTGGGGCAGGAGTGACCGGGAGGTGCGCATGGGGTTTGCGAGGAGGTGATCGAGAGGTCATTGGGGCGAGACCGTTTTGTGATGGTGTGGTGCGGTCGGTCAGAATGGCGCGGTGCAATCAGACCTGGAGCCTTCGAGTCAGGACTCTGGACCTCGTGATGAGGTCCGGGTCGCGCTGCTCGACGAGGCTGTCCTGGTCCGTGCGCTCGGGTCTGGCCGTCGGCGTGGCGAGCCCGCTCCGGAGTTCCATCGCGTCGAGTTGCGCTACGTCGATCTGAAGGCTGGGCGGCATCTGCAGCTCACGCAGTACGACGAGCGGCAGGCGCACACCCGGAACGCGGCGGTCGGCGTCGAGGCGGAGAAGCTCGTCGACGAACTGCTCGACGCGCCGTACGGCAACTGGCACGTGGAGACCACGGGGGAGACCCTCCAGTTCCGGTACACCAAAAAGGGTCGCCCGCTGCTGCATCGCCAGCAGGATCAGCACGAGCAGGTGACCGGGCATGACCGTGCCAAGGAGCGGCTGCTGGATCCGGCCGCGCCTTTCCTGGTCGAGCTCGGCATCAGCGATCACCACGGCCGGGTCAAACCGTCGCGGCAGTCGAAGTACAAGCAGATCGAAGAGTTCTGCAAGCTGCTCGCGCCGGCGCTCGACGAAGCAGTCGCCGCCGGCCGCATCACCGCGACCAAGGCCGGCACCACCACGACGAGCGACACGCCGAGCGGAACCGCGGCGACGAGCCAGACCGCGGGGCGGGCTTTGCATGTGGTGGATCTGGGGTGTGGGAACGCGTATCTGACGTTGGCGGCGTATCACCTGCTGAGTTCGCGGGGGTACGACGTGTGGGTGACCGGGATCGACCGCAATCCGAAGGCGCGGGTTCGCAATACCCGGATCGTGGCGGAGCTCGGGTGGCAGGAGCACCTGCGGTTTGTCGACGGCACCATCGCGGAGGCGGAGCTGGATACGCCTGCGGACGTGGTGCTGGCCCTGCATGCGTGTGACACGGCGACGGATGACGCCTTGGCGCGGGCGGTCGGCTGGGAGGCGCCGTTGGTGCTTGCCGCGCCGTGCTGCCACCACGACGTTCAGAAGCAGCTCAAGGCGTCCGAACCGCCGCCGCCGTACTCTGTGTTGACCAGGTATGGCATCGTTCGAGAGCGGTTCGCTGATCTCCTCACCGATACGTTGAGGGCGGCCGTGTTGCGTCAGGTCGGGTATCGCGTAGAGGTGGTGCAGTTCGTGGACAGTGAACATACGCCCCGCAATCTGCTGTTGCGTGCCGCCCGAACGGGTGCCGCGCCGGACGACGCTGCCCGCGCGGAGTACGCCGAGCTGATCAGGGAATGGCAGGTACAGCCGCGTCTCGCGGATCTTGTACTGCGACCCGAGGCCGCCTCTTGACCGCGCTCGGCCAGGTGCTGGCCGGGACCGCCGCGGCGATGCTCTCGCTGGCCGTTGCCGCCGCGCCCGCCACCGCCGAGCCGGCCGATCTACCGGCCAACGCCCAACTGGCCCCCGCACCGAACACCGTCGCCGCGACCGCTGCAGGGCAGGCCGGCGCCGCGGCTGCCGCGACCACCGCCGCCGCGAAGACCGCGGATGCCGCCAGCGAGACCGCCGCGAAGACCGCGAAGACCGCGAAGACCGCGAAGACCGGGATGGCTGTGCCGGGTGGCGTTACGGCGGATGAGCCGGGGCCGAAGAAGTTGTTCACGATTGACGATGACCGGATCACGGAGTCGTCCGGGTTGGCCAAGAGCGTGAAGTTCCCGGGGATCTGGTGGACGACGAACGACTCGAACGACTCGGCACGGGTTTTCGGCGTGGACAAGAAGGGGGAGGTTCGGGCCGTTCTGACGTTCGACGCCGAGGTTCGCGATGTCGAGGCGCTGTCGATCAGCAAGGACGGCCGGATCTACGTCGGCGATATCGGCGACAACCAGGAGACCCGGGACCAGATCGCCGTCTACTCGATGGCCGAGCCGGACAAGCTGGAGAACCAGCGGGTCAAGTTCCGGCGGTACGACTTCGAGTATCCCGATGGCGCGCACGACGCCGAGACGCTGATGGTGCATCCGCGCAACGACCGGTTGTACATCGTCACCAAGGAGGAGAAGCGGGGCGGGTTGTACGCCGCGCCCGAGGAGCCCTCCCGCGAAGGTGTGAACAAGCTCAAGCGCGTCGGCGACATGCCCGCGATGGCCACCGACGGCACGTTCATGCCGGACGCCCTGCGCATCGTCGTGCGCAACTACGTGGCGATGACCGTGCTGACCTGGTCCGCTCCCAAGCCGTACGCCACCCGGCGCCTGCCGGTCGCTCAGGGCGAGTCCATCGCCGTCGGCCCGACCGACAACTCAGTGGTGGCCGGTAGCGAAGGCTCGAACTCGGCCGTGTACCAGGTCGAGGTGCCGCCCCGAAAATCGGCGGTTCCGCCCAAAGCCACGCCGAAGCCCGTGAATCCCCCAGACACTGAAGCGGCCAAGTCCGGCGGAACGATGCGCTGGATCCTGATCGGCGCGGGAGCGTTCGCGGTGATCGTGGCGCTCATGACGTTCCCGACCGGGCGGCGAGAGCGTCAGGACGCGATGCTCGAGCAGCAGCGCCTGGACAAGCTCCGTGAGCGGGAGAAGCGCGACGAATACCGCCGTACGGATCAAGCCGGGCTGTACGACGACCAGGGCTACGACGATCAGACGTATGCCGACTCAAGCTACGACGAGACGGCCTACGCGCCCGCGGGCTACGGCCAGGCCGGCTACGACCAGGGCTACGACCGGGGCGGCTACGAGTCCGCCCCGAACGGTTACGACCCCCACGACCCGTACGACGGCCGCCACCAGCCCGGTCCGGCTACTCACCAGCCGGGACCGACTCACCAGGGCGGGCATCAGCAGCGCGGCCGGTACCAGCCGGTCGGGGACTATCACAACCCCGACCGGCAGGATCCGTATCAGGCCAGGCGCTCGACGGTGTAGTCGATGGCCTGGGTGAGCTTCTCCACGTCATCCGGGTCGACCGCCGGGAACATCGCCACCCGGAGCTGGTTGCGGCCGAGCTTGCGGTAGGGCTCGGTGTCGACGATGCCGTTGGCGCGCAGCACCTTCGCGACCGCCGCGGCGTCGATCGAGTCGTCCAGGTCGATCGTGCCGATCACCAGCGAGCGGGCGTCCGCATCCTCGACGTACGGCGTCGCGTAGCTGGACTTCTCGGCCCACGTGTAGAGCCGGTTGCTGGAGTCGGTGGTGCGCTGCACGGCCCAGTCCAGACCGCCGTTGGCGTTCAGCCAGTCGGTCTGCTCCGCCATCAGGAACAGCGTCGACAGCGACGGGGTGTTGTAGGTCTGGTTCTTGCCGGAGTTGTCGATCGCCGTGGCCAGGTCCAGGAACGCCGGGATCCAGCGGCCGGAGGCGGTGATCTCCTCGACCCGGGCCAGCGCGGCCGGGGACATGATCGCGATCCACAGGCCGCCGTCGGAGGCGAAGCACTTCTGCGGCGCGAAGTAGTACACGTCGGTTTCGGTGATGTCGACCGGCAGACCGCCCGCGCCGGAGGTGGCGTCGATCGCGACCAGTGCGCCCTCGTCGGCACCTTCGACCCGCTTGATCGGGGCCATCACGCCGGTGGAGGTCTCGTTGTGCGGCCACGCGTACAGGTCGACGCCGGCCTCGGCGACGGCCACGGGACGGGTGCCGGGCTCGGACTTGATCACGCTCGGCTCACCGAGATGCGGGGCCTGCTGCGAGGCCTTCGCGAACTTGGAGGAGAACTCGCCGAAGCTGAGGTGCTGGCTCTTCTCCCGGATCAGCGCAAACGTCGCGATGTCCCAGAACGCGGTCGAGCCGCCGTTGCCGAGAACGACCTGGTAGCCCTCGGGCAGGTTGAACAGGTCCGAGACGCCCTGACGGACTCGGCCGACCAGGTTCTTGACCGGGGCCTGGCGGTGCGAGGTGCCGAGCAGCTTGATGCCCTCGGTGGCGAGGGCCTGCACGGCCTCCGGGCGGACCTTGGACGGTCCGGCGCCGAAACGGCCGTCGGCGGGCTTGAGCTCTTCGGGGATCGTGATGTCGCTGGTCACCAGCGGTGCTCCTTCGTCGTCTGGCTTGATACCTATTGGCCGACGACGCTGTCAGCTACCTGCAGTGTTCCATATCCGCCTCGCCGAGCTACGTACGGGTCTCACTCATGTTTCCGGGTGACGCTGTGGACGCCGGTCATAACCGCTACTGGCCCGTCCGCCGACTCCACCCACTCACCGCAGGCTCCGCCGCCCTCAGCGACTGCAAGTTCCAGCGGGCTCCCGTCCATCCGCAAGGCCGGGTGGTAGTACTCGGCGACCTGCTTGGCCGCACCCTCGATGTAGTGCCCGATGAGCGCGCGCCGGAACCGGTCGGCAGTGACGTTCGGGGCGCTTCCGTGCACTAGTGCTCCGTGGAAGAACAGCACGTCTCCCGGCTCCATCACGACGGGTACGGCGTCCTCAAGGCCTCCCGCGGTCGGCAGGGGCACCGTGACGTCGGTAAAGCTCACGGACGTGTCGGCCTTCTCCGTGCACAGGATCGGCCAACGGTGGCTACCGGGTACTACCGACAGGCAGCCGTTCGACTCATCCACCGGGTCCAAGGCCATCCAGGCCGCCACACAAGTTCCCGGCTCGGCCTTGAGGTAGAAGTTGTCCTGGTGCAGGGCTTGGCCGCGCGAGCCCGGTGGCTTGAAGTAGAGCATCGTCTGGACCGCGTACGGCGTTTGGCCGAGGATTTCGGTCAGCGTGTGCTCGAGCCGGTCGTCGATCAGCCACTGCAGGGAGATCTCGTCCCAGCGGTGCATCTGGGCCATCCGCGGATAGCGCCGCAACGGGTCGCGATCGCCGGACCGGACGCCCACCTCGTCATTTTCGTACGAGCCGCGCCGGCGCAGCACCATGTAGTGCTCCCGCAGCTGCTCCGCCTCGGCCGCGCTGAACAGGCCGCGGGCCACGGTGTATCCCTGCTGATCGAACTCGTCCTTGAACGATGCGCTCATCCGTGCCACCCCTGCTCGACGGGTCATTACCCTGTAAGCAAAGCCCAGCCAGGGCAGGTATGCCAGGGACGATCGACGCGAGGAGTTGCACTTTTGACGCGCCAGCTCACACCCGATGACGGCCAGCCGTTGACCTTGGCACTGCACAGCCCGCCAACCTTCTGGCGGTGCGAGCCCAGTTGGTACTGGCAGTCCCGGCCGCTACCGGACCACTTGCTCTGGTGCGTGCTCGACGGCCGGGGCCAGCTCCAGATGGATGGCCGCGAGCGCGAACTCGGCCCGGGAATCTGCGCGGTATTCGGCCCCGGCGATGAGCCGTTGGCCCGGCATGACCCGAAGCGCCGCCTGCTGGTGTTCGGCATGCACTTCGAGGTCGCAGCCGACGTACTACCCGAGCCGCGCTGGGGCGAAGTGGCTGACCGGGTTCTGCTGGGGGAACTGGCCCGCGGCGCCGATACGGCCTACCGCCGGGGTAGTCCGGCCGGTAGACGCCAAGCCGAGTTGTACCTGGAACAACTGCTCCACCTCGTCTGGGAGGCCGCAACCCGGCCAAGCCGCGGCCGGATCGACGTAGAGCTGGAGGAGATCGCCCAGGCCATGCGGCAGGACCCGGGCCGTCAATGGACCGTGGCCGAGTTGGCCGCCCGGGCGGCGTTGTCCCGGGCCCAGTTCACTAGAAGATTCACCAAGCAGTTCGGCGCTTCGCCCGCGCAGTACGTGATCCAGGCCCGGGTGGACCGGGCTCACCAGCTCCTGAACGAGACAAGCATGTCCGTCACCCAGGTAGCCGCCGCACTCGGTTACACCGACGTCCCGTACTTCAGCCGCCAGTACAAACAACGAACCGGCCGAACCCCCCGAGACGCCCGGTCCTGAACCGCCACCGCTCCACTTCTGCGTTCATTCGTCGGTATACGTCTTGGATACCGGTGAGATACCGGCCGTATTCCGGCGAACGAACGCAAAAGCGGAGCGGAGCCAAGTCCTGCGGAGAGGAGTTAGCGGTCGAGCCAGGCTGGGTTCCAGCCTTCGATGTCGGTGGCGGGGCGGGTGGCCGGGCCGGAGTAGACCGCGGACGGGCGGATCAGCCGGCCCGTGCGCTTCTGCTCCAGGATGTGGGCGCTCCAGCCGGCCGTGCGTGCGCAGGTGAACATCGAGGTGAACATGGGCGGCGGAACCTCCGCGAAGTCCAGCACGATCGCGGCCCAGAACTCGACGTTCGTCTCGAGCACGCGGTCCGGACGGCGCTCGCGCAGTTCGGCCAGCGCGGACTTCTCCAGCGCCTCGGCCACCTCGTAGCGCGGGGCGTCGAGTTCCTGCGCCGTACGGCGGAGTACGCGCGCCCGCGGGTCTTCGGCCCGGTAGACGCGGTGCCCGAAGCCCATCAGGCGTTCGCCCGAGTCGAGCAGTTCCTTCACGTAGGACCGGGCGTCACCGCGACGCTCGACCTCCTCGATCATCGTCAGCACTCGCGCGGGCGCACCGCCGTGCAGCGGGCCCGACATCGCGCCGACCGCGCCGGACAGTGCGGCCGGTACGTCGGCGCCGGTGGACGCGATCACCCTGGCGGTGAAGGTGGAGGCGTTCATGCCGTGCTCGGCGGCGGACGTCCAGTAGGCGTCGACGGCCTTCACGTGCTTGGGATCGGGCTCCCCGCGCCAGCGGATCATGAACCGCTCGGTGATGGTCTGGGCCTTGTCCACCTCACGCTGTGGAACCATCGGCTGGCCAGTTCCACGAGCGGCCTGGGCGACGTACGACAACGCCATCACGGCCGCGCGTGACAGGTCGTCCCGCGCCTGCACGTCGTCGATGTCGTACAGCGGGCGCAGACCCCAGGCAGGGGCCAGCATCGCCAGAGCAGACTGCACGTCGACCCGGACATCACCAGAGTGCACGGGCAACGGGAACGGCTCCGCGGGCGGTAGGCCCGGGGTGAAAGCCCCATCCACCAAGAGTCCCCAGACGTTCTCGAAGGGCACTCTGCCGACTAGATCCTCGATATCGACACCGCGATAGCGCAGTGCCGATCCCTCCTTGTCCGGCTCGGCGATCTGGGTGTCGAAGGCAACCACACCTTCGAGGCCATGCTGGACGGTGACCGGCTCTGACATTCGCCCGCGACTCCCTTGTCTGTATCGGCTGCCCACGCAGCATAGGCCCAGCCCGGAGCCAACGGGTACCTCTGTGTGTCGCGGGTTACAGGACTGTATGCGCGGTGTTACCCCGACTACGCTCAGCTTGTGGAGCTTGAAGAGATGCGGCGGACGTACGGGCTGGGCGAACTGCTTGAGGACCAGGTGGATGCTGATCCGATTGTGCAGTTCGAGCGATGGCTGGCCAACGCCGTCTCGTTCGGGGTGGCCGAACCCAATGCGATGGTGCTCGCGACAGTGGACGCGACCGGCCGGCCGTCGGCCAGAACCGTTCTGCTGAAGGGGATCGACCAGCGCGGGTTCGTCTTCTATACCAACCAGGAATCCCGCAAGGGCGCGGAACTCGCGGCCAATCCACTGTGTGCACTGGTATTTCCCTGGCACACGATGGAACGCCAGGTCCGGGTGGAAGGTACGGCCACCAAACTGCTTCAAGACGAGGTGGATGCGTACTTTGCTAGCCGCCCCCGCGGGTCCCAACTCGGGGCCTGGGCCTCGCAGCAGTCGCAGCCCGTCGAGTCGCGTGAAGAACTAGACCTGCAGTACGCGTCGTACGAGCGCCAGTGGCCGGAAGGAACCGAAATAGCCACTCCCTACTTCTGGGGCGGCTACCGGATCAAGCCGGACTTCCTGGAGTTCTGGCAGGGCCGGACGGGCCGCCTGCACGACCGGTTGGCCTACCGACGTACAGGCGACACCTGGCAACTGCAGCGCCTCCAGCCCTAAAAATAACTACATCGACTGCAGCCGGATCTACACGTTGACCGGCTCGCGCTCGTCTGAAGCAGGCCGAGGTGACTCGACCTCTCGGAAGCCGTGCCGCTGCCACCAGCGCGCAAGCGGCGCGGGAGCCCACCAGTTGGCCTTGCCGAGTAGACGCATCGTGGCCGGGACAAGTAGGGCACGAACCACCGTGGCGTCCAGGGCGATCGCGATCACCAGGCCGACGCCGATCATCTTCACGAACACGATGCCCGACGTGGAGAACGCGCCCACCACGATGATCAGTAGTAGTGCCGCACTGGTGATGATGCCGCCCGTGCGCTGCAGGCCGAGTGCAACGGCTTGGGTGTTGTCGCCGGTCCGGTCGTACTCCTCGCGGATCCGGCTGAGCAGGAACACCTCGTAGTCCATCGAGAGCCCGAACAGTACGGCGAACAACAGCACCGGGTTCGTCGCGTCGAGAAAGCCTGCCGGGGTGAAGTCGAGCAGACCCGACAGATGTCCGTCCTGGAAGATCCAGACCATCGCGCCGAACGAAGCCGCCAGCGACAACACGTTCATCAGCAAGGCCTTCGCGGGCAGAACCACCGAGCCGAAGGCCAGGAACAACAGCAGGAACGTGATGACCACGATGAGCCCGATCATCCATGGCGCCCGATCACCCATCACATCCAGGAGATCCAGCACCACGGCGGTCTCACCTCCTACCAGTACGGCGGCGTCGGCAGGCGGCTCGACGCCTCGGACGGCTTTAACCACGTCACGGGCTGGTAGCTCCTGGGCGGTGTACCTGGTGTGTACGACGACCGAGGCGACTCCATCCTCGTAGCCGTTGACCCGAACCGCATCAACGTCTGGAAGTCCCTTAAGTCTCTGCAAGTACGGCGCAAGGCTCTGCTGCGCCGTGGCTTCCTCAACCGAGGCGTCGAACCGAACCGCCACCTGGACGTTCGAACCACCAGCGCCGGCGAAATCGCTCTGCAGGGTCTCGGTGACGGTACGGCTCTCCGCGCCAACCGGTAGCGCCCGGTGGTCCACGCCGCCGAGTTCTGCCCGCAGGAAGGGGATACCGAGGACTAGTACGAGCGGAACCAGCACTACGACGTACCGGATGGGCCTACGCATCACGCTGTGCGCCAACCGGTACCAGGCGCCGTGATGGCCCTCGGACGGCTTGGACCGCCCAAGCCCGGGGATACGCAGCTTGTTCACCCGATGGCCTAGTACCGCCAGCAGCGCGGGCAACGCGGTCAAGGCCGCCACCATCGCTACAAGCACTGCCGCGGCCCCGCCGTACGCCATGGACTTCAGGAACATCACCGGGAACAACACCAGGCTGGTGATCGCCACGCCCACGGTGATGCCCGAGAACGCGACGGTCCGTCCAGCCGTGGCCATGGTGGTGACCAGTGCCGTCTCGACGTCGTCCCCGGCAGCAAGCTGTTCGCGGAACCGGGTGACGATGAACAACGCGTAGTCGATCGCCAGGCCGAGCCCGATCATCGTCACGAGGTTGATCGAGAACACCGAGACCTCGGTGAAGGTGGTCATCGCGCGCAACAAGACGAACGCGCCCAGGATGGCGAGTCCACCGACAAACAGCGGCAGGCTCGCGGCGACCAGACCACCGAACACGATCACCAGCAGGACCAGCACGATCGGCAGTGAGATCGTCTCCGCCCGCACGATGTCCCGCTCGGTCTGGACGTTGACCTCCTCGAAGACGGCGATCTCGCCGCCGAGCCGCAGGTCCAGCCCGGCGGGCGCCCGCTTCAGCGCGTCCTCGATCCGGTGGAAGGCCTCCAGCCGTTCTTCGGGATCGGCCCCGGCCAGCGTCAGTACGGCGTACGTGCTGTGCTGGTCCTTCGAAACGAAAACGGGCGAGTTGGTGGACCAGAAGGTGCCGGTCCGGACGACCTCACCCGCGGGCAGTCCGTTGAGATGAGCCTCCACCGCCTGCCGGAAGTCCGGATCGGCAACGGTCTTACCGGGGCTGCGGTAGAGCGCGATGACGTCCGAGCCGTCCCGGCCGACGGTCTGCTCGACCGTACGCACCGCCTCGGCGGCCTCGCTGTCGGGCGACTCGAACCCGCCGTTGGCCAGCGAGCCGAACACGCCGGTGCCCCACACCGCCGCACCGATCACGAACAGCCCGGTCAGGGCCAGGAAGACACGGCGGCGCCGATAGGCGAGGCGGCCGAGTGTTTCGAACACGGAACTCCTCCGAAGGGCGTACATTGAACAGTGGTCGCGGTGGTGAACAGTGTTAACAGTTAACGGTGTTCACTGTGCCGTGACGGTTCGGGAACTGTCAAGGAGTCATAGGTGAGTACTGAGCTGGCCGGCCCGACGCGACGAGACCGGCAACGCGCCGCGACGGTCGCCGAGATCAAGGCGGTGGCCCGGCAGCGGCTGGTCGAAGGCGGCCAGACCGCGATCGGGCTGCGGGCGATCGCGCGCGACCTGGGCCTGAGCGCGCCCGCGCTGTACCGCTACTTCCCCAGCCACGAAGACCTGATCACCGCGCTCATCACCGACCTGTTCGACGAGCTCACCGAGGCGATGGTCGCGGCCCGGGACGAGTACGCGCCGGATGACATCGGCGGCCGGCTCTACGCGATCGCGCTGGGTCTGCGCGCGTGGGCGGTCGACCATCCGGCGGAGTTCGGTCTGGTCTTCGGCTCGCCCGTGCACAGTCCGATGCTCGATCTGTACGACGACTCGCCCTGCCACCAGGCGGGCATGCGGTTCGGCGCGGTCTTCAAGGACCTGATGCAGGAGCTGTGGCGCCTTCGCCCGTTCGAGATCCCGCCCGACGATGAGCTGGGACCCGAATTGGTGGCGCAGCTGCAGAGCCGTGCGGCCCAGTTCGGCGGTCTACCGCCGGGGGCGATCTACCTCAGCCTTACGTACTGGACGCGGGTGTACGGCCTGATCTGCATGGAGATCTTCGGCCAGCTGCACTGGGCTCTCGACGACGCCGGCCCTTACTTCCAGGCCCAGCTTAACGAGATCGCCCGCGCCCTCGGCCTCGACTGCCTCTGACCCGGTTGGGCATAAAGAGACCCGTGGGCGCTTCCTCGATCTTCGAGGGTCAGGCGGACTGACCTGACTGCCCACGGGCCCGGTGACTGGCGTTGAACTGGCTAGCCACGTGTCCACTAACTGTGGAGAGCGGCTAGCCCGCCGCCACCTCACGAGTCCGATTGCAATTCATGCGTTGGACCACCTCCCTTCGCGTGTACTCAGAACCTACGTCGCGATCGGCCGGCACTCAACAGGATTTCGCCGCAGGCTGATCGTGATGCCCCGGTGGCCCCGCGCGACCCGGAATCGTGATCCCATAAGACCCATGCTGAGGGTGGGACTACCGGCCGTGATCCTGGCCGTCGCGCTGGCCTGGTTCGCGTACGCCTCGTACCGGCGGGCGCAGCTCGCGGAGGCGGAGATCGCCGCGCTGAAGGATGAGGTCCACAAGCTCGAGAACGTCGTCGGCATCGCCGAGCAAGGCCTGCGAACGTTGGCGAGCCACCCGTCCGTTCCGCCCGATGTGGCGGTTACGGCGGACATCACCCTGGCCGACCTGCGACGCCGGCTCGGCCGGACGGAACTGGACGGCTGACTCCGCCGTCCAACCCGCCGACGGCCACCCGTCGCCCCGCACCACCTGTCGCCCGCACCACCTGGCGAGACGGAACCCGCACGAAACCCGGTATCAGCAAGCCGGGACTCACCTGTGCCCGGAACGGATCCGGGTTGACCAGAGCAAGGAGCACGACCCCAGATGGCGAAGACCCCGAACGTTTCGGCGCTGCAGTCGAAGAGCCCGGTGGGCAAGGTGATCGGCTTCGCGGTGCTGGTGATCATCGCGATCATCCTGCTGGTGAAGATCTTCAACTTCGCCAACACCGCGACCAACGAGATCGGCCTGCACTACGGCGGCGGCATCATCGAGGACCGCAAGTTCAAGAGCGTGATCCAGCCGGGCTCCACCAACAAGCGGATCGGCCCCGGCGACACGTTCTACGTCTACCCGATCGACCAGCGCTCGTACATCATCGGCGGCGCCGGCGCGGACAGCTCCGCCGAGGACGAGGTCACGGTGGTCAGCAAGGACAACGTGCGCCTCGGGGTGCGGGTCCAGGTCTACTTCACGCTGAACCGGGACAAGGTCATCCTGCAGAACTTCCACGAGCGCATCGGCCTGAAGACCGAGGCGTACGCCGAAAAGGGCTGGCACGACATGCTGCGGGCCTACTTCCGTCCGCAGATCGACCGTGCCCTGGCTGCCGTCGCGACCAACTACAACTGGGCCGAGCTCTACAACAACGAGGCCAAGAAGGTGCAGTTCCAGACGTCCGCGGCGAAGGAGTTCACCCGGCTGCTGCCGGCCGCCGTCGGTGGTGACTACTTCTGCGGTCCTAGCTACAACGGCAACAACGCTTGCGGCGAGCTGTCGTTCACGATCCAGAAGCCGAACCCGATGGACAAGGGCATCATCGACGGCATCGAGGCCAAGCAGCGCGCCGAGCTGGCTCGCCAGGCGCAGGAGCAGAAGAACCAGCAGGTGAACGTTGAGCTGCAGTCGGTCAAGGCCCAGGTGGCGCTGCTCGGCGCCCAGGGTTACCTGCTCAAGTCGGCGATCGAGTCGGGCAAGATCCAGTTCATGGTGATCCCGCAGAACGGCAACGTCAGCATCCCGGTGCCGACGCCGCCGGTCACCACCCCGACACCACGCTGAGCATCTGAAGCGTTAGCGGAACGCGGCCGGGTCGACCTGGATCCAGATCTGGGCGGCCCGCGCCAGCACCCGGCCATCCGCGTCGTACAGGGTGGTCGCGGTGAAGGTCTTGCGGCCGTCCTCGCCCAGATGGCGGCCCATCACCACACAGGCCTCGCCGGCCGGCGGACGGGCGTCCACGCAGGTGGTCATCTGCCCGAGCACGGACGGCCGTCCCTCCAGATCGATCGCCCAGCCGCCGGGGCAATCCAGCGCCGCCCAGAGGTACGGCGTACCGATCAGGCCATCGGTATCAGCGAGATCCGCCGGCGGAGTCCACCGGCAGGCGGTCCGGCCGTCGCCGAGCAAACCGGGCCGCAACTGGAGACCGGCCGGGTTTTGCGGTCCGCAGGCGAAACACGTCGGGAACGGGTGATTGACCAGCCCCCTGTACGACGCCTCGGCCGCGCGGGCCTCGTCCGGGTGGACCGGGTCCACCAGCGGCAGGTCCTCGTCGCTCGGACCGCCTTCGGCCACGAGGCCGTCCGGGCCGGTGAGCTGGACCAGGCCATCGGCGGCGGTGAGGTTGAGGTCGATCGTGAGCGGCGGAGGCATCCGCAGCCGTACGCGAACCGGCTTCCCAGCTGCGACCTGATCGGATGCCAGGGCGGCCGCGACCAGACCAGCGGTGTAACCACCGTTGCCGGATCGCGCCGGGCCACAAAAACGCGGGTCGATCCGAACGGTCTCAAGGTGCGAAGTACTCACCACCAAGACCCTAATACCCCTCACCCCCACCACCCCCCAGCCGGTGCCCCGCCGCCGCCCGCCCAACCCACCGGCCCCTCGCGCGCCCACCGTCCCCGTTCATCGGACGCTTGTGACCAGGCGTGTCGCCGTTCATCGGACCCTTGTGACCAGGCGTGTCGGGGTTCATCGGACGCTTATGACCGGGCCCGTCGGAGATGGACGCCGCCGAGCTCGGCGGCCACACGTCGCCCCCCGGTACCGGGCTTTGGCGCGGCTACCGGGATTGAGGTCGCTGACTGCCGAGTTTTGTGACGGCTACCCGGTTGCAGCCAGGTAGTCGTACTAAAACCTGGCAGCGGACCAGCGTCCGTGCAGCGAGCGGCAGCAAGGCGCCCGACAATCGCCGCGACGACGGATGGGGCACGAGCTCGTCCGAAGCGTCCGATGAACCCCGACACGCCTGGTCACAAGGGTCCGATGAACGGCGACACGCCTGGTCACAAGCGTCCGATGAACGGCGACACGCCTGGTCACAAGGGTCCGATGAACGGCGACACGCCTGGTCACAAGCGTCCGATGAACGGGGACACGCCTGGTCACAAGGGTCCGATGAACGGGGACACGCGGGGTGGAACGGCGCGATCGGGGGTGCTTGCGCGGGGCTGGGGTGTGGCCGTTCTCGGTCAGGGGTGGGGTGGTTGCAGGTTGGGGGGCTTGGGAGGGGGTGGGTGGGGGTATGCCTCAAGTGGCCGCTTGAAAGCAAGGGGGTGGGCGGCCGGATGCGGTCAGTGGTGGCAGGTTTGAGGCAACGGGTCGGCAACGGCGGGAATTTCTCGCGCTGAACGCTGCTATTCAAACGGTCGTTTAAACTATGCTGTCGAGAGTTGCTGACCGTGAACAGGTGGGGTGCCTGGCGGTCGGCGGCTGGGGGGAAGGAGAACTCTGTGGAAGCACCCGTGGAATCCACCCGGGAGAGGTTGCTCAACGTCGCCGAAGAGAGGTTCGGCGACGGAGGGTACGAAGGCACCTCACTGCGCGCGATCACGGTCGCCGCCGAGGCCAACATCGCCGCGGTGAACTATCACTTCGGTTCCAAGGAGGCGCTGCTGCGCGCCGCCGTGGCCCGGGCGATGGCGCCGGTCAACACCGAGCGCAAGCGGCGGCTGGACCGGCTGGAGGAGGAGGGCAAGGCCACCCCGGAGCAGCTGATCCGGGCCTTCGTCGAACCCGGGCTCAACCTGGCGGTGCGCCGGGGTGATCGCGGTCCGACCATTCAGCGGTTCATCGGCCGGGTCGCGTTCGACCCGAGCCCGCGGATTCGCGAGCTGTACGCCGCCGAGGCCGATCCGGTCGAGGGGCGTTATCTGGCGGCGTTGCGGGCGGCGCTGCCGCAGGTGCATCCCGAGGCGGTCGCCTTCGGGTACGTGAACATGCTCGGCCTGCTCGCGTTGCACCAATCGCGCACGTTGTCGAAGGCGCCGGGGGCCAGCGAGGCGGTTCCGGCGGACACTCAGGACCTGACCGACAGCCTGGTGTCGTTCCTGGTCGCCGCGTTCCGGCAGGGGCTGAGCGCCAATTAGACCGTCTGCTAATTAAGCCGAGTGTCTCGCTAAAAACGTCTCAAAGCGTCCACGTTTTGCTCATCGATGTTCAAACCCACGAGTAACGCTGCATAATGGCGCCCCGTGGAGCTCAGTGAAGTCGTGGTGGCCGTCGACCTCGGCGGAACCCGGATGAAGTGCGGCCTGGTCGCGCGCGACAGCACCGTCGTGCATCGCGAGACCAGGCCGACTCCCCGGGCAGCCGGAGGCCAGGCGGTGCTCGACGCCCTGGTGGAGACGGTCGTCGAGCTGGGCCAGAAGGCCGCCGCCGACGGTTACCGGGTGCGCGGCGTCGGCGTCGTCGTACCGGGCATCATCGACTCCGCTCGCGGCACTGTGCGCGCCGAAAACCTGGCCTGGCTGAACGTCGGCGTGCTGGACGCGATCCGTAATGCGGTCGGCCCCGGTCCCGAGGTGGTGCTGGCCCACGACGTGCGCGCGGGTGGTTACGCCGAACTGCGCGGGGGTGCTCTCGTCGGCACCACCAACTCGCTGTTCCTCCCGCTCGGTACCGGGATCGCCGCCGCCATGGTGGTGGACGGCCGGCTGGTCTCCGGTGACGGCTTCGCGGGCGAGATCGGACACACGCGGTTCGTGCACACCGACGCGGCCGAGCAGTGCGCCTGCGGCCAGTTCGGCTGCCTGGAGACCGTCGCCTCGGCGGCCGCGCTCGCCCGGCGGTACGGCGACCGCGCGGGTCGTCCGGTCACCGACGGCGCGCGCGAGGTGATCGAACTGCTCGCGGCGGGTGATGCCGATGCCGCGGTGGTCTGGGACGAGGCGCTGCAGGCCCTCGTCGACGCGATCGTGCTCTACACGACGTTGCTCGCGCCCACGCGGATCGCCATCGGCGGCGGACTGGTCGGCGCGGGGGAGACTTTGTTGCGGCCGCTCCGGGACGCCCTGGCCGGCCGGTTGACGTTCCAGCGACGTCCGGAGATCGTGGCCGCCGTACTGGGCGAAGAGGCCGGCTGTCTCGGTGCCGCCCTGATGGCGTGGGACGCGGTGGCGAACCTCAAGGAGGAAGAGGCGGTATGACGACGTACCTGGCGGGCCGGATCGTCACCCCGGACGACGTACTCGAGCGGGCCTGGATCCAGATCGTCGCGGGGGACATCTTCGCGATGGGCCGTCGCGCCGACGGCATGCCCGCGAACGGCGAACGGCCGGAGGACCTCGGCGATGTCACGGTGGTCCCGGGCTTCGTCGACATCCACACCCACGGCGGTGGCGGTGCGTCGTACTCGACGACCGATCCCGAAGAGGCCCGTAAGGTGGCCGCCTTCCACGCCTTGCACGGCACCACCACGACAATGGCGAGCCTGGTCACCGGTCCGCTGGACGAGCTGGTCTCGCAGACCGCCTGCCTGGCCGACCTGGTCGCCGACGGCGTAATCGCGGGCGTGCACCTGGAGGGCCCGTTCCTCTCGGCCGCGCGTTGCGGTGCGCACGAGCCTTCGTTGCTGCGCGATCCGGTCGAGGGCGATCTGGCCAAGGTGCTCGGCGACGTGGTCAAGATGGTGACGATCGCGCCGGAACTGCCGAGTGGCCTGCAGGCGATCCGGCAGGTGGTGGACGCGGGCAAGGTGGCCGCGCTCGGTCACACCGACGCGACGTACGAGCAGATGGTGGCGGGGGCCGACGCCGGGGCTAGCGTGGCGACGCACCTGTTCAACGGGATGCGGCCGTTCCACCACCGCGACCCCGGACCGGTCGGCGCCGCGCTGAACGACGAGCGGCTGCTGCTCGAAGTGATCAACGACGGCTTCCACGTCGATCCGCAGGTGGTCCGGGTGGCCGTGGCCGCCGCCGGGACCCGCCGGATCGCCCTGATCACCGACGCGATGGTCGCGACCGGAATGCCCGACGGCCGGTACAAGCTCGGCGGCCTCGAGGTCGACGTCGCGAACGGCGAGGCCCGGCTCACCACCGGCGAGAAGTCGATCGCGGGCAGCACGCTCACCATGGACGTCGCCTACGCGAACGCCGTGCGTGCGGGGGTTTCCCTGGTCGACGCCTCCCGGATGGCCTCGACCGCACCCGCGGAGGCCTTCGGCTGGTACGAGGTCGGCGCGATCGAGGTGGGCAAGCGCGCGGACCTGGTCGCGCTCGACCGCGAGTACGCCGTCCAGAAGGTGATGCGGGCCGGCGAATGGCTGGACTGATCGGCGCGGTCACCCTCAACCTGGCGCTCGACGTCACGTACGACGTACCGGAGCTGGTTCCGGGCGGCAGTCATCGTGTCGCACAGGTGCGTCAGCGCGCCGGCGGCAAGGGTGTGAACGTCGCCCGGGTGGCCGCGACCCTCGGGCACCAGGTGCTGGCGCTCGGCCTGGTCGGTGGAATGACCGGGGAGCTGGTCGCCGAGGAACTCTTCGATGCCGGCCTGACGGCGCTGCTGACACCGATCGCGGGAGAGACCCGGCGCACGGTCGCAGTGGTTGCCGCAAGCAACGGTGACGCCACCATCTTCAACGAAACCGGGCCTTCCGTCTCGGCCGACGAATGGCGCGCCTTTCTCGATCGGTTGCCTTGGGCAAGACTGTCGGTACTGACCTGTTCGGGCAGCGTGCCACCGGGCATTCCGGCAGACGCCTATGCCCAGCTGGCCGCGCGGGCCCGGGAACACGACGTACCGGCCGTGGTGGACGCGGGAGGCTCCGCCCTGCTGGCCGCGGCCGAGGCCGGTGCCGTCGTCCGGGCCAACGCCGCCGAACTGCGCGAAGCCCTTGGACCTGATACGGATGTTGCCGAGGGCACCCGTCGATTAGTTGCCCTCGGCGCCAGGGCTGCCGTCATCACCGACGGCGCCGACGGAATGGTTGCCGCAGGCCCCTCCGGCGCGTGGCGGGCCTTGCCGGTCGAGCGGGTGGCGGGTAATCCCACCGGCGCCGGTGACGCCTGCACCGCTGTTGTGGCGGCCGCGATCGCAGCCAACGCTGAGGTGGATTGGCCCGAAGTGCTGCGCGCCGCCGTGGCGGCCTCGTCCGCGGCCGTGCTCACTCCCGTTGCCGGGGACATCGACCTTGCGGCGTACCGGCGGTGGCTGCCGGCCGTGGCCGTGAACAGCCTGTAAATACGCCTTGTAGACAAGGGAGTTACGTCATGCCGTTGGTTTCCGGAGCCGAGGTGGTGCTGAGCGCCGCCAAGGCCGGTCGTGGTGCGGGTGCGTTCAACGTGATCCAGCTGGAGCACGCCATCGCGCTGATCGCGGGCGCCGAGCAGGTCGGTGCGCCGGTCATTCTGCAGATCAGCGAGAACGCGGTGAAGTACCATGGCGCGCTCAAGCCGATCGGCGTCGCCACCCTGGCCGCGGCCGCCGCCTCGACCGTGCCGGTGGTCGTGCACCTGGATCACGCGATGGACCGCGACCTCGTCACCGAGGCCGTCTCGCTCGGCTTCACCTCGGTGATGTTCGACGCGTCCAAACTGGAGTACGCCGACAACGTGCGCGCCACCGCCGAAGTGACGGCCTTCTGCCACGACCACGGCGTTTTTGTCGAGGCCGAGATCGGGGAGGTCGGCGGCAAGGACGGCGTGCACGCGCCCGGCGCCCGTACCCGTCCCGACGAGGCGGCCGCGTTTGTCGACGCGACCGGCGTGGACGCGCTCGCCGTGGCGGTCGGTTCGTCGCACGCGATGACCGAGCGCACGGCCGAACTCGACTTCGAGCTGATCGGCCAGCTGCGCGCCGCGGTCGACGTACCGCTGGTGCTGCACGGTTCGTCCGGCGTGGCCGATGCCGATCTGACCCGCGCGGTCGAGGCCGGCATGACCAAGGTCAACATCGCGACCCACCTCAACAACGTCTTCACCGACGTCGTACGCCAGGTCCTCGCCGAGCAGCCGGCCCTCGTGGACACCCGCAAGTACCTCGGCCCGGCCCGCGACGCCGTGGCCGCCGAGGTGGCCCGCCTGCTCACCGTACTGAAGGCGGTCTAACCCCGTCGCACGGCCTGATGCCCTCGCTGCACGGCATGATGTCGAGAAGCGTCGATCGGCTCCGCTCACCGGCTGAAGGGCCTCGACCGATGGCCCACGAATCCAGGAGAACACGATGCCGAGATACCTGCTGCTCAAGCATTACCGCGGTGGCCCGGCGCAGCAGCGCGCCGTACCGCCGATGGAAGAGTGGGCGCCCGAAGACGTGGAGGCGCACATGGCCTTCCTCCACCACGTCAGCGACCTGCTCGAGAAGAACGGCGAGTTCGTCGACGGGCAGGCGCTGACGACGACGCGGACCTGGGTGCGCTACGGCGGGCCGGACGCGGCGCCCGTCACCACCGACGGGCCGCTGCCCGAGACCAGCGACCTGGTCGCCGGCTGGTACATGATCGACGTCGAGTCCTACGAGCGTGCGCTCGAACTCGCGGCGTACGTCTCGTCGGGGCCGGGCCCGGGCGGGGAGCCGATGTACGAGTGGATCGACGTCCGGGAAGTCATGACCCAGGCTCCGTCGGAGGACTGACCCCAGGCATGATCGACGAGCCGACGCAGCCGCTGGACGAGGCGATGCTGCGTGCGCTCGTACCGCGGGTGCTCGCAGGCCTGGTCCGCCGTGGTGAGGATTTCACGGCTGCCGAGGACGCGCTCCAGGAGGCACTGCTGGAGGCGTTGCGGATCTGGCCCGAGCATCCGCCGCGAGCGCCTGCCGCATGGCTGACCACGGTCGCGACGCGTCGGCTCGTCGATGCCAGGCGGAGCGAGATCGCCCGGTACCGCCGGGAGGAAACGACGTACGCCGAGCCGCGGCCGACCGCCGCCGAGGAAGGCGACGACACCCTCTTCCTGCTGTTCTGCTGCTGCCATCCCGATCTCGCGCCGACGTCCCAGGTGGCGCTGACCCTGCGCGCCGTCGGTGGCCTCACAACCCGGGAGATCGCCGACGCCTTTTACGTGCCCGAGGCGACGATGGCGCAGCGCATCAGTCGCGCCAAGCGGACCCTGCGCGGGCGGAGCCTGGACCAGCCTGGCGACCTCGCCGTCGTACTGCGCGTCCTCTACCTCATCTACACGGCCGGACACGCGGGCCGGGTGGACCTGGCCGGTGAGGCGATCCGGCTCACCCGCCAGCTCACCCTCGCCACGGAAGAACCCGAGGCGCGCGGACTACTCGCGCTGATGCTGCTGAACCACGCCCGCCTGCCCGCCCGGCTGGATTCCGAAGGCCGGTTGATCACGCTCGATCAGCAGGACCGCGGCCGGTGGGACACCCGGCTCATCGCGGAGGGCGTGCAGGTACTGCAGTCGGCGCTCGCGATGCAGACCGTGGACCGGCCGCCGGGCCGGTACCAGGTGCAGGCCGCGATCGCCGCTCTGCACGATGACGCCGCGTCCGCCGAGGAGACCGACTGGCCTCAGATCCTCGCCTGGTACGACGACCTGCTCGCGCTCACCGAAGACCCGGTGCGCCAGGATCCGGCCGCCGTCCTCGGTCGAGCGGTCGCCGTCGGTCACGCGCTCGGGCCCGCCGCCGGATTGCGCGAGACCGATCAACTACGCGACGTCCTCGGCGAACGCCACCGCTGGCACGCCGTTCGCGCCCATCTCCACGAGCTCAACCGCGACCTCCCTGCCGCAGCCGGCGCCTACGTCCAAGCGGCCCACCTCGCCACCAACATCCCCGAACACAACCACCTGCTCCGCCAAGCCACCCGCATCCGCGCAACGTTGTCCCAGCAGAGCTGAACGGTCACATGGACGCGTTACCCCGCGCCCAAGCACGACGCAGATCGTCGCGTGTGGTTCTTTCCCCGCCCGCTGGGCATGTTGGCAGCGCGACGCGAGATGCTTCCTCTGTGGGCGGACCTGCCGCCCCGGCGCCCGCGGACGTGGTCGCCGACGCCGAGAAGAGGATCGCCGCCGCGATGGAAGCCAGTGCCTGACAACAACGCCGTACCGCCGGGACCGCACGTACCGCCGGGGACCCCCGCGCCGAGCGCTGCCTCCGGGGGTGGCGCGCTCGCGCGGCGGTTGGGAGTAGGTGATGCCGCGGTCATCGGGCTGGGCTCGATGGTCGGGGCGGGAGTGTTCGCGGTTTGGGCGCCGGCGGCCAAGGCGGCCGGCGCCGCGCTGCTGATCAGCCTGGTGCTCGCGGCGATCGTGGCCTACTGCAACGCCGCGTCCTCGGCTCAGCTCGCGGCGGTGTACCCGGTCTCGGGCGGCACCTACGTGTACGGCCGCGAGCGCCTCGGCCCAGGCTGGGGCTTCGCGGCCGGGTGGGCCTTCGTGATCGGCAAGACCGCCTCCTGCGCCGCGATGGCGCTCACCTTCGCGACGTACGCCGTGCCGGGGCCGGAGTGGTTGCGACGGTTGGTGGCCCTGGCGGCGGTGGTCGCGCTCGCGTCGGTCAACTACCGCGGCATCACCCGGACCGCGCGGCTGACGCGAGTGCTGGTGACGTGCACGCTCGTGGTTCTCACGATCGTGGTGGTCGTGCTCGTGGTCAACCGGCCGGAACACGCGCTCACGCTGTGGTCCGGCAGCACCTCGCCGTACGGCGTACTGCAGGCGGCGGGCCTGCTCTTTTTCGCCTTCGCCGGCTATGCCCGCGTCGCGACGATGGGTGAGGAGGTTCGCGATCCGGCCCGAACGATTCCCCGGGCGATCACGATCGCGCTGGCCCTGACCGTCGGCGTCTACCTGGTGATCGGGATCAGCCTGCTGACGAGCCTCGGTACGGCCGGGATCGCGGAGGCCACGGCGCCGTTGGCCGTCGCGGTGGACTCGGCCGGCGCGGGTGGCGCCGTACCGATCGTGCGAATCGGAGCCGCTCTGGCCAGTCTGGGTGCGTTGCTCGCGTTGATCGCGGGCATCGGGCGTACGTCGCTGGCGATGGCGCGGGGCGGGGATCTGCCGTCGTGGCTGGCAGCGGTGCATCCGCGCTTCCAGGTCCCGCATCACGCGGAGGTGGCGCTGGCCGTGGTGGTCGGCGTGCTGGTCCTGGTGACCGATCTGCGCGGGGTGATCGGGTTCTCGTCGTTCGGCGTGCTGCTGTACTACGCGATCGCGAACGCCTCGGCCTTCACCCAGCCGGCCGAGCAGCGGCGCTTCCCGCGGGCGGTGAGCGTGCTCGGGCTGGCCGGCTGCCTGGTGCTGGCGGCGACCTTGCCGATCGCCTCGGTCGTCACCGGCGCGATCGTGCTCGCCATCGGCCTACTGGGCCGTGCCGTCATCCAGCGCACACGCTGATCCACTGCACCCTGGCTGAAAGCAGACGTGAACGACCGCGCGCTCAGCCTGTGAGCGCGCGGTCGGCCTGCTCAGCGGATCGGGCGCCTGGTATCAGGCGCTGACGCGGTGGGCGGCGTCGGTGTCGCGCCACGAGGTGTCGGCGATGGCCCGGGCGATCTCGGCGCGGTACTGCTCGTCGTCGAAGATCAGCGTCGGCACCGGCAGGCGCTCGCCCACGTCGGGCACGTCGCCCATCGCGCGCGGGCCGTCGAAGACGCCGGTGTAGAGGCGGAAGTCCATCCACCACAACTGACCGACGATCTTGCGCATCATCGGTGCCACCACGCCGCAACCCTGCGGCGGACATCCCTGCGCCGGACAGGCGCAGCGATAGATGGCGATCCGGTCACCGGGGCGGCTGGGCAGGAACGGGCTGTCGGCCGAGAGAATGTCTCCCGGTGACCAGCCGACCTGTCCGGTGGCGTCGCCGATGACGTCGACACCGTCCACCAACACGGTCAGACGCGGGCCTGACGGCGGGTGTCCGGCGGATGCTTGGGCGGGAAAATCGACTCTGAGTTCGAACTCACTAGTGTGCTGCATGGCTCTTCGAGGGTAGGCGTGTTCGGCGCGATTAGTCGCGTTGTTCAGCGAGCTGCGGCCATACCGCAACCTTCCAGACCTTGCGAGAGCCCTGCATTTCTTGCGTTCAATCGTCAGAATCCGCTCTCAAAGGTCGGCGGCAAGCTGTCCGATAACCGGAGCCGCGCGCGGATTCCGCCGGACGAACGCCAGAAATCAGCGAATCGCCTCGTAGCGGCGCAGCGCCTCGAGTCGTGCTTCGGCGTGATCGACGATCGGCTCGGGGTAGTCCGGGCAGCCGCCGTGCCGCCACGGTTCGTGCGCGGTCTTGCCGTCGAACGAGCGCAGCTGCGGCACCCACCGGCGCACGTAGTCCCCGTTCGGGTCGAACTTCACCCCCTGCGTGGTCGGGTTGAACACCCGGAAGTACGGCGAGGCGTCCGCGCCGCAGCCCGCGACCCACTGCCAGTTCAGCGAGTTCGACGCGAGGTCGCCGTCGTACAGCCGCCGCATGAACCACCGGGCCCCGTGCTTCCAGTGAATGTGCAGGTCCTTCACCAGGAACGACGCGACCACCATCCGGACCCGGTTGTGCATGAAGCCGCTCTCGGCGAGCTGGCGCATACCCGCGTCGACGATCGGGAATCCCGTCTGCCCCGCGCACCACGCATCGAAGGCCGGCCCGGGCTGGTCGTAGGCCATCCGCTCGAATTCCGGCCGCAGCGGCTTCCACGCCGCCTGCGGATGCCGTGCAAGCAGGTCCGCGCAGAACTCGCGCCACGCCAACTGCCGCCGATAGGCGTCACCCTCCGGACTGGTCAGGTCGGCCAGCATCGTGCGCGGGTGGAGTTCCCCGTACTTCAGCGGAATCGACATCCGCGAGGTGGTGTCGAGATCGGGCCGGTCCCGCTCGTCGTCGTACGCCGCGACCTCTTCGACCCAGCTCTGCCAGCGCTTCACCGCGTCGGCCTCGCCCGCGCCTTCCACCGCCTCGGACGCGGGCAACGGTTCGCCCGGCGCGTCGATCCAGGTGACACCCTTCGGAGCGTCGACCGGATTGCGCCAGCCGTGTTCGAGCCAGGCCCGGTAGTACGGCGTGAAGACCTGGTACGGACGGTCCTGCTGGTTCCGGATCCGCCCGGGCGCGATGGCGTACGGCGAGCCCGTCCGCTCCAGGGGTACGTCCAGCGCTGCCGCGACGGCCTCGTCCCGCCGGGCGCCGTACGGGCCGTAGTCCGCGGCGAGGTGCACGCTCACCGCCTTGGTCGCCCGAGCCACCTCAGGTACGACGACGGCTGGATCGCCCGCGCGGATGACGAGCTTGCCATCCATGGCCGTGGACAACGCGCGTAGCGAACTGAGCAGGTGGTCGCGCCGAGGCCCGCCGGCCGGGGCGAACAAGGCCGGATCGAGCACGAACAGGCCGAGTACCGAGCCGTCCCCGGCTGCCACAGCGTCCAGCAGAGCCGGGTTGTCGGCCAGCCGGAGGTCGCGCCGGAACCACATGATCGCGGGAGGCATCAACCCATCCTGCCGACCGCCGCGGCCACGCTCCACCCGGCGCGCGGCAAGGTGATGGGCCGGGTTTCATCAGGGTTGCCTCAGTAGGGGACAATAGAAAGCGTGAGCGAGCTGATCGATACCACCGAGATGTACCTGCGCACCGTCTACGAGCTCGAAGAAGAAGGCATTCTGCCGCTGCGTGCGCGCATCGCCGAGCGCCTGCACCAATCCGGCCCGACCGTGAGTCAGACCGTGGCCCGGATGCAGCGCGACGGCCTGGTCACGGTGGAGGGCGATCGGCACCTCGAACTCACCGAGGTCGGCCGCATGCAGGCGATCCGGGTGATGCGCAAGCACCGGCTGGCCGAGCGCCTGCTGGTCGACGTGATCGGCCTGGAGTGGGAGGACGTGCACGCGGAGGCCTGCCGCTGGGAGCACGTGATGAGCGACGCGGTCGAGCGCCGGCTGCTGGAGATCCTGAAGAACCCGACCGAGTCGCCGTATGGCAACCCGATTCCGGGGCTGGAGGAGCTGCAGAAGGACACCGAGGCCACCGCGATCACCGAGTTCCGGCTCGGCGTGGAGCCGCTCGACCAGGTGCTCGACGCCGCCGGTGAGAAGGTCCGCGTGCTGGTTCGCCGGATCGCCGAGCCGGTGCAGACCGACGACGACGCGATGTCCGTGCTGCGCCGCGCCAACGCGCTGCCCGGCCGCGAGGTCGACTCCGCGCTGGACGCCGAGGGCGTGCTGGTGGGCAGTCGCGAGGCCGGTGGCGTGATCAGCGACGAGATCGCCGGTCATATCTTCGTCAGCCGGGTCTGAACCTCTTTCGCAGCGACCTCAAGGCTGCGTAAGGCCTGAGCCTGAATGCTGTACGCAGCGTGGTCAGGCAGTAACGTCTGACGGCGATGCCTGAGAACGAGATCGACTGGCCGGCCTATGTCCGTGAATTCCACGAGACCAGGCCGGGCAGTACGGAAAGACTGCTGTCCCGCGCCGTCGCCGGCGACCACACCCCGTACCGCTGGCTGGTCCGGGCGGTTTCCGGCGAGGCCCGCCGGGTGCTGGACCTCGGCTGCGGGAACGGGCCCGTGGCCCGGGAGCTGCACGGCCGCTGGGTCGTCGGCGTGGACACCTCCGCCGCCGAGCTGGCGGGCGCGCCCGGCCCGAAGGTGCAGGCCGACGCGCTGCACCTGCCCTTCGCGAACGAGTCCTTCGACGTGGTCACCTGCTCGATGGGCCTGATGGTGATGCAACCGCTGCCGGAGGTCCTCTCCGAGGCGGCCCGCGTCCTTCGCCGTGGTGGCGTACTGGCCGCGACCGTGCCCGCCATCCGGCCCCTGCGGCGAACCGACTTCCGCATTCTCACCACGCTCACCACCCGCCTCCGGTCGACCCCGCAATTCCCGGCGGGCAGCGAGCTCACCGAGATCCGGGACCAGCTCCGTGCCGCCGGATTCGACGTACTGGAGAGCCAGCGCGAGCGCTACGCCTATCAGGTGCGGACCGTCGCCGACGCGCGGAACCTGGTCCACTCGCTCTACCTGCCCGGGACGAGCGACAGCCGCCGCGATTCCGCCGCCGTCTGGCTCGGCGAGCGTGCCGAGGCCCGCGATGGCCTCGAGGTGGCGATCCCCGTCCGCCGCATCGTCGCCATGCGCACAAAGGTCGCCCTGCACTAGCCGCACCCTTTCCGGCGGACGGGGCCGTACCGGCTACCGTTCCTCTGTGAGTACCTCGCTGCGTTGGTCCGTCGAACACCTCGATGAGGCGTACGACGGCGAAACGGTCTACCGCGAGCTTTTCGCCGCCGAGCCGACCGCGTTCTGGCTGGACGGCAGCCTGGTACCAACCGGAAGAGCCTCCGTCCTCGGTACGTCGACCGGCCCCGGCGCCGAGGTCGTCGTACGGGACGCGTCCGACGGTGACGCCTTCACCGAGTTGCAAGGCCTCCTAGCGGGCAGGCGTGGCGCCGTACCGCCTGAGCTGGCCGAGGTCTTCAGCGGTGGGTACGTCGGCTTCTTCGGGTATGAGCTCAAGGCCCTGACGGGTGGTTCCGCCGCGCACGAGGCGCCGACGCCGGATTCGCTGTGGATCTGGGCCAACCGGTTCGTCGTCATCGACCACGCGCGGGCTCAGACCTTTCTGGTGGCGGTCCACACCGAGGCGGAGTCCGCCGACGCCGAGGCCTGGTTGCGACGGGCGGAGCGCAGCGCGTCCAGCTGGTACCTGGGTGAGCGGGTTACGCCGTTCGCCGGGCTCGATCTCGAGGCGCGGCTCGAACAAGACCGCGAGACCTATCTCGCCGGGATCCGGGCCTGCCGGGAAGCGCTGGAGGCCGGCCAAACCTACGAGGTCTGCCTGACGAATCGCGTCCGCCTGCCCGCCGTGGTCGACCCGTTCGAGTTCTTCCTCGCGCAGCGCGAGGTCAATCCGGCGCCGTACGCCGCGTTCGTCCGGCATGGTGAGCTGGCGGTGGCGAGTTCGTCGCCCGAGCGGTTCCTGGCGATCGACGCCGACGGCTGGGCCGAGTGCCGCCCGATCAAGGGCACCGCGCCGCGCCTCGACGACGCCGAGAAGGACCGGATCGTCGCGGCGGAGCTGGCCGCGGACGAGAAGACCCGGGCCGAGAACCTGATGATCGTGGACCTGATCCGCAACGACCTCGGCCGGGTCAGCGTGCCGGGCTCGGTCCAGGTGCCGCAGCTGATGGCGGTCGAGACGTACGAGACCGTGCACCAGCTGGTCACGTCGGTGCGCGGCAAGCTCCGCCCGGAGGTGGACGCGATCGACGCCGTGCGGGCGTGTTTCCCGCCGGGTTCGATGACGGGCGCGCCGAAGATCCGCACGATGCAGCTCCTCGACGAACTCGAGTCGAGCGCCCGTGGGGTTTACTCGGGTGCCCTCGGCTGGTTGTCGGTCGACGGCCGGGCCGATCTCAGCGTGGTCATCCGCACCGCCGTACTCACCCCGGCCGAAACGGTGGTCGGCGCGGGTGGTGCGATCGTGCTCGACTCCGATCCGCAGGCCGAGTACGACGAGATGTTGCTGAAGGCAAGGGCCGCCGTGTTCGGCCGGGGCCGATGACCTCGCTGCTGGTCGCCGACTCGTTCCTGCTGGACGACGGCCGCGCACGTGGATTGGACCTGCACCGCGAACGCTTCCTCGCCTCCTGCGCCGACGCCGGCATCGACGCGAGCGCCTTCTGGCTCGACGCGGTGGCCCGGCTACCTCGCGGCGGCCGCTGGTTCCCACGCGTCGAACTCTCGGCCGACCGCGAGTTGTCTCTGCGCCTTCGGCCCGCGCCGCCGCTGGGTGGCCAGGTCCGGGTGTCGCGGTACGACGGCCCGGATCCGCGCGTGGCCCCGGCCGTGAAGGGGCCCGATCTCGACGTACTCGGTGAGCTGAAAGCCCTTGCGGCCAAGGAGAAACAGGCCGACGAGGTGTTGCTCACCGGTACCGGGGGAGTCGTATTCGAAGCGGCCTATTCCGCCGTGCTCTGGTGGGAAGACGAAACCCTCTGCGTGCCACCAGCGGACCTGCCGGTACTGGCCTCGGTCACGGTCCGCCTACTCCGGTCGATCGCGGCCGAACGAGGCGTACGAGTGGCCGAACGCCGTCGCACCCTGGACGACCTGGCCGGCCGCGAAGCCTGGCTGGCGAACGCCCTGCACGGCATCCGCCCGGTGGCCGCGTGGATCGACGGCCCACCCGCCGGCCCCATCCACCATGCCCCCACCTGGCAACTAGCCCTCCGCAACACCACCCACCCCATCTGACGCACGCCATAAGGCGGCGCTTGGCAGGGGCCTCGACTGGGTGCTACGGTTCATTAGTCAAGTAATGAACCTAGGAACCGAAGAACCATGAGGAGGGCCGACGGTGTTCGACGATCGCAGCCCGATCTATCTGCAGATCGCGGAGCAGATCAAGAACGACATCGTCACGGGCGCCCTCGGTGAGGACGAGCAGGTGATGTCGACCAATCAGTACGCCGCGTTCTACCGGATCAATCCCGCCACGGCGGCCAAGGGCTTCGCCCAGCTGGTGGACGAGGGCGTGCTGTACAAGAAGCGCGGCATCGGCATGTTCGTCAGCCCGAACGCCCGGGAGCTGCTGCGGTCAGGCCGGCGCGAGTCGTTCTTCGCTGAGGTGGTCGATCCGATGATCGCCGAGGCCCACGCGATCGGCGTACCGCTGGCGGACGTCATTCGCCGCATCGAGCACCACGAGACAACCCCAGCGCCCGGCAGCGCCGAGACGACGGCTTCGGGCAGCGCTGAGGCGACCGCGGCATCCGGCACGAGCAAGGTCGAGACGAGCAAGGTGGAGGGGGCGAAATGAGTGGCTTGAGTGTGCGGACCGAGGACCTGACCGTGCGGTTCGGTGAGGTCGCCGCGATCGACGGTCTCGACCTGCGGCTCGCGGCGGGCAAGATCCACGGCCTGCTGGGGCGGAACGGCTCCGGCAAGAGCACGCTGGCCGCGCTGCTGGCGGGATTCCGCCGGCAGACCTCCGGCCGGATCCACATCGAGGGGGACGCGGTCGGCGCCGGCGGCGAGCCGTACGAGAACGCCGCCATCACCAGCGCGATCTGCCTGATCCGCGAATCGGGCGACGTGGCACATACCCTGCCGGTGCGGTACGCCGTCGAGCTGGCGCGGAACCTGCGCCCGTTCTGGAACGACGAGCTGGCCGGCGAACTGCTCGACAAGTTCGAGTTGTCACCGAAGAAGAAGATCCAGGGCCTTTCCCGAGGTAAGAAGTCGGCCCTTGGCGTCGTACTCGGTCTTGCCAGCCGGGCGCCGTTGACGATCTTCGACGAGTCGTACCTGGGCATGGACGTGCCCTCGCGAAACATCTTCTACGACGCGCTGCTGGCGGACTACGCCGAAGTGCCCAGGACGATCGTGCTGTCGACGCACCTGGTCAGCGAGGTCAGCGCCCTGCTGGAGGACGTCGTGATCCTGGACGAGGGTCGTCTGGTCACGCAGGCGGCGGTCGAGACCCTACGGGCCCGCGGCGCCTCGCTGGTCGGGCCCGCGGCGAAGGTCGACGAACTGACCCGTGGTCTCACCGTGCTGTCCGAGCAGCGCCTTGGTGGAACCAAGTCGACCACCGTCTTCGGCGATCTCGACAACGACCTGCGCGACCAGGCGCGAGCCGCCGGGCTCGAGCTGGGCCCGGTCGGACTGCAGGACCTGTTCGTCCATCTCACTCAGAACGGCAACGCCGCCAAGGAGGCCCACCGATGACCGCCACGGCCACCGTCGCGCGACCGCCGCGGACCACCACGACCACTGCCGCCCGGCGCATCGTTCGGTTCATCGCCTACGCACTGCGGGCCATGCTTGCCGGTTACTGGCTGCTCATGGTGCTGGGATTCGCCCTGGTCGGTGTCGGCATGCACCTGGTCAACGGCACGATCCACGAGAGTGTCTGGGACTACGCCTCCCAGTCGCCCAAGTACTTCAGCTCCGCCATCGGCATGGTGCTGATGCCGAGCTTCTTCGCGCTGATGGTCGCGCACGGTGTCACCCGCCGTTCGTTCGCCCTGGCCGGTTCGATCCTGCTGGTGCTCACGGCCACGGCGACCACGGTGCTGTGGGTCGTCGTCTATCAGCTCGAGCACGTGATCTTCGCCTGGCGGGACTGGCCGCAGGAGCTGATGAACGCGCACCTGTTCACGAAGACCTCGCAGGCCGGGCTGATCTTCCTCGAGTTCTTCCTGCTGATCCTGACCCACCAGGTGGCGGGCTGGCTGATCGGCACCGGGTTCTTCCGCTGGGGGTTCTGGACCGGCCTCGCGCTGATTCCGCTTGGGCTGGTGCCGGTCGTGGCCGCCGAGTTGCTGCTGGTCGCCGGATGGGCCGGGCGCGTGCTGCTCGACGCAGGCTGGGACCGGCCTTCCCTGCTCGTCTCCGTCCCGGCGGTACTGCTGGTGAGCGCGGCCGGGCTCTACCTGAACTACCGGCTGATGCGGCCGATCGGGCTCAAGCAGATCAAGTAGTAGCCCTCAGCAACTTTCATTCTCCCGAGCAGAAAGGGCGGCTCCGCCATGCCCGAAAACCTTGTAATCGTAGAGAATCTGCACAAGTCGTACGGCTCGGTCGTGGCCGTGGACGACGTCTCCCTGACCGTACGGCGCGGCGAGATCTTCGGCATCCTCGGCCCGAACGGCGCGGGTAAGACCACCACGGTCGAGGCCATCGCCGGTCTGCGCGCCCCGGATCGCGGTACCGTCCGGGTGGCCGGGCTGGACCCGCAGGCCGACCGTGCGAAGACCACCGCGGTGGTCGGCGTACAGCTCCAGGCCGCCGAACTACCCGAGCGCCTGCGCGTCGACGAGGCCCTCGAGCTGTACGCGTCGTTCTACCCGTCCCCGGCGAACCCCGCTGAGCTGATGGAGAAGCTCGGGCTGACCAAGGTCCGCAAGAGTGCCTTCGGCAACCTTTCCGGGGGCCAGAAGCAACGACTGTCGATCGCCCTCGCGCTGATCGGCAATCCCCAGCTGGCGATTCTCGACGAGCTGACAACCGGGTTGGACCCGCAGGCCCGTCGCGACACCTGGGAGCTGATCCGCCAGGTACGGGACTCCGGCGTCACGATCATCCTGGTCACGCACTTCATGGCGGAAGCCGAATACCTCTGTGACCGTATCGCCGTCATCGACGCCGGCCGCGTGATCGCCCTCGACACCCCGACGGGCCTGATCGGCGCGGCAAGCTCCGGCCAGCGCATCAGCTTCCGCCTCACCACCGAACTCGACGACACCCTGCTGACCGCCCTGCCCGAGGTCACCACCGTCAGCCGCGACGGCGCCCGCATCGTTGTCGAGGGCAACGAAAACCTGCTGGTCCCGCTGATCACCACCCTGGCGGCCCACCACCACAACCCGCTCGACCTGCACACCGAACACGCCACCCTCGACGACGCCTTCCTAACCCTCGCCCCCACCCCCTAACCCGCCCTCCCCGGCGTGTCATCGGACGCTTGTGACGCGGCGTGTCGCCGTTCATCGGACCCTTCTGACCATCCCCCGGCGTGTCATCGGACGCTTGTGACCCGGCGTTTCGGCGTTCATTGGACGCTTGTGACCCGGCGTGTCGTGGTTGATCGGTCCCTTCTGCCCAAAACTTCCCGATCGGAGTACGACCATGAGCCAAACGCTCGCCCTGACCCGTACCGAATCCAAGTTGTTCCTGCGTGAGTGGACCAGCGTCTTCTTCGTCTTCGCGCTGCCGCTCGGCCTGCTGGCGATCTTCTCGGTGGTCAGCACCGGCGACGGATCGGACGCGGAGCAGAACATACCCGCGAGCTTCCTGCCCACGATGGCGATCGGTATCGGGTTGTCGATGCTCGGCCTGGCAACGCTGCCGACGGTGCTCGCGACGTACCGCGAAAAGGGCATTCTCCGCCGTCTCTCGACCACGCCCGTCCGGCCGGTGAAGGTGCTGACCGCCCAGCTCATCGTGCAAGCCGCGGCCGCCGCGATGGTCGTCGTACTCATCGTCGCGGTTGGCTCGCTGGCCTTCGGCGCGGCCCTGCCCGAGTCGGCGCTCAAGTTCGTCGTCGCGGTGGTGCTGAGCTGCGTCGGCCTCTTCGCGCTCGGTCTGCTCGTCGCGGCGCTGACGCCGACGGCCAAGGGCGCCACCGTGATCGGCAACATCCTGTTCTTCCCGAGCATGTTCTTCGCAGGGGTCTGGACGCCCGGCGACCTCATGCCGGAATCCGTCCGCTGGCTGCGCGACGTCACCCCGATGGGCGCGGGCATGAGTGCGATGCAGGACGCCTGGGCCGGCGCGTGGCCGGACGCCAGTCACATCCTTGCCCTGGTCGTCACGTCCGTCATCTGTCTGGCGGTTGCCGCCCGCTATTTCCGCTGGGAGTAACGAGACCAGTCAGTTCCCAACGGGCGCGACGATCTACGCGGCATGGTCACAAGCGTCCGATGAACGGCGACACGCCTGGTCACAAGCGTCCGATGACACGCCGGGGGATGATCGCAAGGGTCCGATGAGCGGGGACACGCCTGGTCAGAAGGGTCCGATGAGCGGGGACACGCGGGGGAGCGGGCGGCCCAGTTATGCACAGGGGGTGTGTATAACTGCGGGTGGGGTGTGGATGACTGGGGGAGGTGTCCGGATGCCGGATCTCCTTGTGTGTAAGGGGTTGTGCCGGGCCGGATCGGGGAGGTACAACTTTCACACGTCGTTGCTTTCGGGCGACGGGATCGGGCGGAAACCGAAGATCTCACCGACGGGCCACACCCGCCGGAGCAGACCGGTGACGAGGGCTGTGGGTCCGACGGGCCGTCCGTGAGGCTGGGGACGTCACTTTCCTCTGGCTGTCGATAGGCCCCTCCGACTCATACGCGGAGGGGCCTGTCTTTTCTCGCGGACACTAGGCTCCGTTGACGTGACTGAGACCGAGAACCCGCCGCTGCGTCGTACCGCCTCCCAGGTCGTCTACGAGAACCGCTGGATGCGGGTCACCGAGGACGCGACCGTGCGCGACAACGGTACGACCGGCATCTTCGGCGTGGTCCACAAACCAGACTTCGCGCTGGTCGTTCCGTACGACGGCACCCGGGTACATCTCGTCGAGCAGTACCGCTATCCCGTCGACGGGCGGTTCTGGGAGTTCCCGCAGGGCTCGTGGGAGACCAAGCCCGACGCGGATCCGATGGACGTCGCACGCGGTGAACTCGCGGAGGAGACGGGCCTCCGCGCTGGTTCGATGACGTTGCTCGGACATCTTTACGAGGCCTACGGGTTCAGTGATCAGGGCTTCAACGTCGTACTCGCGTCGGACCTGACGCAGGGGGAGCGGGCGTTGGAGGAGAGCGAGAGCGATCTGCGCAACGGCGAGTTCACCCTCGAGGAGATGTGGGGCCTGATCGCGTCCGGCCAGTGCAAGGACGCACCGTCGATCGCCGCCCTCGCCCTCCTCCAGCGACACCTCAGCGAAGCGTGACCTGCAACCGTGAATGCGCCGTGCGCGCAACGACGTGCAGTTCCGTTCCCCGGGCCGTCGGCGCCAGCCGGTACGGCGCCTCCCGGCCGTTCAACCGTACCGAGGCCGCCTTCGCGCCCGCGGGTAGTACCGCCCCGATCGTGAGCACGGCCCGTACGTCGTCCACCAGTACGTCGGTGTGCAAGGTCTTTCCGGTCCGCCGGGCCGATACGTCGATGCTCCCGCGCCCCAATCGGATGTTGCTGGCGGCAACCTCCCTCTGGCCTGGCGGCAGTTGCGGTACGACGGCCAGCTGGTGGCGTCCGAGCGACGGTGATACCCCGAGGTGCTGGTGCACCACCGGCCACAACACGCCGTACGTGCCCCAGGCCTGGAGGTTCATGGAGCGGTCGTAGAACGGGCGATCGATGTTCGCGATGAAGTCCGGCGACGGGGCGATCTCCGGCATCGCGCCCGGGGTTTCCCAGACCCGTGGATCGAGCTGGATCCGCGCGTTGCCGGTGGTGTACCGCCGCTGCGGGCCCAACCGGCCGAAGTTGCCCTCGGCCACGGCCATGATCGAGGTGTTGAGCGAGAAGATGCTGCGCTCGCTCTTCACGGCCGAGACCACCGGATCACACGACGGCCCGGCGTTGCCCGCAGGATCACTCGTCGGGCCGCTGCCAGTGTGGAACAGGCCGAATTCGCCTGTGTAACAAGGAGTTTCGCGTTGCTCGAGCGCGATCAACCCGTGCTCCGCGGAGGCCAACGGCCCGAGCGGCCGGCCCGGACGGGTGAGTTCGACCTCCATCGGGGTGACGCCGGTCCAGTGGCGCTGGAAGATCGGCACGTTGTCGTTCGCCGGATTGGCAGGGTCGTCGATCGAGTCGGCGTAGCCCTTGGCCGCGGCAATCCACCACTGCGACTCGAACCGCCGTTCGACCTCTTCGGCCTTGGCCGTCGCCCAGCGCTCGACCGCTTTGTCGCGCCGGGAGGACGCCAGATCGGCCAGATCCCGGAGACCACGCGCGAGGTAGACCGTGCTGTCGAGCTTCTCCGCGCCCATGCCGCTGCGCTCGACGTTCGCGAGCCCCTCGGGCCAACCGTCCTTGTCGTCGTCGAGTTCACGGTAGACGTAGCGCAGGTTCCGGACGCTGAAGTCGTACATCTCGTCGCGGAACCGGTCGTCCCCGGTCCACCGCCACAGCAGCGCCACGACGCTCGGGAACTTGACCGTCTCGTCGGTATTGCCCGCGCTCTGGTTGGAACCGAAGTACACGTCGCCGGTCGGCATCACTTCGTGCACGACCTTGCCGCTGCGCCGGTTCACCTGGTCGCTGATGTCCCGCAGGGCGCGTAGGTGGTCCCGCACCGTGGCGAACTGGCCCGCGGCAACGGCGGCGTACGCCGTGTACTCGCCATCGGTCGCGAACAACCAGGGGTAGTCCGGGAAGCCCGCGCCGTACCAACGGGCCTTGGGCAACGACCCGGACGGCGCGGGATAGTCCTTGCCCTCGTTGACGTCGCGCAAGCGGAGACCGCGCGCCTCTTGCACCGAATCGGCGAGGTTCTGCTTGCTCCAGGCAACGCTGCGCTGCAGCAACGGATCACCCGGCAGGTCTACGACGGTTCGGCCGGCGATCTCCGCGCGCGATCGGATCTTTGCCTTCAGCAACTTCGCCGGATCGCGCAGGGCGGATCGATGTTCCTTCGTGGCGGCGGACAAGCCCTGGTCCGAGCCGGAAACCGCGAACCACACGGTCTTCGGCCTACCCGGCGCAACCTGCACGCGGTAGTTCAGCCGACCGCCCGTGCCCTTGCCGAAGACCGAGTCGTCACACCGCGGTGGCGCCGTACCCTCGGCCGGGCAGATCACGGCCGGGTCCTGCGGGCCGCGATGGTCGGCGCCGAGCGCGTGCGAAACCGGCCGCAGGTTCGAGCCGGTCACCGCCGCGTAGTCGTGCGGGGCCATCCCCGGCGGTGTGCCGCGATCGCGGAAGACCAGTGCGCCGTCGGCGTACGACCCGGTGTCGGGCAGGTTCGCGGTGGCGGCGCTGGGTTTCGTCCAGCCCCAGGGGTACGCCGGAAGCAGTTCGGAGTGGGCGTCCATCCCAAGGTCCACGGTGCGGGCGGAACCGGTGGCCGTGACGGTGAGCCCGACCAGTACGGACCGCAGGCCATCCGGTACGAAGTCCGTCCGGGTGATACCGACGCCGTCGACCGGGGCGTACGAGATCCGCTGATATCCCTGGCCGGTCGTATACCGGGTGGCGGCGATCTGTTCGCCGAGCCAGTTGTCGCCGACGGCGAACCAGAGGCCGTCGAGCATCTTCATCGGGGGAGTCCAGAAGCCGCCCATCTCGCCGCGGATGTGCCAGCCGGTCGCGGGATAGCGGCCGGTCTCGTCGCCCATCGCGTAGGCCCGGTCGCCGACCACGAGCGATCGCCGATCCGCCAGGCGCGAGGTCTCGCTCAGTTCCGGCCAGGCTGTGACACCTCCACCCCGGTCAGGGTCCGCGGCAGGTGCGGCCCGGGTCGCGGTGGCGGGCAGGGCCAGGGCCGCGGCCAGCAGAGCGGCGATGACGGATCGTCTGACGGAGCGGGAAGGCATGGCGGTTCCTCCTGCGTCGGATCAACCGGATCTATCAACCAGGGCTGGAACTGCCCCGGATCACGAGTTCGGGCAGCAGCAGGCGAGTGGTCGCCCGCGTGGGGGGATCGCTGAGCAGCTTGACCAGGCTCGCCGCGATCTCGTCGATCGGCTGGCGGAGGCTGGTCAGGCCCGGCTCGACCACCGACGCGAGCGGCGAGTCGTCGAACCCGGTCAGGCCCACATCCACGCCTGGTCGCAGCCCTCGGTGGTTGATCTCCCGCAGCGCGCCCAAGGCCAGTACGTCGCTGAGGGCCACGATGCCGTCGACCGGCCGTTCCGCGTCGAGTAGTCGCGCGGCGGCGCGGGAGCCTTCCTCGATGGTGTCAGCGCGGCACGCCACCGAAAGGCCCGCGAGCGGCAGCCCGGCCTCCCTGCAGGCAGTACGCCAGCCGGACAGCCGGTCCTGCGCCAAGCCGGAAGTCCTCGGCCAGCCGATGAAGCCGATCCGGGTCCGGCCGGCTTCGACGAGATGCCGGACCGCCATCGCGCAGCCGGCGGCGCCGTCCACGTCCACCCACGAGCCGGGCTGGGAGTTCTCGCCCCAAACCCGGCCGAACGAGACGAACGGGATCTTCCGCTTCGCGAGCCAGGGGTGCCGGGGGTCCTTCGTTTCGGTCTGCGACAGCACAAACCCGTCTACAAGCCGCCGCGCGTGCAGGTCGTCGTACACCTTCATGCCGTCGATACCGGCCGGTGCGGTGAAGAGCAGGATGTGCCGCCCGCTGGACTCTGCGGCGGCGCAGAGCGCGTGCAGGAACTGGTCCATCACCAGGTGCGCCTGGCCCTTCGGCCAGCTCGGTACGCAGTACCCGACGAGCTCGACGGCGCTGGTCCGGAGGCTGCGGGCGTTACGATTGGGCCGGTAGTTGAGCAGTTCGATCGAACGTGTGACCCGCTGCAGCGTGTCGGCCCGGAGCCGATGTGGCGCGTTCAACGCGTTCGACACGGTCTGCACCGAGACCTCCGCGTGCGCCGCGACCTGTTTCAGCGTGGCCATCGGCACTCCTTCGGCGGGGCTCGGCTTTGAACGTTAAAACCGAAGTCTTGATCGCACCGCCTGAGCTGTCAACCTTTCCGCCGATTTGCATCGGTGTAAGAGTCCCTTGGGCCTGGTCAAGGCGTTCCAAAGGCGTTTGCGAGGCCGGCGTCAGGTTGTGTTGCGGCGGCTGAAGGCGCGGACCTTGGCCCGGTTGCCGCAGACCGCCATCGTGCACCAGCGCCGGTTGGCCCGCGCCGAGCTGTCCCAGAACACCCAGCCACACTCATCACCCGGGCACTGGCGCAACCGCCGCCATTCACCCGCCGCCACCGCGGTGGCGTAGCCCGCCACGATCCCCGCGAGCGCCGCCCGCACCGCCGAAAGCCCCACCGGCGCCAGCACCACATCGCCAGGGACCGCCTGGAGGGGGAGTCGGGCGAAACATCGACGGGCCAACTCCTCGATGCCGGCCTCCGCGGGCTCGCCGTGATTGGCTCGCGCGAGCCCGCGAAGTGCCGTGCGAAGGTGCAACGCGAGGCGAAGATCGTCCTCGGTGGCGTGCTCGCCGGGCGGCAGCGCACAGTCGGCCCGCAGCCAGTCGGTCAGCTCGCCCGCGTTCTGGATCTCGTCCGACCAGTCGGCCGGGTCAAGATCCAGGCTGTTCACAAAACGATGCACAACCGCCAGGTACGCGGGCCGCTCGTGCGGAGTCGACGCCATCCCACCAGCCTAGCGGCGTGGCCCGACCCGCGAGGGCCCGCGGCAGGTGGTGGTTCAGGCGGAGTGGCCGCCATCGATGGTGAGTTCGGAGCCGGTCAGGTACGACGCGTCCGGGCCCGCCAGGAACACGACCGCCGCCGCGACCTCGGCCGGCGAGCCGAACCGGTCGATCGCGAGCGCCGCCCGCTGTGCCTGCGCGTACGGGCCGTCGGCCGGGTTCATCGCGGTATCGGTCGGGCCCGGATTCACCACGTTCGAGGTGATGCCGCGCTCGGCCAGGTCCCGCGCGAGGCCCTTGTTCAGCCCGATCAGCGCGGTTTTGCTCATCGCGTAGAGCGTCATCCCCGGCCCGGTGGCCCGGTTGCTGATGCAGCTGCCGATGTGCACGATCCGCCCGCCGTCGCGCAGCCGGGAGGCCGCCGCCTGCGATGCGACGTACGCCGCACGCACGTTGATCGCCAGCACCCGGTCGACCTCCGCGAGCGGAACGTCGGTGAGCGGGCCCGTCGTACCGACACCCGCGTTGTTCACGAGAATGTCGAGGCCGCCGAGTTCCTCCTCGGCCCGGGCGACCGCGGCCGCGAGGGCCTCCGCGTCGGCGGCGTCGGCCTGGATGGCCAGCCCGCGTCCGCCGTACGCCTCGACCTTGGAAGTGATCGCGGCCGCCTCGTCCGCCGCTTGAAGGTACGTGACGGCGACATCGGCACCACGCTCGGCCAGGGCCACTGCGACGGCCGCGCCGATGCCGCGGCTGCCACCGGTTACCAGCGCGGTCTTACCGTTCAGGTCGGACATCTTCGCCTTTCTTGTTGGTCGGTTTGTGCTTCCAGCAAACGCGTTCGGGCCGGTGTGCGCTGGCGGAAATACGACGGGCAACTTGATGTCGTTTTTTCGCTAGTGCGGGCGCGGGGGACAGGGGATGCTGGTCCTATGCATGAATGCGTCGAGAGGTGTGTGCGGGCAGTCCAGTCCAAGGACGCGCGGTTCGACGGCTGGTTCTTCACGGCCGTGCTGACCACGCGGATCTACTGCCGTCCGAGCTGCCCGGTGGTACCGCCGAAGGTGGAGAACATGCGGTTCTACCCGAGCGCGGCGGCCGCCCAGCAGGCCGGTTTCCGGGCCTGCAAGCGTTGCCGGCCCGACGCGAGCCCGGGATCGCCCGAGTGGAACGATCGCGCGGACCTGGTCGCCCGGGCGATGCGCCTGATCGCGGACGGCGTGGTCGACACCGACGGCGTACCGGGCCTGGCCACTCAGCTCGGGTACAGCGTGCGCCAGGTCCAGCGCCAGCTCGTCGCGGAGCTGGGGGCCGGTCCGCTCGCGATCGCGCGGGCGCAACGCGCGCAGACGGCCCGGCTGCTGATCGAGACCACTTCGATGCCGATGGCCGATATCGCGTTCGCGGCGGGTTTCACCAGTGTGCGGGCGTTCAACGACACCGTGCGCGAGGTGTTCGCCTTGTCGCCGAGCGAGTTGCGGGCGCGGAGCAAGGGGCAGGCGGCCGCCGTCACCGGGATGATCTCGCTGCGGCTGCCGTTCCGCCAGCCGCTCAATCCGGACAACCTCTTCGGCCATCTGGTCGCGACCGGCGTCCCGGGCGTGGAGGAATGGCGCGACGGCTGGTACCGCCGGACCCTGCGCCTGCCGCACGGTCATGGCGTGGTCGCGTTGCGGCCGATGCCGGACCACATCGCGTGCCAGCTCTCCCTCAGCGACCAGCGGGACCTGGCCATCGCGATCAGCCGCTGCCGCCGAATGCTCGATCTGGACGCGGATCCGGTCGCGGTGGACGATCTGCTCCGGGCCGACCCGGTGCTCCGCCCGCTGGTCGACAAGGCGCCGGGCCGGCGTGTGCCGCATACGGTCGACGGCGCGGAGTTCGCCGTACGGGCCGTGCTCGGTCAGCAGGTTTCGACCGCCGCGGCGCGGACCCACGCCGGACGGCTGGTGCTCGCGCACGGTGAACCGATCACGGACCCGGCGGGTGGACTCACGCATCTGTTCCCGACGATGCAGGCTCTCGCGGCTACGGATCCGGAGACGCTCGCGTTCCCGAAGGCCCGCCGTACGACGTTCATGACGCTGGTGGAAACCCTCGCGGCGGGCGAGATCGACCTGGGCGCGGGCGCCGACTGGAACCGGGCGCGCGATCAGCTCGCGGCCCTGCCTGGCATCGGGCCGTGGACGGTCGAGTCGATCGCGATGCGCGCGCTGGGCGATCCGGACGCGTTTGTGGCGTCGGATCTCGGCATCAAGTACGCCGCTCGCGACCTGGGATTGCCCGAGGCCCCTAAAGCGCTGGCCGAACACGCTCGGGCCTGGCGACCCTGGCGCGCGTACGCCGTTCAGTATCTGTGGGCCACCGGCGATCACGCCATCAACCGGTTGCCCGCCTAGTGTCTAGTGGAGTGAGATGACCGAGCTTCGAACGGATCGCCTGCTGCTACGCCAGTGGACCGCGGCCGACCGTGAGCCTTTCGCCGCCATGAACAACGACCCGGCCGTGATGCGGTACTTCCCGAAACGCATGACCCGCGAGGAGAGCGACGCGCTGGCCGATCGATGCGCCGAGAGGATCGTTGCCAGCGGCTACGGTCTGTGGGCGGTGGAAGTGGTCGAGACCGGGCAGTTCATCGGTTTCACCGGGCTGGCGCCGATCGGCTTCGAGGTGCACTTCGCCCCGGCCGTCGAGATCGGCTGGCGCCTGGCGGAATTTGCCTGGGGCAAGGGGTACGCCACCGAGGCCGCGCGCGCCGCCTTGGCACACGCCTTCGGACCGGCCGGACTGACCGAGATCGTCTCGATGACGGCCGTGCAGAACGAGCCGTCCCGCCGCGTGATGGAACGCCTCGGCATGACCCACGATCCGGCCGACGACTTCGATCACCCGCGGATCGAGAAAGGTCATCCGCTCGAACGGCACGTGCTGTACCGCCTCGATCGAACCACTTGGGAGCAGTCATGCCGCACACCGTGATCGACAGCCCGATCGGCGCGCTGACCGTGGTCGCGACCGACGACAACCGGTTGCGCGGCCTCTACATGGAACAACAGCGCCACCTTCCGCAGCTCGAGACCTTCGGCGATCGGGTGGACGGCCTGCTGCCCGAGGTCGAGGCCCAGCTGGAGGAGTACTTCGCCGGCGGCCGCACCACCTTCGACGTACCACTCGCCCTCTTCGGTACGCCGTTCCAGCTGGAGGTGTGGAACGCCCTGCTGGAGATCCCCTTCGGCGAAACCTGGACGTACGGCGGCCTCGCAGCCCACCTCGGCAAACCACCCGGCGCCTCCCGCGCGGTAGGCCTGGCCAACGGCAAGAACCCGATCAGCATCATCGTGCCCTGCCACCGAGTGGTCGGTTCCACCGGCGACCTCACCGGCTACGGCGGCGGCCTAGACCGCAAACGCACCCTCCTAGCCCACGAATCCACCACCCCCGCCCTCTTCTAACAGTCCGCCTTTGCGTTCATTCGTCGGAATCTGCCCTCCAGCGTCGGCTACCTGTGCAGGACTGCGATGTCTCAGGACATTGGTGACAACCCCGGCGTGGCTGGTCGATGCGAGGGGGCGACGGTCCCTGCTTCGCTTAGTCGCAGGGTCGACGTGTGAAGTCGGGGGTAGACGTGTCAGATCTGACGGGTCCACCCCCGATTCCGATGGTCGACCCTCGGAATAAGGGGCGCGAGGCGAGCGGTCCCAGGTGACCCGGGACTCCACTGCCGAGTTCTTGTGCGGCTACCTGGCTGCAACCGGGTAGCCCCACACGAACTCGGTAGCGGGCACACCACAACCCGGTGGCCGCGCTACAACCCGGTAGCCGCGCCCAAAGCCGATCGGTCGCCCGGGCCGCGCCGCACCAAGACCCGCTCGAGCGATTCGGACCGATGAACGCCAAAAGCGGAGGACTCGCCGAGCCCGAGGGTCAAGAATGGCCGTATGGAGGCTTTGGAGGTTGCGGCGCGGTTGGTGGGGGAGCGGTTTCCGGGGGCTCTGGCGGCGTGGCTTGGTGGGAGCGTTGCGCGGGGAACCGCCACTCGTACGTCGGACCTGGAAATCACTGTGCTGTTGGCGGGACCGCCTGCGCCGTACCGGGAATCGCTGGAGTACGGCGGTTGGCCGGTCGAGCTGTTCGTACATACCGAGGCCTCGCTTGCGCTCGACGATCTGTTAGGTGCCTCCGGCAACGATGAGTGCGCCGCCATCGCGGCCACGCGCTGGGCTGATGCCGCCGAGCTGCTGCTGCTCGGGGATGGCTGGTGGATCGGGATCGGCAAAGGCGTGCTTCGGGAACTGCAGGCGTACGACGGCGCGCACGGTACGACGTACGGGCGGTCGCTGGTGGCGGGGCTGCGGAGTGCGGCCAACGGCGATATCGGGCCTTTGGTGATGGCGGTTGAGGGCGTGCTCGACGCGCGGGGTGGTCGCTTGTTCGGCGGGTTCCACCTCGCGGCCGAGCTCGACGTTGGCGTTCATTCGTCGGAATCCGCCCTCTAACGTCGCCTGGCTGTGCGGCTCAGTGGCCGACGGAGGGCGGATTCCGCCGAACGAACGCACTGCTGGAGGCGGCCGGCTCGGCGGCTTCCTCAGTGGGCACGTCCATCGGAGGCACCTCAACAGCATCGCTGCGGTCGACGCTCGCCGGGCGTACGCCGCCGTCGAGGCCACTGCTGAGGCCACTGTCGGGCCCACTCCCGGGCGCCGAAACGGGACCGCCGGTGCCGCCGGTGGGGCGGGTGCGGGCTTGGGTGTAGCGGGTGGTGATGGCGGTGGTGATTCGGGTGGCGAGGGGCTCGGTGTAGCGGGCGGCGATGGGGCCGAGGACGACCAGGATGAGGACGTACGCCGTGGCCAGGGGGCCTAGGCGTGGTTCGACTCCGACGGCCAGGCCGGCGATGACGATCGAGAACTCGCCGCGGGCCACGAGGGTGCCGCCGGTGCGCCAACGGCCGGCTGGGCGGATCCCCGCGCGCTTCGCGGCGTACCGGCCGGTGAGGATCTTCGTACCGGTGGTGACAAACGCGAGTAGCAGGGCGATGCCGAGCACGGGCGGGATGTCGGCCGGATCGGTGCTCAGGCCGAAGAACACGAAAAAGACCGCGGCAAAGAGATCACGCAGCGGGCTGAGCAGATTCCGCGCGCCTTTGGCGACTTCACCCGACAGGGCGATACCCACAAGGAATGCGCCCACCGCCGCCGAGACCTGCAGCTGCTGAGCGACACCGGCCACCAACAGGGTCAGTCCGAGCACAACCAGCAGCAGCATTTCCGGGTTGTCCGACGAAACGGCCCGGCTGATCACCCGGCCGTACCGCAGGGCCAGGAACAGCACCACGCTGACCGTGCCAAGGGAGATCAGCAGGGTCAGACTGCCGCCGGCCAGGCCCACGCCCGCCAGCAGCGCGGTCAGGATCGGCAGGTACACCGCCATCGCCAGGTCCTCGAGCACGAGGATGCCGAGAATGATCGGGGTCTCGCGATTGCCCAGCCGGCCGAGATCGCCCAGCACCTTCGCGATCACACCGGACGACGAGATCCAGGTGACCCCGCCGAGCGCCACGGCCGCGACCGGGCCCCAACCGAGCAGCAGCGCGACCGCCGCACCGGGAAGTGCGTTCAGCACGAAGTCGACGATCCCGGCGACGTACTGCGTTTTGAGCGTGCCGACGAGATCGGATGCCGTGTACTCCAGGCCGAGCAGGAGCAGTAGCAGGATGACGCCGATTTCGGCGCCGGTGGCAACGAATTCCTCACTCGCGGCGAGCGGCAACAATCCACCGTGCCCGAAGGCGAGTCCGGCCAGCAGATAAAGCGGGATGGGGGAGAAGCCGATGCGGCCGGCGATCCGGCCGAGGATGCCGAGAGCCAGCAGCACCGCGCCGAGCTCGATCAGCAACATGGTGATGTCGTGCACTGGTTATCCTCCGGCGATCAGGTCGGCCACGGCATCGACGCCCTCACGAGTGCCCACGACCACGAGGATGTCGCCGGTCGCGAAGCGGAAATCGGGGGTCGGGGACGGTACGGCGTCCGTCCGGCGCAGCACGGCCACGATCGAGGCACCGGTCCGGGACCGGGCCTGGGTGTCGCCGAGGGTGCGACCGCTGTACGGCGACCGGGCCGACACGGGCAGTTGCTCGGTCACCAGGTCGATCTCGATGTCGTCGTGCAGGGGCAGCACCGGCGCGGGCGTGAGCAGATGCGCGAGCGCGGCGGCCTCGGCCTGGTCCAGCGGCACGCTGTTGCGGCAATTGTCGTCGTCATCGGGATCGTGGAAACCGAGGAATCGCCGCCCGTCGGTGTGGGCCACGATCGAGATGTGCTTGCCGCCCTCGGTCACCAGGTCGTACCGGGTGCCGATCCCCGGCAAGGTGGTCCGGGTCGGGTGCGCCTTCGGTTCCATGCCGAGTCTCTCCCTCGGTTTGTCGGGACATTCAAATCAATCATCTCGCGGCCGCGGGCATTCCTCCGCCGCGATGTGAGGTTGGTTGCACCTAGGTGCACTGCACCCAGTTGCATAGGTAAGGTCAAGCCATGTCCCTGGAGCACGCGATCCTGGTTTCGCTGACCGAACGGGCCGGCTCCGGGTACGAACTGGCCAGGCGGTTCGACAAGTCGATCGGCTTCTTCTGGGCGGCCACGCATCAGCAGATCTACCGGGTGCTGGGCCGGATGACCGAGGCCGGCTGGATTGTCGCCGAGGAAGTCGCCCAGCAGGGCCGGCCGGACAAGAAGGTCTACACCGTCAGCCCGGCCGGTCGCGACGAGCTCGCGCGCTGGCTGGCCGAACCGGTCGATCCGCCTTCCTTCCGGGACGCGCTCGGGGTGAAGTTGCGTGGGGCCGAACTCGGCGGCGACGTCGATTCCGTGCTCAAAGAGGTCGAACGGCATCGCGGGCTGCACGCGGAGCGCCTCGCCGTCTACCGCGCGATCGAGCACCGCGACTTTCCCGCGCCGGACGGCTTGACCGGACAACAGCTCCACCAGTACCTCGTACTTCGCGGCGGCGTACTCGCCGAACAGTCCTTCCTGCAGTGGTGCGACGAGGTCATCCAGGCGATCAGCCAAGACACGAGGGGAACATCCCGATGAGCCAGTACCCGAACCTGCTCGCACCCTTGGACCTCGGCCACGTGACGCTGCCGAACCGCGTGATCATGGGCTCGATGCACACCGGTCTTGAGGACCGCCTCAAGTACGCACCGCGTCTCGCGGCGTACTTCGCCGAGCGGGCCCGCGGTGGCGTCGGCCTGATCATCACCGGCGGCTACGCGCCGAACCGCCGCGGCCGCCTCACGCCCGACGGGTCCAAGCTGACCACTCGTCGCGAGGTGCGCGCACATCGGGTCATCACCGACGCGGTTCACGCCGAAGGCGGCCGGATCGCCCTGCAGATCCTGCACGCCGGGCGGTACTCGTACCACCCGTTCAGCGTCTCCGCCTCAGCGCTGAAAGCCCCTATCACGCCGTTCCGCCCGCGCGCGTTGAGCGATCGCGGCGTACGCCGGCAGATCAAGGCGTACGTCGACTGCGCGGCCCTCGCGCAGCAGGCCGGGTACGACGGGGTCGAGGTGATGGGGTCGGAGGGCTACTTCATCAACCAGTTCCTCGCGGAGCGGACCAACAAGCGCACGGACCGCTGGGGTGGTAGCCCGGAGAACCGCCGCCGCCTCGCGATCGAGATCGTGCGCGGCATTCGCGAACGGGTCGGCCCGGACTTCCTCATCGTCTACCGGCTGTCGATGGCGGACCTGGTCGAGGGTGGTCAGACCTGGCCGGAGATCGTTGCACTGGGCAAGGAGATCGAAAAGGCCGGTGCCTCGATCATCAACACCGGTATCGGCTGGCACGAGGCCCGGGTGCCGACGATCGTGACGTCCGTACCGCGGGCCGCCTTCGCCGGAATCACCGCGCGCTTCCGGCCGGAGGTGTCGATCCCGGTGGTCACCTCGAACCGGATCAACATGCCCCAGGTCGCGGAAGAGGTATTGGCCCGTGGCGACGCGGACCTGGTTTCGATGGCCCGCCCGTTCCTGGCCGATTCGGATTGGGTGCTCAAGGCAACCACCGACCGGGCCGACGAGATCAACACCTGTATCGCGTGTAACCAGGCCTGCCTGGATCACGTTTTCGCCAAGCGCAAGGCCACGTGCATGGTGAATCCCCGCGCGGCCCGGGAGACCGAGCTGCCGCTACGGCCCACGCGTCGTACCAAGCGCATCGCGGTCGTCGGCGCCGGGCCCGCCGGTTTGTCCGCCGCGGTAACGGCCGCCGGGCGCGGGCATCACGTCGAGTTGTTCGAGGCGGACGAGGAGATCGGCGGCCAGTTCGGGATCGCCCGGCGCATCCCCGGCAAGGAGGAGTTCGCCGAGACCATCCGGTACTACCGCCGCCAGCTCGAGCTCACCGGCGTCAAGGTCCACCTCGGCCACCGGGTCACCGCCGCCGAGCTGGTGGGCCAGTCCTTCGACGACGTCATCCTCGCCACCGGCGTGGTCCCGCGTATCCCTTCCATTCCGGGGATCGACCACCCGAGCGTGCTGTCGTACGTCGATGTCGTCCGGCACCAACGCCCGGTCGGCGAGCGCGTTGCCGTGATCGGCGCGGGCGGTATCGGCGTTGACGTGAGCGAGTTCCTCACCCACGCGGAGTCGCCCACGCTGGATCTTCCCGCCTGGCAAGCGGAATGGGGTGTCACACCGGAAGGCACCCTCACCAAGGCCAAGGTGGAACCGTCGCCACGCCAGGTCTACCTACTGCAGCGCAAGCCCGGCAAGATCGGCGCGGGCCTCGGCAAGACCACGGGCTGGGTCCACCGCGCGGCGCTGAAGAACAAGCGGGTCGAGCAACTCCGTGGTGTCAACTACGAGCGCATCGACGACGCGGGACTACACGTCACCTTCGGCCCGAAGCGCGAACGTGCGCAGGTCCTCGAGGTCGACACCATCGTGATCTGCGCCGGGCAGGAATCCGTTCGCGACCTGGCCGACGAACTCGGCGCCGCCGGCCTCAGCACCCACCTCATCGGCGGCGCCAACCTGGCCGCCGAACTGGACGCCAAACGCGCCATCGAACAAGGCACCATCCTCGCCGCCGCCCTCTAGCCCCACCTGTCGTTCGGGGGTGTTCATCGGCCCTCAGCGCGTCAAACCTGTGGATTGTTTTGTGACGGTCGGACGCACTTTGCGGGTCCGACCGTGGGTGGTTTGTCCACAGGAGCCGCTTTTTCCGCGGGGTTCTGGGTGGATGTCCGTGGCCAGGCGGCGGTTGCTTGTGGATTGTTTTGTGACGGTCGGACGCACTTTGCGGGTCCGACCGTCGGCGGTTTGTCCACAGGCACAGCTGTTGGGCCGGAGGGCGGATTCGGGCCGATGAACACCTAGTGTCCTGAGTCGGAAGTTCGTGCACATCTCCGGCGCCCAGGCACGCACCTCGCGGCGTTGGAGAAACGGCCACGATGCTAGAGCATCGCGACCGCTTCTCCGCCTTGCGATGCACGCACCTGGACACCGGAGCTGAAGCACGAACTTCCGACTCAGGACACTAGGAGGTGGGGCGTACGATGCTGGGAATGGAGTGGGCGGGTATTCGGAGTGCGGAGTCGTCGGCCGAGTTCGTGCCGGCGGCGGTGGCCAACCTGCTGGACGAGGACTTCCGGACGCGGGATGACGCCTACGCCTCGCTGGACAACGGGGTGGTGCAGGACGGCCGGCTCTCCGAGGCCGCGTACTACGTCGTGCCGCTGCTGATCGACCTGCTGGAACGGGCGACCAGCGATACCGGCAAAGACCTCGTGTACGACCTGCTCTACGAAATCGGCAACGGCTGGGCCGATGACGTGGACCACGTCACGCTTCCCGACGGCAGCGCCGTACCACTCGGAATCGCTTGCCGCCGGGCGGTTCGCGACCACGTTCGCTTGTACCTGCGCGACGTGACCGCCACTGACGCGACCGTTCGGCGCCGCGTGCTCGACGTACTGGTCTCGATGAACGAGCCGGACCGCCCGGGCGAGATCCAGCGCCTCCTCGGCGAGGTGGCCACCACCGACTCCCTGGTCCTCGCCGATATCGCCCAGGCCAACCGGGACCTGTAGGCCGCCGTACCGCCCGAGGTGATCCAAAGAACAGCCTGCTAGCTGACATGTCAGGTTAGGTGAGGCTATCCTTCGGTCCATGCGTGTGGATGGTGGGCTGCTTGGGCAGGATCTGCACCTCGGGTACCACGGAAAGCCGGTGGTGCAGGGTGCGTCGCTCCGGATCGAGGCGGGTGAGGTGACCGCGTTGATCGGGCCCAACGGCTCCGGCAAGTCGACGTTACTGCGCGCGCTCGCCCGGTTACACCACGCTGACAAGGGCGCGATCTCCTTTCCTGATGGCGGTTCCGCGTTCGATCTGTCCGCGAAGGACTTCGCCCGCCGGGTCACCCTGCTGACCCAGTCGCGGCCGACGCCGAGCGGGGTCAGCGTTCGCGATGTGGTCGGTTACGGCCGCCACCCGTACCGCAGTCGCTGGCGGGACGACGACCACGACGGTCAGCGCGCGATCGATCACGCGATGGACGTCACCGGTGTGGCCGCGATGGCCGAGCGGGCAGTGGACGAACTGTCCGGCGGCGAACTGCAACGCGTGTGGCTCGCCACTTGTATCGCTCAGGACACCGGCGTCCTGCTGCTTGACGAACCGACCACCTTCCTCGATCTGCGGTACCAGATCGAGATCCTCGACCTGATGCGCGATCTGGCCGACGACCATCACGTGGCGGTCGGCGTCGTACTGCACGACCTCAACCAGGCCGCGGCCGTCGCCGACCGGGTGGCGCTGCTGGACCGGGGCAAGGTCCGCGCGACCGGTACGCCGGCCGAGGTGTTCGACTCGATCGCCCTGACCGAGACGTACGGCATCCAGATCGACGTTCGCACCGACGTGCACACCGGCCGGCTCACCGCCGAGCCCTTCGGCCGCCACCTGCAACGCCTCGCCTGACCAACGCCTCGCCTGACCAACGCACCACCAGGCAAGGCCCCATGAGCAGTACAACCCCTGGAAATAAAGGAAGAACATGAGAATCACCGCCCTGGCCGTTACCGCGATGGCCCTTGTGCTGAGCGCCTGCGGTAGCAGCGAGACCGCCACCCCCGAGCCGGGCGCCGGCTCGTCCGCCCAGCCGGTGTCGGTGACCGACGCCCGGAACAAGGCGGTGGAGCTGAAGGCTCCGGCCACCAAGGTCGTCGGACTCGAGTGGGGTGTGGTCGAGGGGCTGATCACGCTCGGCGTCATGCCCGTCGGTGTCGCGGACACCAAGGGATACACCGGCTGGGTGACCGCGGCGAAGCTGGACTCGACGGTTAAGGACGTCGGCACTCGCGGCGAGGCCAGTGTCGACGCGATCGTCGCGCTGAACCCGGACCTCGTGGTCGTCACCACCGACGAGGCGCCCAACACGATCAGCCAGATCGAGAAGGCCGTACCGGTGCTGGTGGTCAAGGGCTCCGACGCGACGGACCCGATCGGGCAGATGAAGAGCAACGTGGAGCTGCTGGGCCAGGCCGTCGGTAAGACCGAGGCCGCGAAGACCCTGCTGGCCGACTTCGACAAGGCCGTTGCCGATGGCAAGAAGAAGATCGCCGACGCGGGTAAGGCCGGTGAGTCGTTCACGATGTCCGACGGCTGGAAGCAGGGCAGCACGATCTCGCTGCGCATGTTCACCCCCGGTTCGCAGCTTGGCGCGGTCGCGGCCGAACTCGGTCTGAAGAACGGCTGGACCGGTGCGGGCGACAAGGTCTACGGACTGGCGCCGACCGACGTCGAAGGCCTGACCAAGATCCCGAACGGCAACTTCCTCTACATCGCCAACAAGGACGGCGGTGACGTCTTCGGTGACGACCTGTCGAAGAACCCGATCTGGAAGAACCTGCCCTTCGTGAAGAGCAACGACGTACACCGGCTGCCGGATGGCGTCTGGATGTTCGGTGGCCCCAAGTCGATGGAGCAGTTCATCGACGCGGCGGTGCAGGCAGTCACCTCTTGACCCTGCTCAAACCAGCAGCGGCGCCAACCGCCGTACCGGTCGCCCAGCCGGTACGGCGGATCCGCGTCGCCGGGGTGTTCCTGCTCACCGTGGCGGTCATCGTCGTTCTTGCCGGGGTGCATCTGACCCAGGGCACGTCGTCGGTTGGCGCGGGCGATCTGCTCCGCCTGGCGATCGGCCAGGGCGCGGACGGTTCCGCCTCGATCCTGGTCGCGTCGCGACTGCCCCGGCTGCTGGCCGGAATGCTGGTCGGCGTGGCCCTCGGTGTCGCCGGCGCGGGCCTGCAGTCGCTGGCGCGCAACCCGTTGGCATCGCCCGACACCCTTGGCGTGAACGCGGGTGCCTATCTCGCGGTTGTGGTCTTCGCGGCGATGGGAATCAACCTGCCGACGCTTCCCGCGGGCGGGGTGGCCTTCCTCGGTGGACTGGCCGCGGCCATGCTGGTGCTCGCGCTTTCGGCCGGTGGCGCCAGCGGCCCGACCCGGTTGATCCTGGCCGGTTCCGCGATCGCGTTGGCGATGGCCGCTTGCACCACCCTCCTGCTGGTGCTTTTCCAGGAGGAGACCGTCGGCTCGTTCACGTGGGGAAGCGGCTCGCTGGTCCAGACCGACCTGGTCGCGGTCACCCAGATGGCGCCGGTTGTTGCCCTCGGCCTCATCGCCGCCGTATTGCTCGCGCCGCGGCTCGACATTCTTGCCCTCGGCGACGACACGGCGTCGGTGCTCGGTGTGAACGTACGCCGCACGCGCGCGCTCATCACCCTCGTCACGGTGGTGTTGTCGGCCGCGGCGGTGACGGTCGCGGGGCCGGTCGGTTTCGTCGGTCTGGTCGCGCCGGTGATCGTGCGCCTGGTCGCTCCGATCGTGCCCGGTCTGATGCGGCACCGCCTGCTGCTGCCGATGTCCGGATTGGCCGGCGTCATCGTCGTTCTCGGCGCGGACGTACTGCTGCGAATGGCGCTCGGTGGCAAGGCCGGAGTCGAGATTCCGACGGGCATCGTCACCATGCTGGTCGGCGCGATCGTGCTGGTCTGGCTGGCCCGCCGCTACCGCGATTCGGGCCCGAGCCGTTCGGCCGGCGGCGGTACTCGCGCGGGCCTGCGGACTCGCCGTACCTTCGCGATCGTCGCCGGATTGCTCGTCGTACTGGTGATCGGCGCCGCCGTCGTGGCCATGCTGGCCGGTGATTCCTGGCTCCGTACCGGCGATATCGCGAACTGGCTCAACGGTCGATCCGGCCGGGCCATCACCTTTGTCCTGGACCAGCGCTTCCCCCGGGTGGTCGCGGCCCTGCTCTGCGGCGCGGCCCTCGCGATCGCGGGCGCCACCGTGCAGGCAGTCTGCCGGAATCCGCTCGCCGAACCGGGAATTCTCGGTATCACCGGTGGTGCCGGAGTAGGCGCGATCCTCACGCTCACGTTCGTTCCGGCGGCCGGGATCTGGCTGCTGTCGGGCTCTGCCGCCGCTGCCGCGCTGGCCACCTTCGCCTTCGTGTACGCGATCTCCTGGCGCGGCGGGTTGAGCTCGGACCGGCTGGTTCTGATCGGTGTCGGCGTCTCCGCCGCGGCCACGGCGGTCATCACCTTCATCATCGTGTACGCCGATCCCTGGAACATCGCGATGGCGATGACCTGGTTGTCCGGCAGCACGTACGGGCGCACGCTCCCGCAGGTGGTCCCGGTCGCGATCGCTCTGGTCGTACTCACGCCGTTCCTTGTGCACGCCCGGCGTGAACTGGACCTGCTGTCGCTTGATGACGACGTACCGCGCATCCTTGGCGTACGGCTCGAACGGACGAGGTTGTTCGCTCTGGTCTGCGCGGCGCTGCTGACGGCCTCGGCTGTTTCCGCGATCGGCGTACTCGGGTTCGTCGGCCTGGTCGCGCCGCACGCGGCCCGGGCGCTTGTCGGCGGCAAGCACGCGCGGGTGCTCCCAGTCGCGGCTCTACTCGGCGCGGCGCTCGTCAGCCTCGCGGACAGCATCGGCCGAACGGTCATCGCTCCGGCGCAGATCCCGGCCGGCCTGGTCACCTCCATGATCGGCGCCCCGTACTTCGTCTACCTCCTCTGGCGCACCCGCCGCACCCCGGTCTAACCCCCTCCAGCGGGGGCCGGGGGATGCGGGCGGAAACGGACCGTTGGACGTGGACGATCAACCCGCGTGGCTGGACGACTCGACGGTTGCGTATGGCAAGAAGTACGGCGATCGCCCGGCCGTGTTCGCCGTACCGGCTGACGGTTCGGGAAGCCCGCGGCGGATCGTGGACGTCCGCTGCCGGGGCTCGCGTTGCTCGTCGCCATCAGCGGCATGCCCCAGCTCTATGCGCTGTCCACCGAACGCGTTGCCGTCGAGGTGGTCCGCGCCCTCGTCGGCAGCCTCGGCATCATCGCCGCGATGCCGCTCACCACCGCGCTGGCCGCCCTCGCGACGCCCGCCAAAACATCGTGCCACTTGTACTGAAACATCGTTTCACCACGGCCGGGCGTGGTCACAAGGGTCCGATGAATGCCGGCACGCCGGGTCACAAGGGTCCGATGAACGCCGGCACGCCGGGGCTGGAGGGCGGCCGCTGGGGGTGGACGGAGGAGGGCTAGGGCTAGGTGAGGTCGCGGCGGAGGGGGACCACGGCGGCGATCGCGGCCGCGACGCTTGCGTAGCCGAGCAGGACGAGCGCTCCACCCAGCGGTGGGAGGGGCGCCAGGATGCCACTGGACGTCTGGTCCGCCACGGTGTCCGTGAGGAAGGTGAAGCTGGTCAGCGACGCGGTCGCTCCGCCTGGCAGGAAGGCGTAGATGGAGTTCACGCCCGGAATGATCATCAGCACGTACTCGAGAAAGTAGAAGTAGCCAAGGACGATGCCGACGGCAACAAGCTGATGTCTGGCCAGCGCGCCGATCGCCACCCCGAGCACCATGTAGACCGCAGCCGCGATCGCGAGTTTGGCCAGCAGGAACAGCAGGCTGCCGGGTGCGATCGCCAGGTCCACGCCCCGCACCGCGGCGGCTCCGAGCAGCGCCACGGCTGACGCGGTCGACGCGATCGCGCCGTAGCAAACCCCGCAGAGACCGTAGACGAGCAATTTCGCGGCGAGCACCCGGCTCCGCTTCGGTGCCACCAGGAAGGTGGTGCCGATCGTGCGGTGCCGATACTCCCCGGTGACGGCGATCGTGCCGATCAAGGCTGGTACGAACAGCAGCAGTCCGGCGATTCCGACCACCAGACCCGCGCCTTGTGCGGTGTCGATCCCAGGCATCGCTGGAGTGGCGTTCTCCGGGCCGGTCAAGCTGAGGATGCCGGTCAGCCCGGCACCCGAGGCCACGGCCGCGAGTAGCGCCCACAGCGGCAGCCGGGTCGAGCGGAGACGGGTGATCTCCCCTTTGATCAGCGGAATCATGTCAGTTGCTCCTTGGCGGTCAAGGCGAGGAAAGCGTCCTCGAGGGTTTCGCCGTGCTGGGTGAATTCGGCCAGCGAGCCGGTCCAGCCGATCCGGCCGCGGTTGATCAGGATCAGGTCGTCGATGCTGTACTGCAGTTCGGTCAGCACATGGCTGGAGATCAGCACGGTGCCGCCCGCGGCGGCGAACTTCCGCAGAAAGCCGCGCAGCCAGACGATGCCGGCCGGGTCGAGCCCGTTCGACGGTTCGTCCAGGACCAGGACCGCGGGATCACCGAGCAGTGCGGTCGCCAGGCCGAGGCGCTGGCGCATGCCGGTCGAGAAGCCCTTCACCTGGCGATCCGCGTACGCACCGAGGCCGACCGCCGCGATGACGGCCTCGACGCGCGACCGTGGATGCCCGCCGAGATCGCCGAACGTGCGGAGATGCCCGCGGGCGGTGGTCGCCGGATGTGCCGACGCGATGTCCAGTACGGCGCCGACGGTGGCGGTCGGCGCCGCCAGTTCGGCGTACGGCGTATCGCCGATCAGGGCGGTGCCGCGATCGGCCCGGGTGAGCCCGAGCAGCATGCGCAAAGTGGTCGACTTTCCGGCGCCGTTGGGGCCGACGAACCCGGTGACCCGGCCGGCGGCCGCCGTAAAACTCACGTCGCTGACGGCCTCTACCGGTCCGAACGCCTTGGTCAGCCCGTCCACGCGGATCGGAAGGCCTTTTGTGCCTGCGGTCATGACGTGCCTTTCGATCGATAAGCTCGCTCTAGGATGAGAACATTATCAGAGTGATAATAATGAGGAGAACCGATGGCGCAAAGCGTGGCTGACGTCGTCATGCATCCGGTGCGGTTGCGCATCATTCAGCAGCTCGGCGGCCGGGAGCTCACCACCGCCCAGCTGCGGGACGCCCTGCCCGACATCGCCCAGGCGACGCTCTATCGGCATGTGGCAGCACTCGTCGACGCCCAGATCGTGGCGGTGGTCGGGGAGCGAAAGGTGCGTGGCACGATCGAGCGAACCCTTGCGCTCGGCGAACGCGTCGCCCGCGCCGACCTGGCGGAACTGCGCGCGATGGACGACAGCCAGTTGCGCAGCTCGTTCCTGACCTTTCTCGGCCACGTCGGCGGGACTTTCGACCGGTTCCTGGCCAGCGGTGATCGGGAGCTACGGGACTATCTCGGTTTCGGTCAGACGCAGCTCTACGTCAACGCCGAGGACCTGCCGGTGATCCAGGCCGGCCTGGCGGAAGTGCTCGCGCCGTACCTGACCGACTCCGGGGGAGGCCGTCGCCGGGTCTCCCTCTCGTCCGCCCTGATTCCCGACCCGGCCGACTCGTAGTCAGTGCTGGTGCCGAAGAGCTTCGAGCGGGCGCTAGGTCCAGTCCCAGGCGATGGAGTAGATGCCGGTTGGGGGTCCAGTTCGGCGAATTGGGCGGTATGGCTGGCGCCTAGGCAGAGGTCGCTGGTGGTTCGGGTGTCGCTGACGGTGGTTCGGTAGGTGCGGTAGACCCGGGCTGGCAGTGCGCTGGAGGTGAACGCCAGTTGGACGGAGAAGTCGCGGAGGGAGCGCTGGACCCGTTGGGTGTGGACCGTGTCGGCGAGGCCTGGGTCCGGTTGCAGGGTGTACTGGAGCACGGTCAGTTCGCCGAGGTGGAGCGGGCTGTCCAGCAGTAGCTCGAAGGTGGTGAAGCCGGTCGGTCCGTCGTTGCGCCGGCGCCTCGATAACGGCGAGGGCCCTCAAGGACTCTGGGCGTTCCGGCTGAGTGCGGCCGTGCTGCCAGTAGCTCAGGGCCGTCTTGCTCACCGGAACGCCGTGCTCGCGCAGGCGGACCTGCAGCCGGTCCAGCATGAGACCGCTGGACCGACCGCAAGCCGAAGCGCGAGGCCGAAGGGTCCGGTGGCCAGTGCTTCGTCCAGTCGTTCGGTTTCGACAGGCATGGCACGCACCTCCGGCCCCACGCACTAACCGTTTGTGGTCAGCCGATCACGCCGCTGCCGAGTTCGTTGCTGTGCCAAGGGCCGATCGCCGGGGCGTCCTGCCAGCAGTGCCGCAACGTGCCCGCGGCGGTTCGGGCGAAGTAGTGCAGCCGCCCGTCGGTGTCCTGCGTGACCGCGCCGTCGCCTACGACCTGGACCGGGATGATCGTGGTGTCCCACGGGCCGCCCTCGGGTATGCGTTGCCAGCCGTGCAGGATCCGGCCGTCGGTGGTCCGCGCGAAGTAGGTCAGCTTTCCGGCCGCGTCGAGATGCACGGCTGGATCACCGGCCACCGTGACAACGCCCTCGGCCGTTTCGCGCGGCAGCAGCGCCCACCGCCAAGGCCCGTCGCCCGGGGTGTTCTGCCAGCCATGGATGATGCCGCCCGAGCTGTGTCGCGCGTGGAACGTCAACCGTCCGGAAATCCCTTGTGCCACGGCGATTCGGCCCGCCACGGTGGCCGGAGCGCCCGTTCCGTTCTCGTACAGGAGATCCGTCTGCCAACTCTGGCTGCCCGGTTCGACCTGCCAGCCGTGCTGGAGATTGCCGCCGGTGGTCTGCGCGAACCAGGTCAGCTTTCCGGCCGGGTCCTGCAGCGTGACGGGATCGCCGGTGACGGTCACCGTGCCGATGTACTGGCCGGACCAGCCGTCGGACGTCGGACGGTTCTGCCAGCCACGGTAGAGGCGCCCGCTGCTCGTCCGGACGAAGTAGTTCAGGCGCCCCGCCGCGTCCAGCGCGATTCCCGGCACGCCGACGGCGGTATCACCGCTCAGTTGCGGCGTGACCGTACGTCGTACCCAGGAGCCTTCGTCGCGGGTCCACTCGATCACGCCGTCGCGCAGGCTGACCAGGTTCAGCCGGCCGGCCGGATCGATCGCGCTCACGGTCGGGCCACTCGCGGCCGGGCCCGTCGTGAGTTGCCAGGCGGCCGGATCGGATCCGGTCTGGCGGCCGATGACCAGATTGCCGTCCGAGCGTACGGCGTGCACGAGCGGGCGGCCCGTCGCGTCCTGGCGGGCCCACGTGCCGGTGCTGGGCAGGCCCGTCCGGCTCCGTAGGAAGCGCAGGTTGTCCAGGTACAAGGTGAGCGGCGTGCCCCGGCGCTGCACCCGCAGGTGGATCGAAGTGATCTTGCTCAGGTCGTTGACCAGTCCGGCGAGGGGAATCAGTACCCGCTGCTGCCCGGGTAGTAGGTAGGCCGGGTTGTGCGCGTCGAGTTTCACCGGGTCGTGGAAGTCGCAGTACAACACGATCAGGTCGTTCGAGTCGTTGAAAACGTCGAAGGCGATCGCGTCGATCGTGGACCAGTTGTTGCGGCCGATCGACTCTTGCGGTGCTTCGGCCGCGCCGGTGTAGAAGTAGACGCCCGGATCGACCGGGGTATTCGCCTGGAACACCAGCTTCGCCGACGACTTACCGGTGACGACGTGCTCGGCCGAGCGGGTCGCGGTGACGTACGACGCGCGGGCCTTGCGAACCTCGACGTCGGTCTCGAAGCTGTTGATGATGATCTGGTGCGGCGTTGCCGCGGCACCCACCTCGATCGTTCGCTTCAGTTGCCGGCCGGCAACGGTCACCATCAGGTCCGTCCGTCCGGCCGGCAGATCGGCCGCGATTCGGTGGATGTCCGCGCCGGCAGTGCTCTCGACCGGCAAACTGTTGCTTCCGGCAATCGTCACACTGGTGCCCTTGGCAACGATGACCGTCACTGGCACGTTGTGCGCAGTCGGTTTGCCAACGCTGATCAGAGCGGGGGAGGACCCGAACAGTTGCGCCACCTCGGCGCCGACCTGCGCGCGGATCTGGTGGAACAGCACCGAGTCGTCCTTGTACGACAGTCCACCATGCAGTACGTCGTGCGCGGACCGCAGTGCCGCCTTCACGTCGAACCGGCCGGTCGCTCCCCATTGCGCGAGCAGTTCGGTCGCCCGTCGTTCGTACAGCGCGAGATATTCGAGATCCTCGAAGCCGTCGCGCAACGCCTGCAGCCGGACCGTGCCGACCGGGCCATCGATGCCGACCTGCTTGCCCGGGTAGAGCAGATAGCCATCACCGGGGTATTCGTTCAGGGCGTTCGGATCGGTCCAGCGGTCCGCCCACTGGTAGTGCCCGTCCGGCGCGAAGTCGTACTTGCCGAACACGGTCGTCGACCAGAACAGGAATCCCTCGATGCCCAGGTGGTGCTGGATCCACGGCAACAGGCGATGCCCGACCGCACTGTCGGCCGTGAACACGCCGGGGATCGGCCATTGGTGCCCATAGGCGGCGTACCACCAGACGAGATCGCCCCGGGCCTTGAGCGATTCGACCAGGCCGGGCAGTTCCGGCTTCGGCGCGGTCAGCACGAAGGCCCACGCGTGCACGAAGTCGAGCAGCTTCTGCGGCGGCGGATCCGTCAAGGTCAGAACGTGCGGGATGTCCGGCGCGATGGTGTCGACCGTCGCGAAGAGCTTGCGCACGTGCTCGTACGCCGCGTCGTTCATCGGCTCGTCCGCGTAGTAGAAGTAGCCCCGCTCGATCAGGCCACCACCCATCGCACGCAGGCCGTCCACCACGTGCCGCAGCCGGCCGGTGTCGACGTGGAAGCCCGAGTCGTTGCCGCCCGTCGTGTACAGCGGGATGCGGAACCGCTTCAAGCGTGGATCGTGCAGGTACCGCTCGGCGTGGGCCAGCCACACGTCCGGCTCGGGTTCCGGGCCAGGCCCGGGCTTGTACGGACCGGGGCCGTGCTGCGCTCGTACGGGGAAGTCGTCCGAGGCCAGGCGATGCCGGAGCTGGAACTCGTAGTACTTCTTCAGGAGATCGTCGTACCGGGTGGTGCCCCACTGCGCGTCATGCGCCCACGCGACCTGCTGGTACCAGATCGCCGCTGCCGTGTCCGTGCTCGGCTTGTCCGGTACTTCGAAGTTCCACACCTCAAGGTCCAGCGGCACGGTTACGACGGTGGTGCCGCCGCTGATCGTGATCGTGCCCGAGTAAAGACCGGCCGGTTGCCCCTTCGGGATCCGGACCGTGATCCAGACCCCACTGTTGCGATCGGCAACAACCGACATCGTTGTGTAGGGCAACAACGGGATCAGCGCGTCCGGATAGAAGCCGGAACCGTAGGAACTCTGGCCGGGCCGGATCTCCAGGTAGTGCTGGCGGAACAGTTCGACTCGTGCCGCTGGAATGGTGCCGGCCGAGCCAGTGAGATCACTCGCGCTGAGTCGTACGTCGGCGGTGCCCGAGGTGGTGCGCAGAATCAGCTGGCCCGACTCCTCCTCGTTTCGGGCGGCCTTGAGGCTGACCCGGGTGCCGGGCGAACCCGGAAAGGCGAAGTCGCGCCGTACCTTGAGGTTCGGCGAGGGCAGCCAGACCGTCACCGGCGCGACGGCGGCCCTGGTGGTGGCGGCCTGTGCGGGCATAGGATCGGCCAGACCGGGCGCAGCCGCGGTGACGGCACCGGCCGCGGCCATCCAGGTCATCACCTGACGGCGACTCGGTACGGTCGGCCCTTCGGGCCCTGAGGGCATCGACGCTGTGGACATGGGCGGCCTCCGGCGGATTTATGGTGGAGTCCATCAATATTGGGTTTCTGTGCCGCACCGTCAAGGCTCTTCGACCTCGGTGGAATAGCGGACCGCCAGCAGCACCGCAGCGACCACCGTGCCGCTCGATCCGGTGAGCTGTCAGACGGCGGGGCATTCCAGGCGGCCGAGCGGGCCGGATCCCGCGTTGAGCAGCGCCGCCTCGACGTTGTCCGCGGCCAGCGTGACCGCGCCGAGCACGGGGGAGTCGCCCGCGAGCGGCGACACCCTGACCTGCGGTGGATGGCGGGTATATGCCGAAATCTCCGCCTGGAGCATCGGAGCCAGCAGCTCGCCATGATCGGCCAGGGATCCGCTCAGCACCAGCACCTCCGGGTCGATGATCGCGCACACCGTACCGGCGGCCGCCGCCATGTCCCGGGCATACCGCTTGGCCGCGTCGAGGCCCTTGCGTACGCCCTCGGTCGCCGCGTTGAGCGTGTCGGCGACCGGGTCGGCGGTGGCCCCGGTCGCGGGCGCCGCCCCACTGTGCTGGAGATGGCCGATCGCCTCCTCCCAGTGGAGCGTCCGGAGCAGGCTGAGATCGCCCGCGCAGGAGTTGAATCCCCGGAGCTGCCGGCCGCCGACCATCAACCCGAGACCGGTACGACGCCCCGCCTGCAGCACCACCAAATCCCCGGCGCCGCGCCCCGCGCCACGGCGGTGCTCGGCCAATGCGCAGAGGCGGCTGTCGTTCTGCGCGGCGATCACACCTTGCGGCAGGCGTTCGCGCAGGAACGCGACCAAGTCCACGCCGGCCCAGTCCGCGATGGCCGCCGACAGGACGACCTGGCCGTTCTCGTGCACCGTGCCGGTACTGCCCGCGACCGCGCCCCACACCTCGGTGGGCGACGCTCCGGCCTCGTGCAGGCATTGCTGAATCGCCTTGTCGATCGCGGTGAGCCGTCGCCGCCGGGACAGCTCGGGCGTGGTCGCGCGCCGGGCGGAACCGAGCACCGTGCCGTCGAGATCGGCGACCACCGCGCGAACGCTGTGCGCGCCGATGTCGAGCCCGAGCACCTTGCCCGCGTCGGCGCGGAACGCGTACTGGTGGGCGGGCCGGCCGCGGCCGCTCACTACCGGCGGATGTTCGGCGAGCCAGCCGCGGCCGAGTAGTTCGCGCACCACCTCGCCGACCGAGGCCCGGGCCAGACCGGTTCGCTCGGCGACCTCGGCCAGCCGGAGTTCGCCGGCCTCACGCAAGGTGCTCAGCACGGCGAGCTCGTTGATCCGCCGCAACTGATTGAGATCCGCACCGTTGCCCATCGTGTCCCCTTGTCCGCTTTTGCCCAGTATTCCCGTGGCACTCGCCCGCTGTCATGACCGTGCGTCCCGGCCGCGTCCCGGTCGCGCCATGGCTGCGCGTCATTATTGACGGTAACCGGCGGAATTCCCTGCGTGATAGTCCGGTAGTGCGACACGGTGAGATAGGTGACGAGTCAGGAAACCTCCCTATGCTGCTCCGATGGACCTTCGCGATCTCGACCATCAAGCCGGCGCCGCCCTGGGCGAGGTCGTGTCTCAGGTCCGGCCGGAACAGCTCTGGCTGCCAACTCCTTGTCCGGACTGGACCCTGCGTGGACTGATCCGGCATCTGGTCAGCGAGAACGAGGGCTTCGCCGCCGCGGCCAGGGACGGTTCGGCCCCGGTGCAGGTATGGACCGGTGGACGGCTGGGTGACGACCACGTGGGCGCGTACCGCCGGTCGAACGCCGCGTTGGCCGAAGCCTTCGAGGACGAGGGCGCGCTGTACGAGCCGATGGCCGTCCGGGAGTTCGGCACCTTCCCGCGCCAGGTCGCGTTGAGCTTTCACCTGCTGGATTGCATCGTGCACGGCTGGGACGTGGCCCGCGCCATCGATGCGCCGTACGACCCGCCCGCCGAACTCGTCGGCGCCTCCCTGCGAATCGCCCGCCAGGTCCCAACCGACCCAGCCACCCGAGGCCCCGGCGCCGCCTTCGACGAGGTGGTCGAGGCCTCCGGCAACCCGACCGACCTGGAAACCCTCCTGACCCTCACCGGCCGCACCCCCACCTGGACCTCCCCGGCCTGACCACCCCAACACCGGCGCCCCCTTAGCGTCGATTCCAGACCACTCGCCGCAGTGCTCAGGGATGCCGGGTCGCGAAGGTGGTCGTGGCGTTGGGTGTCGAGGGGGATTGGGACTTGGGCTTGATGGGTTTGCGGGGCCTGGGCGGCTCGGGCGCACTAGGCTGGGGACACTGAGTAATCACGGCCGCCACGGTGGTGACGAGAGCGAGTTGGTGAGGAGGGAAGCCGATGCCGGCGCAGCGTCCTGAACCGGAACCGGTCTTCGCTCCCGAGGTGTCACCCGCGGTCCGGCGGCTGTTCGCCCGGAAGCCCGAGCTGCTCGTGCCCGCGAGCCACCCGTGCCCCGCGCGTCGTACGGCCTGGTCGGAGCCGATGTCGACGCTTGGCAGCCTGCTGGTCTGGATCGCGGTCTGCGTCGGCGTGTGGATCCTCGCCCTGATCCTCTTCGCAGTGACCTTCCCGCCGGAGGTGGCCGCGTGGCTGGCGGTCGGGTTGGCCGCGATCGGGGTGGCTTCGACGGCCGTGATCGGCGTGACCGCGGGGATCGAACCGCGCGACCGGAAGACCGCTCGTAGGCATCACGGCAAATACCTGCTGGCCGCGGATTTCGACGAGCCGGCGGCGCGGTTGATGATCCGCGCCCAGCGGGCGGTCCGGACCGTGCTCGGCGCGGAGGTGACCACTCGGGGCCTGCTGGACGACATGCAGAACGAACTGGTCCTGCCCGAACAGCTGTGGGACCTCGGCCAGGTCCTCCGCGAGCAGACCGTGCTCCGCGCCCGCCAACGCGAGGTGGCCGGCGGCATGGCAACGGCCGAGCTCGAGGCCGTACTCGGTCCGCAACGCCGGGCCCTGATCCGTTCTGAGACGGCCATCGAGCGCAAGGTCGAGGCCTTGGAGAAGTACGCCGAACGTGTGCGGGTGGCCGACGCGGCCCTGCGGGCGGAAGAGGCGTTGCAGGACGGCGATCGCTATATCGAGTTGCTCGCCCGGACCGAACCGGTGGGCGATTCCACCACGGTACAAGGGCTCGCGGACGAGGTGTCGCGGCTGCAGGACACCCTGGCGCGCAGCATCGAGTCGGCTCGCGCGGCCGGACGGACCCTGGCGCTACCAGCCGAGTCGTAGGGTTCAGGCATGACGCGGACTGTGATTGTTGCCGGCGGCACCGGTGGACTCGGCTCGGCGGTAACGGCGGAGTTCCTGACCGGCGACTGGCGGGTGATCGTGCCGGGCCGCAGCGAATCCGGGCTGGCCGAGCTCGGTGACGACCAGGCCTTGCATACGATCGTGACCGATCTGATGGACCCGGCCGGGGCCGCCCAAGTCGCCGAACTGGCCGCCGCTGATCCCGCCGCGCCGCTGGCCGCCGTGGTCAACCTGGTCGGCGGTTTCGGCATGGGCGGGCGGCTGCACGAAACCCCGATCGACGAGTTCGACCAGCAGTTGCGCCTCAACCTGCGGCCGACGTACCTGATCACTCAGGCCGCGCTGCCGCAGCTCATCGCGGCCGGTGGCGGCGCCATCGTGTGCACCTCGAGCCGGACCGCGCTGAAGCCGATGCGCGGCGCGAGTGGGTATGGCACCGCGAAGGCGGCCGTGCTCGCGCTGGTCGACAATCTCGCCACGGAGTACGCCGCGGACGGCATTCGCGCCAACGCGATCCTGCCCGGCGTCATCGATACCGAGGTCAATCGCAGAACCATGCCGAACGCCGACACCAGCGGCTGGACACCCCCGGCCAAGATCGCCTCGGTGATCCGCTTCCTCTGCGAAAACGACGGCATCTCCGGCGCCCACCTCCCGGTTTGAAACAGGCCCCGGCCTGAGGTCTGAGTCTGGGGCAGGACTCAGGCGCGGCTGTCGATCAGCAGCGCCAGCCCGTCGAGGATGCGGGCCAGGCCGAAGGCCAGCGCGTGATCGGGAGCGAGTAGGGCGCGGTGCTCCTGGCCGGCCGACGTACCGACCCGGGCGGCGAGCGGGAAGGCCTCGGCCGAGCCGGCCATCACGCGTTCCAGCAGGGGAGCTGTCGAGACCCACCATTCCTCGTCGGTCTGGCCGGACTCCTGCTGAGTACGGCGATGGGCGGCGGCCTGGCGCGCGACGAACTCGACGTGACTGAGAACCAGTGCCAGCGCCGAGTCCATCTCCACATCGGTCAGGCCAAGGCCGTCCAAGGGCCGGAGCTCCGCCTCGTAGCGCAGCGTCGAGTTCGGCCCGAAGCCGGTACGGCCGACGTTCAGCTCGTGCATCCACGGGTGGGCGTCCATCACCTCCCAGTTCCGCCGGGCCACGAACTCCATCGCCCCGCGCCACCCGCCGGGCTGCCGCGACGGCTCGGCCACATCGGCGTACAGCTCGCCGTAGATGCTGTCGAGCATCAGGTCGGTCAGCTCGCTCCGCCCGGGCACGTGGGTGTAGAGCGTCATCGTGCCGACCTTGAGCCGCTCGGCCACCGCCCGCATCGAAACCGCGTCGAGGCCCTCGGTATCGGCCAGTTCGAGTGCGGCCGTGACGATCGAGCGCACCGTCACCCCGGAGCGGCCCGGCCTGGTCTGCGGCCCCCACAGCAGGGCGAGACTGCGGGCCGGATCGGGCGCTGAGCCCTTTTTTCCAGTCACGGGAACAAACTCCAACCGGTCGGCGTTGACCGCATCGTAACCCAGTCGTACGGTGTACGGTACGGTCTACGATTCAAGCGGAGAGGTGGCGCGGGCGTTGAATGCGATCGTGGCGAGGGATGTGCGGAAGAACTACCCCGGTGGGGCGGAGGGCGCGGGACTGAACGGATTCGACCTGGAAGTCGGCACCGGGCAGGTGGTCGGTCTGCTCGGGCCGAACGGCGCGGGCAAAACGACAGCGGTGCGGATCCTGTCCACGCTGCTCGGCATGGACTCGGGTGAGGCGAGCGTCGCGGGGTGCGACGTACGCCGCAGCCCGCGAGAGGTGCGACGGCGCATCGGGCTCGTCGGGCAGTACGCGGCGGTCGACGAGATCCTCAGCAGCCGGCAGAACCTGTTGATGTTCGGCCGGCTCAATCACTTGCCCAAGGCAACGGCTAGGCAGCGCGCGGAGGAACTGCTGGAGCGGTTCGCGCTGGCCGACGCGGGCGACAAGCCGGTCGGCAAGTACTCCGGTGGCATGCGGCGGCGGCTGGACCTGGCCGCGAGCCTGATCGTCTCGCCGGAGGTCCTGTTCGTGGACGAACCAACCACCGGGCTGGATCCGGGTGGGCGTCAGGAGGTCTGGGCGGCGATCCGCGATCTGGTCGGTGGCGGCACCACCGTGCTGCTCACCACTCAATATCTGGAGGAGGCTGATCAATTGGCGGACCGGATCTCGATGCTGCGCGCGGGCCGGGTGGTCGCGGAAGGCACGCCCGACGAGCTCAAGGCCCGGCTCGGCGCGGACTGGCTCGACCTGGTGCTGACCCATCGCGCGGATCTGCCCGCGGTGCTCGAACTGGTGGCCCGCGTCGCCGACGGTCAGGTGCAAACCGATGAGGCCGCCTTGCGCGTCAGCGTGCCGGTCAAGGAACGAACCCGGGCGCTGGTCGAAGTGGCCACGGCCTTGCGGGACGCCGGGATCGAGCCGGGCGACATCACCTTGCGGCGACCGACGCTGGACGAGGTTTTCCTTCACCTGACGGGAGTGCCGGCATGAGCGCGACTGCGACGATTCCAGGCGCCGGCTGGGCGCTGGCCGACGGCTGGACCATCGCCCGGCGGGACCTGCAGCACTGGCGGCGGCAGCCAGGCCAGGTGCTGACCGTGTGGTTCTTCCCGGTGCTGATGGTGGTGATGTTCGGTGGCTTGTTCGGCGGCGCGATGGAGGTGCCAGGCGGTGGCTCGTACTACGACCTGCTGATGCCCGGCATGTTCGGCCTGACGATGCTGTTCGGCCTCGAAGGCACGATGACCGCCGTGGCCGTTGATGCCCAGAAGGGCGTGACGGACCGGTTCCGTTCGTTGCCGATCGCCTCGACCGCGGTGGTGCTCGGACGGTGTATCGCCGATCTGCTCAGCTCGATCGCCGGACTGCTGGTCCTGATTGCCACGGGACTGCTGCTCGGCTGGCGCTGGGAGGACGGGTTCGCCCCGGCGCTCGCGGCGGTCGGCCTGTTGTTGCTACTGCGATTCGCCGCGCTGTGGATCGGGATCTTCGCCGGCCTCGCGATCGGATCACCCGAAGGCGTGGCCGCCGTACAGACCCTGATCTGGCCGGTGGGCCTGGTGTCGAGCGTGCTGGTCGACACCACCACGATGCCGTCCTGGCTGGGTGTGATCGCGCAGTGGAATCCGTTGTCCTCCACCGTCAACGCGGCCCGCGACCTGTTCGGAAATCCCGGCGCCACGGGTGATTCCTGGATCGTGCAGAACTCGCTGCTGATGGCCATCGTCTGGCCGGTACTGCTGGTCGCGATCTTCCTGCCGTTGTCCGCACGCCGCTTCCGCCGCCTCGGCGGTTAGGCGCTCCGGCGTTCCGGACCGGGGGATCTCGTGTCGCAGTGCGAGATCCCCCGGACGGTCCGTAGCGGACTTGCGCTCCAATCGAACGTGTGTGCGATGCTGGTTCCGTGGGCACGAACAGGCGCTATCCCAGGGACCCTCCGCCCGACGCGCAGCGCCGGCACTGCTGGGTGCTGGGTACGCCGTATGAGCGCGGTCCGTGGCCCGGGCTGATCCTCGAGTGGCGCCGGGCGAACGGCGGCGAGTGGATGGCCCGGGTGGTCTACGTGCCGAACACTCGGCAGGCCCAGTCCATCGAGGCCTGGTTCGCCGCCGCCCTGCTGCGTCCTCTTGAGCCCTCCCGGCTACCCCGAGGCGAGGCCGACTTCCGCTGACCTGGCGGTGGTCGGCCTTGGCCGGCCGGAATTCGCACAGAGCGCCTATCCAGCGTTTATCGAACCTTCATGACCGGCTCACTACCGTCCCTCACGTTCTGTATCCACTGAGGAGCGGAGAGTGTTTTGAAATCACCAGTGAGGCTTAGGCCTGGTCTGGCGCGCGCCGTGGCGGTGCTGACCGGCATGGTGCTGGTCGCCGGTCCCGCGACGATCGTGCCCGCCGAGGCGAAATCGCCGAAGAGCCTGGCGTCGTACTACCAGCAGGCCGCCGACTGGGCGACCTGCGATCGCGGCGAGCCGCCGGCGGGCATGCCGGAAGACGTCTGGGAGTTCATCTGGAAGGGCCTCGAATGTGCTGAGGTGATCGTGCCGCTGGACTATCGCAATCCCTCGGCCGGCAACCTGAGCATCGCGATCAGCCGGCTGAAGGCGACCGGTCCGGCCCGTCGCCAGGGGGTGCTGCTGATGAACCCGGGTGGTCCGGGTGGTGGGGGTCTGCTGATGCCGAGCTTCATGCGGGCGGACGCGATCGCCGGCGCGTTCGACTTGATCGGGTTCGACCCGCGCGGCGTCGGCCGGTCCACGACACTGGAGTGCGAGGTCCCGGCGGCGGAGCCCTTGTTCGAGACCCGCCCGACGGACGCGCAGTTCGGGCGGTTGGCGGCCGACGCCCTGGCCCAGGAGCAGGGCTGCCAGCGAGCAGGCGGTGGCCTGCGGAAGTTCATCAGCACGGCCAACACCGCCCGCGACATGGACGTCATTCGCGCGGCGATGGGCGAGAAGAAGATCAACTACCTCGGCTTTTCGTACGGCACCTATCTCGGCGCCGTCTACGGCAGTCTGTTCCCGGCGAAGCTGAACCGCAGCGTGCTCGACTCATCGATGCACCCGGACTGGTTCTACTACGAGGCGAGCAAGCAGCAGGCGGTCGCGGCCAGGGAGAACGTCGACGCCTGGGCGGGCTGGGTCGCACAACGCCACAGCCGGTATGGGTTCGGCAAGACCGCGGCCGAGGTGAAGACCACGATGGACACCCTGCGGGCCAAGCTGGCGAAGAACCCGGTGCCCTGGCCGGAGGCGCCGCCGGAGTTCCCGAAGATCGATGGCACCTTCTTCGACTTGATCCTCGGTGGCGAAGCAGCCTACCGGCCGGCCTGGCACGAACTCGCCCTGCTGATCGGGGAACTCGGCCGAACTGGAAAGACCGGTCTCAGTCCGGCCGCGGGTCGCGCGTTCAAGGCGTTGTACGGCGCCATCAAGGACACCTACAGCGGGGTCTTCCCGGCGGTCACCTGTGAGGCCGACTGGCCCCGCGATCTCAAGGTGTACGAGGCGCAGATGCGGCTGTTCCGGAAGAAGTACCCTTACGGCCCGGGCGCGATGGCGGCCGCTCCGACCAACTGCACTTTCCGGTCGTTCACGCCACCGGAGAAGCTGATCGACCTCAAGCGCGCGGGTTATCCGACCGGTCTGGTCGTACAGGCCGAGTTCGACCCGGCCACCCAGTACGACGGTGGTCCCGCGATGGCCGCCGCGCTGAACAACAACCTCATCTCGGTCAAGGACGAGGGCAGTCACGGCATCTACGGCGGCAACGAATGCGCCACCCGGAAGATCAACGACTACCTGATCAAGGGCATCCTGCCCGGATCGCGCACGGTCTGCGCCGGCGCCCCGCGGCCCGACGTACCGGCCGACGGCGCACCCCCGGCCGCCGCCCGCACCTCGAAGGCCCTCACCGCCCCCGGCCCGATCGACCAGCGGATAACCGCCCTGCTGGCCCGCCAAAACCCCAGCCGCCCCCATCTCCCGTCCTAACTCTCCCGGCGTGTCATCGGGCGCTTGTTACTAGGCGTGTCGGCCTTCATCGGACCCTTGTGACCATTGCCCGGGGACGGGGATAGCCCGTCCGAACAGGGCCTTGCCCACCGCCGCGAGGTGGGGGGCAAGGTCTTCGGTTGTCGCGTCCTTCAGCGCGGGCGTGCCGACCGCCGTGCGGAGGATCCCGATGCCGAGCATCCACGCCGAGAACAACTCGGCCCGCAATGCTGCGTCGTCGCCCCGCGCCAACTCCTGCAGTAGGTCGAGGTACTGCCCGCACATCTGCTCGCGAACTTTGTCGCGCATGTGCTCGTGACCCGCCGAACGCAGCATCGCGATCAGCGGGTGCTCCCCGGCGTACGCCGGCCACTCCTGGAAAACCAGCTGTTCGAGCAGCTTGGCCGGCAATTCCTCGATCGGCCCGGCGGGTAGTTCGCTCGGTGCCTCCGGCGGGTTCATCGCCTCGGCGAACAGCTTCGACTTGGAGCCGAAGTACCGAAACAGCAGGGCCGGATCGACGCCCGCGTCGCTCGCGACGTCGCGCACGCTGGCGCCGTCGTACCCATCGCGGGCGAAGCGGATTCGCGCACACTCCAGCAGCCGGGCCCGGGTCGCCTCGCGATCGCGCTTGTGCGTCTGTGCCATCGGGCCAGCTTAAGTCATCGATCGTTGACATGGCGGTCGTATCAGCCCTACGGTGATTAAGTCATCGATCGATGACTTGATCGAGGAGGGTTATGAAGGACGTTGTTGTGGCCGGTGGAACCACCGGTCTCGGGCGGGCGATCGCTCTGCACTATCTGCGGCAAGGCGCCCGCGTGACCGTGATCGGCAGTACGCCGGCCCGCGGTGAGCAGTTCCTCAGCGAGGCGGGGGAGGCCCGGGCGCGAGCAGGGTTCATTCGGGCCGATTTGTTGTCGGTGGCGGAGAACCGCCGGGTGATCGAAGAAGTGCAGGCCCGGCACGATTCGCTCGACGCGTTGGTGCTGACCGCGATGACGCCGTTCCTGAAGCGGGTCGAGACGGTGGACGGCTTCGAGGGCACGTTCGTCCTGTACTACCTGAGCCGGTATCTGCTCAGCCATGGTCTGACCGACCTGCTGGAACGTGGCAACGACCCGATCATCGTGAGCTTGGGCGCGACCGGTTTCACCAAGAGCGGGGTGCAATGGGACGACCTGCAGCTGACCCGGCGGTACAGCCCGGCCCGGGCGATCCTGCAAGGCGGCCGGGCCAACGATCTGCTCGGCGTCGGCTATCTGCAGGACCACCCGGACGGCCGGACCCGGTTCATGCTGGACCACCCGGGCTACACCAACAGCGGTACCAACCGGATGCCGCAACCACTCCGGACCGGGTTGAACCTGCTGGCGAAGGTGTTCGCCAAGTCGCCTGAGGAGAACGCGAAACGCATCATCGCCGTGATGGACGATCAACCGGAGCGCCGCTTCATCCCGTGGGATCGCGACAAGCCGGTCGATCCGGACCTGTCCAGCTTCGATCCGGACAACGCGCGCCGGCTGTCCGGACTGACTCGGACCTTGCTCGCCTGAGCCTTCTCGGTCAGCGGCCTTTGCAGGGTTTGGCCGGCTTTCTGGGTTTCGCAAAACCTCTGGTGGAAAGGGGCTGAGGCGTGTCAGCCTGCGGGCATGGATGTTGTCACCTCGCTGCCCGCGTTCCTCCTGGCCGTGCTGCTGATCTCGGCTTCGCCGGGTCCGGCGATGGCGTTGATCTTTCGCCGCGCCGCGTTGCAGGGATTCCGTGCGGCGGTGCCGACGGTTCTTGGCCTGGAGTTCGGGCTCTACCTGTGGGCACTGATGGCCGGGGCCGGTCTCGCAGCGTTGGTGGCGGCCTCCGAGACGGCGTACCTGGTCTTGCGGGTGGTTGGCGCGGTCGTCCTGATCTACCTCGGCTTCCAGGCTTGGCGCGCGGCGTGGCGTGACAAAGGCCTGCCGGAAGAAGAGGCGCCTGCCGCGGTTCAGGCCGGCGGCGTACGTCGTAGCTGGTGGTGGCCGTTCGGCGAAGGTGTGATCGTGCAGCTGGCCAACCCGAAGGCGGCGGTGTTCATGTTCGCCTTCTACCCGCAGTTCGTACCGGCGGACCAGCCGTTGCTGACGACCACGGCGATCCTCGCGGCGTTCCAGATCGTGCTCGAGACGGGTTTCTACCTCACGCTCGCGCTGATCGTGGGCCGCGCGCGCGGCTGGTTCGCCCGCCCGGCCATTCGCCGCCGGCTCAACGCCGCCAGCGGCACGGTCCTGATCGCCCTCGGCCTCCGCGTAGCCGCCACCTCCCGCTGACCCACGCGGCCGCGGCGCGGGGTACGGCGCGGCTACGGCGCGGGGTACGGCGCGGCTACGGGGTGGCGGCGGTGGTGGTGAGGCGGGCGGTGATGCGGTTGACGTCGTGGCGTTCGGCCGGTGGCAGGGGAGCGCCAACCGACTCGCGCAGCGCCGTCGCCTGGTCGAGCAGTACGGCGGCCTGCGCGTAATCACCCGTGAGGGCGTGAGCTCCGGCGAGGCCTTCGGTCGCAAGGGCGATGGCCCGGGGATCGCCGATCCGTTCGGCCGCGGCCAGGCTTTGCCGATGCAGCTCGAACGCCTCGGCGGGACGGCTCCGGAGTTCGGCGATGAACCCGAGCTCGGCGAGTGCCAGCGCGAGTCCGGGCTCACCGTCCACGCGGTCCAGCCAGTCGAGCCAGGTCCGCAGCTTCGCCTCGGCCGAGTCGAGATCGCCCTGGCGACGCGCGGCCAAGGCCAGTCCAACGGTCGCGAATTCCTCCGCGACCTGATCCCCTTCGTCGACCGCCAGCCGCAGCGCTTGCGTGTGAAGTTCCCCGGCGGCGGCGAAATCGCCTGTCAGCAAGGCGATCCGGCCAAGCCCGGACAGCTTGAACGAGACCTCGCTCCACAACCCGAGTTCCTCCGCCAGGCGTTGGCCGTCGCTGTGCAAGGCCCGGGCCTGGTCGTAATCGCCGGCTATTTCGGCCAGTTCCGCGAGGGTCCCGGTCGACTTGAGCAGGCCCCATCGATCGCCGAGCTCGCGGTAGATCGCGACGGCCTCCTCCGCGTCGCGACGGGCGGCGGCGAGATCGCCGTTCGCCCGTTCGAGCGTCGCGCGCAGGGCGAGGGTGGCGGCGATTCCCCAGCGATCGGCCGTCGCGCGCACGCCGGTCAGGGCTTGGTCGGTCAGCCGCGCGGTCACGACCGGATCGCCGAAACCTCGGTTGGCAAAGGCAAGGAACCACAGGTCACGAGCTTCCTTGCACTCGGCAACAAGTTTCTCCGGCATCGACGAGTCGCCACGCAACAGTCCCAAGCCGGTGTGCCAAACCTCAACGCGTTGCCGGAGCGCCTGCGTCTCGGGATCGGCCGAGGGGAGCTCCAGTGCGGCACGCAGGGCCCGGTCGGCCTCGCTCAACCGGCCACGAAGAAACCAGTACCAGACCAGCGCGCCGACCAGTCGCAGCGCCTGCCTGGTGTCCTGGCGGCGGGCCGCGTCGTCGAATCCCGCGCAGAGTTCGGCGAGATCGCCGTCCAGCCGTTCGAGCCATTCGAGCTGTCCCGCGCTGTGCAGGTGCGGTACGGCCTCCTCGGCCAGTTCGGTGTAGTGGCGCAGATGCCGCTGGCGCGTTTCTTCGAGTTCGCCCGCCGTCGTGAGCTGTTCAAGCCCGTACGCGCGAACGGACGCCAGTAACCGGAAGCGTGAGCCGTCCACTCGTGATACCAGTGATCGGTCCACCAGTCGCGGCAATAGTTCCAGTACGTCCAGCGTTTGGTTGCTAGCAGCAATAACTTCTGCGGACGTGAGGGTGAAACTGTCGGCGTGGATGGCGAGTCGTCGCAGCACGACCTGCTCCGGCTCGGTCAATAGTTGCCAGCTCCACTCAATTGTCGCGCGCAACGTTTGCTGCCGGGCCGGTCCGGTGCGATGGCCGGCGGTCAGCGTGCGGAACCGGTCGTCCAGCCTGGCGGCCAGTTCCGTCAGGCCGAGGCCTCGCACCCGGGCCGCGGCAAGTTCGAGCGCGAGCGGAATCCCGTCCAGGCGGCGGCAGATCTCCAGCACGGCCTCCAGGTCGCCGGGCGAAAGCTCCGGGCCGAGCCCACTGCGCGCGAGGAACAAACCGACCGCGCCCGACGCCAGCGGATTCTCCCCGGCCGGAAGATCGAGCGGTGGTACCGACCAGACGCTTTCACCGGTCAAGGCCAGCGGCTCCTGGCTGGTGGCGAGGAGGCGCGAACCAGGAGTTGCCTGCAGCAACTGTTCGGCGATGACCGCGGCCGAACCGATCACGTGCTCGCAGTTGTCCAGCACAAGCAACAGTTCCCGGTTGCCCAGAGCATCGATCAGGACCTCCTGGCTGGAGCCGGACGCCGCGCGCGTTGGGTCGTCGTGCACTGCCAGGGCCGCGATGATGGCGTCGGCGATCGAGGCCGGCGGCGCATCACGATCGAGTCCGGCCAACTCGACCAGCCAGGCGTCGTACCCACTCGCGCGAGCCGACTCGATAGCCAGCCGGGTCTTGCCGACGCCACCCGGGCCGATCAGGGTGACGAGTCGCCGGTTCGCGACGAGCTCGCCAACCTGCCGTACGGCGTCCGCCCGGCCGACCAGTTCGGTCAGCGCGACGGGCAGATTCGACCTCCGCCTGGTCGGACCGGACCCGCCCGGTTTCGGCTGCCGGCCGGGACCGCCTGCGACCGGGGCCGCGGTGGGGATATTGAGGGCAGGGTCTTGCCGGAGCATGCCCTGGTGCAGGTCGGTGAGCGCCTTGCCCGGGTCGAGCCCGAGTTCGTCGGCCAGTTCGCGCCGCAGGTCGTCGTACCCGTTGAGCGCCTCGCTCTGCCGGCCGATCCGATAGAGCGCGAGCAGGTACGACGCCTGCAGGCGCTCCCGCAACGGATGAGCGTTGACCAGGGAAGCGAGTTCACCGGGAAGGGCCTGGTGTCGTCCGACGGCAAGGAGAGCCTCGGCCCGGTCCTCGATCGCCAGCAGCCGGTCCTCTTCGAGCCCGGCCGCCTCCGCTTGGACGAAGGCGAGATCGGCGAAGTCCGCGTACGCCGGTCCACGCCAAAGCGCCAGCGCCTGATCCAGCAGCTCGATCCGGGCCTCGGGGGCGGCGAGGGTGCGGGCCTGGGCCAGGAGTGAGCGGAACTCCTTTGCGTCGATGGCCTCCGTGCGGAGGGCGTAGCCGGGTGGTTGCGAGACCACCAGGTCGCGGGCGGTATCTCCGAGGGCCTGGCGGAGCCGCGAGATCTTGCCTTGCAGTGCGCCACCCGGATCGGCAGGGAGGCGGTCGCCGGCCCCGACGTCGTACAGATCGTTGGTCAGGCGGTCCACCGATACCGGTTGTCCGGCGTGCACGAGCAGGTCCGCGAGCAGAAGGCGGACCTTGCGTTCGGGAATGCGGACCGCCTCGCCATCGGCCGACCAGACGGCCACCGGACCAAGCACCCCGAAACGCATAGGCCCACGCTACCGACTCTCGACCGGCCGTCACCGCGAGCAGGCCGCGCTCGCTGGGCCGGACCAGGGTGACCGCGAGCACCTCGAAACGCGTGGGCCGTGCGACCGACAGCAGGTCGACAGGTTGTCGACAGCGGTTGCGCCGAGGCTGGCATCACCGACGACGAAAGGCAGGACGATGAAGCAGCTTTTGGGTGCCGAGATCCGGTTGGCGGCCCGGCCGGTAGGCGAACCGGCGCCCGCGGACTTCGAGCTCGTGACGGCCGAGGTGCCCGAGCCAGGTCCCGGCGAGGTGCTGGTCCGGAACACGTGGATGTCGGTCGACCCGTATATGCGCGGCCGGATGGACGATGTGCCCGGCGCGCTACCGCCGTTCGCGCTCGGTTCCGTACTGGAAGGCGGAGCCATCGGAGAAGTTGTGGGCTCGAACGATCCTGACCTCAAAATCGGCGATACCGTCACGCACTTCGCCGGATGGCGCGAGTATTCGGTGGTCGGCGACGCCACCCGGATCGATACCACGATCGCCCCGCCGCAGGCGTATCTCGGCGTACTGGGGGCCACCGGCCTCACGGCGTACGCGGCGCTGACCGACGTACTGAAGGTGAAGCCGGGCGACGTGGTCTTCGTATCGGCCGCAGCCGGGGCCGTCGGCAGTGTCGCGGGACAACTCGCGCGCAGGTTCGGTGCCGCCAAGGTGATCGGTTCGGCCGGTGGACCGTTGAAGACGAAGAAGCTGATCGAGGACTTCGGGTTCGACGCGGCCATCGACTACAAGGCGGGCGATCTGGCGGCACGGCTCGCGGCGGAGGCGCCGGACGGGATCGACGCGTACGTCGACAACGTAGGCGGTGACCACCTCGAGGCAGCCCTGGACCGGCTCAAGGTCGGCGGCCGGGCGGCGCTCGTCGGGTCGATCAGCGGTTACAACCAGCGGGTGCCGGGGCCGTCCAACCTGATGCAGGTGACCTACAAGTCGCTCACTTTGCAGGGCCTGCAGGTGACGTCGTACCTGCACCTGTTCGGCGAGTACATCGGCCTGGCCGCGCCTGTGCTGGCCGACGGCACTCTGCACGCCGAGGAAACGGTCGTGGCAGGGCTGGCTCAGGCGCCCGAGGCGCTGATCGGCGTACTGCGCGGGGCCAACACCGGAAAAATGCTGGTGAAAATGTAGGCGCAGTGTCGATCTGGGTCTCTACTGTTCGACGCGGTGGTGAAAGCTAGAACCAACCGAAGGAGCAGACCCATGCGTTACATGATCATCAACAAGGCCGACGCCGAGTCCGAGGCGGGCGTACCTCCCACCCAGGAGCTGATCGACAACGTCGGCGCGCTGATCGAGGATCTCAGCAAGGCCGGGGTGCTGCTGGTCGCGGAGGGTGTGCACAGCAGCGCCCAGGGTGCCCGGGTCAAGGTCGACGGCGGTAAGCGCACCGTCACCGACGGTCCGTTCGCCGAGACCAAGGAGCTGATCGGCGGCATCATGGTGATCGACGTCCGCAGCAAGGACGAGGCGATCGAGTGGGCCGCGCGGCTGGCCGAGGCCCTCGACCAGGAGGTCGAGCTGCGCAAGGTCGTCGAGCCCGAGGACCTCGAGGCCGCCGGCGCCTGACCCCGCCCGCCCGCTGACCCCGCCTGCTCGCTGACCCCGGCTGCCCGGCTGCCCGGCCGGCCTCGGCCGGTCCAGGGCGGTGGCCGGTTGAGCGGGCTGAGCGGCACCCGGGCCGGGTTGGTGGCGGCTGGTTTCGTACAACCAGGTTGCCCTGACCCGGCCGGTGCGGTTCTATCGGTCGCGTGACGGTTACGGACACCCATGGGGCGATCGACGCGGTCTGGCGGATCGAGTCGGCGCGGATCATCGCCGGCGTCGCGCGGCTGGTGCGCGATGTCGGCCTGGCCGAGGAACTCGCGCAGGACGCTCTGGTCGCCGCCCTGGAGCAATGGCCCGAGTCGGGCGTGCCGAAGAACCCGGGCGCCTGGCTGATGGCGATCGCCAAGCGCCGGGCGATCGACCTGATCCGGCGCAAGGAGACGTACCAGCGCAAGCTGGCCGAGATGGGCCACGAGCTGGAGATCGACGGCGAGAGTGTCGAGGACGACGTCGATTCGATCCTGGCTGACACGATCGAGGACGATCTGCTCCGGCTGGTCTTCACCGCGTGCCACCCGGTGCTGTCCACCGAGGCCCGGACGGCGCTCACGTTGCGCCTGCTCGGCGGCCTCAAGACCGACGAGATCGCGCGCGCATTCCTGGTGCCCGAGGCAACGATCTCGCAGCGCATCGTGCGCGCCAAGAAGAACCTGGCCAAGGCGGGTGTGCCGTTCGAGCTGCCGCCCACCGCCGAACTGAGCGAACGCGTCGCCTCCGTACTCGAGGTCATCTACCTGATCTACAACGAGGGCTATTCGGCCACCGCCGGTGACGACTGGATGCGCCCGGCCCTGTGCGACGAGGCGATCCGGCTCGGCCGCATCCTCGCCGGCCTGATGCCGGCCGAGCCCGAGGTCCACGGCCTGACCGCGCTGATGGAACTCCAGGCCTCCCGCGCGGCCGCCCGGACCGGGCCCGATGGTGAGCCCGTGCTGCTGATGGAGCAGGACCGTTCGCGCTGGGACCGCCTCCTGATCCGCCGGGGCCTCGCCGCTCTCGACGTGGCCTGGGGCCTCGAAGGCACTCCGGGTCCGTACCTGCTGCAGGCCGCGATCGCCGCCTGCCACGCCCGGGCGGTGACCCCCGAGGACACCGACTGGGCCCGCATCGCCGGCCTGTACGGCGTACTCGCGCAGGTGTCGCCGTCCCCGGTGATCGAGCTGAACCGCGCGGTCGCCGTATCGATGGCCTTCAGCCCGGGCCACGGACTGGAAATCGTCGATGCCCTACTGGACGAACCGTCGCTGAAGAATTACCACCTGCTACCAAGCGTGCGAGGCGATTTCCTCTACAAGCTCGGGCGCCTCGACGAAGCCCGCGCCGAGTTCGAACGCGCCGCCACCCTCACCCGCAACGAACGCGAACGCACCCTCCTCCGCACCCGCGCCGCCGCCTGCTAACCGCCCCGCACACCCGGCGTGCCCCCTCCCGGCGTGCCCCTCCCGGCGTGTCATCGGACCCTTCCGACGCGGCGTGTCGCCGTTCGTCGGACTCTTGTGACTAGGCGTGTCGGCGTTCATCGGACCCTTCTGACCAAGAGCCGCCGAAAGAACCCACCAGCGGGCGTCGAAAACCGGGCCGGGTTTTCGACGCACTGGTGAAAGGCGGGGCCCACCCGCCAGGGACCAGGAGGCACATCGATGATCAAGGTCAGGTCGCGGGACGGCACCGCCCTCGCCGTCGACCGGCTGGGAGACGGACCCGCCGTCATTCTCGTCGGCGGGGCTTCCGACCGGTCCGCCAACGCACCACTGGCATCGCTGCTTGCGGAGCACTACACCGTCTACAACTACGACCGCCGCGGCCGAGGCGCCAGTGACCCCAGCCCCGCCGGTACGCCGTACTCCCCGGAGTTGGAGCTCCAAGACCTCCAAGCCGTCTTCGCCGCCACAGGCGGTTCGGCCTACTTGCACGGCGCCTCAAGCGGTGCGGGCCTTGCGCTGCTAGCTGTCGTCGCAGGCTGTCCGGCCAAGAAGCTGGCGCTCTGGGACCTGGAGTACGACGCGGCGGCTATAGGCGTCGACAAGGTGCGGAACTACACCACCCCCACCCTGGTGATGACCGGTCCCGCCCACGCCCGGGAGTGGCCTCCGGCGCTCGCGGGCCTTCTCGAGAACGCAAGTCACCTCGCCATCGACGGCCAGGACCACAACGTCAACCCTGCCGTGATGGCAACGAAGCTGCGGGAGTTCTTCGCATGAACACGACCACCTCAACCGACGGAACCACCATCGCCTACGACAGGATCGGCCAGGGCCCCGCGCTCGTACTGATCGATGGCGCGTTGTGCAGCCGCGCGCAAGGCCCGATGCCGGAACTGGCCCAGGAGTTGCAGAACGACTTCACCGTCTACACGTACGATCGGCGCGGCCGGGCCGACAGCGGAACACCGAGCCGTACTCGGTGGACCGGGAGGTCGAGGACCTCGCGGCCGTAGTCGCCGCCGCGGGCGGTTCGGCGTACGCGTACGGCACGTCGTCCGGGGCGGCCCTGCTGCTACGCGCTGCCGCGGCGGGCGTACCGATCACCCGGCTGGTCGCGTTCGAGCCGCCCTTCGTGGTGGACGACAGCCGCAAGCCGATTCCGGCCGACTGGGTCGAGCAGCTGGCGGCGCGCGAACCGGGTGACGCGGCGAAGTACTTCATGACCAAGGGCGTCGGATTACCCGGTTTCGTGGTGGCGATGATGCGGCTGATGCCCGCCTGGAAGGGCATGACCGCCGTCGCGCACACCCTGCCGTACGACGCGCGGGTGCTCGGCGACAACTGCTTCGGCAAACCGCTCGACGCCTCGCAATGGAAGGCGATCGACGTACCGGCGCTGATCGTCAACGGCGGCAAAAGCCCGGCTCACATGCGTACGGCGATCGCCGCGCTCGCCGAGGCCGTACCCGGCGCGCGCCACGAGGTGGTCCCAGGTCAGAACCACCTCATCAAGACGAAGGCCATCGCCCCCGTCATCCGTTCATTCCTCACCAGCTGAGTCCCCGCCCAGCGGGCCCTGTGACCACACCGGAGAGTGGTCACAAGGGTCCGATGAGCGGCGACACGCCGCGTCACAAGGGTCCGATGAGCGGCGACACGCCGCGTCACAAGGGTCCGGTGACACGCCGGAGGGGTGGGTTAGTGCTGGGGCATTTGCTGGAGGGCCCAGGTGTTGCCGTCGGGGTCGCTGAAGAAGACGAAGCGGCCCCAGGGGAATTCCTGGACCTCGCTGGCCTCGATGCCGCGGTCCAGCAGGTGCTGGCGGGCCGCGTCAGCGTCGTCGACGACGATCTGCAGGCCTTGGGCGGTGCCGGGCTCCTGGGTGCTGAAGCCGGTACCGATCGAGATCGAGCAGGCCGAACCCGGCGGAGTCAGCTGCACGAAGCGGACCTCGTCGCTGACCTTGTGATCGTGGTCGACGTTGAAGCCGACCTGCTCGCTGTAGAACGCCTTGGCCCGGTCCACGTCGGACACGGGCACCGCGATCAGTTCCAGCTTCCAGTCCATCAGGATCCCTCTTCTACTGGTGTTGGGTTTTTCGCGGCGAGCTGCGGTACCACAGCAGCGCGCCGATGGTCATGCCCCAGACCGCAATGAGCGTGCCGGTCATCAACAGCCGGATGTTCGTTTCGGTGGCTTCGAACAGGATCCGGCCGAGGACCACTGTCATCGCCGCCGTCATCGCGGTGACGAGCCCACCGGCCAGCATGATCTGCCGTCGGCCCATAACCACCGGCGCTGCCTTGCCGCGAGCCAGTGTCACGGCGTAGACCATCCCGATCGCGCCGATGCCGTACAGAGCTGCCCGCACCGGCCGGTCCTCGATGATGCTGCTGACCGCGTTGCCCGCGAACAGCACCACGAAGAAGGCGGGTGCGATCCAGAGCTTCATGTCCGCACCCTAGATCCTCAGCCGTCCACCCGGGCCGTCTTTTCGGGGCACTTGCGTAGACCGCGGCGGGATCGGTTACCGGGCAGGCATGAGGACGACAAGCGAGCGGTTGCGGGTGGTCACGTTGAACCTGCTGACCGTGACGGATGCGGACGGAAAGACCCGGCAAGAGGTGGTTCGGGCGGCGCTGCCCGAGCTGAACCCGGACGTGATCGCCCTGCAGGAAGTCACGCGTGGGCCGGACTCGGATCAGGCGGCCTACCTGCTGGGACCGGAGTACACGGTGGTGGATCTGCCCGGCCCGCCGAACCAGGCGGGGGAGTGCCTGGCGAGCCGTTGGCCGCTCGGCCGAGTCGCCACCCTGGACCGGCCGATCGAGGCCGGCACTGGCACCGATGGCGGGTCGGTGGACGAGCCGCGGGCGACTGCCGTGGCGGTCGAGGTACTCCTGCCGCCTCCCGTTGGCCCGGTGCTGGTCGTGCACCATCGAGGCACCTACGAGCTTCACCTCGAACATGTCCGGGAGAAGCAGGCACTCGCCACCGCGCGATTCATCGAGGACCTCGTCGCGGATCGCCCGGTGATACTGCTTGGTGACTTCAACGCGGCTCCGGATTCGGCGAGCCTTCGGTTCCTCACCGGCAAACAGTCCCTGGCCGGAACCAGCGTTCGGTACGAAGACGCTTGGGAGGCGATCCACCCGGGCGAACCAGGGCATACGTTCACGCCACGTAATCCGCTGGTCGCCAGCGGCCAGATGCCGATGGAGCGTGGCCGCCGGATCGACCACATCCTGATCCGGAGTGGTTCGCATGGCCCGCTGCTGGATGTCGCCGACTGCCGCCACGTCTTTGACCAACCCGTGAACGGTGTCTGGGCGAGCGACCACTTCGGCGTGCTGGCAGATCTCCAGCTGCCGCCACACGCCCCGGGGACCTGGGCCAGCTAGAGCCGGGCGGTGATGCGGTTGAGGTCGAAGCGTTCCCCTTCGGGAAGAGGCGCGCCGACCGAGTCCCGGAGGGCGGCGGCCCTATCGAGCAGACGACGCGCCTCGGCGGTATTGCCGGTCAGAGACTCCACGCCGGCCAGGCCTTCGTAAGCGAGGGCGATCGCGCGTGGGTCGCCCACCTGCTTCGCAGCCGCGAGGCCTTCGGTATGCAGGGCCCGGGCTTGATCCGCGTCGCCGCGTTGTTCGGCGGTGAAGCCGAGTTCCGCGAGGATCAGCGCCACTCCGGCCGCGCCGCCGTACTCGCGGCACCAGTCGAGCCAGGCGCGGAGATGCGTCTCTGCACGGTCGAGTTCACCCTGCCGGCGGGCGGAAAGACCTAGGCCTACCTCGGCGAACTGCACGCCGCGCTGGTGCGATTGGGCCCGCGCAAGGTCCATCCCCTGGCGGTGGAAGTTGTCGGCGGCTTCGAAGTCACCGGCCAGCAAGGCCAACCGCCCGAGGCCTGAGAGCTCGTACGACGCCTCGATCCACAGGCCCAGTTCCCGGGCGTAGCAGAGGCCGTCCTCGTGTAAGCGGGTCGCCTCCGCGTAGTCGCCGCCAATTTCGGCTAGGAAGGCGAGGACCTCCGTCACCCGTAGCAGGCCCCACCGTTCGCCGAGTTCGCGGAAGGTCGCAGTACTGCGCGCAGCGAGTTCCCGGGCCTGCGCGAGGTCTCCGCCGACTAGGGCGCCACTGGCACGGTAAGTCTCGATGGTCGCCGTACCCCAGTGGCGGTCGTTCTCGGTGAAATCCCCGGCGGCTCGGTCGAGCCAGCGCGCGGCAACCGTTGACTCCCCGAAACCAAGGTGGGCTGAGCCGAGTACCAACGCCGCAAGGCCTCGATCGCGCGCGGCGGCGTACAAGTCGTCCAGGTCGGCTGTAACCGGGTCAACGCCGTCCCGAACCAGCAGCGTGAAGGCGGCTCGCCAAAGTCCTGCAAGCGCCTTGGCATCCGTAGGCCCGGGTAACGCGAGTGCGCGGGCTAGTGAGCGCCGGGCCTCGCCAAGACGGCCTCGGACGAACCAGTACCACCCGAGCGTCGTAGTGAGGCGTAGCGCGGTTTCGGCATCTCCCGTCGCTATGGACGACTCAAGCGCCGTACGAAGGTTGGCCGTCTCTACGTCGAGTCGGGACAACCAAAGCTGCTGGTCGTGGCCCCGAAGTTTCGTGTCGGCCTCAACCGCCAGATCCAGGTAGTACCGCCGATGACGGGCCTCGACCGTCGCACGCTCCTCCAGCCGCTCAAGGCAGTACGCCGTCACGGACTCGAGTAATCGGTAGCGGGGGCCATCGGCCGTAGGGACGGCTACAACCAGCGAGCGATCCACCAGCCGGGATATGAGGTCCAGTACGTCGCTGGGCTTGATCCCGTCCCCGGCGCAAACGGCCTCTGCAGCGGCCAACGTGCAGCCTTCGGCCTGTACGGCGAGCCGGCGCAGCACGATCCGCTCGGACTCCGTAAGGAGGTCCCAACTCCAGTCGATCATCGCCCGCAGGGTCTGTTGCCTGGCGGGCGCTCCACGCCTCCCGGTGACCAGCAGGCCGAACCGATCGTCCAAACGCTCGGCAAGTTCGCGTACGCCGAGGGCGCGAACTCGAGTGGCCGCAAGCTCCAGAGCGAGGGGAATGCCGTCCAGCCGCTGGCAGATCGCCGCGACGGCCTGAGCGTCATCCGCGACGAAACCCGGCACGGCGGAGGCAGCACGGGCCGTAAACAGCTCAACGGCCGAATCCAGCTCCAGCGGCGGCACCGCCCAGAGGCGTTCCCCGTCCACCGCCAACGACTCCTGGCTGGTTGCGAGGATCCGGAGTCCAGGCACTCGCGCCAGCAGTACCCGGGCCAGTTCCGCGACAGGCTCGATCAGGTGCTCGCAGTTGTCCAAGACCAGCAGCATCCGCTTGCCGTGCAGGCCTTGCGCCAACCGGTCAACCAGCGGCTCATCCGACGAATCGCGAACCGACAACACGGCCGCGACAGCCTCCGCGGGGGAATCGGTGCCGGCCAGTTCGACCAGCCAAGCGCCATCCGGATACCCCGCCGCAACCTGCCGCGCCGCCTCTAGCGCCATCCGGGTCTTACCTACGCCTCCCGAGCCTGTAAGCGTCACAAGTCGGTTTGTCGTGAGTAGGTGCTTGACCGTCGCAAGCGCCTCGTCGCGGCCTATCAATTCCGTGAGCGGCTCGGGCAGGTTGGTCCGGCTACGAGTGGCCAGAGTCGGCTCTTGCCGCAGCACCGCTTGGTAGACGGCCGAGAGCTCCGGACTCGGGTCAACCCCCAGTTCGTCCGCAAGCCTTCGCCGCAACGCGTCGTACCGCTCAAGCGCCTCGGCCTGCCTGCCGGCGCCGTAGAGGGCCTGGAGATGTAGCGCGTGCAGGCGTTCCCGAAGCGGGTGGAGGGTCACCAGTTCGCCTAGCTCGCTCACGAGCTCTCGGTGTTGGCCAAGGGCGAGACGGGCATCGGCCAGGTCCTCCTGCGCGACGAGCCGTTCTTCCTCTAGCCGGGCCCGGACCGCCTCGGCGAACTCGAACCCCTCGTACGCCGTACCGCGCCACAAGGCGAGTGCCTCGGTCAGCAGCATCGGGTCGCCATTCGCGCGGGCCTTGGCCACCAGTGCGCGGAATTCCTCGCTGTCGACGGCTGGAGCCGCTAGTCCGTATCCCGCCGGGCCGGAGAGCACCAACGCCTTACCGCCCGGCTCGATCTCTTCCAGAGCCTTCCGAAGCTGCCAGACCCGGGTTTGCAGCGTACTGACCGGGTTGGCCGGTAGGCGATCGCCCCAGAGGTCTTCGATCAGCCGGTCGGCCGGGACGGGCCTTCCGTCGTACGAGAGCAGGTAGGCGAGCAGGGCCCGCACCTTGGTCTCGCGGATGGTGCCGGGCTTGCCGGTCGAGGACCAGACCTGCAGCGGACCAAGCACCCCGAAACGCACTAGTCCACCGTACCCGGGAGCAGATCTAGAGAAGACCTAGAGCGGCCGATCGCAGAGTAGGACCAACAAGAACAGGGAGGACCTTCTGTGAGTAAGACCGATGTGACGGTGCTTGGTCTCGGTTCGATGGGGCACGCGCTTGCTGCCGCTTTCCTCGCCAACGGCCACCAGGTGACCGTGTGGAACCGCACGCCCGGTAAGGCCGACGACCTGGTCGCTCAAGGGGCTGTCCGGGCTCAAGACCTGCAGGAAGCCCTTGCGGCCTCACCGGTGGTGGTTGCGTGCGTACTCGACTACCCGACGTTGGAAGCCCTACTGGAGGGTTCCTGGGACACCCGGGGCGGGCGGACCTTGATCAACTTGACGAACGGCACGCCGGCACAGGCGCGGGAACTGGCCAAGCTGCATGACGGCGAGTACGTCGACGGCGGCATCATGGCCGTACCGCCGATGATCGGCGAGCCGGGCGCCTTCGTGCTCTACAGCGGCTCCCAGGCCGGGTTCGAGCGCTACGAATCCCTGCTCGCTGAGTTGGGTGCCACCCGCTACCTCGGCGAGGACGCCGGCCTCGCGGCGTTGATCGACCTGTCCCTGCTGAGCGGCATGTACGGCATGTTCGGCGGCGCCGCCCACTCGGTCGCGCTGGCCGAGTCGGCCGGGATGGACCCGAGCGAGTTCATCACCTCGCTGCTGGCGCCCTGGCTGGTCGCGATGACCGGCGTGCTCGACTCGATCACCGACGATTCCCCATCCGACATGCAGATCGTCGCGGTCGGCAACATCGTTGCCACCAGCAATGACCAGGGCGTCGATCCCGAACTGCTGAGCCACCTGACCACGCCATTGCGGCAACTGATCGGCCCGGACGCCAAGGGCCTTGAACTGAAGGAGATGCTGAACCGATGACCCGTTTCGAGGGTAAGAAAGCCGTCGTCATCGGCGGTACGCACGGGATGGGCCTTGCGGTCGTCAAGCGGCTGCTCGACGGTGGCGCGGAGGTACTGCTGACCGGGCGCGACGAGCGCAACCTGGAGAAGACCCGCAGCGAGCTGACCGCCCAGGCCGTGCACGTGCTGCGGTCCGACGCCACCAGCATGGCCGATATCGAGGCGCTCGGGTCCGAGGTGGACCAGCGACTCGGCTCGATCGACCTGCTGTTCGTGAACGTCGGAATCTGCGTGCTGGAACCGTTCGGCCAGGTCACCGAGGACGCGTACGACCGGAGCTTCGCGGTCAACACCAAGGGCGCGTTCTTCACCACCCAGCGCCTCGCGCCGCTGGTACGCAATGGTGGCTCGATCGTTTTCACCTCGTCGATCGCGGACGAGGGCGGCGACACCACGATGACCGTGTACGGCGGTACGAAGGCGGCGCTGGTCGCGATGGCCAAGGGCATCGCGAGCGCACTGGTGGTCCGCGACATCCGGGTCAACGTGGTCAGCCCGGGCTTCATCGACACCCCGACGATGGGCATCGCCGGATTGGCCGAGGCCGACCGGCAGGCCTTCCGCGTCCTCGGCGACGAAATGACCCCGATGCAGCGGCACGGTACGACGGAAGAGGTCGCGGCAGCGGTTCTCTACCTCGCCTTCGACGCCACCTTCACCACCGGCTCCCGCCTGGTAGTCGACGGTGGCCTAGGCAGCGGCGTCATCCGCCCGCAGTAGCCCTGCGCGCATTCGTCGGTCCGAATCCGCTCTCCCAGCACAGCGAATCGCTACGGATCCGCTCTGGGAGAGGTGAGATTCGGACCGACGAATGCAGGAGTTAGCGGGGAAGCAGGCGCCAGAGGGAGACGATCTCCGCCGAGCGGGCGGCGTGGAGTGGGTCGTGTGGGTTACCTGACCGGGGGTGCCGCGGCCGGGTGTCGCGCCGGTCGGCCACCCGCAGACCGGCGTCGGCGATCCACTCCAGCAACTCCTGGCGACTCCTGAGACCGAGGTGTTCCGCGAGATCCGAGAGAATCAGCCGGCCCTCGCCACCTCGCTCACCCAGACCGTCGAGGAACCCTCGCAGCATTCGGCTTCCCGGGTCGTAAACAGCGTGATCCAGTGCCGAGATCGGCTCACCCGGCAACCACGGCGGATTGCAGACGACAAGATCCGCTCGGCCAGGTGGATACAGATCGGCCCGCACGACCTCGACCCGATCCGCCAGGCCGAGCCGTTCCAGGTTGTCCCGGGCACATGCGAGCGCCCGTGGATCAACATCCGACGCGATTACCCGCGCCACGCCCCGACGGGCCAGCACCGCCGCAAGCACCCCGGTGCCGGTTCCCAGGTCGATCGCGGAAGTTGCCTGGGGCAATGGCATGGCCGCCACCAGATCGACGTACTCGCCACGAACCGGTGCGAAAACCCCGAAATGTGGGTGAATCCGCCCGTCGAGCGCGGCTACCGGCACGCCGCGCAGGCGCCATTGGTGTGCGCCGATCAACCCGAGCAGGTCACGCAGCGGGATGGCCGCCGGTTGGTCGAGCGGCCCGTACGCGTCGAGGCAGGCCTGCCGTACGTCGGGCGCACGCCGCAGCGGTACGACATAACCAGGCTCGATCGGGATGAGCAGGCGACCGAGGACCCGGGCCCGATGCGACTGACGTTCGCGATGATCGGCGAAGGACCGCACGGGCCCGTCCGGAAGGCGCCGGGCCATCGCGGCGAGCAGTTGCCGGGCGTTGTGGAAGTCGCCGCGCCACAGCAACGCCGTACGGCGGGCGGCTAATCGGTAGGCAGCCGTGGCAGTGATTTTGTCGTCCACGGCAACGGTTTCACGGAAAGAGACCAGCGAAGAAAAGGAGAACTGAGACAAGGGTCCGTCCATGCGCAAGTGCCCGGTCGCGCGGAGGGCGCACCGGGGCAAGGTGACTGCGGGCAGGAAGGTGCGGCGGCCGGCTCAGCCGCGGCACGGACCGGCGTCAGTAAATGACAGCGGCATGGACGGGAGTCGTCATACCGGCAGCCTACCTAGAGAAGGGTTAGGGTCGGGGCGTGGCTCGGGAGTTGGTGGTGTTGGGGACGGGGAGCCAGGTGCCGTCGCGGACTCGCAGCCAGAACGGGTACTTCCTGCGTTGGGATGACGAGGGCCTCCTGTTCGATCCCGGTGAAGGTACGCAGCGGCAGATGCTGTTCGCGGGTCTACCCGCGGGAGCGATCACCCGGATCTGCGTGACGCACTTCCACGGCGACCACTGCCTCGGCCTGCCCGGGGTGGTCCAACGCCTCTCCCTCGATCGCGTCCCGCACACGGTGCACGCGCACTACCCAGCCTCCGGTCAGGAGTACTTCGCCCGATTGCGGCACGCCAGCTCCTTCTACGAGGTGGCCGAGATCGCCGAGGAACCGGCGTACGACGACGGTCCAGTCGCGGCGGGTGACTTCGGCGTGCTGACGGCGCGACGGCTGGAACACCCGGTCGAGGCCTTCGGCTACCAACTTGTGGAACCCGACGGCGTGCGGATGCTGCCCGCGGCGCTGCGCGAGTACGGCGTGGCCGGACCGGACGTCGGGCGGATCCAGCGCGAGGGCCGGTTGGAGTTCGGCGGGCGGGTGGTGACACTCGACCAGGTGAGTACGCCGCGACCGGGCCAGCGGTTCGCGTTCGTGATGGATACCCGGCTGTGCGACAACGTCTTCCAGCTCGCGGAAGGCGCCGATCTGCTGGTGATCGAGTCCACCTTCCTCAGTTCCGAGCAGGGCCACGCGACGGCGTACGGGCATCTCACCGCCCGCCAGGCTGCACGGGTCGCGAGGGAGTGCGGGGTGCGGAAGCTGGTGCTGACCCACTTCTCCCAGCGGTACGACGACCCGGAGGCCTTCCGGCGCGAGGCGGCCGCGGAGTTCGACGGTGAGCTGGTGATCGCGGCCGATCTCACCCGCACGCCGGTCCCAACCCGCCGCCAGAAGTCAGGCGAAGAACCCGTGGTCGCGGTTGATGTAGTCGTCGAGCAGTTCGAGTAGCGCCTCGACCGGGCGGCTCCGGCGTCGCCCGCGGGCCGTCGCGGCGTACAGGCTCCAGGTCAGTGGTTCGCCGGCCAGCGGCACGGACACCACGTTCGTACCCGGCTCGATCTCGACCCGCGGTACGACCGCGACCCCAAGACCCGCCGCCACGTACGCCGGCACGCTGGGCAGATCCGGTCCCTCGACCGTGACCCGGCGCGGGCGCCCGATCGCCTCGTACGCGCGATCCACCATCAGCCGGTTGCCGAACCCGCGCAGGGTGTCGACAAACGACTCGTCGGCCAGCTCCGCCAGCGCGATTTCCGCCTGTGAGGCCAACCCGTGCCGGGCCGGAACCAGCGCGACGAACGGCATCGCCAAGATCGGGTCCACCTCCAGCCCGACCAGCTCCGAGTCCGGCAAACCGATGAACGCGAGGTCGAGCCGGCTCCGACGCAGATCCTCCGCGAGCCCGGTCGATCCCTCGGGTGAGGCCGTCAGGTGCAACTGAACCTCGGGATGACGTTCGTGGCAGGCGCCCGTTGGACTCGATGAGCGACCGGAGCAAGAGTTGAAGCGTGACTACCAAGCTCAAACCGACGGCCGGCTCCTGGATCGTGGGCGCCGCCTTCTGCACCACCATGGCGTTCTCCACCCTGCCGCGCTCTACCAGCAGCGCGACGGCTTCAGCACGTTCACCGTGACGGTGGTTTTTGCCGCCTACGCCTTCGGAGTGATGGCCAGCCTCTACCTTCCGGAAGCGGTGACACCGCCCGCCGAGCGCGTGCCGTATCGCCCGCAGCGGGTCGCCGTACCGCGTGAATCCCGCGGCACCTTCTTCGCCGCCGTCGCGCTGGGCCAGATCGTGCTGTCGGGCCTGACCGTGCGTGACCAGCTCAAGCTCGGAACCGCGCTGATGTCGTTCGGCCTGATCGCCATCGCGGCCGCGGTGATCTGGCCGAATCTGGCCATTTTCGTCGCGGGCGGGATCGTCGCCGGTGCGGGCGTGGGCCTCGTCTTCCGTATGTCGGTCGCGTTCCGTACGTCGGTCGCGACGGCCGCCTTGCTGGCCAAGCCCGAATCGCGGGGCGAGGTTCTGGCCGCGATTTCCTGGTCGGCTACAGCGGGTTGTCGCTTCCGGTGCTGGCGATCGGTCTGGCCCTGCTGGCCTTCCCGAGCACGACGGTTCTCCCGGTTCTCGCGGTCCTGGTACTGCTGGGAGTGCTCTACTCGGCCACTCGTCTGCTGGTACCGCAGGCCACGCAGGCCCCACCGGTACCTGAGCGCGCAGCGGCCTGAGCTGAGCGTGGTTCGCGGTGCCGGTTGAGGCGAATAGACTTCGCCTTTCAGGTTTCCGGCTTACTTCCCCGCGAGGTTTCGTAGTGCTCACCATGCAGGACGCGTTGCTGGCGTTGACAAAATACTGGACCGACCGAGGCTGCATGATCGTGCAGCCCTTCAACACCGAGGTCGGCGCCGGCACGCTGAACCCGGCGACCATTCTGCGCGTGCTCGGTCCCGAGCCGTGGAAGGTGGCGTATGTCGAGCCCAGTGTCCGGCCGGACGACGCCCGCTACGGCGAGAACCCGAACCGGCTGCAGACGCACACCCAGTTCCAGGTGGTGCTCAAGCCGGACCCGGGTAACCCCCAGGAGCTGTTCCTGGAGAGCCTGACGGCGCTCGGCATCGACATCCACGCGCACGACGTTCGCTTCGTCGAGGACAACTGGGCGAACCCGGCCACCGGGTCCTGGGGTCTGGGCTGGGAGGTCTGGCTGGACGGGCTGGAGATCACCCAGTTCACGTACTTCCAGCAGGCCGGTGGCATGTCGCTCGACCCGGTGTCGGTGGAGATCACCTACGGCGTCGAGCGCATCATGATGGCCCTGCAGGGCGTCAGCCACTTCAAGGAGATCGCCTACGCGCCGGGCATCAGCTACGGCGAGGCGTTCGGCCAGGCCGAGTACGAGATGAGCCGCTACTACCTCGACGACGCGGATGTCGAAGGCCAGAAGCGCCTCTTCGAGGAGTACGCGACCGAGGCCCGGCGGATGCTCGACGCCCGGCTGCCGGTTCCGGCGCACACCTACGTACTGCGTTGCTCGCACACGTTCAACGTGCTCGACGCCCGTGGCGCGGTCAGTACGACGGAGCGCGCGAAGGCCTTCGGCCGGATGCGCGGCCTGGCCCGGGAGGTCGCCCAGCTGTGGGCCGAGCGCCGGACCGAGCTGGAGCACCCGCTGGGTGTCGCCGACCTGCCGGCCCTCGCGCCGGTGCCGACGGAGTTCCCGATCGTCGAGGGCGAACGCCGGCTGCTGTTCGAGCTCGGCACTGAGGAGCTGCCGCCGAGCGAGGTGACCAAGACCGCCGACGCGTTGCGCAAGGCCCTCACCGAGAAGCTTGCCGCCACCCGCCTCGGCCACGGCGCCGTCACCACTTTCGCCACCCCGCGCCGGGTGATCGCCTTGGTCGACGCCGTACAGCCGGCCGAGCCGGACGCGCAGCGCGTGGTTCGCGGCCCGAAGAAGGCGGCCGCGTTCGACGCCGACGGCAACGTCACCAAGGCCGCGGCCGGTTTCGCCCGTGGCCAGGGTGTCGACGTGAGCGAGCTGCACGACATCGACGTGGACGGCGTGCAGTACGTCGGTGTGACCAAGGCCGATCACGGCCGGGGTGCGCTCGAGGTGCTCAGCGGCGTACTCGCCGAGGTCGTCACGGGTCTGCGCTCGGACAAGAACATGCGCTGGAACGACCCGAAGCTGTCGTTCACCCGCTCGGTCCGCTGGCTGGTCGCGCTGCTCGGTGACCAGCCCGTGCCGTTGTCGGTGGGCAGCCTCGCCGCCGGCCGGGTGACGCGGGTGCACCGCGTGGCGGCCCAGCCGGAGATCGAGATCGCCTCCGCGGACGCCTACCTCGAACTGCTGCGCGAGCACGGCATCGAGGCCGACGCGGACGTTCGCCGTACGCGGATCCTCGCGGACGCGAGCCGGCTGGCCGCGACCGTTGACGGTGTGGTCGACGCCGGGGGCGAGTCGGCTCTGGTGGACCAGATCGTCAACCTGGTCGAGGAGCCGACGGCGGTGCTCGGCGGATTCTCGGCCGACTACCTGTCGCTGCCGCCGGAGATCCTGACCACGGTGATGCGCAAGCACCAGCGGTACCTGCCGGTGCGCGACGCCAACGGCGGACTGCTGCCGCACTTCGTCGCGGTGGCCAACGGCTCGATCGACGAGGCGACCGTGCGCGCGGGCAACGAAGCCGTGCTGCGCGCTCGCTACGAGGACGCCGCCTTCTTCTGGCGGGCCGACCTGGAGACCACGCCCGAGGCGATGAAGGCCGAGCTGGACAAGCTCGCGTTCGAGGAGCGGCTCGGTTCGATGGCGCAGCGCGCTCAGCGCATCGGCGCGATCGCGCTGGCACTGGCCGAGACGGCTGGGCTCGGCGCGGACGACCTGGTCACCCTGCGCCGTGCGGCCGAGTTGGCGAAGTTCGACCTCGGTTCGCAGATGGTGGTCGAGCTGACCAGCCTGGCCGGCACGATGGCCCGCGAGTACGCACGTCGCGCCGGGGAGACCGAAGCGGTCGCGCAGGCGCTGTTCGACATGGAGCTGCCGCGTTCGGCCGGTGACCCGACGCCGGTGACGACGGCCGGAGCGCTGCTCGCGCTGGCGGACCGGTTCGACCTGCTGGCCGGGCTGTTCGCGGTCGGCGCCACCCCGACCGGTAGTTCCGACCCGTTCGGTCTGCGCCGTGCCGCGGCCGGTGTGGTCGCGATTCTGCGCGACCACCCGGAGCTGCGCGCGATCACCCTGCCTGCGGGGCTTTCCGCCGCTGCCGGTCAGATCGTTGCCCAGGGCATCGAGGTGCCGGACGAGTCGCTTGCCGAGATGGCGGACTTCACCGTCCGGCGGTACGAGCAGCAGTTGCTTGACCAGGGCAGCGACCCGCACCAGGTGGCGGCCGTGCTGTTCCTGGCCAACGCGCCCGTGGTCGCGGACGAGACGCTCGCCGAGCTCAAGCGGCAGACCGGCAGCGAGGCCTTCGCCGAATTGGTGGCGGGCCTGCAGCGGACCCGTCGCATCGTGCCCGCCGGCACCGACGCGTCGTACGACGCCGAGAAGCTGACGGAACCGGCCGAGCTGACTCTGCACCAGACCGTGCTGAAGGTGCGCGAGGCGCTGGGCTCCGGTCCGTACGGTCTGGCGGACTTCATCGCGGCTGCGTCGATCCTGACCGGCCCGGTGACGGCATTCTTCGAGGAGATCCTGGTGATGGCCGAGGACCAGGACCTCCGGGCCGCCCGGCTTGGCCTGCTCGCGACCATTCGTGATCTGGCCGCGCCGGTGCTCGACTGGCAAGCGCTGGTCTGATCGATCGACCACCAGGGCCCTGCCGACGGGATGCGTTCCCGTCGGCAGGGCCCTACGCTCGCCTGCATGGTGGAATCCGTCGCGTCGGGCGAACTGCTGGTCGAGCTGCGCCGCAATTCCGGTGTGGCACTGCACCAGCAACTTCAAGCGGGTATCCGCGACCGGATCCGCGATGGCCGGTTGCGTCCGGGCGCGGCGTTACCGTCGAGCCGGGCACTTGCCGCTGATCTAGGGCTCTCCCGTGGCGTAGTGGTCGAGGCGTACCAGCAGTTGGTTGCCGAGGGCTACTTGATCAGCCGCACCGGCGGATACACGCTGGTCGCGCCGGACGCCGTCGGCAGTGCACGGGCTGTCCCGGCGGATGGCCTGCTGCCGGAGGCGGAGCAACCGCCGCGCATCGACTTCAAGTACAGCCGGCCCGATGTCTCGCAATTCCCGCGCGCCGCGTGGTTGCGATCACTGCGCAAGGTTCTTACCGAGGCGCCGCACGACCGCCTCGCGTATCTCGACGGCCGCGGGGCGGACGAACTCCGGCTCGCGATGGCCGACTACCTCAACCGCGTCCGCGGTACGGCGGCCAGGCCCGCGAATCTCCTTATCTGCAACGGGTTCGCGCAGGGCTCGCGGTTGGTCCTGCAGGTCCTCGCGGCCGCGGGCCATCGCCGCCTGGCGGTCGAGGACCCGTCGGACTGGGAACTGCGCGGAGTCGCTGCTGCCCAAGGGCTGGAGGTTGTCGGAGTTCCGGTTCGGGACGACGGGATCGATGTCGGCCAGCTCGAACGGTCGGGCGCCGACGCCGTACTCGTCACAGCCGCGCACCAGTTCCCGACCGGGGTTGTCACCTCCGCCGGGGTGCGCGCCGCTCTGGTCGCGTGGGCGGTCCGCCGGGACGCGGTGATCATCGAGGACGACTACGACGCGGAATACCGCTACGACCGCGAGCCGATCGGTGCGATCCAGGGCCTCGCGCCGGACCAGGTCGTGTACGCCGGTACGGCCAGCAAAACCCTCGCGCCGGGTCTACGTCTCGGCTGGCTGATCGTGCCGGCGCGCCTGGTCCCGGCGATGGCCGCCGCGAAACTCGCCGACGACCGTGGCTCGGCGGCTCTCGATCAACTGGCTTTCGCGGACTTCGTGTCCCGGGGTGAGTTCGACCGGCACCTGCGGCGGATGCGCCCGCGCTACCGCGAGCTGCGGGACACTCTCGTTGATGCCTTGGCCAGGGAGTTGCCGGAGCTGCGCCCGAGCGGTATCTCCGCAGGCCTCCACCTGACCACCTCCCTGCCGGGCGATCTCGACGAGAAGGCGCTGGCGGCGGCCGCGTTCGACCGCGGGCTGGGCGTGTATCCGCTCGGGCCTTACCGGATGACCGCTGGACCGCCCGGGCTGGTCTTCGGCTACGGCTCGCTCACAGCCGCGGCCGTGCCGGAAGGTGTCGCACTGCTGGCTGAGGCGGTCGCCGAACTCCGCTCGTGAGCAGCGAACCTGAGCGGTCGGGAAGAACTGGCTGACAGCGGGCTGAGAATTTGCCGTATTCGTTGAGGTTTGGGCGTTTTCTCAGCTGATTCACCGATTGCCTTGGACAACCTCTCAGTTCGCCGCGCTCTACTCGAACCGGGAGAACGTCGAAGGAGACCCGGACATGAGCGAGTTCGAAGACCAGGGCAAAGAGCAACCACCCGCTGGCTACGACCCACGGCACTGGCAGTACCCGACGGCGCCGAACCACCCGCAGCCGCCGAACCACCCGCAGCCGCCTAACCACCCGCAGCCGCCGTACCAGCCTCAGGCGTCGTACGGCGGGTACGGGGCGCAGTACGGCCATGCGACGTATGGGCCGGCGCCGGTACATCCGCAGCAGCAGTGGGGGCCTTATCCGCAAGGGCCCGTGCGGCGGCGGAACAAGATCGCCCTGGCCTTCGGCGCGATCGCCCTCGCGATCCTGCTGGCGGTCGCGTCGGTGACTTGGACCGCCGTACGGAGCAACGCCTCGCTCACGACCGTACAGACCAAGTCGGCCGATCCGGCGGCTATAGCGGCCGCGATCTCGCCAGGCCTGGTCAACATCAACACCGTGCTGGGATATCAGGGCGAGCGTGGCGCCGGTACGGGCATCGTGATCTCGTCCGACGGCGAGGTGATCACGAACCACCACGTGATCGAAGGTGCCACCCAGATCACGGCGACCAACGTCGGCAACGGTAAGACCTACACCGCGCAGGTGGCCGGATACGACGCCACCCACGACATCGCGGTACTCAAACTGCAGAACGCCTCGGGTCTCACCACGGCCGCGATCGGCGACTCGTCGGACGTCAAGGTCGGGGACAAGGTGGTCGGCGTCGGTAACGCCGGAGGCAAGGGCGGTACGCCGAGCTACGCGCCGGGCGAGGTCACCGCGCTCGACCAGGACATCACCGCGACCGACCAGTCCGGCGGTGATCCGGAGCAGCTGACCGGTCTGATCGCGACCAGCGCCAACATCCAGCCCGGCGACTCGGGCGGACCGCTGGTCGACGACAACAGCCAGGTCATCGGCGTGGACGTCGCTGGTTCGGTAGAGCCGCAGAACGGTCGCGGCATGTCCCAGACCGCCGACTCCGCTGGTACGGCTGAGAGTGGCGAGGGGTTCGCCATCCCGATCAATCAGGCGATGGCGATCGCGGACCAGATCGAGTCGGGCCAGAGCACTGACACCGTGCACGTGGGTGGTTCCGCGATGCTCGGCGTCACGGTACTGACCGGTGCGGGCCAGAGCCAGGGTGTGGTGATTGGCGATGTGCTGGCTGACGGGGCGGCCGGCAAGGCGGGTATCGAGGCGGGCGACACGATCACCGGCCTCGGCGGCAAGACCGTCGACTCGGCCGAAAGCCTGACCAACCTGCTCGAACAGCACAAACCCGGCGACAAGGTCGACCTCACCTGGACCGACCAGTCTGGCCAGCAACACACCACCAACGTCGAACTCGGTTCCGGTCCCGTCCGCTGACCCACCTCCGCACCGCCCACTCGTGGCAAGGCAGAAAACGTCACACACGCCCACTCGTGGCAGAGGAACAAACAGCTCTGACCGCGAGTGGACGCGTGTGTGCAGTGCGGCTGGGCGTCGAGGGATCCGGCGCGGGTTGGCGCGACTGGGTCGCGGGTTGGCAGGGCTCGCCGGGTCGGCAGGATCGGCGGAAATCATGCATGCTGGGGCGGTGAGCAAAGCCGCCGGAGACCAGGGAACCACCGGCCACCGGCACGCCACCGGAGACCAGAGGACTACCGGAGATCAGCACGGTTCCGGGCGGTCGGGTGGTCGGGTTGCGGTGGTTGATACCGGGCGGGCGGCGATCTTGCTTGCTGCGCGGCGGGCTTTTGCGCTTCAGCCGTATGCCGCGGTCACGTTGCGCGGTATCGCCGCCGACGCAGGTGTGAGCGCATCCCTGATCGTCAAGCACTTCGGCAGCAAGGAACTGCTGTTCGACGCGGTCGCCGACTTCAGCACGGCCGCCACCCAACTCCTGGACGCGCCGAACGACCAACTCGGCAGGCACGCCGTGCTGACCCTGGTCCGCTCCCGCCGCCGGCACAACTCGGACCTCCTGCTCCGGGTCGTCTTCGCCGCGGGCAGTGGCGACGAACGGGCACTACTGCGCGAACGCTTCCGCGACCAGGTCATCAGCCAGGTCGCCGAACGCCTGCAAGGCCAAACCAAGGACCTCCGCGCCGAACTCTTCGCGGCTCAACTCCTAGGTCTCGGCGCCGTGATGGCCATCGACAAGCAAGGCCCTGCCGCCACGGCCACTCCCGAACAGATCGCCGACCTCTATGCCCCGGCCCTCCAGTCCCTGGTCAATCCGTGACCAGCCCACGCGCACGAGCGAGATCCTGCGCCAGGCGGCTTTCGACCGGGACGGCCGGGTCGGAGTATTGGCCGGTAAGGCAGACCGGTCCGGCATAGCCGAGCTCGGCCAGCGTCGCGAGTACGGCGGCCCAGTCGGAAAGCCCGTCGGGCCCTTCGACGAACCACGGCTTCCACGCTCCACCAAGACAACCACGGGCGGGCTCGACCTGGCGGTAGATGACGTTCTTGAGATTGACGATGCCGAGGCGGTCCGCGACCAGCGGCAGGGTCACGCGCGGATCGTCGCCGGCCAGTACGTCGTGGGCGGCGTCCCAGACCACCTTGAAGTATTCGGGCGGGAGGCCTTCGAGCAGCGCGAGTACACCCAGCGACGACGAGACGAACCGGCCGTGATGCGGTTGAACGCCGACCTGGACGCCGTACTGCCGGGCGAGCGGTACGACGGACTCCAGGCGCGCGCGGATCCGCCGTACCGAGGAGGCGTAACCGTCCGGCCCGAGCTCGGCCATGATCCGGATCATCGGTACGCCCGCCGCCTGGCACGCCGCGAAGGTCTCTTCCTCGAGGCCGCTGGCGATGCTGATCGGGCTGACGCCATGGTCGCGGAGCTGTGCCACAAACGTCGGCAGAACCCGCACGGCCGTCGCGGGAGTCACGAAGGCGGTATCGCGGACGGGGATCTCCGCGCCGTTGAAGCCGAGCCCGGCGACCAGTTTGCCGAGTTCGTCGCCGGGCAGTTCCGACCAGGGCTTGGTGAAAACGGACCAGCAGAACTCAGACATAAACCAGGTCCTTCGCTTCGGCTCGGATGCGTTCTTCGTCGACCTCTACACCGAGGCCGGGGGCGGTTGGCACGGTGGCGATGGCCTTGGTGATCGACAGGCCTTCGACGTACAGGTCGGCCAGTAGTTCGGGCCCGTTCAGTTCGGCCGGCAAGGCGAGTTCCAGCTGGCTGAAGAGGTGCAACGCGGCCGCGAATCCGACGCCGCAGTCGGTCAGTCCGCTTGCCAGGATCTCCATCCCGTTGGCCGTCGCGACCTGGGCGGTCTTCAGGGCGTTGCGAATTCCGCCCGCCTTGCAGATCTTCACGACGACCAGATCGGCGGCGTCGGCCTGGATCGCCCGGGCCAGATCGCTCGCGGTGAAACTGCCTTCGTCGATGGCGATCGGCAGATCCGTCATCGCGCGGACTCGGCGCATGCCCAGTAGGTCCGTACTCGGCACGGGCTGCTCCACGTTGTGAATCCCCGGCATGTCGCGGATCGAGTCGAGTAGTTGCCGAAGGCCCGAAGGCCGGTACGACTGGTTTGCGTCCAGCCAGATCTGCTTGCCCTCAGCAACTTCCGAAGCGGCTCGTACGGCCGCTGCGTCGGCTTCCGGGCGGCCGGAGATCTTGACCTTGTAGGCCGCGTAGTCCGACGACTGCAGCATGCGCTCGCGAACGACCGACGGCTCGTCCACCCCGATCGCCGAGCAGAGCGGGATCGCGTCCCGCAACCGGCCGCCCAGTAATTGATGCACCGGTACGCCGGCGAGTTTGCCCGCCGCGTCGTGCATGGCCAGGTCGACCGCGGCCCGGGCGAACGGAAAGCCGTTCGAGACCGACGGGCTCAACCGCCGATTCGCGCGGCTGTGGAACAACTCGACGTCGAACGGCGTGAGTTCCAGCAGGATCGGTTCGAGGTGGCGCTTGATCACCACCGCGATCGTTTCGGCCGTCTCGTAACTCCAGCTCGGTAAGGCCCGCTGCTCACCCCAGCCGATCACGCCGTCCTCGGTGACCAGCCGCACGAAGATGACCGAGCCGGCCTGATCCGGCGTGCCGACGGCGCCGCTGCCGAGCACGAATCCCTTCGCGAACGGAACCGCGACGGCAAAAACCTGCAAAGACCTGATCCGGGACATGGCGTCAGGCCGCGATCGGCCAGGCGGCGGGATCGACGTACGACGGCCCGCATGTCCCGTTGTCGAGCCACTTGAGTACGTCGGCCAGCACATAGCCGGTGAGCGCGAGATGACCCTGCACGGTGTCTCCGGCGATGTGCGGGCTGATCAACAGGTTCGGCGCGGCCAGTACGGCGTCCGCCAGCGCGGGTGGTTCCGGATCGAACACGTCGAGCGCGGCGAACAACCGGCCCGCCACGACCTGTTCGAGCAAGGCCTCCTGGTCGATCGCCGGACCACGCGACGAGTTGACCACGATCGTGCCCTCGGCCATCGCCTCAAGGTGCTTCCGGCTCACCAGGCCTCGCGTTTCGGGCACATCCGGCACGTGCAAGGAAACGAACGCGCAGGCCAACGTCTCTTCCAGTGAGGCCGTGCGAACTCCCAGCGCTCGGGCCCGATCGTCATCGAGGTACGGGTCGTACACGACGAGGTCGCAACCGAACGGCTTCAGCAGGGTGATCAGCGCCCGGGCCGTCGAGCTGGCGCCGAGAATGCCGACCGACTGCCCGGCCAGTTCGATGCCGCGCAGGTGGGACGGTTTCCACGCGCCACCTCGAAGGGCCTGGTCGAACTGGGGGAGGCGCCGGGCGAGCGTCAGCATCGAGGCCAGGCAGTATTCGCCAACGGACCAGGCGATCCGGCCACCCGCGGAGAACACCGCCACGCCCTGGTTGAAGATCACCGGGTCGATGAGTCGTTTCACCGAACCGGCGGCGTGCGCGACAACCTTCGGGCCGTTGCCAGCAGACCAGAGCGAGGCGGGTAGCGGCGGCGTACCCCAGCTGGTCAGAACCACTTCAGCGCCCTCCAAGCGGGACACGTCGGCTCCCGACCAGACCACCTCAAACCGCTCTTCGAGCAGTTGCCGGGTCTCCGCGCTGCAGACGTCCGCAACGCGTTCCGGGCTCATGGCGACGGCCAGTCTGGTCAAGTCGGGCTCCTCAGGTTGGTGGCATCCTGACCGTAGGCGCCAAGCGTTATGCGCGTCCAAGCCCGATTTCGCATAGACCGATACCGTTTGAGGTATGGATCTGTCCCTGAGCCAGTTGCGCGGTTTTGTCGCAGTCGCCGAGGAGTCCCATTTCGGCCGGGCCGCCGCGCGGCTCAACATGACCCAGCCGCCGTTGACCCGGCAGGTCCAGGCCGTCGAGAAGGCCGTTGGCACCACCTTGTTCGACCGGACCGGCCGAGGGGTGCGGTTGACCGCCGCAGGCGAAGTCTTCCTGGCGCACTGCCGCCGGGTGCTCGCCCTGCTGGACGTCGCGCCCGAGGCCACCCGCCGCGCCGCCGAAGGCCAAACCGGCAGTCTGCGGTTGGCCTTCACCGCGATCGGGGCGTACGCCGTCCTCGCGGACTTCCTCGCCGAGGTCAATACCCGGTTGCCGGGGGTGAGCATCGCGTTGGCGGAGCTGGTGAGCGAGGACCAGTTCGAGGCGCTGGCCAATCTGCGGATCGACCTCGGGCTGGTCCGGCCGCCGATACCACCGGGGTTCGAGTCGGTGCTGGTGCATTCGGAGGACCTGGTGCTCGCCGTACCGGCCGGCCACGAGCTGGCCGCGGGGGCGGAGCCGGTGGCGTTGGCGGAGGTGACCGACGACTACATCGGGTACAGCCCGGAGGGTTCGCGGTACCTGCACGACATCTGCGCGGCGATGATCGGCATGGACCGGTATGTGGTGAGCCAGCTCGCGTCGCAGGTGCCGACCATGCTCGCGCTGGTCCGGGCGGGGTTCGGCTGTGCGCTCGTGCCGCGCTCGATCATGGCGATGGGCGTGCAGGGCGTTCGCTATCGCGAGCTCGTGACCACCGACGCCCACTCCGTCACCCTGCACGCCTGCTGGAGTTCGGACAACCCCAACCCAGCCTTGCAACGGCTGGTCTCGACCCTCAAGCCGGTTGCGGGCCCGGCCTGAGTGCCCCGCAACCGGCTCGGCCGCGTTAGACCGGGAGAACCGACTCGACCACCTCCCGGGGAAGGCCGTGCGTCTCGTGCAAGAAGGTGAAGTCCGTCTCGGTGAGCGGTCCACGCTGGTGCAAGCGGAGGACCCGGTCCCGGCCGCGATCGATCAGCCGGCGGAAGCGCCGTTCCTCGTCCAGCAGAAGTTCGCGGATCGAACCCGGGTCATCCGGCTGGCCGAAATGACCAGTGGTGTGCTCGATGACCTCGACCGGGAGTTCCTCCAAGCCGTACGACGGATCGAGCCGGTACAACGTCGTCAAACAGCGGCGGATCAACCGGCGCAACACGTACCCCTGGCCGGTGTTGGACGGGCGTACGCCATCCCCGATCACCACGATCGACGAGCGAAGGTGGTCCGTCAGGAGGCGGAACGATCTCTCGTCGGGATGCCAGAGCCGGTTGACGTGTTCGGTCCAGGGCTCGAAGAGGTCGGTTTCGTACACCGAGTTGACCCCCTGCAAGAGCATCAGCAATCGCTCGAAGCCCATGCCGGTATCCACGTTGGGAGGCGTGACCGGCCGCAGCAGCCCGTCGTCGTACCGGTGGAACCGCATGTGCACGTGGTTCCACACCTCCACCCAGCGCGAATCCGTACTGGGTGTTCCCTCCGGTTCGGTATCGCCGGTCCAGACGAAGATCTCGCTGTCCGGGCCGCACGGACCAGTGGGACCGTTCGACCACCAGTTGTCGTCGACGAGGCGTTCGACCGACAGGCCGAGCTCGTGCCAGACGCGCTCGGAATCGAGATCCGGACCGAGTTCGTCGTTGCCGCCGAAAACCGTTACGTACAAGCGATCCAGGCCGAACCCCTCGGTCAGCAGCTCGAACCCCCAGCGCAGGCTCTGCTCGTGGCTGTAGTCGCCGAGGGACCACGAGCCGAGCATCTCGAACACGGTCAGATGCGTACGATCGCCCACCTCCTCGAGGTCCGTCGTACGAAGACAGCGCTGGCGGTTCGTCAGGCGGCGTTGTGGATGCCGTCGCCGGCCGTCGAGATATGGCGTGAGCGGGTGCATGCCGGACGTGGTGAACAGCACGGGATCACCCGGCTCCGGCCGCAGGGTACTACCGGTGATCTGGTGGTGCCCACGCTCGGTGAAGAAGTCGCCGAACGTGCGCAGGACCTTGGTGGATTCCATCGGAATGCCTTTCGAACAAGGCGAACGACAGTCTCCGGGCAACAAAAAACCGGCGAACTGTCGCGTTCGCCGGTTGGGTGAATGAGCTCAGGTGAGATCAGCCGACGGCGCGAACGCCCCGGCTGCTGCCACCCTCACCAAGTTCTTCATGCCCCCACCCTACCCACCCCCGCAACCTTTTTGCATCCCGTTCATCGGACGCTTGTGACGCGGCGTGTCGCCGTTCATCGGACGCTTGTGACCGTGGCGGCGGGTCCCCTGCTGGCAGTCATTCGTCGGAATCCGCCCTCCTTGCTGCGGTCTGCACTCGGCCGGCGGCCAGGGCGGAGGGCGGATTCCGACGACTGAAGGCAAACCTCGGGGAGGTCTCGGCGTTTTGGCGACGCGCGTGGTCACAAGCGTCCGATGAACCGCGACACGCCGGGTAACTAGAGTCCGATGACACGCCGAAGGGGGAGGTGGGGAGGTGGGGTTAGGGTCGGGGGGTGGGGATTCGGGGGGCGGTGAGTGGGGATGCGCCGGTGGTGGCGCGGGTTTGGTATGACGGGTGGCGGGATGGGCATCTTGGGCATATTCCCGAGGCGCTGGTCGCGGTTCGGACGCGGGAGTCGTTCGACGTTCGGGCGGCGGAGCGGGTTGGCGACACCACGGTGTACGAGGTGGACGGGCAGGTCGCCGGGTTCGTGATGGTGGTGAACGACGAGGTGGAACAGGTTTACCTCGCGGCGGACCACCGTGGTTCCGGGCTCGCGGCGATCCTGCTGGCCGAGGCGGAACGCCAGGTCAAGGCCAACGGGTACGACACCGCCTGGCTCGCGGTGGTGGAGGGGAACGCCCGGGCGCGCAGGTTCTACGAGCGCCAAGGCTGGATCAGCGACGGGCCCTTCGACTACCAGGCCTCGTCCGCCGAAGGCCCCATCGCCGTACCGTGCCTGCGCTACCTCAAACGGGTCTAGCCCTACCTTCTTTGCGACGATCGGACCCGTTTGCCGCTGCAGGCTCGCCTGCACCCGACAGGTAGCAGACGAGCGGCAAGACGGGTCCGATCGTCGCAAAGAAGGTTCGCGAAGGACGTGATGTGGAAGTGGTTGCGATCCACCTTCGAGTGCGTTTCATGCCAGCCTCCGGTCGACGTACTGCGCCTGGTAGAGCGAGGTGGGCCACAGACCTGGCCGGTTGGCGCCCTCGATCCACCCGGCGGGCTGGGCGAAGGGGCCGTCGCCGGTGACGATGCCGTGGCAGCCGATCGCGTAGTTCTGCGCGGTCGGCGGCTTCTGTACGACGAGCTTGGTGCCGGCGGTGTCGCAGTTCCAGCCGATCGAGTGCGAGGTGGACCAGCCGTGGCCGGTCCCGTAGTCCCCGCGGTTGTAGATGCCGAGGGTCAGATCGACCCTCGGTGCGATCTCGCGATGGTTGTCCCAGAGCAGACCCTGGCTCCAGCGGCGATGGCCTTCGCTCGAGGCGAGACTGCCTTCCGCCGTACCGCGCAGGAAGACGATGCCGGAGGCGCTGCTGTTGCCGTTCGAGATGAACGCGTGCCGCGCCTTCGAGGCGTAGCAGTCGGCGAACAACACCTGCTGGGAGTAGGCCTCGCAGTTGAAGTTGTACCGCCGGCTGCCGGTGACAAGCGACACCGGATCGAGCGCCCGGCAGTTCCGGATCGTCGCCCGGGTGGTCTCGAACGTCTCCACCCCGGCCTTCGCGAAGTGCAGGAACGTGCTGTCGCGCACCCAGACGTCCTCGGCCTGACGGATCTTGACCGCCACTGAGGCATGCGCCTCGTCCTGATCGGGATCACCGGTGAACTCGATGTCCACCCGCAACGACTCCAGGCCCACGCCGGTCACCAGGCCGGCGCGGTCCCACTTGTACAGGTACGACTGGGATCGCTCGCGCCGCAGATGCTCGAACAGCGGTACGTCGACCGTGACGGTGTTGGCGCGGATCGACCGGACGAACCGGTTGTAGGTGATCGGCTGGCTGCCTACCACCCAAGGCGCGTCCGTGGCGGTGCCGCCGTAGTCGACCGAGGCCAGCCAGGCGTCCGTACAAGGGTGGACCAGGATGATGTTGTCGCCCGGGCGCAGACCACTCGCGTCCGCGACCTCGAACGAGCGCGACCCCACCCGCACCCACTCGCTGGTGATGTCGGTCAACGTGCCGGGCACCTGGCCGCGCCACCCCGTGCTGGCGCTGCCACCGAGCACGATCACGTCTCGCGAGGCGGGAAGGTTGCCGGTGGCCCGGATGATGGTGTCCTTGGCCGGATCGGCGCCATCGCCCGAGCCGCGCAGTACGACGCCGCTCTGGTTGAGCCGCAAGGTACCGGCAACGGGATAGTTGCCGGGTTCCAGCCGTACCGCGCCGCGGAAGCCGTCGCGATCGACGGGCCGTTGCCCGACCGCGTCGATCGCCGCCTGGAGGTGGGCGGTGTTGTCGCCTTCGACCGGGCCTATCGTCTGGACGGTCCGGACTCGCGGGATCGGTCTGTTGCCGTTTCGATAACCGGCGTGGCTGAAATCGGGGATTCGGTTGCCCTCGGCATCCTCGGAGTACCTGAGCCGGTACGCCGAGTCGTACTGCACGAGGCTGGACTGCCACCGGCCGGCGATGCTCGAGGTGCCGGCCAAACCAGCACTTTCGGCCAAACCAGCGCTGCCGGACGAATAGGCCGGACTGGCGGTGAAAATCGCGCTGCCGGCCAGGCCTGCGCCGAGACCGAGCAAACGCCTTCTACTGAGGTCGTGCGTCATCGCAAACCTTCCTGATGGGCGGATCAGGGAAGTCAGTCTCAGTGCCACCTCCGAGCTTGGCAAGCGCTTACCGTCAGTTCCGCAACTAATGTCCCGCGACCCGGAACCAGGCCGCGACGCGGTTCCGTCCGGCTGAAGTCCGGCGCCGGATCGGCCCGGCTCGTGGCATGCTGACGCGATGACTGACGAGGTCGGGCGGTTGCTGCGAGCCGCGCGGCTGCGTTCCGGACTGACCCAGGAAGAAATCGCCGAGCGGTCGGGCGTCAGCGTCCGCGCGATCAGCGATATCGAGCGTGGCCGGGTGCGGGCGCCACAGCCGCGAACCGTTGAAGCCCTGGCCGACGCGGCCCGGTTGACGCCGGACGAACGCCGTTTCCTCACCCAGACGGCCAAATCGGCCCGGTCGCGTGCCGCGGAGATCGCGCCCTGGGTGGCCGCGGCCCAATGCGAACCACCGGCGGGACTGAACGATTTCGTGGGGCGGACCGATGAGCTCGCCACGCTGACCGCCTTGGCCGCCGCCGCGGGACATGCTGCCGAGGGCGCGGCGGCCCAGCCGGTCGCCGTACTGACCGGGCCGCCGGGCGTTGGTAAGTCCAGCCTTGCCGTCCGGGCGGGCCGTTCCCTCGCGTCGGGTTTTCCCGGTGGTTGCCTGTACGTCGACCTGGCCGAACCGGGCGAAGGTGCCGCGCTGCGCCGACTGCTCGGGGCGTTAGGTGTGGGGACGGCCGAGATCCCGCCGAGCCCTGCGGACCAGGGCCGGTTGTACCGGGCGATGCTGGCGCGACGGCCTGCGCTGGTCCTGATCGACAACGCCTTCGACGAAGCGCAGGTAAGGCCCTTGCTGGCCACGGGTCCCGGCTCGTTCACGATCATCACCAGTAGGCGAGTGCTGTCCGGGCTCGAGGGCGCGGTCTGGCTGCCGCTCGGGCCGTTCACCACGACCGAGGCGGCCGATCTGCTGGCGACGATCGTCGGCCAGGACCGGATGTCCGCGGAGGCCGGCACGGCCGAGCAGATCGCCCAGTTGTGCGGGCATCTTCCGCTCGCGCTGCGCATCGCCGGTAATCGGCTGGCGAGTAGGCCATTGTGGTCGCTGGGACACTTCGTGGCGCAGCTGAGCGAGACGCGACTTGGCGGGCTGGAGGCCGGCGATCTGCGGGTCGTTGCCGCCTTCACCGTGTCCTACCGGCAGTTGTCCGGGCCGGCCGCGCTCGTCTTCCGGCGCTTGGCGCTGCTGACCGGCGACCAGCTTTCCGCCGAGGTCGCCGCGGTGCTGGCGGACCTGCCGATCGGGACCGCCCGCCGGGCCGTGGAGGAACTCGCGGACTTCAGCCTGATCGAGCCCGTCGGCTCCGACGGCGGCTATCGCGTGCACAGCCTGCTGGCCCTCTTCGCCAGCGAATGCCTGGCCGACGAGGAGTCCCCGGCCGAGGCGGAGGCGACGAGTCGACGGTTGACCGGGTGGTTGCTGCGATCCGCCACTGCCGCCGGGAACTGCTTCCTGCCCGCGGTGCTGCAACCAGGCCCGCCGGCACCACCCGGACCGGCTATGGCCTTCGAGAGCCGGCACACCGCGCTGGACTGGTTGCACCGTCACCGCGCCGACTGGCTGGCTGCGTTGCGCCGGGCGGCTCCGGATGACGCCTGGTCCACCGAAGTGCTGGCGCTGACCGACGCCATGCACTGGTACTCGGATCTGGGCGTGCTGCCGGAGATTTGGCCCGAGGTGTTCCAACTGGGCGTGGACGTGGCCAGGCGGCTTGGCGATCGTGCCGCCGAGGCGGTCCAGCTCAACCTGCTCGGCTGGGCGGTGGGCGTGCTGCTGGAGCAGCGTGAGGAGGGCCTGCGGCTCCATCGCGAGGCGCTCGCCGCGGCGAAAGAGGCCGGCGATCTGGTCGAGGAAGGCTGGGCGTTGTTCTACCTGGCGACGCTCGAACGCATCACCGGCGGTACGGGTGCTGCCGCGGCTCTCGCAGCCCTCTCTGCCGAGCGGTTCGGCGCCGCGCCCGAACCACTCGGGCAGCACATCGCCTGGTCCCTTGTCGCGTCGCTCGAACAGGCGCGCGGCGAAACCGCCGCGGCGCTGGCGATCCACCGCCGGGTCGTCGAGTACTTCCGCCGCCCGGAGCACGAACCCGCCGACGGCACGGGCGCCGTACTGCTCGGGCATCGGCTGCTCGCGTACGGCGCCTCGCTGGCGCGGTCGCAGCAGTGGGCCGAGGCGATGACGGCGTACCGGGAGGCCATCGAGCTGTTCCGCGCGGCCGGAATGCGCAGTGGCGAGGCCCGGGCGCGGTTCGGCGTGGGAGATGCCTTGGCCGGGTCCGGCGATCTGCCTGCGGCGCGGGATGAGCTGGAGGCGGCGACCGAGATGTTGCGCGACAGTGGCGCCGGAATCCGCCGGGTGGAGGCGCAGGCGGAGCTGGCCGTCGTACTGGATCAGCTGGGGGAGCGCGACGAGGCCGCGCGGGTCCGGGCCGAGGCGCTGGAGTTCTGCCGGGAGTGGGACCGGCCCGAGCTCGCGGCCGTCGCCCAGCGGCTCGAAACGGCCGCTTCTTCGCACTGATGCGCGAGGGCCGGGAACCGCTGCGGTAGCCCGCAAATGAGCCGTGATCGACCGGCGGAACCGGTGCCGGAATTTCCTGCCGGATCAGCGAAAGCGTTCACCGGGGTCGCCGTGCCGACCGGCAGAACAGCAGGAGGGTGATTCTGCCGGTCGTTCTGCGTGGGCACTACTGAGAGGTTGCGCTGAACTTGCCAACTGTTAAGCGACTTTCCAATTCGGGCTGCCCGCCCCAGGCGTCCCCGAGCCCCGCAGGAGTGCGACATGTTCCCGCTCAGAAAAATCAAAGTGCCCGTGGTGGCGCTCGCCGCCGTGGTGATCGCGACCAGCGTCGGGCTGCATGCCAGCGCAGGTGTCACCGCCGACGTGTTGCTGTCCCGCGGCGCGCCGGTGATCACGTCCAGCGTCGAGAGCAGCAGCTTCCTCGGTAAGAACGCGGTCGACGGCAGTACATCGACCCGCTGGGCCAGCGCGGAGTACATCGACCCGCAGTGGATCCGGGTAGACCTCGGCCAGCCCTCGGCCGTCAACCGGTTGAAGCTGAACTGGGAGGTGGCCTACGCCAAGTCCTACCGGATCGAGATCTCCGACGACGGCGCGAACTTCCGGACGCTCAAGACCATCACCACGGGGGATGGTGGCATCGACGACCACACCGGTCTGGCCGCGAACGGCCGCTACGTCCGCGTGGTCGGGACCCAGCGCGGTACACCATGGGGTTACTCGCTATGGGAGATGGAGGTCTTCGGCGTCAGCGGTTCGACCGGTGACACCCAGGCCCCGACCGTGCCGACCAACCTGGCGGCGGGCACCGTCACCAGCACCACGGTCGACCTGACCTGGACCGCGTCCACCGACAACGTGGGCGTCAGCGGGTACGACGTCTTCCGCAACGGCACCTTCGTCGCCTCGGTGGCGGAGAACCGCTTCAGTGACACCGCACTGACGCCGCAGACGGCCTACAGCTACACCGTTCTGGCCAAGGATCCGAACAACAACAAGTCGGCCCAGAGCGCTCCGCTCTCGGTCACGACCGCCGCCGGGCCCACCGGGGTGTTCGTGCTCGCGGCAGCCGGTGACATCGCCGACCAGTGCACCGCGTCCAGCAGCTCTTGTGTGCACCCGAAGACGGCGAAGGTCGTCGACTTCATCAAGCCGGTCAACGTCATCACCATGGGCGACAACCAGTACGACGACGCTCACTACTCCGACTTCACCAGCTACTTCAACACCTCGTGGGGCCGCTTCAAGTCCATCATGAAGCCCTCGGTCGGTAACCACGAGACCTACTCGTCGCCGGCGTACGACGGTTACCACCGGTACTTCGGCGCCATCGCCCGGCCGAACGGCAAGCGGTACTACAGCTGGGAGCGCGGCAACTGGCACTTCATCGCGCTGGACTCGACCGAGGACTCACCCGGCCTGGTCGAATCGGCGCAGCACACCTGGCTCAAGGCGGACCTCGCGGCCAACACCAAGAAGTGCGTCGCGGCCTACTTCCACCACCCCCGGTTCAGCTCTGGTGCGCGCGGTGACAACGACAAGATGGCCACGATGTGGAACATCCTGGTGGACAACAAGGTGGACCTGGTGCTGAACGGGCACGACCACCACTACGAGCGCTTCGTAGCGCAGGACAAGTACGGCAAGCCGACCGCGGCCGGTACGACGATGATCATCGGCGGCATGGGTGGCACGGACAACTTCTACCCGGTGCACGCCGAGCACGAAGCGACCGCCAAGACCATCACGGACACCCACGGCGTGATCAAGCTGACGATGACCGACAACTCGTTCACCAGCCAGCTGATCGGCCTGAACAACACCGTCCTGGACAGCTCCCCGACGACCACCTGCCACTGACGAGCCGACCATGTATCTAGCCGATACCCGCGCGGCGGGCACCACTAAGGGCAAGATCGGGCGGCGAGTTTCCGGCAACGTGCTGGCGCTGGGCATGGTCAGCCTGGTCACGGACATCTCAGCCGAGATGGTGACCGCGGTGCTACCGCTCTACCTGGTCGTCGGTCTTGGCCTCAATCCGCTCCAGTTCGGTCTGCTGGACGGGTTGTACGCCGGGGCGACCGCGCTGGTTCGGCTGGTCGGTGGGCATGCCGCCGATCGCTGGCGACGGTTGAAGGCCGTCGCCGGCATCGGTTACGGCCTCTCCGCTGCCAGCAAACTCGGTTTGCTGGCAGCGGGGTCCTCGGTCCCGGCGATCGGCGCGGTACTGGCCGTCGACCGGGCCGGCAAGGGCATTCGAACGGCGCCCAGGGACGCGCTGATCTCGCTGAGCAGTGAGCCGGAAAGCCTCGGCCGCTCGTTCGGCGTGCATCGCGCGATGGACACCATCGGCGCGTTCCTGGGGCCGCTGGTGGCGATGGTGGTGCTCTGGGGCAGCCTGGGGGACTACAGCTCGGTCTTCGTCACCAGCTTCTGTATCGCGACCATCGGGGTGCTGGTACTGGTCGCCTTCGTTCGTGATCGACCGCCCACCGAAGGACCGGCAAAACCCGTTCCGGTGCGGTCGATGCTGCAGCTGCTGCGGATTCCCGGCTTTCGCCGGCTCTGCGGCTGGGCGGCGGCGCTGGCGCTGATCAGCGTCACGGACTCGTTCCTCTATCTCGCTCTGCAACGCAATTTCGATGTCAGTACGACGATGTTCCCGTTGCTGCCACTCGGCACGGCCGGTGTCTACCTGCTGCTGGCTGTACCGCTCGGGCGGCTTGCCGACAAGTACGGCCGGTGGCGCGTCTTCGTTGGCGGTCATTTGGTGATGGCGACCGCGCTCGGACTGGTCTGCGGACCCTTTGGTGGCTGGTGGATCGCCGCGTGCGTGCTGGTTCTGCACGGTGTGTTCTACGCCGCGACCGATGGCGTCCTGATGGCGGCGGCGGGCCCCTGGCTGCCGGAGCACCTCCGCGCGAGCGGGATGGCCCTGATCCAGACCGGTCAGGCCCTCGCGCGGATGGTGTCCGCCGTTCTGTTCGGACTGGCCTGGACGCTGTGGGACCTGCGCCCGACCATGCTCGTGGTGGCCGGCTGCCTGCTGCTCGTCACTCTCGCCGCCGCCGTGATCAAGCCCTGGGAGAAGCCCGCATGAAGAAGCTTTTGGTAACGGCGCTGGGCGTTCTTGTCCTCGCCGGGGCCGCGATCGGTTACGTCGTATCCGCCCGGACCGGTGCCGCGGTGAACGCCGTCCCGGTTCAGACCGGCACGATGGAGATCGGCGCGGACCACTTGTACTTCCGCAACACCGCGGCCGGGCCGGACGAGGGCAAGCTGGCCGCCGTACCCGCTCGGCCGACTTCAGCGGCCTCGGGTGCATCGGCCGTTCGGACCGTGGCCGGTTTGAAGTGCGACCGCTTCGCCGTATCGAAGGGCACGGGCATCTGCCTGGCCCTTCAGCCGGGTGTACTGCCGCCGATCACGGATGTGGTTGTGGTCGGGCGCGACATGTCCATTGTTTACAAGAAGTCCCTGCCTGGTACGCCGAGCCGGGCCCGGGTTTCACCCGACGGCAAGATCGTCTACTGGACCGTTTTCGTGACCGGCGACTCGTATGCCGTCACCGGGTTCTCCACTCGCGCGGGCATGTACGACCTGGGGACCAAGCGGCTGACCAAGAGCATCGAGGAAATGGCCGTGTACGTCGACGGGCGCCGGTACCACTCGGCGGATATCAACTACTGGGGAATCACCTTCGCCGCGGACGGGAATCGCTTCTACGCGACGATGTCCAGCAAGGGCAAAACGTATCTGGTCGAGGCCAACTACCGCGATTTCAACGCGAAGGCCCTGCTGGAGAACGTGGAATGCCCGTCGCTGTCTCCCGACGAGAAGCGAATCGCCTTCAAGCAAAAGAACTCCGACGGCACCTGGCGGCTGGCGGTGCTCGACCTGGCCACGCGCAAGATCGTGCGAACCGCCGAAACCGGCAACGTGGACGACCAGCCGTTGTGGCGCGACAACAACACGCTTCTCTACGGGTTGACCGGACCGGACGGTGGTTCGGACATCTGGTCGGTGCCGGCCAGCGGTTCGGGCAGCCCGGAGCTCGTCGTACCGGATGCGGCCTCGCCCGCGATTCTGCCGCCGTCGGCGGCCCTTGCGGGGTAAGGGCCACCGACGCTTCGGTCACCCCGCGCGGCCCGTTCGCCCGGTCCACTTCGGTTGCCTCCTTCGTTTCGGTCGTTTCGGCCGTTTCGGTAGGTCAGCTTGCGGAGCAGGACTTCGAACGGGCCGCGCCGGTTGTGGCGCCGCATCCAGTCGGCCAGGAACACGGTCGCGAGCCAGGTCCCGATGGCGAGTGCCGCGACCGTAGTGACGCTCAGTTGCGGGGTGAGGTCGAGCGCGTACGGCGCGAACGCGAGGGTCCAAACCGCTGACTGCGCCAGATAACACGTCATCGATCTCTCCCCGGCGGCGGTGATCGCGGCGACCACTCGCCCGCGTTCCGCGTTTGACCGTGAGGTTATTCGGTAGGCGAGTAAGGCGATCGCGGCCGCATATCCCAAACCACCGAAGTGCCCGGTGGCGTCGTGCAGGGTGCCCAGGCGGCTGAGGATAGGCCCGGCTGGTTCGTTCACCACGCCCGCAAGCACCAGTGCGATCGGAAGGCCGCCGGCTACCGCCGTACCGACCCCGGCGATGGCCACGCGGCGCAGCAGGACCAGCCGGCGATCGGGGCACTCCAGGAGGCGGGCGCGCGCGGCGAGAATACCGATCAGGAACGGGAACACCAGGCCGATCGGATAGAGCGGGACCAGCACCAGCAGGGCGGGCGCGCGCTCGACGACTCCCGCCCAGATGCTGCCGGGCAACATCGCGGGATCGCGTCCAACGCTGCTCTCGACGGTCAGCGAATCACCCGTGGGCAGGCTCGTCAGGGCGAAGGCCAGCGCGGCGAGGATGACGAGAGTACGGCTCTTCCAGCGCAAGGCCGGAACCACCAGGAAAGCGAGCAGACCATACGCCGCGAGGATGTCGCCGACGTACAGCAAGATCCCGTGCAGGAACCCGATCGCGACCATCCACAGGCTCCGCCGCCGGATCAACCGGCGAATCGGCCGCCACTGCGCGCGGGACACGTCCTTCCGGGTGGCCCGGTCCGGATCCTTGCCCGCCGCGGTCAACCGGCGACGGTAGATCTCGACCAGCCCGTATCCGAAAAGCGCGGCGAACAACGGATAGGCCCGGCCGTCCACCAGAGTCGCGATCAGCCCGACCAGGACGGCATCCAGTCCGGTCGTCTCCCGGGGGAATCCGCCCAGTGCGGGTGCGTTTTGCAGGAAGTAGTGGGAATTCGCGACGGCGATGAACAGCAGCATGAACCCGCGGGCCAGGTCCGGTGCCAGGAACCGCCTCGGGCTTCGCACATCCGCAGCAATAGTCACCCCACCACCAAACCGCCTGCGGCGTACGAGCGAATCCGCCCAAGGTCTATTCGCCACCGACCAAAGGCCTAGCCCGGCGCAGCTTTATGAGCCCCTACGGGCCAGTGCCACGCGAAGCCAGACGCTGCTACCAAGGCGAAGGTGGACGCAGCTAAGAAGGCGGAGGCGGATGCCAAGCGGTGCCCAGTGAGTGGTAGAGCTCGCGGGCGGGGTGGTTCGTGCTGACTACTCGTAGGCCTAGCTGGGTGGCGCCGTGCGCGGCGATCGGCCTCAGTGAAGCGGTGGTCGGCCTCGGCGGGCCGGTGGTTTGCGACTGCGACAGGGGAGACGGCCGGCCAGAATTCGCCGTACTCGCCCGCGAACGTCTCCATCACGCCTCGGCGAGCGGCGGCGATATCGCGCGCGCCCACATCCGGCGGATACGCCGCCAGGTAGGTGGCCGCCATGGCCTCAAGATCCTCCGGCTCGGTCGCCCGCAGCCCGTAACCATCCGGCACCGCGGTCCCCACCACCCGAGCCACCGATGCCACCGATGCCACCGGAGCCACCCGAGCCGCTGGAGCCACCGGAGCCGCTGGAGCCACCGGAGCCGCTGGAGCCACCGGAGCCGCTGGAGCCACCGGAGCCGCTGGAGCCACCCGAGCCGTCGGAGCGAACGGAACAAGGTCTGCCACCAGGATGAGTCCCTCAGCCATAGTCCCGCAGTCTCTCAGCTGACCGTGCCCTGCCATCGCGCCGACAGCAGGAGTGCCCCTGCAAGTAGCTGCAGAATCGTTGAGCCGTCGCGAACGGCGGCTGCGGCTACCTCGGCGAACGGCGGCTGCGGCTGCCCCGGTGAACGGCGGCGGCTACTCGGGCGACGGGCGGATGGGAGTACGCCGGAGAAGTAATGTACGGGCGTGATCGAGTTGAGGTTGTTGGGGCCGGTTTCCTGCCGGGGGCGGGAAGTTGCCGGGGCTCGGTTGCGAGGGCTGTTGGCCTTGCTGGCGAATGACCTGCGGGCAGGGTGCAGTACGGGCCGCTTGGCCGAGGGGTTGTGGCCGGACGTCCAACCCGAGAATCCGGTCAAGGCGGTTCAGGTCCTGGTTTCCCGCGCACGGTCGCAGTTCGGTTCCGACCTCATCGCCAGTACGGCGACCGGCTACCGGCTGAACCTCGCCGACGACCAGGTGGATACCTCTGCAGTGCTGGTCAGCGCCGCCGCTTGTGCGGCCAGTGCCCGGGCCGGGGACCACGCCGACGCTTTCGCGCAGGCCGAGACGGGCCTGGCGTACTGGGATGGCGCGAGCATCGAGACCGGCGCGGACCCGGAAGATCCGTTGGCGGTGCTTCGGGAGGACCGCGTTCCGGCGTACCGGGCTCTCGTGCGGGCACGCGCCGTCGCGTTGTCGCGGCTGGGACGGCGGGCTGAGGCGATCGAGGCGTTGGCGCCGCTCGCGGCGGAGTACCCGCGCGACGAGGAGATCCTGCTCGAGGTGTTGCGCAGCGAGGCGGCGACTGCAGGGCCTTCGGCGGCTCTAGCGCGGTACGACGACTACCGCCGGCTCCTGCGGGATGAGCTCGGCGCGGATCCGGGCGCGGGGTTGCAGGCCTTCTACCGGGAATTGCTTCAGGAAGACGCGCCGTCCGTTCGCCACGGCGTACCGCATGAACCGAACTCGCTGCTCGGCCGCGACGCCGATATCGCGGCGGTCCTGGACCTGCTGCATTCGTCCCGCGTGGTCTCGATCGTCGGCCCGGGCGGACTCGGCAAGACCCGGCTCGCGCAGGTGGTCAGCCGTCAGGCCGAGCAACGGACCGTGCACTTCATCGGGCTGGCCGGTGTCCGGACGGACCAGGACGTCGCGCACGAGGTCGGCTCGGCCCTTGGCGTGGGTGAAACCGCGCGCTCGGCCGACTTGCTCGCGGGCATCGTCGCTGGGCTCGGCCAAGGGCCCATGCTGCTGGTGCTCGACAACTGCGAGCAGGTCGTCCGCGGGGTGGCCGAATTGGTGCAGGCCCTCGTCGCGATGACGCAGGACCTTCGCGTGCTGACGACGACCCGCGCACCGCTGGACTTGTCGTCGGAGGCCGTCCACCTGTTGCCGGAGCTGGACCTGGCGACCTCCATCGAGTTGTTCGGCCAGCGGGCCCGGGCGGCTCGTCCCACCGTCGAGTTGCCGGCCGAGGCAGTCGCGGATCTGTGCCGGCAACTCGATGGCCTACCCCTCGCGGTGGAACTGGCGGCGGCGCGGGTCCGGGTGCTCAAGGTGGCAGACATCGCGAGCCGGTTGAAGGACCGTTTCACCTTGCTCCGTGGGGCTGCGCGGGACAAACCCGAACGGCACCAGACGTTGTACGCCGTGGTCGACTGGAGCTGGAACCTGCTCGACGAAACCGGTCAGACGGCGATGCGACGGCTTTCGGTTTTCCCGGGTGGCTTCACCGCGCAGGCCGCGGAACACCTCCTGGGGTACGACGCTCTCGACCTGCTCGCGGAACTGGCCGACCAGTCGTTGCTGAAGGCAATCGAAACTCCAGCGGGCTTGCGGTTCCGGATGCTCGAAACCGTGCGCGAGTTCAGTACGGCGCATCGCGAGGTGGCCGGGGACGGCGACACCATCCGGGCCGGATTCCTTGCCTGGGCACGCGAATTCGGCATCACCCATCACCTGGAGTACTACGGAACGGACCCGTCGCAGGCCGTCGAGTCGGCCCGGTCGGAGCGGGACAACCTGGTGCAGGCGTTGCGATGGGCGCTGGCCGATTCCGACGAGCCCACGGTCGCGGCGGTCACCGCCGTACTCGCGGGATTGTGGAACGTCGAGTTCAACCACATCCGCCTTCTGGCCCTCGTGCGGGACACCGAGTGGCTGCTTTCGCACTATCGACCCGAGCCGGAACACGTGGAAGTGACCCGAACGGCGCTGGCGCTCGCGGCAGCCGGAACGCTCCTGGTGCGTGGTGCCGTCGCAACCCGGGCGTTGGTCGGCCTGCGGCGTCTACCGGCGGCGCCACCCGACACGGTTCCCCGGGCGATCGCGGTCCTGGCCGGTACGGCGTACGAGTCAGCGGAGCGGTTCCCCCTGGTATTGCAGGAGTTCTGCGAGGGTCCGGCGTTGCTGGCCGGTGCCGCGAATGCCGTGGCGGGCTATCTGGCCGAGATCGAGGGCGATACCGACACGGCGATGGAGGCGGCCCACGGAATGCTGACGGCGTTCGAAGCGTCGCGCTCGCCGTGGATGCGGTTGATGGCGCACCTGCGGGTCAGTGAGTTGTGCCTGCAGGTCGAGCAAGGGGCCGAGGCGCGGCGGCACATGCTGGCGGCCAAGGATTTGCTCGCTCAACTCGGCGAACGGGCGGAGCTGATGGACTTCCAGATCGACTGGGGACTGGTCTTGGCCGCGTTGCAGCTGGGCGACGGTGCAGAGGCTGAGCGGTTGCTGTCGAAGTCGGGCGGCTTATGGGACGGCGAGGCGGTGACGATTCCCGATCTCGGTATTCGTGCCGAGATCGCCCTGGCCCGCGGGGAGATCGAGACCGGCCTCGGACTGTGGCGACAGGCTGTGCGGACCAACAACCAGGACAATCCCGCGTTCGGCATCGTCGATCCGGCGATGGACCCGTGGGTGCTCGAGATGCAGGCCGCGGCGGTGGTCGCGCACGCCCAGCACGGGCAGTTGGACCTGGTGGCCGATCTCATCGCCGAACTGCCCGGCAAGTTGCTGATGGTGCTGAATGCCCCGGTGGCCGAACCGCTGTCGTTGATGGAGTTTCCCGTCTGCGGTGCGTTGTTGCTTGCGCTCGGCATGGTCGACCTCGACCGGGGTGCGACCGCCTCGGCGGTTCGGTTGATGGCGCTCGCGGCCCGGCTGAGGTTCTTGCGGAACTACCAGCCGACCATGTCCGCCGAACGGGCTCGCCGTACGGCCGAAAACGCCGGAAAGCCGGCGTACGTCGACTGGGAGTCGTCGTACGCCGGCTTGCGGCGGGCCGGGTTCCGGGCGGCCGCGCTGGCGGCGTTGGCTGATCGCGCCTGATCATCGGGTTCGGCCAGTTCAGCGGGACGGGTCCTTGCGGTAGGCCGAGCGGGACCATAGGTAGCCGATGGCCGCGATGACGACGCACCAGATGATGGCGGCGATCCACTGGTTGCCGACCGGGGTCCCCATCAGCAGGCCGCGAACCGTCTCGGTGATCGGCGTGAACGGCTGGTACTCGGCGAACCAGCGCAGCCCGGCCGGCATCGAGTCCACCGGTACGAACGTGCTGCTCAGGAAGGGCAGGAACTGCAGCGGCAGCACGATGTTGCTCGCCGCCTCGGGGGTCTGGCTGACCAGGCCCATCGCGACGGCCAGCCAGGTGAAGGCGAAGGTGATCAGCGCGAGTATGCCGGCCGCGCCGAGCCAGTCGGTGAAGCTCGCGTTCGGGCGGAAACCCATCAGCAGGCCGACGCCGGTGACCAGCGCGAGGCTGATCAACGTGAGGATCATGCTGCCGATGACGTGCCCGGTGAGAACCGACGGCCGGAAGATCGCCATCGTGCGGAACCGGGCGATGATGCCCTCGGTCATGTCCGTGCAGACCGCCACGGCCGTGGAGATCGAGCCGGAGGCCACCGTCAGCAGCAGAATGCCCGGCAGCAGGTAGTCGATGTACTCGCCGCCACCCGCCGCGCCTGGGCCGATCGCGCCGCCGAACACGTAGACGAACAAGAGCAGGAGAACGATCGGCATGCCCAGCGAACCGAGTGTCAGGCCGGGGTACCGGGCCGCGTGCAGCAGGTTGCGCCGCAGCATCGTGGTGGAGTCGGCAATGGCAAGGGACAGTGAGCTCATCGGATCGTCGCTTTCTCGGTCGCGTCGGTGCTGGCGGCGTTGGCGTGGGCGTTGGCGGGGATGGCGGTTTTCGGCTGGCCGGTGACGGCGAAGAACACGTCGTCCAGGTCGGGGGTGTGCACGGACAGCGACTCGACCTCGAGTGAGGCGTCGTCGAGCCGGGCGAGCAGGGCCCGCAGCGAGTGCACGGTGCCGTCGTTCGGCACCCGCAGGCTGAGCGAGTCCTGATCGGGCGCGGCATCACGGAGGTGCTGGACCGCCAGTGCGAGTTCCGCGCTGTCGGCGAACTGGAGCCGGACGTGGCCGCCGGGAACCAGGCGCTTCAGCTCTTCGGCGGTGCCCTGGGCAACCAGTTTGCCGCCGTCGAGTACGGCGATCCGGTCGGCCAGGCGGTCGGCCTCCTCCAGGTACTGCGTGGTGAGGAAGATGGTCACACCCTCGGCCACCAGGCCGCGGATGATCTCCCACACCGTCTGCCGGCTGCGCGGGTCGAGCCCGGTGGTCGGCTCGTCGAGAAAGATGATGCGCGGATCGCCGACCAGGCTCATCGCCAGGTCCAGCCGCCGCTTCATTCCGCCGGAGTACGTCGACGCCGGCTTCTTGCCCGCCTCGACCAGGTCGAACTTCTCCAGCAGTTCGGTCGCGAGGCGGCGGCCTGCCAGCTTCGGCAGGTGGTGGAGGTTCGCCATCAGCAGGAGGTTCTCCTCGCCGGTGAGCAGCCCGTCGACCGCCGAGAACTGGCCGGTCACGCCGATCGCGGCCCGGACCGCGTCCGGCTGCTGGTTCACCTTGTGCCCGGCGACCTCGACTTCGCCGCTGTCCGCGGTGATGTAGGTGGTGAGGATCTGCACCGCCGTGGTCTTGCCGGCGCCGTTCGGGCCGAGCAGGGCGAAGATGCTGCCCGCCGCGACGTTCAGGTCGATGCCGTCCAGGACGACCTTGTCGCCGTAGGCCTTGTGTAGCCCGGTGACCGCGATGGCCGGGCGGGGTGAACTGGTCATGCTCCCTCATCTCTGGCTGGTGTTGCTCGCTGCTGTTGCGGTGCTGCTTGCGTCTGAGAAGAGATTGCGGCCGCCCGGTTTCACCCCGGCATCACGCCGGCTTCACCGGGTTTCAACCGGCTTCACCGGGTTTCACCGGGTTTCATCTGGCTTCGTCCGGATTTCACCGCCAGCGGCCTCGGGGTTCACCGGCTTCACCTGGCGGCAGGTCGGCCCCGGGCGGTGACCCCTGCAGGCCCTGAACCGTTGACGAACGGAGCACGACCTGCAACCTTTGTCTCCACGCTCGCAAGAAATTGGCAAGAACTACGCAATTACTTAGACCAGGCGGTTCCAGGGCCGATGTGCCCTGATTGCCCGGTCGTCCCGCCCGCCCCGACCCGCTAGCAACCACTCCGGCGTACCGACCCCGTATGCCCGCCGCCGTACCCGCAGCCCCGCTTTCGCGCGGTCTCGCGGAACTGCGGCGTGCGCGGCGGTAGGCCGTACCGGTGCGCGCAGCAGAACAGAGGACACCATGAAACGGACGCAGCCCAGATGGCGGCTGATTCCCGGCCTGCTCGCGGCGGCACTGCTCGCCGCCGGCGCCGTGCCGACCTCCGCCGCCGGCGCCGTGCCGATCTCCGGCGCCGCCCTCGGCGCTGATGCCGCCGCCCGCGGCGCCGACGCCTACGCTCGCCAAGGTGAAGCGGCGGTGGCGGCCGATGTCGCGTTGGCCAAGACCGTGTCGGCCAGTAGCCAGCTCGGCGGCTATCCCGTCGGCAACAGCGCGGACGGTAACCAGGCGTCGTACTGGGAGAGCAACAACAACGCCTTCCCGCAGTGGATCCAGGCCGATCTGGGCGCGTCCGTGAAGGTCAATCGCGTCGTGCTGAAGCTGCCGTCCTCGTGGGGTGCGCGTACGCAGACGCTGTCGGTGCGAGGCAGTGCGAATGGCTCGACCTTTGCCGACATCGTGGGTTCGGCGGGATACGCCTTCACCCAGTCGGGCGGCAATACCGTCACCATCTCGTTCCCGGAGACCACCACCCGGTACGTCCGGCTGAACGTCACGGCCAATACCGAGTGGCCCGCCGCGCAACTGTCCGAGTTCGACCTGTTCGGCCCCGACTCGGGCGGTGGCGGCGACACCCAGGCCCCGTCCGCGCCGGGGAACCTCGGCCTGACCGAACCAGCCAGCGGGCAGATCCGTCTGGCCTGGTCGGCATCGACGGACAACGTGGGTGTCACCGGCTACGTCGTCCACCGCAACGGTGCTCCCGTCACCACGGTGGCGGGTAACGTGCTCACTTACACCGAGAGCCAGCCGGCCGCGGCCACCGTCGAGTACTACGTGCGCGCCCGCGATGCCGCCGGCAACGAGTCTGCCGACAGCAACCGGGTGGTACGCAATGGCCAAGGCAGTGGCGCCAACCTGGCCGCGGGTAAGCCGATCGAGGCCTCATCGCACGTCCACAGCTTTGTCGCCACGAACGCGAACGACCCGAGCGGCACCAGCTATTGGGAGTCGAACGGCTTCCCGGCGACACTGACCGTGAAGCTCGGCTCGAACGCCGACATCTCCTCGGTCGTGGTGAAGCTCAACCCGGACCCGATCTGGGGAACGCGCACGCAGAACTTCGAGATTCTCGGCCGGGACCAGGGCGCGACCACCTTCACCTCGCTGCGTGCCCGGGCGGACTACGTCTTCAACCCCTCGTCGCAGAACACCGTCACCATTCCGGTGAGCGCGCGCACAGCCGACGTACGGCTGCAGTTCTTCGGCAACACCGGCGCACCGGGCGGCCAGGTCGCGGACCTGCAGGTCGTCGGTACGCCCGCGCCGAATCCCGACCTGGTCGTCACCTCGACCACGTGGACGCCCGCCTCGCCGAGCGAGACCACGCCCATCACGCTTTCCGCGACGGTGCAGAACATCGGCTCGGCCCCGGCCGGCGCCACCTCGGTGAACGTCAGCCTGGGCGGTACGGTCGTCGGCAGTGCTGCGGTAGGCGCCCTGAACGCCGGTGCCTCCAGCACCGTCACGGTCAACGCCGGAACGCGGGCCCAAGGCAACTACACGGTCACGTCGGTGGTCGATCCGGCCAACACGATCGTCGAACAGAACAACGACAACAACAGCTTCACCGCGCCGACCCAGCTGGTTGTCGCCCAGGCACCCGGTCCCGACCTGCAGGTCCTCGGCATCACCTCCAACCCGGCGAACCCGGCCGTCGGTAGCCCGGTCGGCTTCACCGTTGCCGTAAGCAACCGTGGTACGTCGGCCAGCGCCGCCTCGGTCACCCGGGTGGTCGTCGGCAGTACGACGCTGAACGGCAACACGGCCTCGATCGCCGCGGGCGCGACGGCCAACGTGGCGATCAGTGGGACGTGGACGGCAACCAACGGCGGCGCCACCATCACCGCGACCGCCGACGCCACCAACGTTGTTGCCGAGACCAACGAAACCAACAACACCTACGCGCAGTCGATCGTGGTCGGCCGCGGTGCCGCCGTGCCGTACACCGAGTACGAGGCGGAGGCCGCGAACTACCAGGGCACGTTGCTGGTGACGGACCCGCTGCGCACGTTCGGGCACACCAACTTCGCCACCGAGTCGTCCGGCCGGCAGTCGGTCCGGCTGAACTCGACCGGCCAGTTCGTGGAGTTCACCTCAACGAACCAGTCCAACTCGATCGTCGTGCGCAACTCGATCCCCGACGCCCCGGGTGGCGGCGGTATCGAGGCCACGATCAGCCTTTACATCAACGGCACCTTCTCGCGGAAGCTGACGCTGTCGTCGCGGCACAGCTGGCTGTACGGCAATACCGATACGCCAGAGGGCCTGACGAACACCCCGCAGGGTGATGCCCGGCGGCTGTTCGACGAGTCGCACGCGCTGTTGTCCTCGTCGTACCCGGCGGGCACGAAGTTCAAGTTGCAGCGCGATGCCGGTGATACCGCGTCGTTCTACATCATCGACCTGATCGACCTCGAACAGGTCGCGCCGGCGCTGAGCCAGCCGGCCGGTTGTACCTCGATCACGTCGTACGGCGCCGTGCCCAACGACGGTCTGGACGACACCGACGCGATCCAGCGGGCGGTGACGGACGACCAGAACGGCGTGATCAGCTGTGTCTGGATTCCGGCCGGGCAGTGGCGGCAGGAGAAGAAGATCCTGACCGACGATCCGCTGAACCGCGGCCAGTTCAACCAGGTCGGCATCAGCAACGTCACCATTCGCGGCGCCGGTATGTGGCACTCCCAGCTGTACACGCTGACCGAACCGCAGAACGCCCAGGGCAGCATCAACCACCCGCACGAGGGCAACTTCGGCTTCGATATCGACAAGAACACCCAGATCTCCGATATCGCGATCTTCGGCTCCGGCCGGATCCGCGGTGGTGACGGTAACGCCGAAGGTGGCGTCGGCCTGAACGGGCGGTTCGGCACCGGTACCAAGATCAGCAACGTGTGGATCGAGCACGCGAACGTCGGCGCCTGGGTCGGCCGCGACTACGACAACATTCCCGACCTGTGGGGACCGGCCGATGGGCTTGAGTTCAGCGGGATGCGGATCCGCAACACCTACGCGGACGGCATCAACCTGTCGAACGGTTCACGCAACTCACGGGTCTTCAACTCGTCGTTCCGTACCACCGGCGACGACGCGCTGGCGGTCTGGGCGAACAAGTACGTGAAGGACCAGTCGGTCGATATCGGCCACGACAACTCCTTTGTGAACAACACGATCCAGCTGCCGTGGCGCGCGAACGGCATCGCGATTTACGGCGGTTACGGCAACAAGATCGAGAACAACCTCGTCTACGACACGATGAACTACCCGGCGATCATGCTGGCCACCGATCACGACCCGCTGCCGTTCTCCGGTACGACGCTGATCGCCAACAACGGGCTTTACCGCACCGGCGGCGCCTTCTGGAACGAGGATCAGGAGTTCGGCGCGATCACGCTCTTCCCGCAGAACCTGCCGATTCCCGGTGTCACCATTCGCGACACCGATATCCACGACTCCACCTACGACGGCATCCAGTTCAAAACCGGCGGCGGCTTGATGCCCGACGTACGCGTCACCAACGTCCGCATCGACAAGTCCAACAACGGCTCCGGCATTCTCGCGATGGGCGGCGCGCGCGGTAACGCGATCCTGTCCAACGTCACCATCACCAACTCCCGCGACGGCAACATCCTGATCGAGCCCGGTTCCTCCTTCACCATCACCGGCAGCTGATCCCAACCCGCGAAGGCCTCCTGTCACCCGGCAGGAGGCCTTCGCTTTTGGGCTCGTTGATTAGGCTTCTGGACTTCCAGGGCTTGAGGGGGCGCGGTGAAGCGGCGATGGGTGCGGGTGGTGCTGGCCGGGGTGCTGGTTTTCGCGGTGTTGTGCCCGGCGGCGGTGGCTTTGTGGTTGCGGGTGCAGTACGCCGGTGAGCCGTCGGTGGACGCGCGAACCCGAGGGCGGGACGCGGTCTGGCTGGGACATGCCTGGGTGGACGGCCGGAAGTCCGACGCGGATATCGCCGTACTCGCCGCGCGGCTCAAAGGCACCGGCATGCGCGACCTGTACGTGCACACCGGGCCACTCGAACATGACGGCACCCTCCCCGCGGCGGTCCATCCCCGCGCCCGCTGGTTCGTGGATGCCGTCCATCGGGCCATGCCGACCGTGCGAGTCCAGTCCTGGCTCGGTGACGTCGTCACGCCGGAGAAACGCCCGGGCCTCGACCTGGAGGACCCGGCGGCTCGTGCCCGGGTGGTGGCGGCATCCGGGCGGATGCTCGATCTCGGCTTCGATGGGATCCACTTCGACTTCGAGCCGGTTCGGTCCGGATCGCCCGGGTTCCTCGCCGTACTCGACGAGGTCCGCGCGCTGACCGAACCGCGGCAGAAGCTGCTGTCGATCGCGACGCCGCAGATCGACCCGTTGCCGTCCGTGCACCGCGTTGGTATCGCCCTTGCCGGCCAAGGAAAGTACTGGTCGCAGGCGTACTTCGCGGAGACCGCCCGCCGGGTGAACCAAGTGGCCGTGATGTCGTACGACACCGCCATGCCACTCGAGTCCCTGTACGGCGGATTCGTCGCGCGCCAAACGGCCCTCGCCCTCGAAGCGACCGGCGAAGAGGTCGACCTCCTGATGGGCCTACCCGCCTACTGGAAGGACGACTTCGGTCATCGCGGCTCCGCCGAAACCGTCGAAGCGGCCGTTCGCGGCGCCCGTCTCGGCCTCACCCGCCACGCGCCCACCCGCCAGACCTTCGGCCTCGCCCTGTACGTCGACTTCACCGCCACGCCCGCCCACTGGACCGCGTACACCGAAGGCTGGTCGTCCAACACCTGAACCAACTCCCACCACCCCGTACGTCCACCGCTTCCCCACCGCGAGTGGTCGGGTGCGAACGGGTTCACTCGTGCCGTCATTTCCGCGGGTGGTCGGGTGCGGGCGGGTTCACTCGTGCCGTCATTTCCGCGGGTCGGGTACGAACGGGTTCACTCGCGCCGTCATTCCCGCGAGTGGTCGCGTTTGCTCGCGTCCACTCGCGGCAAGCGTCGTTGCGCACCCCCTCGCCAAATCGGCCGGGCGGACTCGGCGTGCACTCGGCTAGCGGGTTTCGGGACCACTGGCGGGTTTTGGTTTGCCGACTGCCGGGTTTTGCAGCCGCTACCCGGTTGCAACCAGGTAGCGGCGCCAAAACCCGGCAGCCGTGCCCGTTCAGACCCGGCCACTCGCGGGAGAGGGTGGATGGTGGCCACAAACCCGGCAGCCGCAGACTGTCCGGACGCGACCACTCGCAACACACCGCACCTTAATCACAAGCGTCCGATGAACCCCGACACGCCGTGTCGGAAGGGTCCGACGACACGCCGCAGCTTGGTCACAAGGGTCCGATGAACCCCGACACGCCGCGTTACAAGAGTCCGATGAACGGTATGCAATGAGCAGAGGGAGGACTTCTCTTTGGCGTCGTCGCTCGGGGTGAAGGATTAGGGTTGACTTATATAAGTTGGGGTTGTCAGACTGGCGGGCATGATCGAGGTGAGCGAGCACTTGAACGCGGTCCGGCGCCAGGTTGGTTCGAAGCTGGTGGAGGCCGGTGAGCTGAACGTGGTGACCGTCGGCCGGACCTTCGCGGGTGAGGTCGAGGAGGTGTGGAATGCCTGTACGACGGCGGAGCGGCTGGAGCGGTGGTTCCTGCCGGTCACGGGTGACCTGCGCCTGGGCGGCCGGTATCAGCTGGAGGGCAACGCCGGTGGCACGATCGAACGGTGCGAGCCGCCGTCGATGTTCGCCGCCACCTGGGAGTACGGCGGCACCGTGAGCTGGATCGAACTGCGGCTGACGCCTGATCCCGCGGGCGGTACGAGGTTCGAGTTGGATCACCTGGCCCACGAGGACGACCACTGGAAGCAATACGGTCCGGGCGCGGTCGGCATCGGGTACGAGTTGGCGCTGATGGCCCTGGCCACGCATCTCGCCGGGAAGCCGATCGAGAACGGCGCGGAGTTCGGCGCGACCGAAGAAGGCCTGCGGTTGAGCCGGGTAAGCGGTGAGGCGTGGGGTGAGGCCGCCATCGCGGCCGGTCAGCCGGCTGAGGAAGCGCGAGCAGCCGCCGCGCGGACCGTGGCCGCCTACACCGGCGGCTGACCTACCCGGACGACGGACAAGGACAACGCGTTCAGCTGGAAGCGGGCGTTGATCAGCATCACCCAAGCGGCGCATCCGGGCACGGTGGTCAGCCCGAGCAGCGGCGCCTGATTCACCAGGACCAGCGCGACGACGGCCACCACGAGGCTGACCAGGCTCCACTGCCAGCCGCGCACCGCCGCGTACACGGCCACTCGCGCTACTGATCGCAGTCCGAGATTCGAGTCGGGCAGTAGCGCGAGTGCGCAGGACCCCGCCGATACGAGCAGAACGGCCAAGACCACCAGCAGCGGAACCAGGGCCGCTCCCGGCATCGCGTCGTACAACATGGCGATGTCGGCCACCAGTACACCGACCAGCGCGGTCACCACGGCCGCGACGGCCAACGCGCGGCGCCAGTGCCGACGGTAGGCCCGGACGAACAACCGCACCGGCGGCCGCGAATCCTCTTCATTCAAATAGGAGAAAGCGGCCGCCACCGCCGGTCCGGCAAGAACCGCGAGCAGCCCGAAGAAGATCGGATAGCGCCACGGTTCGGCGACCGCGAGCAGGCCGATCAGCAACGGCAGGCAGCCCAGCACCAGACCGAGGTTGACCACCAGGATTCGGTGCACGAAGGACCAGAGCAGGTCCCAGGTGTCGGCGCTGAGCGTCAGGCGGCGGGCCGGATCGTTCATGTCACTTCATTCCGCTCGTCGCGATGCCTTGCACGAAGTACTTCTGGCCGAGCAGGAAGATCACCAGGATCGGCAGCACGGACAGCACCGAACCGGTCATGATCATCGCGTACTCCGCGTCATAGAGGCCGACGAACGAGCGCAGGCCGAGCTGGATCGTCCACAACTTATTGTCGGTCAGGTAGATGAACGGGCCCATGTAGTCGTTCCACGTGTGCACGAACGTGAGCAGCGCGAGACTCGCCAAAGCCGGTTTCGACAGCGGCAGCATGATCCGCGCCCAGATGCCGTACTCGCTGAGGCCGTCCAGGCGGGCCGCTTCGCTGAGCTCGTCGGGAATCGTCAGGTAGTACTGCCGCATCAGGAAGACCCCGAAGGCGCTGAACGCCTGCAGCAGGATCAGCGACAGATGCGTGTTCACCAGGCCGACCTTCTGCATGATGATGTACTGCGGCACCATGTACGCCTGCCACGGCACGGCGATCGTCGCCAGGTAGGCCAGGAACAGCGCGTCGCGGCCGGGGAATCGCACCTTGGCGAATCCGTACGCCGCGAAGCTGCCGGTCAGTACCTGCAGCACGGTGATCGTGACGCTCAGGAACACCGAGTTCCACAGGTACGTCGCCAGCGGGATCCGGTCCCAGATCTTGGTGAAGTTGTCCCAGTGGAACTCCGCCGGAATCCACTGGATCGGCACGCTGAACACCTCGGCGTCCAGCTTCAGCGATGACGACACCATCCACGCGAACGGCATCAGCACCGCCACCGACAGCACGATCAGCAACAGGTACGCCAGCACGAGCCGCACGGACGGCCGCTCGCGCGTCGGCCGCTGGTCCGGCGGGGGAGCAGGGCTGTCGGCCGGGGCCGGGGGCGAGACGGTCAGGGTCATCGCTCACTCCTTCGCTGCAAGCGGAACTGGATCACCGTGATCAGCAGCACGATCACGAACAGGACCATCGAAACGGCGGAGGAGTAGCCGAAGCGGCCCTGGGTGATGCCCTCGCGGAAGATCACCTGGGACAGCACCAGCGTCGCGCGGCCCGGACCGCCCTCGGTCATCACCTGGATCAGGTCGAACACCTTGAAACTGGAGATGGTCAGCATGATCAGCACGAAGAACGTGGTCGGCCGCAACGACGGCACGGTGATGTGCCGGAACCGCTGCCAGGCGGTCGCGCCGTCCACCTTGGCCGCCTCGTACAGCTCGCCCGGAATCGTCTGCAGCCCGGCCAGGTACAAGATCATGTAGTAGCCCAGGTCCCGCCAGACGCTGGCCACGATCACGGCCGGCATCGCCCAGGTCGTCGACGTCGTCCAGCCCGGCGGGTTGTCGATGCCGATCGATCGCAACATCTGGTTGACCGGACCGAGTTCCGGGCTGAGCAGCATGTTCCACACCACGGCCACCGCCACCAGCGACGTGATGTACGGGAAGAACAGCGCGGTCCGGAAGAACTGCACGCCACGCAGCTTCTGGTTCAGCAGTACGGCGAAACCGAGCGCCGCGCACAACGTCAGCGGCACATGGCCGACCGCGTAGTACACGGTGTTCCACAATGCCGTCCAGAAGGTGTCGTTGTGGATCATCCGGCGGAAGTTGTCCAGGCCGACCCACTTCGGCGTGCTGTAGGAATCCCAGTGCAGGAAGGACAGCGCGAGCGAGGCCAGTACCGGCACCAGCGTCAGGGCGGCGAAGCCGAGAAAGTTGGGCAGGATAAAGCTCCAGCCCACCCTGATGCTGTGCCGGCGGCGGGCGGCCGCGGTCGTCGGTCCGGTCGCAGAGATCGTCACGGGGCTCAGCCGACCTCGGACTTCACTCGCTTGGCCATCTCGCCAAGGCCCTCGTCCAGCGACTTCTCACCGGTCATGATCAGCTCGTGCTCCTCGGTCAGGATCTGGTCCACGTCCGAGGCCTTGTCGCTGACCGGCATCTCCAGCACGACCTCGTCCGGCTTGAACGCCGCCTTGGCCACCGCGTCGTTCGGAATACCCGGCAGGGCGAAGTAGGTGTCGAGGATCTGCTGGCTCTGCAGGGACGGCGTGGCGCCCACCTTGGCGACCGCGGTCGCGCCTTCGACGCCGGCGGCCCAGACGACGAACTTCTTCGCGGCTTCGGCGTTCTTGGCCTTCTTGTTCACCGCGAAGGCGGTCGGCGAGCCGAACGTCTTCACCTTGCCGGCTTCCCGCTGCGGCAGCGGGGCCATGCCCCACTCGACCTTGTGCTTGCCTGCGGCCTTGTCGGTCAGCAGCCGGGCGGCGTACCAGGTGCCCATCGGCATCATCACGGCCTTGCCGGTGGAGAACATGGTGTCGTAGGCAACCTTCTGGCTGGAGGCCGTTGCCCACGGCATCAAAGCACCGCTCTTCTGCAGGTCCAGCGTCATCGTGTACTGGTCACGCATGAAGCTGTAGTCGCCACCCAGCAGGTTGCCGCCGGTCTGCGCGGCCGCGATGGCCTCGACGACCGAGCGCCAGGTGTGCTGGTGCACGCCGTACACCTTGTTCGCGCCGCTGCCCTTGGTGAGGCTTTTGGCCAGCGCGGCGTAGTCGGCCCAGGTCATGCTCTGCAGCTTCGACTCGGGTACACCGGCCTGCTGGAGCAGGGTCTTGTTGTAGTAGAGCACCCAGAAGTCCTGCCGGTAGGGCAGGGCGTAGTACTCACCGGACAGGTCGTACGCCTTCAGGCCCGACTGCTTCTCCGGGTCGAGCGCCTTGGCCTCCTCGGTCAGCGGCTGCAGCTGACCGCGGGTGCCGAACCGGGCGTAGTCGATGACGTTCTTCATGGTCAGCACGTCGGTGGTGTCACCGCCGGCCAGCATGGTGGTGACCTTTTCGGCGTAGTCGTCGGCCAGGATGTCGACCGGCTGCACGTCGATGTCCGGATTGGCCTTCTCGAATCCGTCGATCAGGGCCTTGAACTCCGGGGTCGTCTCGTAGTTCCACAAGGAGACCTTGAGGATCTGCCGGCCGTCGGCCGCCTGGCCGCCGCCGTCGTCACCGCCGCCGCAACCGGCGAGCAGGACCAGGCCGGCGGCCGCGGCGAGGGCTGGAACGAGGTGTCGCTTCACGGCGAAACTCCTTGCAATTGATGGGCAGGGGTGAAACTAGGCGTTGAGAGCGAAACCCTCGGCGGTGATCCGGGTGCGCAGCGGCTCGTCCGCCACCCACCGGGCGATCTCGTCGAGAGTATGGTCGGTCAGCCGGCGGATCTCCGTGCCGAGTGAGCCGGCGATATGCGGGGTGACCATCACGTTGGGGACCGAGCGCAGCGGGGAGTCGCCCGGCAGGGGTTCGGGATCGGTGACGTCGAGAATCGCGAACAGACGGCCCGATCGGCATTCCCGCGCCAGCGCGTCGGAATCGATCAGGCTGCCTCTGGCGGTGTTGACGACCGTCGCGTGATCCGGCAGTAGTGCGAGTTCGGCGGCTCCGATCAGGTGGTGCGTGCTCGGCAGCGCGGGCGCGTGCAACGAGAGCACCTCGGCCCTCGGCAGCAGTTCGTCCAGCTCGACGAGTTTGCCACCCGCCGCGGCGACCGCGGCCGGATCGGCGTACGGGTCGGCGACCAGCACGGTTGGTTCGTCCAGCGCGCGGAGCAGCTCGACCACCCGGCGCCCGGTGCGGGAGAACCCGACGATACCGATCGTGCGCCGGAAGTTCGACAGGTCGCCATAACCGCGCGGATGGCCCCAGCCCTGGTACGCCGTACGCTCGTCGACCGCGAGGAACGGGGCTTTTTTGCCCGCGAAGATGATCGCCGCCAGGGTGTACTCGGCGACCGGTACGGCGTTCGCGTCGGCGGCACTCGTCACGATGATCCGCCGGTTCCACACCTCGTCGTCCACCAGCGGGCGAACGCTGCCGGCGCCGTGGAACACCGCCTGGAGCCGCTCGGCCGCGTCCAGCCGCTCCTGGGTCAGGCGCGGCGCCCCCCACGACGTGAACAGCAGTTCGGCCGTGGCCAGCCGGGTCCGCGCGGTCGGCGAGTCCAGCTCGTCGATCCAGACCGGGTCGCCGAGCGTCACCAGACCGGCCAGCCGGTCCAGCCGGGCCTGATCGAAGTGGGCCCCGAACGAGTCGCGGTCCATCACGATCAGGGCGGTGGGCGGCTTCGTGATCAAGCGGGCTCTCCTGGTTCAGAAAGGTTCAGTAAGCGTTTACCGTTTCCGGTGTGTGAACATGAGATGTCTTGCTCGAACATAAGATCTACTGGTCGATCCGAATCATCCAAAAACGTTCAGACTCGAACACGAGGGAGAGCTGATGTCCGAAGACAGGCTGTTCGGGCTGCAGCGGCACGAGCGGGTGATGGAGGAACTCCGCCGCCACGGGGCCGTCCGGGTGAAGGACCTGTCGCAGTTGCTGGGCGTCAGCGAGCTGACTGTCCGCCGGGACATCGCTGCCCTAGCCGCGCAGAACCTGCTGACCAAGGTGCACGGCGGCGCGACCCTGCCGACCGAGCTCGCGCCCGCCGCACCGGCCCGGCGCCGGGGTTCGGCGGCCCCTCGGTTCACCATCGGCATGGTGGTGCCCTCGCTGGACTACTACTGGCCGCCGATCGTCAGCGGGGCCCGTTCGGCCGCCGCAGCGCAAGGCGTGCACATCCAGCTCCGCGGCTCGACGTACGACTGGAACGAGGATCGTCGCCAGATCACCCGGCTGATCGAGGCGCAGCAGGTCCAGGGGCTACTGCTTGCCCCGAACCTCGAGGGCGAGGACGTCGGCGAGATGATCCAGTGGATCGGCGATCTGCCCGTGCCGGTGATCCTGGTGGAGCGTCATCCGCCGCGTTGGACGCCGACGAAGTACCAGCTCGAGTGGGTCCGCAGCGACCACTCGCTGGGCGCCGAGATCGCCGTACGGCACCTGTACGACCACGGCCATCGCAACATCGGGCTGCTGCTGTCCAAGGGCAGCCCGACCTCCGCGCACCTGGCGCACGGGTGGGGGCTGGTTTGCGCGGATCTCGGTATTCCGGCCGGCATGGTGCTGCGGGAGTCGGTCCGGATGGACGAGCCGGGTCATCGCGAGATCGTCGCGCAGATCCTCGAGCGGTGTGCCGAGGCCGGGACCACCGCGTTGATGATCCACTCGGACCCGGACGCGATGGCCGTCGCGCAGTACTGCGTTGAGCTCGGCATGTCGATCCCGGACGACCTGGCGATCATCGCCTACGACGACGAGGTGGCCGGGCTGGCCGAACCGGCGATGACCGCGGTCCGGCCGCCCAAGGCGATGGTCGGCCGGACCGCGGTCGAGCTGATGGTGGCCCGGTTACTGGAAGGCCGGCGCCGACCGAGTCAGCGGGTGTTGCTCACGCCCGAGCTCATCATTCGCGACTCGTCGATCATGTTAGGCCTCTAGCAGCAGGGCGGACGTGGTCCCGTCCGGCCAGTTCGCGACGACGGTCCCGTCCGGCCGAACCTCGACCTCTGGCGGGGCCGGCGCCGTACCAGCCAAGGTGACGACGGCCGCATACACCCTGCCTGCCTGCGGTTTGACGGTGACAAGCGGTACGGCGGTATGCCTTCCGGTCGGCGCGGCATCCACCAACCGCCGGATACCTGCGTTGCCGAAGCCGGATACCGACGAACGCAGGCCGTTGCCCTCGACAACTGCCTGGTCTTCCTCGGCGGAACCTGCCGGAGCATCCTCCGCACTGATCGGCCAACCACTGATCTCCAGCATCCACGCGGGATCCAGCTCAGCTGCGGGATCTACCCGAACAGCGCGAACCTCCTGGCCACCGTGCAGCAGGGACCCGACGACAAGGCGCGGACCCGGTACGACGCTGCCGCCGCGGCCCGATCCGTGCTCGGGCCCGTTGTCCTCGCTGGTCCGCACCCAATGGGCCGAGGTGATCGAGACACCGGGACCGGCGGTGGTGAAGCCGTTGCGATGGCTTGGGCCGAGTTCGGGATGAACGATCGCGACGCTGTTCTCCAAGGCCTGGTCCCACGCGCCCGCGGCCAGCAGCGGCATCGTGTGGGTCGAATAGGCCAGGCGGGCGTACAACGGCGAATCCGCTCGCTGGTCACCCGGGTTCGAGTGATCCGTGCCGTGGTTGACGATCCGGACGATGCCGTCGTCGCGGGTGCCGCTGACCAGCCAGCCCGGTTCGGCCATCGTGAGGTCGAAATTCCCGGTTTCGACCGGAAGTGGCTCGTCCGCGTCGGCCCAGACCGGGTGATCCGCGGGCAGCATCAGGCCGAGCATGCCCTTCACCGCCCAGTACGGCGAGCCCGGCCCGGAATACGACTGCGCGATGGCGGGCCATTCGCCGTACCAGCCGAGGTTGAGCAGGCCGCGCTCGTCGGGCACGCCCCGGTCGAGGAAGTGCCCGAGCATGCCGGAGGCCGCGCGTCTCACCAGACCGGGGGAGAGGTCCGTCGCGCCGGTGATCGCGCCGACCCAGAACGGCGCTGCCGCGGCGAATCGATACGTCAGGCTCCGGCCTTGAACCAGCGGTGCCCCGTTGCCGCCGATGAGGTGGACGGCCGCGTTCAGGAACTCGGTCAGCCGCTCGCGCCAGGCGGTCTCCAGCCCGGGCGGGCACAACCCGGGCTCCATGTCCGCCCAGAGCAACGGATAGACGTGCAGGGCCCAGCCGTTGTAGTGGTCGTACGCCCGCTCGGGCCCGTCGGCGTACCAGCCGTTGCCTTGATACAACGATTCGTGCACGGCCAGGCCGCTCTCGATATCGCCCATCGAAAAAGGCCCACCAACGGACTTGAGGAACGTCTCCACCACGATCTGGAACCACACCCAGTTGATCGGCGGATACTGCTCGCCCACCACGGTGCCCAGCCAGGCGACAAGTTGCTCGCGGTCGGTGTCGGCCAGGCGATCCCAAAGCCACGGCCGGCTCAGGTGCAACCCGAGCGCGATCGAACAGGCCTCCACCTTGGCCTGGCCAAGCTCGTCCGGGCGTGGCCAGCGACGCGGTGAGGCCGGGTCCGTTCCGGTTCGAAGGCCATCGGCGTACCAGTCGGCCAGGCCGTGCGGGTCCTCGCCGTTCTCGCCGCGCAGGCGGATCGCAGCCAGCAGGAACGAACGGGCGAACGCCTCGAGCGAATCGCTGTCGCGGCCGTAGGCGCTCGCCGGACCGGGCAGGTCGATCCGGGCGTGGTCGGGTGAGGCCCAGGGGCGCAACGACAGCAGTAGGCCGTCGGCCGTGGCCGCCCAGGTTTCCCGGTTCGGGGCGTCATTCACGTGGGCTCTCCTTGCAGCGCGGTGATGGTCAGATGGAACGGCGACTGATTCACGGGAACGATCAGCCGGTGCACGAGTGGTCCCCACACGCCGCTGAGCAGGACATCGTCAACGGCCTTCGGTTCGAGTATGCCTTCGCCGAGTGCTGGATCCCAAGTGAGCCGAATCGCCTTGCCCGCAAGGGTTTCCACGATCAACTCACCTGCGCGATGTTCCTTCGGCGGGCCCGCCAGAACGTGGTGAATCGCGGTCGGCCCGACGTCGTTCCACTCGTCGTAGATACGGATCGCCCCGGCCTGCCGGTCGAGGGTTGCGGTCCGTCGCCAGGCCAGCTCCGGCACCGGGTACGCGGCCGACAGCTCGGCCGAAAACGTATCCGTGGTAGGCGATTGTTGTACGTCGATCCCGCCGGCCCGCCATTCCGCACCCGGCGGTTGTTCGTGGCCCGCGATCACCGGCAGGTTGTGCCACTCGCTGCGCACCACCCATTGCTCGTAGCGCCGCTTGGAGAACGAGATACGCGTGTACGTCGGTTGGCCGAGGTCGATCACCACGGGCGTGCCGTCGAGGGCGACAAGGTAGGACCCGACGTCGTTGTGATTGTGGTTCTCGGCGTTGTGCCCGCCTTTGATCGCGAGGGCCAGGCCGTTCGTCGTACCAGCTTGTTCGCGCGAGACCAGGAGCTGAACGTCGGGCAGCCAGGACGACACCGGCAACGGGAGGGCTGTTGGTTGCGCGTCCCGCCAGTGGTCGTCCGTGAGCCCGATCAACGCGCGGCCGAGACCCGCTTTGGGAGCGATGCCCGCCTGCCGGTGGGCCGCGGCGTGCGCACGTACGTCCTGGTCGTCGATCCGTACACCCCAGCGGTGCAGGACATGCCAGGGTTGGTAGCCGTCGTCCGGGCGGGCTGGGCCGTCGCCCACGTTGACGTACCAGCCGTCGCCGAGCGCCATTCGTTGCGGGTAGCGGGCGAGTTCCGCCAGCGGCTCGAGATCCCAGGGAGCGAGTTCGCCGTTCGTCACTCGATCGAGTAGCTCCAGCGCTTCGGCCAACCGGGCCGGGCCGTTCCACCAATAGGCGTAACCCTCGTCGCAGCCGCCGTCCGCGGGCAACGAGCCGAGGTAGCGATCGAGGCCGTCGACAACGAGGTCGACCACGGCCTGCTGGGTGGACAGCTCGGGTTCGAGGAACAACGCCGCGGTGAGGATCTGGCCGTGGATCCAGGGATTCCAGTTGTGCAGGTGGCCGTCCAGCCCGAGCCAATGCCAGCGACGGTCATCGAGGAACGGCCGGAACACCCGGCGGCGCGCCTCTTCGCGAAGGCGCCGGCGAAGACCGGGGACGCGTTCGTCCAGGGCGGAGGCGAGCGTCAGGTCGGCCCAGGCCAGGATCGCGACCGTCTCCGCGGCCCCGAGATCGAGGTACGGCTGGTCCTGATCGGGAACCACCTCGTGGCGTTCGGTCGCGACCACCTCGTGCGCGGCCCAGCACCAGGTGGTCTGCTCGCACAGCAGGAGCAACCCGTCGGCCGCTTGATCGACGTATCGCTCGTCGCCGGTCAGGGACGCCGCGACAACCGCTGCGGCCGTACGACGTCTGACCTCGCCCGCGGGGTTCTCGTACGCCGTGCGAACGCCGTCGCGCCAATAGCGTGCGTAATCCGACAGCAGCGTGGCCGGCCAAGGCTGGTCCGCGTCGTTGGCGGCTTCCGCGATGATCGCGGCGGCCATCTCGGGATCACGCTTCTCCCAGGCGGACCGGTCGGCGATATCCGGTACGCCGGAACGGGCGCGAGCCTGCCGCAGCGCGTCAGTGCGGGCGGATTCGGTCAGGGCGAACCACCGCTGGGTGAGCGTCATACCACTCCTCACTGGAAACCGCTTGCCGCCGCAATCCTAGGCCACCTCGGCCGGCTGGTGTCGACGGATTAAGCCAGCGGATGGGCTAGGCCGAACTCCGGCCAAGGACCCGCGAGTGATCGCGTCTGCCGCGTCCACTCGCGGGCGAGGGTGTTGGTCAGGCGACGGGCATGGTGGTCCGCCTCTGCATCGGGAGCGAACCGGAAAAGGTGCTGCTGGCAATCATCGCGTTGCTTGCGGCAACTTATCGGTTGCGGACGAGTTGGGTTTTGAGTAGGTCGAGGACCCAGGTCTGCCATTGATCGCCGGACCACTTTCGCTCTGTGGTCATGACCAGATAGAGCTCAGGGCTGAGTAGGCCGTACAGCACGTCGGCAGCGTCCTCGGCTGTGACGCCGTCGCGCGCGCCAGGCTTGGCAACCGAATCCGAAGTAGATCGTCTGCACGGCAACCCCTGCAGTTTCGGCGATCTCCTGCAGCGAGGTGGCGCCGTACCCCCGGGCCACGAACAGCTCAATGCTCGATAGGCGAGGCGCGCTGATCGACGCCGTACAGGTACGTTTCGGCGGCCTCACGGAAACCCGGCTGACCAAGATCTTCTACGGTGTGGCGAGGTCCAGGTTGGTTGCGGTTGCAGTGAGCAGGACGGACTGGCCGTCCACGCCGATCCGCTGAAGGGTCGTACCGAAGGGGAGGCGAGGGAGTGGGATTCCCCTTGCCAGCAAGGAGTTCACGGCTTTCCGTACGGCTGCTGGTGCGTCGTTGTCCACTACCAGCTTGATCCGGCCGTTCTCCGTCTGCGGTTGGACCGTCGCGGCGGCCTCAAACCCCCGGATCGCGATCCGCGCCTGTAGTTCGCCGTCCGCGATTCGCAGGGTCAGCCCGTTCAGTCCGCTGCGAGCGGCCAGCTTGGCGATGGCGTCCGGAGATACTCGGAGCCGAAGGTCCGCCGCGTTGGCCCGGACCGCCGCCGACGTACCGCCGGTGAGCGCCTCGCGCGGTACGTCGATCCCGGTCATCACGACGGTCAAGTCCTCAGCCGGAACCGACGAGACGACCGGATCCCGCATGGTCAACGTGATCCGGTCGAACTCGCCTCGCGCCAACTGCGGCAAGAACGCGAGCCCAGCGACCTCCACCGACGTATCGCTCGCCTGTACGTCGTACTGCGCGGCCTCGCGCTGGGCGATCGCCGCCACCCGGTCTTCGGCGATCGACTCGGCCACGCGGTCCGCGGCGAAGGCCAGGCCCGCGAGAACCACGAGGGTGATGAGCAGTGAACGCAAACGTCGTCGTGGTCTGGTCGAACTCATCAAGTCGTCCTGACGTCGCCGGTGGTGGTCTGGCCAGCGTAGAGCCGACCAGGCCCTGCCCCAAGGTCCGGCGCCACTGTGCGGGTTCGCAATAGTGCCCGGGCGGTGGTCGTGGACATTGCTCGTGAGTGGTCGCGTGTGCACGCGTCCACTCGTGGGGGAAGGGAGTGCCCGGCCACTCGTGGGGAAGGAGCGTCCGGCACGCGGTAGGTCGGATCGGCCGTACGGCGTCCCGGCGAGTACGCCGATCCGCCGACGGGTACGCCGATCCGCCGCCGGGGTTCAGTGGCGGCTCAGTGGCGGTGGGAGTGATGCGGGTGGTGCCAGCGGCGGTGGCCGAAAGGCCTGCTGAACAAGGCGATCCAGAAGAACATCCACAGCAGCCACGGCGCACTCAGTACGACGGCGGCGACCACCAGGCCGACCACCAGGATCGGCGCGAACATCACGAACGGCGGCGGCCCTGCCCGGAACCGCCGCTGATCCGGACGGCTTCCCGGCGACCGCGGCGCCATCGCGACCGTCGATTCAGCTGGCTCCGGCAGGTCGTCGAACAACGGCGACAACTCGCCGACGTACCTCGCTCGCGTCGCCTGGTCGCTGCGTTCCTCGAACTCCTCCTGGGTGAGTCGTCCGGCCACGAAGTGTTCGCTGAGCGCGGTGACGGCCTCGTCCCGTTCGGCATCACCGATCCGCACCGAATCCCGGCGTGGCGCCGAGTCGACCCGGCTCGGGCTCATCGCCGGATGTCGCTGACTCATGACCGGTCCTGCTCTTGGTCATCGTCATCGGCGAGAATCCCGAACAGCGTGCGCCGGAGATCCGCCAGCGCCCTGCGGGCTCGCGCCTGCTGATCCGGCGTACCCGAGGCGTGGATCTGCCACAACGCCGTACCGACCTGACCGAGCAACGGCTTCAGCCCGTTGTCGTCGTCGGCCGGTGCGGTCATCGCCTCCCAGGGCGCCCGGACCTCATCCGCGTGCTCTGCAACGTACGCGCGCCCCTCGTCGGTAAGCGTGAACGTCCGCCGCCCAGGACCAGCGTCCGCGGTGACGAGCCCTTCGTCCTCAAGCTGCTGAAGTGTCGGGTAAATCGAACCCGGACTGGGCTTCCAGGCTCCGCCGCTCCGCTCGGCAACCTCCTGAATGATCTGGTACCCGTTCATCGGCTGCTCCGCCAGCACCGCCAAAATCGCCGCCCGTACGTCCCCGCGCCGCGCCTTCTGCCCACGCCATCCCCGCGGTCCACCAGCCCAACCGGGCGGCCCGCCGGCCCAACCCGCCGGTCCCCCGAACATGTCCCAAGGCCCGCCGAACGGGTGCGCCCCATGCCCGCGCCGCCCGCTCATCGCCAGCCACTCCTTCTTGAGCTCCGCCACCAACGAGCAGTCCCGCGCCAACTGCTGCCAAGGCCACCCGACTGTCTGCGCCGATCCGGTCATGCCGACCACCATCCTCAACGAGCCGATCCGATAGCTCAACGATATATCGCGACCGATCTCCACCCAACCCCCAAACACCACCAATTTCTCCGCCGGGGTGCCACCGCCAGACCGCACGAGTGGATGAAGAGAAGCTCGCGCGGGACCGGTAAGTAGAGACCGCGCTGGAACAGACGTGCCCGGATCCCGAGCCAAGCCACCGCCCGCCCCTGGCTAAGCTAAGCTTCGGCGACGGGCCCCCGTAGCTCAGGGGATAGAGCGTCGGTTTCCTAAACCGTGCGTCGCAGGTTCGAATCCTGCCGGGGGCACCAGACGTCACCGTAGGTCAGGCGCATGTTCCCACTCAGCGCACTGCAACTTGCGCTCCGGCGTCGCCCCCATCCGTTGTGCCAAGTGCGGATTGCCAGGCCTGCGGTTACGGCACGTGTGGTCTCGGTGACTGCGGGGCGAGCTGTTGGGGTTGAGAGGTTCTCGTGCTCGCCCAGCAGGTGCGGGAAGTGGTAAGACGGCGAGATGGAGTTGTCCTCAGCGGCCTTTCTCTCACCTGCAGCGGAGCCGCTTTACCGCGCGGCCGTCGTGGGCGGGAGGACGAGCTTGGAGGTCCTGGCCGAGCGTGCCGGTTTGGACTGCGCCACTGCTGCGGACGAGGTGAAGGCGCTGGCCGCGATCGGTCTACTGGAAATCAATGATGGCGGGATCGAGGCTGTCGCTCCCCGGATCCCGTTGGAGCAGGTGGCGGCAGCGCATGCGAGGGCTGCTGACGCCACTCGCCAGATCGCCTCGGTTTTTGCTGACATCTGGAGCGAAGCCGGCGACCGCTCGAGCTTTGTGGAGGTCATCACCGACGAGGCGCGGTGCGCGGCGGTTGAGGTCAAGCTGATGGATGACACGGCCTCGACCGTCGACGGTTTGTGCATCGGCCCCGTCTCGCCACGGAAGCTCCAGACCGGGATGGAGATCCCGCGGCCCGGCGTGGCGGCCGGATTCTTTGCGGCCATGGAACGCGGCGTGCGAGCACGCGGGCTGTACGGCGTATCGGTTCTTGAGGACTTCGAAGGGCTGGCAGCAGTTCATCAGTGCATCGCGGTCGGCGAGCAGGCGCGCGTCTTCGCCCAGGTGCCGCTCAACCTCATGCTGTTCGACGACAAGCGTGCGCTGTTGTCGGTTCCGGGCCAGAAAGGGGCACGGAGGTCTCTCATCATCGTGCACGAGTCCGGCCTGCTCGACTCCCTGGCCGGCCTCTTCGAAGTCTTCTGGCAGATGGGCGTGCCGCTGTCAGCGCAGTCTCAGGTGGTCGACGCGTTGGATGCTCCGGGTTCGGATGAGCAGCAGCTGCTGTCCTACCTGGCGGCCGGTCTCACCGATGAGGCGATCGCCCGCGACCTGGGCGTCAGCGCTCGTACGGTCGGCCGGCGGATCGCTCGTCTCGAAGAGGTGCTCGGCGCCCACAGCCGATTCCAGCTGGCCGTGCAGGCGAGTCGTCGCGGCTGGATCTAAGCCGATTCGCCTGGAAGCAACGAACGCCCTGCCCACGCAGCACCTCCCCGAGCCCCAGCGCTCGAGGAGGTGCCACTGCCGCGGAACAGTTCAGACGCACCGCGCCGGAACTCGTCCGTGCAGGGATGCGATTACTCCGATACGGAAGCCGTGAAGGCGCCCGATCCGGAGTCGGCCTTCACCACGAGGCGGTAGGTGCCCGCCGTGTTGTTGTAGGTGAACGACTCGTCCGGGTTCGGGCTGATGCCCCGGGCCACCGTCAGCCAGTAGGAACCATAGAGCTTCTGCAGGTAGACGTCGAAGTCGCTGCCGGTCGGCCCGTCGAGGCAGACCTTGAGCTGGCCCGCGTCGCTGTCGGTGAAGGCGGCGAGCGTCCTGCTGGCGCCAGCGGTGAGAGTGCCGCTGTACTTGAGTGCGCCGGTGCACGCCCCGCCACCGCTAACGCCGGAGACGACCCACGAGAACGACACACTGGCCGTCTTGCCCGCGGCGTCGGTGACCTTCGCCGTCACCGTTGAGGTGGCCGCGGTGGTCGGCGTACCGGAGATGAGACCCGTCGAGGCGTTCACGGACAGACCAGCCGGGAGACCCGTCGCCGACCACGAGTACGGCGTGGTGCCGCCCGTCGCTGCGAGCTGCAGCGTGTCAGCGGTCCCTGCTGTGCTCGTCTGCGCGCCCGGGTTGGTGACCGTCGGGGAGCCGGGTTCCGGAGTGCCCGTGCCACAGGTCTCGGTCGTCGCCGCGACGGCGATGGCCGTGAACGCCTTCTCGACCGCAAGGCACTCCGCCGAGCCCTGGCCGTACAGGTCCTTGGCGGACTTGATCGCGCCGGTCCGGGCGTTGGAGTACTTACTCGACGACGTGAGGTAGGTCGCCAGCGTGCGGTACCAGATCTTCTCGGCCTTCGCGCGGCCGATACCGGTCACGGCCGCGGCGCCGGAACAGGTGGGGGAGTTGTAGCTGATCCCGTTGATCGTCTTGGCCCCCGAACCCTCGGAGAGCATGAAGTACCAGTGGTTGAGCGGACCCGAGGAGTAGTGCGGGTCGAGGAATCCGAGCGTCGAGGACCAGCAGTCCTTCGACTTACCGTCCTTGCTCGGCTGGTCCATGTACCGCAGCGGCTTGCCGGTGCCGAAGATGTCGATCTCTTCACCGATGTAGTAGTCCGGTACGTCGCTGGCGTTGTTCACGTAGAACTCGACCGCCGTACCGAAGATGTCGGAGGTCGCCTCATTGAGCCCCCCGGCCTCACCGCTGTACACGAGTCCTGCGGTGTTCTCGGTGACGCCATGGCTCATCTCGTGCGCGGCGATGTCCAGCTCGGTGAGCGGGGCGGAGTTGTTCGCGCCGTCGCCGTACGACATCTGCGTGCCGTCCCAGAACGCGTTCACCATCGCGTTGGCGAAGTGCACGCGCGAGCGGGCCCCGCGGCCGTCGTTCCAGATACCGTTGCGGCCGAGCTGAGTCTTGTAGTAGTCGAACGTCTTCTGCGCGCCGTAGAGCGCGTCGACGGCGGCGGACGCACGGTCGGAGTACACCCCGGAGCCCCACTTGTCGTCGGCGTCGGTGAAAATGTCACCGTCCGGGCCTTCACCCGTGTTGGGGTCGCCCTGGTTGTGTACGTCAGTGGCCGTGTGGCCGACCGCGTCCCTCATCTCGAAACCGCCGCCCGCCTTGGCGGTGGTATTGATGGCGACGTTGCCGACGTAGATGCCGTCGCCGGTGCCGGTCTTGATCTCGTCGTCGGTCAAGAGCACGGCGCCCGTGCCGGCGTCGACGAACGTGTGCAGCCGGGTCGGAACCTGGTTCGCGCGAGTGCCGGTTGTCAGTACGTCGTACGCCAGCTTGGGCCCCTGGTCAGTGACGAGAACGACCAACTCGCTCCCGGCCGGCGCCTCATCCTTGGTGGCCTGTGCCGTGGCGAGGCCCTTGGCCTGTGCCGCCGCCTTGGAGATCTTGGGAGTCCGCAACGCGGGCGCAATGCCCTTGCGGCCCAGGTTGTACGTGACCTCCGTGACTGCGCCCTTGGCATCCTTGTGGGCCACAAGGTCGCCACCGATCACCCGCAGCCCGTTAAACGTCCGGTCGTAACGCACGTGCGTACCGCCGTCGGCGTCCTCGATAACCGCCTTGACCGTCAGCTTCTCTCCCGACGCCAGACCCAGCGCCGCCGCACTCGCCGGCGCCTTCGCCTGCTCGCTGGCGGCCAAGGACTTCGACTCGTGGGCAACAGCGCCAGGAGATGGCTGGTCGGCCACGGCTGAGAAGGCAGGCGTCGTCACCAACCCAGCAGCGAGAAGTCCGCTGATAGTGGCCAACCTGGTCTTGTTTCGATTCACAGTTGCTCCTTGGGGCGGGTCGACGATCGGCCGACCTGGGGTGCGCCTGCCGCGTCCGGGACGTAGTGGCAGCGATGGCGGTTGAGTGCTCTGAGTTTGAGCAAGCTGCCCAATCAACGGAAGGCGTTGTCGCTGGCGGAGATCGGCACCGCCGATTTACGACATTCCCCGGGATGGGCGGCATCGTTGCCGAGAGCACCAAGGCAGCAGGCAAGAGACCGTGGACGTCAGGCGGCGCCGACCGTCAGCACCCACGCCATCACAGACGGCCACCTCGTTGGATGGTTTCTTTTCTCAAGTACGGGCGGAGTACGGGCAGAGGGTTGTTGCTCAAGGCACCTAAAGTGCAGTTGTCAGACGTCCCCAAGAGAGGAACGGATCTAGATGAGTAACATCCTGCGTCGCCCGCGCACCCGTGGCGCCATCATCACCGCGGCACTGGCAGGCAGCCTGGTGTGCGGCCTGGCCGCGACAGCTGGTGCCGACGGCAACAGTCCGAGCATGCAGACGGTCCAGGCCGCTACCACCGCGCAGGCCGCTCCCATCGCGCAGGCCGCTGCAGCCGAGGGTGGAGCAGCAGCGGCTGCGAGCTGCTCCACCACCTACTTGGCCTACGGCAGTCGCGGCACCTGTGTGAAGCAGCTCCAGGTGAATCTGGGCGGCCTCCGCGCGGACGGCGTGTACGGCTCGTCGACGCGTTCGCGGGTCCGGGCATTCCAGGCCGACGCCCGTATCGGCGTCGACGGCAAGGTCGGACCGCAGACCTGGCGGAAGCTGCGGTCGTACGGCAAGGCGCTGGCCTGGGTCGGTGGACTCACGCTGTACATGTGCGAGCTGAAGTCGAAGGACTTCCGCGTCTCCATGTGGAACAACACGAGCAAGTGGGCCAACTGGGGCTACTACATGTCGGACCACAGCTACCCGATCGGCTGGGAGAAGATCGGGCCCAACCGGATCAACACCCAGTTCAACATCTACGCCGGCTCGTACAACGGCACGTCCTTCACGGCCTGGGTCGGAAGCAACAAGTACACCACCAGAAACGTGCGCGACATCTCCCCCAGGCTCATCCCCGCCTGCTAGCCCGACACCGTGCCGGCCCGCTCACCGAACAGCGGGCCGACACGGGGCCGCCCAGCTTGCGCCCGGTCACGCCGCGACATCGCTGGACTAGCGCGACGCTGCTGGGTGCCATCCAGGCAAATGCCCACCGTCACGGGGAAACAATCGCTGGTCTTCCAGCAGCAGGTCGGCGTCCGCGTCGCCGTCGAACGGTGGGTTGTCGTAATCGAAATCAGCGTTGAGCTTGCCCGATGGCTGGAGTTCGAGGCGCGCGTTGTACCAAGTCCCCTTGGCGGGTTGGTGCATCTCTTTGCGGAGCTGCCGGGCAGCGGTGCGGCCGGCTTCGTCGAGGCCGACTGTGCAGTCGGCGGTGCCCTCGGCGGTGGTGATGACGACTTTCGTTTTGGTCATGCCGCCCACGCCGGTGATGTGGAGTTCAGCACGCGTCCATCCGGCCGGCGCCACTCTCGCAAGCGACTTGGCTGCGGCAATCAGCAACTCCTGCGATCGGCCCTTCATGCCTGTCCTCCTGGCGTCGGATCGTTCTCGATTTCCACCCATTCGACTCCGCCCGGGTGACGATATTCGACTGCGATGACATCTGGTCGGCGACTGTCTGCGGTGTAGGTGAACTGACCGATATGTCGACCGTGCCGCCGGCATCGATGATGCGGCGCCAATGATTCTCCAGCATCTTGTATTGGCTCAGGTTTACCCGATCGCCCTGCATCGGTACCAGGTTCATGGTTCCGCCTGGCCCCTGGAAGATTCGGGCGAAGATGTGGCCGGCGTGATCGCCTGGAAGTTTCCCGATCAGCTTGCGTTGCGCGTTGGAGTCGCGGGGATGGGCCAGGTCGATCAGATCCAAGGATGCCTCTGCGGACACCACACGTCCGTCCTCATCGGTGTCGTAGGCGAATTTGCTATCGACGCGGACATGCGCGTTGGGAGGCGGCGCGCTGAGGGTGGGTAGATGGTCAGGCTGTCTGGTCGACAGTTCGATCAATGCCCGGTCCTGCTGGAGCGGCCCGGCATCCGGCTTGGCGTCCGACAGGTCAATGCTCAGTTCAACCGCGTTACCAGCCTCATGACTGTCTTCGTCGGCGCTACTGGGCTTCACAACGGGGTCGAGGTTTCCAGCAGGCGCATCTCGCGTGATCGCTCCTGATGGGCGTTGGGTGATCCCGCCACCAAGCGCTTCGACTGCCCAGGTCCGGCCGATCACCGCCGCGTGAGCCGATAGCTGTGCGGCCTGGCCGCAGTCGTGTGCCGCCTGATGAAGGTACTCAGCCACTGCGGCCGCCTCGGGCAGAATTATCGACAGCTCGGCCGCTAATCCGGCGAGTTCCTGGCATTCTGCGGCTGCGCCGGACAGGTCTGCGGCGATGCGCGGATTGGCGTCGAGGTAGTCGACGAGTCCCTGGGCAATGCGCTCAAGGTCCGATGCCACTCGAGTAGCCCAACCAGAAACACGGATCAATGCGGCTATGCCTGTGTGAGGATTGTCGGTGGCCTTGACGATGCTCGCGCGCTTGATCGCTGCGGCCGGTGGTCAGCTTTCGGTCAGCGTTGTTCCTCGAGGCGCTGATGCGACAGGGCCCGCTCTCGCCGATCTCATCGCGGCTTACCGGCCCGAGGGGGAGGGGAGTGGCGTCGACTGGACGCGACTTCGCGGCTTCCTGGACTGGATTACCGCGCATCCGCAGCTCGCGGCACAGGCGATCGAGGCGCCCCGGCTCGTACGGGCAATGCGGCGTTCGATGCGTTGCTGGCCGGCATCGCGGAGAAGATCGCTGATGACACAGGGATTCCTCGGCCGCGATGGACCAAGTCGGTTCCGCCTGCGCCTGAACCCTGGGACCCACCGGGTACGCCATCGAGAGTGGCCCGAGCTCGTGCCAGCGCGCCGAGGCAGTTGGCGGACCGCAATATCTGGTTGGCGGCGCGCGACCTTTGGCGCAACGCCGAATGACCGAACCCGGCCGACCGGACCACGCGACTAACCCGTCCGTCGTATAGGGCTCGACGAATCGGCAGAGGTGACCGCTGGGTGGTGGTTAGTGGTCGGTAGGTGGGTTTTTGGTGGTGACGTAGTGAGTGATGCCGTCTAGGAAGCGGTCTACGCCGAAGGCTAGTTCGAAGGGGAGGCCGTCCTTGCCGGGTTGGTGGTCGGTGGGAGGGGTTTCGAGTTCGGCCTTGTAAACGGCTGTTAGGGCTGGGAACTGTTCGGGGTCGATGAACTCGGCAACGATTCGGGTTAGAGCGGCGTCGGGGCGTGGGTAGCCGTCGGCGTCTGGTGTGCTCGTCATGCTGAGGCTGATCTGCGCTGTGCCTCGTACGACCGCCGTCAGGTGTAGCGCTGCCACCCTCGCCTCGCCTCCGACCAGGCCCGCGGCGAGTAATGGGCGCAGGAGGCGCTCGAGCCAGGCCAGTTGATGAGGGCCCATCGCCGCGTGGTCGAGCGGGACTCGCAGCATCCAGGGGCGTACCCGAAGACCGTTCCATAGTGCGCTGACCCAGTTGCGGATCGCCTGCCGGTAGTCGTCGGTGTCGCCGAGGTCGGGCGGCGGGCCGGCGCCGATGTCGGCGGCAACCTCCAGTAGGAGGTCCTTGCTCGGGACGTGGTTGTAGAGCGACATCGTCGAGTAGCCGAGTTCCTTGGCGATGCGCTGCATGGACAGCGCCTCGAGCCCGTCGGTATCCGCGATCTGAACCGCCGCCTGCGCGATCCGCTCCACGCTGAGTTGAGGCCGGGGACCGCGCTGCCCTTGGGGCCGTCCTGACCACAGCAGGTCGAGGCTGTGCAGGGGCTTCGGGTCCTTGCTGTCGCGCTTCGTCATCCACCATCCCGTCGGTTAACGGCCATCCTAAATCTATGTACGTCGTACGTAAAACGTATGCTATACATAGTTTCGCCCGGCTTCCTTCCTTGAACGGATCGTTATGACTTCAACCCTGACCGCGCCGCCGCCAACACCTCCGACTCATCGCGCGCAGGTGTGGTGGCGCCGCACCTGGATCGTGCCGCTGATGATGGCGGCGGTCGCCTTCCTGGCCTTCTCCGTGCCGCCCTACCTGACGTTCGATCCGGCCCACTCGTGCCTCGAGCCGCCGCCGGGCAACGACCTGTACTACCCACTCCTGGTCGTGCACGTGTTGTGCGGCACCATCGCGATGTCGACGGCCTGTTTCCAGGTCTGGCCCGCCTTCCGGGCGCGTCACCGGCGCGGGCATCGAATCACCGGCCGGATCTACGTCTTCGCCGGCGTGCTTCCGGCCGGTGTGCTCGGCCTGTACATCGGCTGGTACACCTCGGCCGGTCCGTCCGTCCGGGTGGCCAACCTGGTGGGATCGGCCCTTTGGCTCATCGTCACGATCGCCGCTTTCCGGATGGCGCGTCAGCGGCGGTACGACGAGCACCGGCGCTGGATGTCGCGCAGTTTCGCGCTCGCCATGTCCATCGCGTTGAGCCGGGTCATCAACATCCCGGCCATGATCATCCTCACGCCAAGGGTGGACACCACCTTCGGCGGTAGCGAGGAAATGATGCAGAACACCGCGACGAGCATCGGTGTCTGGCTCAGCCCGCTGCTCCTGCTGTTGTTCACCGACTGGCTGCTGGAACGCCGCAAGCAAGGTGCCCGTCGCCCTGCCACGAACCGAGGAGACAACCGATGAAGGTATTCGTGGACCAGGACAGGTGTATCGCCTCCGGGCAATGCGTGCTCGCCGCGGCGGACTTGTTCGACCAGCGTGACGAGGACGGGGTCGCCGTAGTGCTGGACGACAACCCGCCGGATCACCGGCTCGCGGATGCCCACAACGCGGCCGCAGGTTGCCCCGCGATGGCGATCACGGTCGAAGACTGGTGACCGCGCCCCGCCAAACCGCGCCCCGCCAGACTGCGCCTCATCGAACTGTGCCTCGCAACGTTGTGGTCGTCGGTGCGTCGGTCGCGGGTCTGTCCGCCGCGGAAGCCCTGCGAGTCAAGGGGTACGACGGCCGGCTGACGCTGATCGGGGCGGAGCGGCGGCCGCCGTACGACCGGCCACCGTTGTCGAAGCAGGTCCTTGCCGGCGCCTGGGATCCGGAGCGGGTGTCGCTCCGCGATGAAGCGGCGATCGCCAGGCTCGACGCCGAGCTCCGATTGGGACAGACCGTGGCCGGGATGGATGTACGGCGCCGCGAACTCCGGATCGCCGATGACAGGCTGGCGTTCGACGCTGTCGTGATCGCGACCGGAGTTACTCCACGACGTTTGCCAGGCGACGACTTGGCGGGTGTGCACCACGTGCGGACCCTGGACGACGCCGTGACCCTGCGGGTGGCGCTACTGAGCGGTCCGAAAGTGGTGGTTGTCGGAGCCGGCTTCCTCGGTGCCGAGATCGCGGCAACCGCGCGCGGTATGAACCTTGACGTCACGCTGGTCGACCCGCTGCCGGCGCCGTTGTACCGCCAGGTAGGCGCAGGTGTCGCGGCCCTGGTCGGCCAGACCCATCGCGATCACGGCGTTCGGCTCCAGCTGAACACGGGCGTCTCGCGATTCGAGGCCAGCGCGGGCAGGGTGACCGGTGTCCGGTTGACCAACGCGACGGTGCTCGACGCGGACGTGGTCGTCGTGGCGGTCGGCTCGATCCCGGCGACGGCCTGGCTCGCGGGCTCGGGCCTTTCGCTCGGCGACGGTGTCGAATGCGACGAGTTGTGTCGCGCGGCGCCCGGGATCTACGCCGCGGGCGACGTGGCGTCCTGGTACAACCCGCACTTCGGCCGGCGGATGCGAGTGGAGCACCGGCACAATGCGAGCGAACAGGCAACGGCGGTAGCGGCGAACCTGCTCGGCGCCGACCAGCCGTTCGCCCCCGTCCCGTACTTCTGGAGCGACCAGTACGGCGTACGCCTGCAGGGCTACGGGATCTTTCCCCCGGACTCAACGACGACCGTCGTGTACGGCGAGCCCGCCGACCGGAAGTTCGCCGTCGCCTACCAGGAGAACGAGGTGGTGGTCGGAGTGCTCGGCTGGAACTGCCCGCCGCGCGAGCTTCGCGCACTCCGCCAGTTGGTCGTCACCGGGTCAGGCCGAGGCCTCCAGAGCGTTGGTGAGTAGGGCGATCAGGGCTTGGAGCTGGATGTCGGCGGAGGAGGCGATTTCCTCGTCGGAGCCGTCCAGCGCCTTCGCGGCCAGCGAGGCCTTGCTGTCGATGAGTTCGGCGATCCGGGTGTCGATCGTCTGGGCGGCGATGATTCGCCAGGCGGTGACCGGTTCGTCCTGACCGATTCGGTGCACGCGATCGATGGCCTGGGTCTGCTCGGCGTCGGTCCAGGACAACTCGGCCAGTACGACGTTGGAAGCCACCTGCAGGTTGAGGCCGACCCCGGCGGTGAGCAGCGAGCAGACCGCGATGGAGACGTCGGGATCGTCGACGAAGGCGTCGATGTTCTGCTGGCGCTTGGCCGGGGTTTGATCGCCCCGGATCGACGCGTAGCGGATACCGCGCTCGGCGAAAATGCCCTCGGCGGTGTCGAGAACGTCCACGTGCTTGGCGAAGAAGACCACCTTGCCCGCGTTGTGCGCGAGCTGCGCGGCGTAATCCGCGGCCGGTCCGGCCTTCGCCTGGCCGATACGCCGTACCAGGCTGAACACGTTCTCGCCGGTCTTCGGCTTGCTCGGGTCGGCTCGTTCCCAGCTGGCCACCTGGCGGACGAGGTCATGGTCGATACCTTCGACGGCGCTGCCGGAGGTCCGGTTCGCGAGGGCGCTGTGGTACCGCTCGACGAGGTGTTCGGCGAGTTTGCGTTCAGCCGCCCGGATCGAACGGCCGGCGGCCGAATCGAGCTCGACCGGCAGATCGGCCACGCGGCGCGCGGGGATATCGGCGGCCACGTCGACCTTGCGGCGACGCACGATGCCCATGTCGATCACGCTGGCCCGGGCGGCCGGGTAGAACGCGGGATCGGCCGGGGTCAGTTCGGTGTCCTCGAGCGCTTCCAGCAGATCCGCGCCCGGCGCGTTCTCGGTGATCCAGCCGAGGAACTGCCAGATGGCCCGGAAGTCGTCGATGTCGTTGATCAGCGGCGTACCGGTCAGGGCCATCAGCAGCGGACGGGCCGTGCGCGCCCGGATCCGCTCGGACAGCTGCAGCACGTGGCGCGAGCGCTGGGACTTCTTGTTCTTGATGAAGTGCGCCTCGTCCACGACCATGCCGCGGAAACCGAGATCGCCGAGCCAGCCGGCGTGCCGGTCGAGAATGTCGTAGTTCACGATGACGATGTCGGCGAAGCCGTCGATGGTGTCACCGTCGCCGTGGATCACGGTGGCGGTCCGCTGCGGCGTCCACAGACCGGCCTCGCGGGCCCAGTTGGCCTTGACCACGCTCGGTACGACGACCAGCAGCGGGAACGCGTCCGCGGCCTGCGCGGCCAGCAGGGCCTGTGCCGTTTTACCCAGACCTGGTTCGTCCGCCAGCAGGAAGGTTCGATGGCCCGAGGCCGCAGCCGCGACGAGCTGCGCCTGGTGCGGCATCAGTTCGACTCCGCGCGGCGTCCGTACGGCGGAGGGCTCGGGCAGGGTCTTACCGGTGGAGGCTCCGGCCGCGGCGTACTCGAAGGACTTGAGCAGCGGGCCGATCAACTCCCAGCCGGTCAGGCGCCGTACGCGCGGCTGGCGTGCGCCGGCGGCGCTGAAGTCGGGCGCGAGGAACGGGTTGGCCAGCTGGCGGGAGACCACCGACTGCGGCACGACCCGGCGTTCGGTGGGGGCCTGCGTGGGGGCCGGCTCGTCGTCCTCAGGCTCGTCTTCGAGCGGCTCGAAGCCGGCGGCCTCCAGCATCTCGCGCTTGAGCGCGGCGGCGGCAGGGGAGACGACGGCGTCCTCGGCGAGCAGCGCGAGCAGGGAGGTGTCCCGGGCGGCGGTCTTCGCGAGGATCGTGGCAACGCCGTCGAGACGCCGCAGCTGCTCGTCGCGGTACGCCTCGGTGGCGCTCTGGTCGGCCTTCACGCGGGCCCGCTCCTGGCGGACCAGCAGGGCCACGACCTGGAACTTGGTGCTGGTCGAGGCCTGCCGGGTGCCCCGCTGTACGGCGGTCTCGATCTCGCGAACGGCGCGGGCGAGCACCGGGATGATGCCGTCGTTGTTGACGGCTCGGGTACGACGCCGCCGCTGCGGCGCGGCGGTACGGGTAGCGCCGGGCTGGCGCTGGCCTCGACGGGCCAAGAGTCCTCCTCTGAAATGCCATGGCAGGTTCACCATGGCGGCATGGCAACACCGCAGACCACCGCAGTAGCCGATGAAACGTCGCACGGGAGTCGGGCTGATCACCGCGAGGCGGCTCGATCCCGCCGCTGTCGCAAGCGATCGATGCGTTGGACCCCGACGAGACGATCCGCCGTCTGAACGACGACCACTGGTCGGTGGTCGTGGCGCGGGCCACGAGGCACAGCCATCGCAGAGCGAAAGGCGGCGCCAAGGATTGTGCTGGCTCCATACTAGCGCGCGATTCGCCCGGCGGGCACGGCGGAGCCGCGACGGTGGCCCCTGAGTCTAGGTACACTCATCGCGCTCTGGTGATTACGTGAGGTGACATCACTGAGGGGATGCCGGGTTGCTGGGGGAAACCAAGGCACGATTCCGTCTGCTTGGCGCACTCGAGGTTGGCCAGGTCGAGCGGTTGGGCGGGCCGCGGCAACGGGCGGTGCTGGCCGCCTTGCTGCTGCGGGCCAACGACACCGCGAGCATCGGGTATCTCACCCGTGCGGCCTGGGACAACCCGCCACGGGCGCCCGAGTCGAATCTGCGGACGTACGTCGCGGGCCTTCGCAAGGCGCTGCGCGACGAGCGGGCCGAACTGGTGACGCGCGGCGGCGGATACTGCCTGCTGCTGGATCCGGCCGAGCTGGACATGGCCCGGTTCGAGCAGTTCGCGCAGGCGGGTGGCAATGCCCTGCGGGACGAGGATTTCGCCACCGCGGCGGCGTATTTCCGGCAGGCGCTGGACCTCTGGCGAGGCCAACCGCTGGAAGGCCAGGCGATCGGTCCGGCCCTGCAGGCGGAGATCGGGCGGTTGCAGGATCGCCGGTTCGAGGTGATCGAACAGCACTGCCAGGCCAACCTCGAACTCGGTAACCACGCCTCGCTGGTCGCCGAATTGCAGAGTCTGGTCGGGCAGAACCCGTTGCGCGAGGATCTCAGCGCCCAACTGATGCTCGCGCTGCACCGGTCGAGCCGTCGGGCGGAGGCGCTGGAGGTCTTCCGCGAGACCCGCGCGCGGCTGGTGCGGGAACTCGGCATCGAACCCGGTCCACGCCTGCAGAGCATGCAGCGGGAGATCCTGGATTGCGGCCCCGTCGCGGCTCCGGCTCGTTCGAGGACCAGGCCTCGCCGGTTGCCGATGGATATCGCGGACTTCACCGGCCGGTACGACGAACTCGCGCGGCTGCGGCGACTCGTCGACGAGGCGGTTCGCGGCCCGGTGACGGTGTGCGTGATCGAGGGCATGGCGGGCGTCGGCAAGACCCGGCTGGCCATTCACGCGGCCCACCGGTTCGCGGCCGACGGCGACATCCAGCTCTGGGCGGACCTGCGCGGGTTCGATGGCCGGCAACGACCGGCCGAGCCCAGCGCCGTACTCGGCACCTTCCTGCATGCCCTGGGGGTATCGGCCGAGCAGGTCCCGCGTGAACTCGACGAACGGGCGGCCCTCTTTCGGGAACGCCTCGCTGGTTCGAAGGCCTTGGTGGTGCTGGACAACGCGGTCAGCGAGGAGCAGGTACGGCCACTGCTGCCGGGAGGTCCCGAGAGCCTCGTGCTGGTGACGACGCGTTGTTCCCTGGCTGGGCTCGATGGTGCGGTGATGCTGGGGCTGGACGTCTTCTCCGAGCCGGAGGCCGTCGAACTGATGGCGCGCGTGCTCGGTCCTGAGCGGATCGCGGCCGAGCCGGAAGCCGCCGCGCGGGTCGCCCGGTTGTGCGGCTACCTGCCGCTCGCGGTGACCCTCGCCGCCCGGCGCCTCCGCGGGCGGTCGAGCTGGCGGCTCGTCGATCTGGCCGACCGGCTGGAGCGCGATCGGCTCGACCAGCTGGACCTGGGCGATCGTGGCGTGCGGACGGTTTTCGAGATGTCCTACAAGGCTTTGACCGATGAGCAGCGCCGCTTGTTCCGCCAGCTCGGGGCGCATCCGGGCGACGACTTCACGGCGGAGTCGGCCGCCGCGCTGGCCGGCCTCACGCCCCGGAACGCCGAGTTGATTCTGGACCACCTGCTCGACTTCTACCTGCTGGAACAGATCACGCCCGGGCGGTACCGCTTCCACGATCTGGTTCGCGACTTCGCCCGGGACTGCCTGCGCGCGGACGAAACCCCTGCCGCGCAAGCAGATTCGGTACGGCGGGCGCTCGAGTGGTTCACGGTCACGGCCGACGCGGCGGATCGCGCCTTGCAGCCGTCGCGCCACCGCGTCGTACTCGAAGCTGTGGGCAACCAGCGGCAGTTCGATCAGCATCAGGCGATGCAGTGGTTCGAGGCCGAGAACGACAACCTGGTAAGCGCTGTGCAGGTGGCCGCCGACCATGGTTGCCATCGGCATGCATGGCAGTTGCCTTCGTTCCTGCTGAGCTGGTTCTACCGGCGCAGGCTGTGGGCGGACTGGACCAGCACCTACACGATCGGGCTTGCCGCCGCGCGTCAATTGGCCGATCGCACCGGTGAGGCCATGATGCTGAACGGCCTGGGCGTCGCGCACTCCGATCTCGATCAGTATGTGGAGGCCATCGCCTGTCATCAGCAGGCGCTGGTGATTCTGCGCGTCACCGGGGACCGGGCCGGCCAAGCCTGGAACCTGAACAACCTCGGTGTTGCGTTGGGAGACATCGGCCGGTTCGACGAGGCGGTCGACTGTTTCCAGCAGGCCCTGACGCTGCACGAGGACGCCCACGGCAAAGGGCTGGCCCTGAGCAATCTCGGTGATGCCTATCGCGCGCTGGGCCGGCTCGACCAGGCGCTCACCCACCTGCGGAAGGCCCTGCGGTTGCAGTGGAGCAGCGGCGATCGGGCCGCGCAGCGTTACACCCGCAGTTGCCTGGGCGATGTGTACGTCGCGCTGGGCAAATCCGGCCGAGCCGTCGAGCACTACCGCCAAGCCCTTGCGGCCAGTCGCGAGACCGGTGACCGCTGGCAGGCCGCCATCGTGCTCGCGCGGCTCGCGGATGCCCTGGGCGAAGGCGATCAGGCCGAGGCATGCCGCCAGGAGGCCGGCATGATCCTGGACGACCTGCGCGGTGGCCCGAAATCGCGCCAGCTACGCCAGCAACTCGGCGACGCGATGTAGCCGGGCGCGATCGGGCGTGCCCAGGTCGGCCGACCGCGACTGTGCGTCGTCTGTGCGAGTTCTGTGCGGAGGTTGCCGCATCGTTCCCGGTGTGGAGATCCGGACCGCCCGGACCTACCGAAAGGGAGGCACCACGATGCTGAGGAAACTCGCCGTCGTTGTAGCCGCGTTGGCCGCCACTGTGGCGTTCGCGCCGGCCGCCAATGCGACCAGCCAGGCAGTACCGACCAAGGCCACGGCCGTGCTCGCGCCGGAGGTCGCCGTCTCGGCGAACGAGGCCGCCGCGACCTGTGCCGACGGCTTACTGTGCTTCTGGCAGCACAAGGACTACGAAGGCAAGAAGGGCTCGGTCGAGGGGAACAACACGCACTGGAGCCGATTCGGGCAGTCGGCCTGCCCGGACGGCAACTGGAACGACTGCGCGTCGTCGGCCATGAACCGCGGCACCTCCTGCGACGTGCGGCTGTACGAGCACCACAGCTACAGCGGTGACGTCGAGAAGATCGAGCGTGGCGGCAATCGCAAGAACCTGAAGGACGACGACTTCAACGATAAGGCAAGCTCGAACCGCTGGTGCTGAGATGCGAACACGGCCCATCGTGCGCACAGGCCTGGTCGCCTGCGCGGTAGCCGTGACGCTGGTGTTCGCCGGGTGCGCCAAGAGCGACCCGGCGCTCACCGCGCCACCGGCCGAGCTCGATTCCACGGCCCTCGACCTGCTGACGCAGTCAGGGTCCTTCCACCAGCACGAGTACCTGCTCACGGCCGCCGAAGAGGTACTGGTCGGCCGGTGCATGCGGAACCAGGGCGTCGCCTATCCGAAGGAGCCACCGAAGGCCGACACCCGTACGGACGAAGAGCGCGTGCTCAACCTGGCCGAGCGCCAGCGGCAGGGCTACGGTCTTTCCCAGCCGAATGGCAGCAACGTACCGGCCCTGGACCAGTACGTGCGGGCACTACCGGTAGCAGCGCGGACCGCCTTCACCCGCGCGCTTTTCGGTGCCGACGACCAGCGTCGCGCGATCGAGCTGCCAGGCACAGGGCCGGTCAGTTTCCCGGGGAACGGCTGCCTGCACGATGCGCAGGCCGCGTTGTTCGGAGACATCCTTACGTGGGCCCGTGTGACGTACGTGCCGGAGGAGCTCAACAACAAGCTCGCGGCCCTCGCAACGGCCTCGCCCGAGTACAAGCAGGCCATGCGGCGTTGGTCGACTTGTATGAACCACCGCGGCTACAAATACGCCGAGCCGGCCAAGGTGAGCGAAGACTTCTCCGCCCGCTACGAGGCCAACGGTAAGAGCAAGGAACTACTACAACAAGAGATCAAGGCGGCCGTCGCAGACGCCACCTGTGCGCAGCAGGTCGATATCCCCGACCTGGTCATTCACCTCAAGAAGTCCAAGGCCGCAACGCTTTCCGTGGCCGAGCTGCACTCCATGTCGGAACTAGCGGCAGTCTGGTCCCAGGCGGCTACAACCGCCGAAGTCGTCCTGAACACAACCGGCTGAAACGCCGGCGTCCGAAGGCACCCATGGACGCCGGCGTTCAGCCACTACTGCGCCATTGGCAGCAGGTCTGCGCGTTTCACCAGTCGAGGCTTGTAGAGGGTCTTGCCGGTCTCGTCGTCGACGATGGCGACCAGTACGTCGTCCGGCTCGTACTGCGTTCGGGGCACGGCGAAGACGGCCAGCCCGGCCCGTTCGTCGTACGCGGCGGTGTAGCTGACGAACCGCCACTCGCCCTCATCCCAGTGCTCGCGGATGTCCGAGCGCAGGTACGGCGAAACCTCCCGGTAGGCGGGACTGCGCAACAACTGCTGCTGCGTATTCACGAGTGGTACCTCGAAGTCGCCCGCGGTGTTCGAAAGCGGGTGCGTGAGCCTAAGTCGGTAACGCCGCAGTGGCACGAGCCAAAGGTGGTCGAGCTCAGCCGAGAGCGCGGCGAACGCCATGGCCTCTACGACAACCACTGCAAGGGCAAACGCCGTCCGGTCGGCAAACACCGTCCACCAGCTACTAGTGGCTGTAAGCGCTAGAACCGCCCCGAGCAGCATCAGGCCAGCCCGGCCGAGTGAACGCCATGAGACTGGCGCGGCCTTCGAACCGACGCACCCGCAGGACGAGTCGGGCGCGGCCACCTTCGCGTACACGAGGTAGGCCACGAACCCGGTTGCGAGCGCCGTCGCGCCAAGGGCCGCTCCGAAGCCCACAGGCGACAGAACCAGCGCCAGCCCGACAAGTACCTCGGCCACGCCGACAGCCCGGAACGCCGGTACCGCGCGGTCCTTGCCCAGCAGCGGGACCAGCGCCGTACGCCGGGCCTTGGCTGGGACCTGGTCGCCGACGAGCTTGCCGTACGACGACCAGAGCAGGATTCCGCCGAGCACAAGCGGTTGCACGGCGGCGAGATCGTTCACCATCTGCGGTTCTCCTCTCGAAGGCGGCGATCAGGCGGCCGCGTAGATGGTGGCGATGTCGATCTCGTTGGTGTCCGGGCGCCAGGCGCCGAGTACCTGCGCGTGCCGTCCGACCGACAGCATCGACAGGTCCGAGACCGCCGGAGTGCCGTTGTAGACCGCGGCGCTGTAACCCGGCACGACGTGGCCGATCACCTTGTGGCCGTGGTGGTTCATCGTGAGCTGGTTGCGGCCGATGCTGGTGATTCCGACCTTGAGGTTGACGATGTTGACCCAGACGGCCTCGGCCGCGAGGACGCCGTCGGGCAGCAGTACGCCTCGTGCGTACAGGCCGTCGCCGACGTTGATCTGGTCGATCGTGGTCGGGTGCAACTTCCAGACGCTGGTACCGCCGGTGAGCATGATCCGGTGGAACCGCCCGTCCGAACCGCCTGCCGTGACGACCGCGCCGTTGCGGCCGGTGACGCGTCCTTCGGCGAAATTCGGATCTGGCGCGCCGGGCTCGGGAGACTTGGCCCGGGTGGCGAAGGCGGCTTCAGGTGCGAGAGAGCCGAGGGTGCTCGCGCCGACCAGTGAGGCGGTGGTGCCGAGTACGGCGGAGGTGAGCAGGGTGCGGCGATCGAAGGTGGTCATGGCCGGTCCTCTCAGCCCACGTCGACGTTGCAGGGAATGAGTCCGGCGTTCAGCGAGGCGATCGCACTGAAGGCTGCCGGCGTGAGGTCGATGATCCGGTTCGAGCCGCAGTTGCCACCGCAGCAGGCCCGTTCACCGCAGAAGAGATCGGTCTGTGGACCACAGTCCGCGATCGTGGTGGTGATCGCCCTGCCGTTGCAGAGATTGGTCGTGCGGTGACGGAAACCGCAAGTACGCAAGGACATTCCGGTGATACCGCACCGGTCGGGACGGGTGATGTCGTAGCAGGCGGCCGAGGTGTTCGGCCACGCGTGCTGGGAGTTGCCGGAGTGGCAGGTGCCACAGGCGCCGCGGCCGGTACTACTGCAAGGGCCCCAGCTATTGCCGCAACAGAACCACGAGACTTCGCCATTCAAACCAGCCATTACTTCCTCCTAGGTCATGGGCGGTAGACCTACGCGTTCCGGCTGTTGAACTCACGGAACGTTAAAGGTGTACCACCGCATGTGACCGTTGGAAAGTTTCCGGCACGTTGTAATTTACCGTCTATTACTGACCTGCTCGGCCTAGAAAGTCACGTGCAAGGGCCCGGGTCGATGCTTCCGGTATCGACCCGGGCCCTGATCGTGGCGGCGAACCTCGGTCAGCCGGTGAGGGCGTAGACGTTGAGGTGGCCCGCGATCGAGTCGTAGCGCTCGGCGTAGATGGTGGTGCAACGGCTGGAGGCGCAGTTCCCGCCCGCGAAGGCCATGCCGCGGATGGTCGCCGTGGTACTGCCGGGCTTGGTGTAGACCGGCCCGCCCGAGTCGCCGCCACGGATGACGGTCTCGCCGGACTTCGTACCGCGAATGACGTACGTCGTGCAGCCGTCGGGATCGCAGTACTTCGCGCTCAGCGAGTCGACCCGGATACCGCAGATCGAGTTGCTGAAGCTGCCGGACTGGCAGATCAACTGACCCACGGCCGGATCGGCCGCGCTGCTGACTGTGCGGGTCTGCGCGGTGTCGCCGGCGCCGTAGGTCCAGATCTTCGGCCCGTACGAACTACCGGTCAGCAAGGCCTGGTCGTAATCGGGATAGTTCACCCGGCCGTTGGTGGTGCCGTAGTAGTTCGAACCGGATCGCCAGTACGTGCCGTTGGCGCCGCAGTGCCCGGCGGTGACCGAGGCGCGAGCGTTGATCGCCCGGCGGACCACGCTGAACCCGGCGGTGCAGTACTTCAGCGCCGACGCGATCCGCGCGCCACCCCAGTGGCCGCCGTTCGCGGTGTCGTTGAGGCGATCCATCCGCTCGGGACGGCCCGGCTTCAGCCGCACGATCTCGGGGTCGATGCCGATCAGAGCCGCGGCGGTGGCCGGGCTGGCCTCGGTCGGGTCGTACTCCACGACGATCTGCTCGGTGGCCGCGTCGAGATCGGCCGTGAAGGTGATCTTCTTGGCCTCGGCGGACCAGTCCCGCTTGCTGAGCTTGGTCCACGCGGCGGCGATCTGCTTCGCCGAGCGGCAACTCCGCTCGACGCCATGCATGCTCAGGCCTTCGCGTGGCACGTGCTTGGCGGCGGCGGCGCCGTACTCGCTGGCGCCGGCGACGGAGTCGTCGACCATCACCTTGTAGCCGGAGCCGGGTGAGCCGAGCACGCCGATGATCCCGACGCTCAACCCGTACGGCAGGCCGGAGGCCGGGCGGCCGGTCGCGGTCATCGGTTCGACCGAGCGGATGGCCTTGTTGATGCCTTCGCCGATCGCGTCGCCGAGTGGCCGCTTGTCGGTCGAGCTGGTGGGCTGGTTGAGTCGCTCCGACTGTGCGGTGTTCGCCGTCGGAGCCGCGTGATCACATCTGGCCGCGACGGATCCGGGTGACGAATCCATGGGCGAGGCGTTGGTGGGCAAGGCCGCGAAACTTGCACTGAGAGTGACGGAGCTGAGGACGAGGACCCGGACGGTAGTGGAAAGTCGCACGTTGCCCCTTAGCGCTGGACGTGTTTGGTGCATCGTCCGTTCAGTGACTGCGGATCGTCAATACCCGGTCACTATACGCGATCAATTAGGCCTACCGTGTCCGTACGTAAGTCGCAACTTCTCGCCCGTCGGCCCCCAGTAAGCGCAAGGTGGCGCGGTCGCCGACGACCTTGCGGGTGGCGGCGATGACATCGGCGTTCGGCACGTAGTCGCAGCCGATCAGGGTTTGCGGTCCGGTGGTCGAGGAGAACTCCCCGTTCGGGCCGATCTTGTACGTGCCGTGGATGCCGTTGCAGCCGTCCGAGCCACGCCAGGTTCCGTCGGGGGAGAAGGCCAGGAAGGGCTGATCCGGCCGGGGTTTGCGCATGCCGTTGAACCCGGCGATGCGGAGTGGCCGCCAGCTGCCGGTCACGTCGTTGGCCGAGGCCGGCGCCGTCGGAGTTCCGCCGGGAGTAACGGACTGAACGGCGGCCGGTGGCGGTCCCGCGAAGGGGGCCGGGGCCTCCGAACCGCGTTGCAGCACGATGCCGACCGCGGCGACTGAGGCGACCGCGACCGCGGCGGCACCGGCCGCGGCCCAGGTACGGCGCTCGCGACGCACCTGGGCCTCGGCGCGGGTGACGAGGTCGGGCGCGAACGGCACGCTGGCGGCGGCCCGCTGCAACGTACTACGCAGGTCTTCCTCGAGTTCTGTCTTGCTCACGGCAACCTCTCATCAACGCGGCGGTACTGCCTTGCCGACCGCAGCGAGGCCAGCGCTCTGCTGGCCGTCGCACGCACGGACGACGGTTTGATGCCGAGTACTTCGGCGATCGTCCGGTCGTCCATGTCCTGGTAGTAGCGCAGGACCAGGACGACCCGTTCCCTGGCCGACAACCGGGCGAGTGCGCGCCACAGGTCGTCGGAGTTCACGATGTCGATGGCGGGGTCGGGCACCGTTCGTTCGGAGTCGATGTCGGCGGCGGGGGCCTCGGTGAAGGACCGCTTCCGGGTCATCGACAGGTAGGAGTTGACGAGGATCCGCCGCACGTAGTTATGCGGATCCTCGGTGCGTTGCACGCGGCGCCAGTTCCGGAACGCCTGCATCAGCGCGATCTGGGCCAGGTCCTCCGCCCGTTGGTAGTCGCCGGACACGGTGAATCCGAGCCGCACCAGGTCTTGCCCGCGCGCGGCCGCGTACTCCTCGAACTCCACTCGCAACTCCCTGGACGGGTGTACAACACCTCACACCTATTAGACGCCGTTGACCACCCAGGGTGCTGCAAAGATTTCAATCAGTTGTATTTCGCTGTCACCGCAACAAGTCTCACCGCAACAGGTTTCACCGCAGCAAGAACGAGCGCACCGCGTTCTTGCCGGCCGGATCGGCCGGGCTGCCCTGAATGCCGTGCCCACCACCGGGTACGACGACCAGCTCACCGCGCGGGGCCTGCCGCTTGGTCCACTCCGCGCCTTCGACCGGGACGAACAGGTCGTTCGTGCCGTGCAGGATGAGCGTGGGCGGCACCAGTCGCGGCAGCTTCGAGTACGTCGAGGCCCGGGCCGGTTCCCAGCGCAGGCACCCTTCGATCAGCAGCATCGCGCGCGCGGTCCGTACGTCGTACGGGTAAAGCTCGGCCGGGTCGAGCCTCGCGACGGCCCGATCCAGCGCGGCCGGGCGCAGGGCCAGCGGGGTTTCGGAGCTACCCCAGGGCAGGCGCATATCCGCGCAGAGCGTGGCGAGGTGGAGCCCGGCGGAGAGTTGGTCGGCCGGAGTGCCGAGGGTGGTGAACCGCTCGAGCAAGGTCTTCAGCCGGGCGGTGTCGCCGTTGCGGGCGTCGTTCAGCATCTTCGGGATTCCCCGGAAGGCCGGGTTGACCGAACTGACGCTGGCCACCGACAACGACTCGACGAAGTTGATGCCGTTGATCGGCTTACCGTCGATTTGCCCGTTCCGGATCAGCCAGGCGAGGTCGGCCACTGGGTCCGTCGTACAGGCCGGGTCCTTGGCGCAGGCGGCGGCCAGGACCTTCCTGGTGGAGGCCAGCAGGTCGACGCTGAACGGGTCGATACCGGTGAAAGGAACCACCGAGTCGAGGATGAGCGCGCGAACCCGGCTCGGGTGGCTCAAAGCGTAGTGGGCGCCGGTGAACGTGCCGTACGAGACACCGTCGACCGTTAGGCGTTGCTGACCCAGGGCCCGTCGCAACCACTCGATGTCGGCCACGGTGTCGGTTGAACGGTAGAAGTGCCGGTCGTCGCCGAGTTGCCGGGAGCACGCGGTTACAGCCTCGGCGGCCGGGGTGAGCCAGTCGGAACCGCCGACGGACTTCTGCAGCTCCTGGCAGTTGATCCCCTTCGGGCCGGTCCCACGCTGGTCGAACATCACCAGCCGGTACTGCGCGAGTACAGCCGGATCGAAGTACGTACGGATCCGGTTGACGAGAGAGACGCCCGGCTGGCCTGGGCCGCCTGCGAGCAGTAGTAGTACGCCGCGAGGCGCGTCGGCGTTGTCTGCGGCCGCGACGGACAGTTCGAGCCTGCGCCCGTTGGGACGGCGATGGTCGATCGGGACTCGCAAGGTCGTACAGGTGAACCCAGGTGTTTCTGCGCACGGCTGCGGGTTCTCCAGCTTCGGTCCGCTGACGGCGGGCTGTGGCGCGGTAGTAGAAGGAGCGGGCGATGGGGTGGGTGTCGCGGTGGGGGAGACGCAGCTGACGAGCACGACGGTGAGTGCGGTCAGAGCGCCCAGGCGGTTACGCATGAAGGCCTCCAGGTCGGATCTGGCGTCAGCGTGCGACCCGCTGGACAGGGCTGACAATGACCTTCGGCCGTGGCCAAATGTGGGAATGATGCATATCGAGTTCACCGCGGCGGATCTGGCCAGGACCAGGATCCTGCCGACGCTCGGGCCGTTCGCGGAGACGGCACTCGGAGTCGGCTCGGTGCGCATGACCGGAAGGCCTACCGCCCCTTGGCGCGCAGCGATTCGAGGAGCCTCGGCGCGCGAGTTGGCGGAGTTGTCCCTCTTCTACTGCCCGACACCTCATATCCAGCTCGACCTGTTCAGCCGGGTTGGACCAGCCGAGGACTTCGGTACGGGCGCGGAAGCGGTCTTGGCCATCCCGGAACGCTCGTTCCGGGATGAGGTGGAGGTGGCCCGTTGTAGGTTCACCCCTTCGTGGCTACGCGGTATCGAGCGTGCGGAGCTTCCTGCGCGTCGAAGGATGGTCAGCGTCTTGGACCGTCTGCACCGGGATACGGTCGCGCCACACTGGTCTGCGATCAGCACGGCCTTGGGGATGGAGAAGGCCCGCCTAGCTCGCGTACTGGCTGATGAAGGTGTTGAGGGCTTGCTGTCGTCACTGCATCCTCGGATCAGCTGGGAGTCGCCAGTACTGGAAATACCTAGTGCAGGTGGTTGGTCCCGCGAGCCGCTCTTCACCCGGTTGGATGGCGGTGGGCTGGTGGTAGTGCCGTCGGTCTTCTGCGCGGCCGGGCCCGTGCCGTACTTCCCGCACGACGGTCAGCCGGCCGTACTGATTTACCCGATCGCAAGTGACGCGCTATGGACCTCAACCGCGTCCAGTACGGCACTGGCGACGCTTCTCGGTAAAACACGGGCGTCCGTACTACAAGCGATAGACGAGGGCTGTACGACGACCGAGCTGGCCCGGCGCGTAGGTGTTTCCCCTGCCAGTGCGAGCCAGCATGCGACCGCCTTACGGGATGCGGGTCTCGTGACGAGCGTGCGAGACCGCAACAAAATGCAGCACGGCCTGACCCCGTTGGGCCAGGCCGTGCTGGATCGGGCTCTGCACTAAGCCCCAAAGTGCCGTAAAGCTTCAGCGCTGGCCGAGGGACTTGATCAGCTGCGGAGTGACGATGCGCGGGGACGCGAGATCGCCCGGCTTGCCCTGGCCCTCGAACGAGGTGGCGACCAGTCGGCGGCAACCGTAGGCCTCCACCGTGTAGGTCAGTACACCGCGCTCGTTGTCGGTGAAGCGCAGCGCATACGTCGGGCCGAGCTCCTTCGTGCAGAACTTCGGCTCGCTGGCCGTCACCTTGGCGGCGTTGATCAACGCGAGTAGTTCCTCGGCCTGCTTGCCCTGGCGCTTGGTGGTGACCGTCGCGTAGGCCTTGCCGGTGGCCTCGGCGTCGTACTGGCAGATCGTCACGCTGACCGGCTGGAACGCCGACTTGGGCGCACCCTTGCCCCAGACCGCCTGCTCCACGGCGGCCCGCACGCTGGCGATCGTCTGCGGGCAGTCCATGCTGGGCGTGCCGCTCGGGTTGGGCGTGCTCGGCGTGGTGCTGGGTGTTGGGGTGGCAATGGGCGTGCTGGTCGGTGTCTGGCTGGGCTGGGCGGCGGGGGCGCTCTCGTCGCCGCAGCCACTGGCTGCCGCGAGAACCACAACGATGAGCGAGGCACCGACGAGGCTCCGTGTCCGGGTTACTGCACTCACGACTCGGTCCTTCCGGTTGCTGACAGGAACGAAGTGTCCCGGGCCGAAACCGCGGCCGCGAACACTCCTGGGCGGAACAAGGGACCCATGATGGTCGACCGAGATCTCGTCCGCTGTGGCGGAAGCGTCACGGCAGCACGTCTATCTGGTCACGGCGAGGGCCTTCTGGTCAGCGGACGTTCTGACCGGTGATCGGGTTGCCCTCCGCGGGCTACGGTTTGAACAAAATGGCATGATCGGTGCCGACCGGATGTGGACGCCACCAGGAGGCATGCAGTGGGCAAGAAGAAGGAGGCGGCCCTTCTCGCCGAGCGGCAGGCGGCGGAGTGGCAGCTGGGCCAGGACTGGGCTCGCTGGCTGCTGGCCGGTAACCAGCCGCAGCCGCTGACCTTGTACGGGCTGATTCTCGACCAGGGTGAGACCGCGTACCTCCAGACGACCGTCAACTACGCCCGTCTGTACGGCGGCACGGGTCAGTACAACCAGAGCGGCGGCATCTACTTCGGCAAGCCCGGCATGGTCCTCGGTCTGATGGCCGCTACCGCCGCCGTGAACGCCAGCCGTCGTTCGGCCGCCCAACGCGACATGCAGTTGCTGTGGCGCGATCTGCAAGAGGTGTCGCTCATTGCCACCTCGCACCGGCTCATGTGCCACCTACCGGCCAGGGGCTGGTTGAGCTTCGACTACTCGACTGTGTCCGAGTTCTACCCGGACCCCGCGAACTGGACGCTCACCTTCGGCTTCCAGAACTCCGAGCCGCTACGGCTGGTTGGACTGGCCACGCCGACCTTGTCGGTCTTGAGCGCCTGGCGCGTGCTTGGTGAGCGTTGGCCGTCGGAGCCGGGTATCGCCGCTCTGGTCCAAGGGGCCCAGAGTGCGCAGGTCACCACCGGTCAGACCGAGCAGCGCAAACTGCCTCGTATTCCGGGTCAGGACTAGGCTTACCGGTATGAGCACGCCCTACGAGGACGACGAACCGGTCCTGCCTGATCAGACCCGTGACGACGACCCGCGTTCCTGGGGCGAGTCGTCACCCGAGGACGACGACGAGCGCTTCCTGCGCGACGTGCCGCCTCACCACAACTAACCGGCCCTAGCTCGGTTAACCGGCCCTGGCCTGGGCGGCTACAGCTTGGTCGCGGCGAGCTTGGCGAGTTCCGTGCGATTCGCGACGCCCAGCTTGGCGTAGACGTGCGCGAGGTGCGTTTTCACCGTGCCCCGGCTGATGAACAGCCGCGCGCCGATCTCCGGGTTGTTGAGCCCCTCGACGGCCAACCGGACCACGTCCAGCTCCGTCGGCGTAAGGCTCGCCCAACCGGTTGAGGGCCGGTCGCGGACACCGCGCGTACGTCGTACGAACGCGACCGTCTGATCCAGGGACTGCCCGGCGCCTTCGGTCCAAGCCGCCTCGAACGCGTCATCCCCGAGCGCCTCGCGGAGATTCGCGATGGTGGCGTCGTACCCGGGCTGGTCGATCGGCGGCCGGGGATGACCCATCGCCGTACGGGCCTCGGTCACGGCGGCGAAGACCCGTACCGCGTCGGCGGCACGGCCCGTGGTGGCGGCGAGAGTGGCCAGCGCGTCGAGGCTGTCCGCGCACGCCGTACGGAGGCCGTGGTCGACTCGGATGGCCAGTGCCTCGTGGTGCCGGCCGGGATCGTTGTCGAGGTGGGCGAGTTGCGCCAGCGCATCGGCCCGTACGCCGGGAAGGCCGAACCGCCTGGCCAGGTCGACGGCCCGTTCGAGTACCTCGACGGCCTCCGTGGTTCGGCCCGCCTGACGCAAGGCCGCGCCGTACGCGGGCAGGGTCATCGCCGCGACGTACGTGCCGGCGGTCGGGCCCGTCATCGGCTGGTCCCGTTCGAACCAGCGGATCGCCGCGGCCAGGTCCCCGCGGAGGCGGTGCAGTTCGCCGACCATCCGGCCAAGACCGGGAACGAAGGCGTCGGTCTGTTCGACCGCCCGCACGAACGGCTCGATCACTCGCAAGCCACCTTCGTGGTCGCCGGTCAGGCCGTGCAGCAAGGCGAGCGAGGCCCGGCTGGTACCGACGCGGTGGTAGTCGCCGAGCGGTTCCGCGGTGGCCGTGGCCTGCGCCGCGATGCGGAGGGCCGTCGGTAGATCGCCGGTGCAGGCGGCGATGCTGGCCAGGCCGCCGAGGCCGGTGGCGGCGATACCGCGCTCGCCTCGTTTGAGCAGGCTTTCCGTGGCGGCGCTGAGCAGCCGACGGGCCTCATCGTGTTGATCCCGCAGCACCAGGATGAGCCCGCGCAGCACGGTCGAACCGTCGCGGGCGAAGTCGTCGTGCGCGATCTCGGCGGCCTGGATCGACTCCTGGCACAGTTCGAGACTGGCGTCGAAGTCGACGTAGAACCGGCCGACCGCCAGCAACGAAAGGCACCGCGCGCGCAATCGCTCATCGCCGAGTTCGGTCGCGATCTCCAGCCCGAGCTGAGCCGGATCCAGGTCGAACGGCGCGGCGGTATCAGCGATCAAGCCGAGCCCGGTGAGCAGTTTCGCCTGCAGGAGCGAGCGATCCTTCGGGGTCCGGTCGATCGCCCGTCGCAGGTAGTCGATGCCCTCCGGCCCTTGCGCCTGGAGATTCCAAAGCCACGCCAAAGCCGCCGCGAGCCGTCGGCCCTGATCGGGATCTGCCTTGTCCAGACCACGATCGAGCGCCGCACGGAAGTTGTCCCGGTCCGGCACGATCCGCGCCCGCCACTTGTCCTTGTCCCGGTCCAGCTCGGGCTCGAGGCTCTCGGCCACGTTGAGGAAGTACGCGAGATGGAGGTCCCGCGTCGTCTCGTCCTCCCCGGCGGCTTGGAGCTTGGCGGCGGCGTACCCCCGGATCGTTTCAAGCAACCGGTAGCGGGCGTCACCGGCACGGCTCTCCATCACCACCAGCGATTTGTCGACCAGCCGGGCAAGGGAAGCCAATACGCCGGCCGGCTCCGGGCAGACCGCCCGCGCCGCGTCGAGGGTGAAGCCGCCCGTGAAGACGGCCAGTCGCCGGAGCACCACCTGGTCCTCTTCGGCAAGCAGATCGTGGCTCCAGTCGATCGACGCCGCGAGCGTTTGCTGCCGCGGTACGGCGCCACGCGGGCCTCGCACCAGCAGGGCGAACCGGTCGTCCAGGCCCGCTTCGAGTTGGTGCGGGGTAAGCGTTCCGAGCCAGGCGGCGGCCAACTCCAGCGCGAGCGGCATCCCGTCCAGCCGGTTGCACAACGACCGGATCGCCGCCTCACTCGAGGCGTCGACGGTGAACCAGGGCCGAACCGCCCCAGCGCGTTCGACGAACAACGCCAGCGCGTCGTCGCCGCTCAACGCGGGCACCCGCCAGACGACCTCACCCGGTACGCCGAGGGGCTCCCGGCTGGTGGCGAGTACGACGACCTCGGGGCAATTCAGCCGGATGGCATCCGCGATCGCGGCCGCGCCATCCAAGATCTGCTCGCAGTTGTCCAGGCAGACCAGCGCTCGGTGGTCGCGCAGGTGCGTCGTGAGGGAAGCGATCGGGCCCCGCGCCGGATCCAGCAGGGCGCCTACGGTCGAGACGGCGACTTCCGGGACCAGGGCGGGATCGGTGACGGCGGCGAGCTCGACCCACCAGACCCCCTCGGGCCAACGCGCAGCCGTCGCGGCAGCAACCTGCGCCGCCAACCGGGTCTTCCCCGCACCACCCGGACCACAAATGGTCACCAACCGCCCGCCAACCAGCTGGTCTTTAAGCGCGGCCAACTCCGCCTCGCGCCCCACAAACCCCGTCAGCTGAACCGGCAAGTTATGCGCCACCCAATCCAGCGCACTCCCCACTCGCCCTCTCGGCCCGCGGGCGTTTGCCGCGTGACTGGTCGTCGGGTGGTGGCTTGGCTCGGGTGTAGTCGGTTCATCGTCAGTCTGGCTGTCTGACTCAGTGATGCACAGCTGCCAGATCCGAAGTGGTGCCGCCAGGTCGCGAAGCCGATGCAGCCCAAGGTCCTTCAAAACCAGCCCATCGGGCAGTAGACCATCAGGCAAGGCAGTAGCCGATATAAGCGTCTGACCCGGATTAGCGATCTCCCACAAGTACTGGCACCTGCGAAGCGCCTCACCGCTATACCGCCCAGCACCATCAACATGCGCTTCCCCTGCATGCACCGCGATCCGCAGCCCCACGCCCATCCCGACGTCCTGTAACCCGGTGGCCCGCAACTCGGCAGCAGCAGCCAGCGCCGCCCCGGGCGACTCAAACGCCCTGACCATCGGCCGCCCCACGCCATCCCCACCCTCAGCCGTCACGAACCCGGCCCGGCTGCTGCTCTCAGACGTCCCGGACTCGGCGCGCCCGAAGTCGGCGGTAGGGGTGTCAGTCAGTAGGAAGGTGACTGTGCCGGCAGGCCGGATCGAGCCGCCCTGTTCGTCAGCCGGCTGGAATCCCGGGTCCTCAGTAGTCGTCATCGCGAGGCTCAGTCTGCCATCGAGACGTACATCAGCCAGCTGGCCGATGTACGTCGTTACAGGCCGTGCCACCGTCGATGCGTGGAGACCTTCGAAGCCCTACTCCGGCGCTGGATCCAGGCCGAGTCGGCCGGAGACGTACGGGCGCTGCGGAAACTCCTGGCTGACGATTTCCGCGGCGACGGCCCGAACGGCTACGTACTGGACAAACCGCAATGGCTGGACCGCCACGCCTCGGGCGACCTCGCGATCCGCTACCTGGACTGGAAGGTGGTCGACCTGCACGCCGACCACCACCTCGCAGTCGCCGCAGGCCTCCAAACCCAGGCTGCCTGGTACCGAGGCCAAAGCCACTCCGGCGTCATCCCCTCCGCCCTAGTAGCCATCCGCCGCTACGAACTCTGGTCCCTCGTAAACCTCCAATACGCCCGCCAACGAACCCCTGCCAACCTTGCCTAGCGTGGTGACTCTGCCTCAGCCGGACCTGCCTAGCGCCGGTGGTTCGTCGTCATTTAGCCCGGGCGGTTTGGCCAGGTGGGTGGGCGGAGTCGGCCAGGTGGCAGATGTCTTGCGGGGTAGGCGGCGGGAAGGTGGTGGCACCAGGAACCAACGACTAAAGGGAGTACGAGATGTCCAAGGTGATCGCCGACATGTCCATGTCGCTCGACGGGTTCGTTGCACGTCCGGACGACTCGATCGAACCGGTGGCAGGGTGGTTCTTCGGCGGCGATGTCGAGGTACCGACCGCTACGCCGGGTTTCTCCTTCCAGGCACCGGCGCCAAGTGCTGACATGTTGCGTGACGCGCTCAGCGGCGTGGGTGCGCTGCTGACCGGCCGACGCAACTTCGACTTGGCGAAGGGCTGGGGTGGTCAGCACCCGATGGGCGTACCGGTCGTCGTACTCACCCACGAGCCGCCTTCGGAATGGCGCGACAACAAGAACTTCGTCTTCGTCACCGATGGCATCAAGAGCGCCGTAGCTCAGGCGAAGGCCATTGCCGGCGACAAGATCGTGGGCGTGGCGACTCCCGACATGGTGCGCCAATGCCTTGAGGCGCGCCTTCTCGACGCCGTCCACATCAACCTGGTCCCGGTTGTGCTGGGGCAGGGCGTGCCCTACTTCGCCAACCTCGCCGAAACGCCGATCACCCTCGAAACACCCGAGGTCATCGAAAGCCAAGGCGTCACCCACCTCACCTACCAGGTCACCTACCCGAACTAGTCCGCAGGCTCGGCCCCGCGACCACTGCCAGCCTGACGGCACGGCACGCGCGGGGCCGCACCAATCCGCCGGCCGCACCGAACCGACGGCCGGCACCGAACCGCCGTGGCGGCAGGTTTGCCGATCTGGTCGGACTGGACTGCGGTGTGGCGGCAGCTGGTCCGAAAGCGGAGGCTGTGGCGTGGTTCAGCGGGTGCGGAGGGCGTCGCGGATTTCGGTGAGGAGCTGCTGGTCGGTGGTGAGGGTCTCCGGCTCGGGCTCGATGTTGCGCCGGCGGCGTTCGTTGAGCTTGTTGAGGGGCATCACGATCAGGAAGTAGATCGCGGCGGCCACGAACAGGAAGTTGATGATCTCCTGCAGGATCAGGCCGATCGAGAACTCCGCCCCGTTGATCGTGAAGTTTCCGACCTTGGTCACGTCCGGCTGACCGAAGATGGCGGCGATCAGCGGGGTGATCAGACCGTCGACCAGCGCCGTGACGATCTTGCCGAACGCGGCGCCGATGACAACCGCGACCGCGAGGTCGACGACGTTGCCGCGCATGATGAACTCTTTGAAGCCTTTGATCATGACTGTTTGCCTCCACCGGCGAGGGTCCGGCTGACCCTCGTTCGCTAACCGATGAAGTTAGTGGTTCGCGCCCCCTCCGGCGAGCAACCGCGCCGTCCCTCACCCCGGCGACCGCCCGCGCTGTCATCCGGTCAGCGGTGAGAGTGCGAACGTTAGGCGGGAGTTGGTTGCGGCCTGCGCGAGGCGGCTCGCGGCTTCCGATTTGAGTGCGACCACTACCAGGCCGCCCGCGCGACCGGACGTGCCGCCGGCCCTGGATGTCTCGCCCGCTGCGGAGATCCCGCCCGATGCGGACGCCCCGCCGCGGGGGAGGGCGATGACCTGGAGGTTGGTGGCTATTCGGGTGGCGGTGGGGGAGGTTGTGCTGGTGGCGGCGTACAGGTCTATGTGGTCGCCGACTCGGAGTAGGCCGACCACCTCGGCGTCGTCGAAGCGGATCGGGTAGGCGACGAGGCCCGGGCCGGTACGTCGTACCAGCGCGGGTGAGACGAATCGGGCGTCGGTGAGGATCTCGCCGGCCCGGATCGGGGCGGCGAGCGTACGGCGGGTGGTGGTTCCGGGTTTGAGGGCTCCGGCCGGCACCAGCACTGGAGGGATCGCGATTGCCCGGATGTCCGCGGGCAGGGGTTGGCCGCCGCCAGGCAGGTCGCGGGCGGCCGCGAGGACCTGGACGGTCGGAGGCGGCTCGGGGGCGAGGGCGGTCAGGGCGAGGTACACGCCAAGGGCGGCGGCGACCGCGGCGAGCGGCCGTCGATGCCAGCGGGCGGCCCGCAGTAAGCGGTGCCTGAGAGGTTCGGATCGGCTCATGCCGGAGAAGTTACGAGCCTGGCCGAGCTGTTTCGGACTTATCCACAGACCGATTCCGAACCAGTTCAGCCGTCACAACGCGACCACAGAACCAACGCGACCACAAGATGCACCCGCATGGCAGCACCGGCGCGGCGACGGCCGTGGACCAGTCAACCCCGCGGAGGCGCCACCCAGGGAGGCGGCCGGCCGACGAGACGGCCGCGAGATTTACGCGGCGGAGGAGGACTTGCCGGAGGTGGAGCTGCTGGCGGAGCCGCTGGTCGAGCTCGACGAGGAAGACGAAGAAGAAGACGAGTCGCTGGAGGTGCTCTTCGTGCTGCTCGCGGAGTCGGACTTGGCCGCGGGCACGGTGGAGGACTTGGTGGTGTTGCGGCTGTCGTTGCGGTAGAAGCCGGAGCCCTTGAAGACCACGCCCACTGCGTTGAAGACCTTGCGCAGCACTCCGCTGCACTCCGGGCACACGGTCAGTGCGTCATCGGAGAAGCTTTGGCGCACCTCGAGGTTGGTCCCGCAGTCGGTGCACTGGTACTGGTACGTCGGCACGTCGATCCCCTTCAGGCCTGGCACTCCTACTACTCGACTGCTAATAATGCGCCACGGAGGCGAACTATTCCAATCTGAGCGCCCAGCCAGCCGTAAAAGGCCGGTGGGGCGCCACGCCCGGAGGGCTGATCGGACGGGTCCATTTGGGGTGTGACCGGCGTTGTCTCTACGGTTGGGTCCGTGCGCCGCCTGTTCCGACTCTCAGTCATCAGCGGTATCGCGCTTGCCATCTTGCTGGTGGTGATCGCCGGTACCGGCGTCTTCGTTGTCCGCCACTCGTTCCCGTCGTACGACGGCTCGGCCGAGCTGCCCGGGCTCGACGCCGATGTCGAGGTGGTTCGCGATGCCAACGGCATTCCGCAGATCTACGCCGACAAGGCCGGTGATCTGTTCGCCGCGCAGGGCTACGTGCACGCCCAGGACCGGTTCTTCGAGATGGACTTCCGCCGCCACGTGACGGCCGGCCGGTTGTCGGAGTTGGTCGGCCCGGAAGCGCTCGACACCGACAAGTTCGTCCGGACGCTCGGCTGGCGCCGGGTGGCCGAGCGCGAGCTGAAGCTGCTGCAGCCGACGACGCGGGCCTACCTGGAGGACTACGCGCAGGGCGTCAACGCCTATCTCAAGCAGAACCAGGGCTCCGGCGTCTCCCTGGAGTACGCCGTACTGAGCCTCAAGGGCGAGAAGTACACCCCGGCGCCGTGGACCGCGGCGGACTCGCTCGCCTGGCTGAAGGCGATGGCCTGGGACCTGGCCGGCAATATGGACGACGAGATCGCCCGGACGCGGATGGCGACGATCCTGTCGCTGCCGCAGATCAACAAGCTCTACCCGCCGTACCCGTTCGAGCGGAACGCGCCGATCGTCGAGGCGGGCAACGTCAGCAACGGTAAGTTCGTGAACGCGAAGCCGCCGGTCAACACCAGCCGCCGCGGCGCGCTCGATCCGGCCCTGCGCAAGTCGCTGGACGACCAGAACCTCACGAAGTCGCTGGACCGGATCGACAAGATCACCAAGTCCCTGCCGGATCTGCTCGGCAAGGGCGACGGCATCGGCTCGAACTCCTGGGTCGTTTCCGGTGACCACACCACCACCGGCAAACCGCTGCTGGCCAACGACCCGCACCTGGGCGCGACGATGCCCGGCGTGTGGTCCCAGGTCGGGCTGCACTGCCGCACGATCAAGGCGGAGTGCCCGTTCGAGGTGAGCGGTTTCGGCTTCGCGGGCGTGCCCGGCGTGGTGATCGGCCACAACAACAACATCGCCTGGGGTCTCACCAACCTCGACCCGGACGTGACCGACCTGTTCCTGGAGAAGGTCCGCACCAACGGCACCCAGTACAACGGCAAGGTCGTGCCGTTCGAGGAGGTCCGGACCGAGACGTTCAAGGTGGCCGGCCGGGACGAACCGGAGAAGATCACCGTCCGGGTGACCAAGCACGGCCCGCTCATCTCGGACATCTCCACCGACGCGCGCGAGACCGGCCAGCTGTCGACCGAGTTCGGCAAGGGCAAGGCGCAGCGCTTCGGCACCGAGACGTACGGCGTCGCGCTGCGCTGGACCGCGCTGACGCCGGGCCGTTCCGCGGACGCCATCTTCGGGTTCAACAAGGCCAAGAACTGGACCGAGTTCCGGGCCGCCGCGAAGCTCTTCGAAGCCCCCGCGCAGAACCTCGTGTACGCCGACCGCGAAGGCCACATCGGTTACCAGGCGCCTGGCAAGATCCCGGTCCGCGGCAAGGGTGACGGCGGTTCGGTGCCCGGCGACTGGCCGTCGCTCGGCTGGGACCCGAACTACGACTGGAAGAGCTACCTGCCGTTCGAGGAACTGCCGACGGAGTTCGACCCGGCCGACGGCATCATCGTCACGGCGAACCAGGCCGTCGTACCGCAGGACTATCCGCGCCGCCTCGGCGGTAACTGGGACTACGGCTACCGCTCGCAGCAGATCCTCGACCGGATCAAGTCCGGGGGCAAGCTCGATCCGAACGCGATGGCCGCGATCCAGCTCGACAACAAGAACGCGAACGCCGAGCTGCTGGTCCCGGATCTACTGGACATCAGCATTCCCGACGACTTCGTCCGGCAGGGCCAGGACGTGCTGCGCGGCTGGGACTTCCAGCAGCCGGCCGATTCCGCCGCCGCGGCGTACTTCAACATCGTCTGGCGCAACGTGCTCGCGCTCACCTTCCACGACCAGCTGCCCGAGTCGATCTGGCCGGACGGTGGTTCGCGCTGGTTCGAGGTGATGCGGGATCTGGCCGACGAGCCGAACAACGCCTGGTGGGACGATCTCGGCACGCCGCAGCGCGAGAGCCGCGACGACGTGCTGCGCGAGGCGATGGTGAACGCCCGCAGCGACATCACCAAGGCGATGGCCCGCGACCCGGAGAATTGGGAGTGGGGCCGGCTGCACAAGCTGACGCTGACCAACCAGACGCTCGGCAGGTCCGGTATCGGCGCGGTCGACCGGTTGTTCAACCGAGGGCCGTACGAGCTCGGCGGCGGCAACTCGGTCGTGAACGCGGTCAGCTGGAACGCCGCCAAGGGCTACACCGTCACCTCGGTGCCGTCGATGCGCATGGTCGTCGACCTCGACAACTTCGACAACTCCCGCTGGATCAATCTGACCGGGGTATCGGGCCACGCGTACCACCCGAACTACACCGATCAGACGGATCTCTGGGTCAAGGGCGAGACCCTGCCCTGGGCGTTCACCCGGGGCGCGGTCGAGGCCCGGCGCGAGCACACCTTCACGCTCACGCCAGGCCCCAGATAGCCGTCAGTCCGCCAGACCACCCGCGAGCGGTGAGGCGCGCCATCCGTCGATGACGGGCTGGAGCCCCTCACCCAGCGCGGGGAACTGCGGAACCAGTGGCATGCAGGCGACCACCTGCAGGTTCCGGGCCGCGCCCATCACGGCGAGCGCCCGCTCGTCGAGACCGCGCATCCCGAGTTTCTCGGCCGCCTCGTTGTAGAGCTCGGCGATCTCCGGCGGGAACAGCGCGAAGTCCCACTCGACCGGTCCGGCCGTCACGTCCTCGAAGTCGGCCCACAGCGCGCCGTCGCCGACCATGATCATGTTGTACGCCGGTGCGTCACCGTGGATCGGCTGGACCGTCGCGGTCGGGAACTCCCGCTCCCACCCGGCCCGGCTGCCGAGTACGGGCTCGAGCAGCTCCCACTCGCGCTTGGCCCGGTCGAGATCCGCCGGGTCCAGCAGCTCGGGCTTGCCCTCGAGAGCCGCGAGCGCCTGCGGTACGACGTTGTTGATCGGCGCCATCCACTGCAGTGCGCCCTGGTACTCCGCCAGAGCCTGGTGCAGGTCGGCCGAACGCCGGGTGTTCTCCGCCCAGTCGGGTTCGCCCGCCACCTCGACGTACTGCCAGAACGTCATCGACAGGCCGTCGCGGCGCACCGGTTCGAGCGGTACGAGCGGGCTCGGCGGTACCACCGGGTGACCCTGGCCGAGCAGCCACGCGACCACGTCCAGCTCGGTCCGCTGGCGGCCGGCCTGCGTTGCGGGGTCGTACTCCGGCGGCAGCACGATCGGGATACGGGCCACCACGGGGGACGGCTTGAGATGTACGACCACCGAGAACGCGTCGTACAACGCGGTCGGGTCCGTCACTTCCACGCCGAGGTCACGGGCCGCTTCGGCGGCGGTGGCGATGGCATGTTCGGTACGGGCGGTCAGTTGGTCGGCGGTCAGGTACTCGGTCATGGCGGGCATTCTGACACGACCGTGTGGTCAAAAGCCGCTGGCTAGCTGACCGACCGGTGAGCCCTAGCCGGTCCGGGTCGTCAGGCGCAGACCCGACGGGGTGAGGGCGGCGTCGACGTACTGGTCATGGGCATCCCGCGGCAGGGCCTCGACCCACTCGCCCGGGTAGACCGCGGCCCAGACCGGCACGTCCCCGGTGCGGGCCAGCGCCCGGTCGTACGAGCCGCCGCCACGCCCGAGGCGTACGCCCGCGTGGTCGACTGCCAGCGCCGGGCAGATCACCAGCTCCGCCGCCGCGATCGCGTTCGGCCCGAGGTCCTCGGCCGGTTCGGTCAGTCCCAGCCGGCCCGGATGCAGGCCCGATTCGGCCGGTCCCCAGCCGAGATCGTTGTCGTCGTACAGGATCGGGAGCAGGACGCGAACGCCGCGGGCGCGCAACGCCTCGATCAACGCGGAGGTGTCCGGCTCGGTGCCCATCGACACGTACAGCCCGACGCAGCCCGCCGCCTGGAATTCGGGCCTGACCTCGGCGGAGGTGAGCAGATCCGCCCCGGCGGCGGCCACCTCGGCCGGGGTCAGCGTGCGCCGTACGGCGAGCAGGTCCTTGCGGCGGGACGCCTTGGCGAGCGCGGGAGAGTCCACGCGGCTGATCGTAGCCGGGAAGATTTCGGGCATCAGTACGCGTTGTGCCTGAATGAGTGCGCACGGTATGGGTACGGTGCAGTACGCATGTCCTTACCTTAAATCCGTGCGAATTATGTGACTTCCTGGCCGGTTCGGCTCCGCAGATCGGGGTCGGCTCGGGGACAGTAAGGGGCGTACACGGTGACGGGGCTGGCGGTACCCGTCTCCTCTCAGGTGAAAGGGTGTTGTTGGTGCTGCGTCGCGTTCGGGGGATGGCGTTGCTGGCGGGGCTGGTGCTGCTCGTCGCCGGCGGCTGTGGTTCCGGGCCGAGCAAGGCCGATACCGAGGCCGTGCAGTCGGTCCTCACCCAGTACCTGAAGGACCGGGCCACCCGGGTCACCGACGAGGGCACCGCGATGAACGGCAAGCCGCTGACGACCGCGCCACTGGATCCCGACTTCGCTGTCGGCGTGCAGAGTCACGCGCGGAAGCTGGACGAGCGCCGGGCCGCCAATTCGCACACCCGGGCCGAGGTCGACGTCGTGCTCAAGTCCCTTGAGATCACCGATGAACTGGCCAAGGCCACCGTCGTCGACAACACCAAGCTCTACCTGCCCTCTGGTGGCGCCACCGCCGAAGCCGGCGGGAGCAAGCAGGACTTCAGCCTGAACCGCGGCTTCACGCTCAAGCGCGAAGGCGGTCAGTGGGTCATCACCGGCACCTGGCTGGACGAACCGCCGAACAAGAAGCTGCCCATCACCGAGGTCGGCGGCTAGCCTCAGTCCGCCTTGGCCGCCTCGGGGCACAGGCTCCGGCCGCTTCCGTCGCCCGGATTGACTAGGGTTGCGGCATGAGTGAGGACGGTTTGCGCCAGGCGACGGAGAAGATGCGGTCGGCCGGGGTCGCGGAGGTCGCGATCAAGGTCTTCGCCCACTACTACGGACTGCTCGAATCCGGGCAGCAGGGCACCATCCGCGAGACCGAGATCGACCCGGTCGGCGAGCTGCCGCACCTGGAGCACCTCGACACCGATACCGAGGCGATGCGCGCGGCGCTGGCCGAGACCGCGGTGATCAAGCTGAACGGCGGCCTCGGTACGTCGATGGGCGTGACCGGTCCGAAATCGGCCCTGCCGGTCAAGGACGGCCTGAGCTTTCTCGACATCATCGCCCGCCAGATCCTGCACCTGCGCAAGACGTACGACGTACCGCTGCCGCTCGTGCTGATGAACTCGTTCCGCACTCGCGAGGAGTCGCTCGCCGTGCTCGGCCAGTACGGCGACCTGCCGGTGGACGGGCTGGACCTGGACTTCCTGCAGAACGCGGAACCCAAGCTGCGGGCCGACGACCTCACGCCGGTGGAGTGGACGGACGATCCCGAGCTCGAGTGGTGCCCGCCCGGCCATGGCGACCTGTTCACCGCGCTGGTGGCCTCCGGCATGCTCGACGCTTTGCGCGAGAAGGGCTTCCGGCACGCCTTCGTCTCGAACGCGGACAACCTCGGCGCCACCCCGGACGGCCGGATCGCCGCGTGGATGGCCGAGCACGACGTGCCGTTCGGCATGGAGGTCTGCCGCCGGACCCGGTCCGACCGCAAGGGCGGCCACGTCGCCGTGCGTAAGTCCGACGGCCGGCTGATCCTGCGGGACAGCGCGCAGGTCCATGCCGACGACAACGCGTCGTTCCAGGACGTCACCCGGCACAAGACGTTCAACACCAACAACCTGTGGATCGACCTGGACCGGCTGGCCGAACTGATGGCCGGTCACGACGGTGTGCTCGGCCTGCCGATCATCGTGAACAAGAAGACGGTCGACCCGGCCGACGCCGCTTCGCCGAAGGTGATCCAGCTCGAGACGGCTATGGGCACGGCGATCGAGACCTTCGAGGGTTCGCAGGCGGTGATCGTGGACCGGTCCCGGTTCAAGCCGGTGAAGACGACGAACGACCTGCTCGTGCTGCGCTCCGACGTCTACCAGCTCGACGAGTCCGGCGAGCTGACCACGACGCACGAGGGCGACGAGCCGTACGTCGATCTCGATTCGCAGTACTTCAAGATCCTGGCGGACTTCGAGAGCCGTTTCCCGGCCGGGGCGCCGTCGCTGGTCAAGGCCGATCGCCTGGAGGTGCGTGGTGACGTTGCCTTCGGCAAGGATGTGACCGTGATCGGTGAGGTCGAGATCGAGGCGCCCGCGGGCGAGCGGCGGGAGATCCCGGACGGAACCGAGCTCCGTGGCTGAGGTCTTCGTCCGGCCGCTGGAGCCGGCCGACTGCGCCGACGCGGCCGACGCCTGGTGGGCCTCCCGGCTGGCCGCCGCACCGGCCCTGCCCGAACCGGTGCACACGCTCGAAGAGGTTCGGGGCTGGTTCGCCGACGTGTTGCTGCCCGACGCCCAGACCTGGGTGGCGCTCGACGGTGACCGGATCGTCGCCGTGCTCACGCTGGACGGCGACGACCTCGACCAGTTGTACGTCGTACCGGAATTCGCCGGTCAGGGCATCGGCTCGATGCTGGTGGAGCTCGCGAAGGACCTGCGGCCCGGAGGGCTTGCCCTGTGGACGTTCCAGGCGAACAAGGCCGCGCAGCGGTTCTACGCTGCGCACGGCTTCACCGAGGTCCGCCGTACGGACGGGGCCGGCAACGAGGAGAAGGCGCCGGACGTCCGGATGGTCTGGGGCTCGCACCCAGAGGCCTGAACTGTCCTCGCAAGGCGCTAGGGTTCGGCGCATGAGGCGCAGCGTCGATGAACACCTGCAGGCGGTGCTGGAGCGGATCGCGCCGCTGCCGCCGTTCGAGCAGCCCTTGCTGGAAACGCTCGGGCTGGTGTTGTGCGAGGACGTCGACGCCGCGATCAGCCTGCCCGGTTTCGACAACTCCGCGATGGACGGTTACGCGGTTCAGGCCGCGGATCTCGCCGGCGCCTCCGAGGACGACCCGATCACGTTGCCGGTGATGGGCGATATCGCCGCGGGCCGGAGCCGCCCGCTGGTGGTCACCCAGGGCACCGCCACCCGGATCATGACCGGCGCCCCGATGCCACGCGGCGCCGACGCCGTCGTACCGGTCGAGTGGACCGACGGCGGCGCCGTTTCGGTCCGGATCCACCGCCAGCCCCCGGTGGGCAACTCCATCCGCCGGGCCGCCGAGGACATCCGCGCCGGTGAGCGCGTGCTGGACCAGGGCGTCACGCTCGGCCCGCGCCAGCTCGCGCTGCTCGCGGCGGTCGGCCGGTCCCGGGTGATGGCCCGGCCGCGACCGCGCGTGGTCGTCATCTCGACCGGCGCCGAACTGCGCGAGCCCGGTTCGAAGCTGGAGCACGGGCAGATCTACGACTCGAACAGCTACACCCTCGCGGCGGCCGCGCGGCAGGCCGGGGCGATCGTCTACCGGGTCGGCATCGTGGCCGACGACGAGAAGCAGTTCCTGGACACGCTGTCGGATCAGCTCGTGCGGGCCGACCTGGTGATCACCACCGGCGGCGTCAGCAAGGGTGCGTACGACGTGGTCAAGGAGGTCCTGCGCAAGACCGGCACGATCGATTTCCCCGAGGTCGACATGCAGCCGGGCAAACCGCAGGGCTTCGGCGTCATCGGCGAGGACTCGACGCCGATCTTCACCCTGCCCGGCAATCCCGTCTCGGCGTACGTGTCGTTCGAGGTCTTCATCCGGCCGGCCCTGCGCAAACTGATGGGCCGCCTGCCGTACCGGCGCCAAAGCGTGACCGGCGTACTGCTGGACGACTTCTCCTCGCCGAAGGGCCGTCGCCAGTTCGTTCGCGCGGCCGCCTCCCGCAACGAGGACGGCTGGATGATCCGTACGGTCGGCGGCCACGGCTCCCACCTGCTCGGCGGCATGAGCCGGGCGAACGCGTTGATCGTCGTACCCGAGGAAGTCACCGGCATGCGCTCGGGGGAGAACGCCGAGGTCTGGCTGCTCGACGAGGAGGCTTCGTGACCGATCGCCGTCTCACCCATGTGGACGAATCCGGCGCGGCCCGCATGGTCGACGTCTCCGCCAAAGAGGTGTCCGCCCGCCAAGCCGTTGCCTCCGGCAAGGTTCTGGTCAGCGCCGAGGTGGTCGCGGCGCTGCGCGGCGAAGGCGTGCCGAAGGGTGATGCCCTGGCCGTGGCGCGCATCGCCGGCATCATGGCCGCCAAACGCACGCCCGACCTGGTTCCGTTGTGCCACCCGATCTCGATCAGCGGCGTGAAGGTCGACCTGGAAGTGCTGGACGACGCCGTTTCGATCGTCGCCACCGTGCGGACCACCGACCGGACCGGCGTCGAGATGGAGGCGCTGACGTCCGTGACGGTGGCCGGCCTGACCGTCATCGACATGGTGAAAGCCCTCGACCCTGCCGCGGTCATCACCGACGTCCGGGTGGAGACCAAGGACGGCGGCAAAACCGGCCACTGGGAGCGCGGATGACCCGGGCGCTGGTGGTGAGCGTGTCGAACCGCGCGGCCGCCGGGGTGTATGAGGACACCACCGGGCCGTTGATCGCGACCACCTTGTCCGGTTGGGGTTTCACCGTGGACGGGCCGCAGGTCGTGCCCGACGGCTCCGCGGTGGAGACGGCTTTGCGCGCGGCGGTCGACGCGTCGTACGACGTGGTGGTGACGACCGGCGGCACGGGGATTTCCCCGACGGACGCGACGCCCGAGATGACGGCACGCGTGCTGGACCGGGAGATTCCCGGTATCGCGGAGGCCATTCGCGCGTTCGGCGTGGCCAAAGGAATCGCGACCGCCTCGTTGTCGCGTGGTCTCGCGGGAGTCGCCGGGCGCACGGTGATCGTGAACCTGCCCGGTTCGCGCGGGGGAGTGAAGGACGGCCTCGCGGTACTGGAGCCGATCCTGCCGCACGCGGTCGACCAGGTCGGCGGCGGCGATCACGTCCGGACGGACCTGGCCTGATGGCTGATTTCCGGTGGCCCGTGGAGCTGCAACACGGCCAAGTGGGTCTCCGGCCCTTGCGCACGAGTGACGGCCCTGAGTGGAGTGCGGTCCGCCAGCGCAATGTGAGTTGGTTGCGCCCGTGGGACGCGACGCAGCCGCCCGGTGGCGATCCGGGCGCTCCGACGTTCCGCGCGATGGCACGCGAGATGAACCGTCAGGCACGGCAAGGACGCATGCTGCCGTTCACCCTGACGTACGGCGGAGCCACCGAGGGCAAGGGCAAATGGCCGCTCGTCGGGCAGTTGACCGTGTCCGGTATCACCTACGGCTCGGCGCGCTGGGCCAACCTGGGTTACTGGATCGACGAGGCCTGGGCCGGCCGGGGTATCGTGCCGACGGCGGTCGCGATGGCCGCCGATCACTGCTGGTTCGTGCTGGATCTGCACCGCATCGAGGTGGCGATCCGCCCGGAGAACAAGGCGAGTCTGCGGGTGGTGGAGAAGCTGGAGTTCCGCGACGAGGGAGTGCGGCCCGCCTTCCTGCACATCGATGGCGAGTGGCGCGATCACCGGATCTTCGCTCTCAACCGTGAAGAGGTCGGCGCGGGATTGCTGTCCAGACTGAGCTGATCACAGCCCGTGTTATTCACACCAGTCACACGAGTCTTCTTGCGACACACCGCCCGACGTACCGGATGGAAACCGTTCCGGGTCTTAGCGTCATGGCATGGGGACGACCGGGCTGATCTATGTGGCGATCGTCGCTGCCTGGGCTGCCTACCTCGTTCCGATGTGGCTGCGCCGCAGCGACGAGGCTCCGCGTGCCTCCGGCTCGCCGTCTCCTGAGCGCCGGGTGCTGGCTCGCCAGACCGACGACCAGGACCGCGCCCGGTACGTCGTCCGCCCCTCGGGCTTCACCGGTACAACTACGGCCGGCTCCCCGGGTTACTCGGTTGAAGGCAGCCCGCCATCGCCGCGACGTTCGGCCGCATCCAACCGAGCCCGCCGGGTGGCCGCTATGCGGCGCCGGCGGGTGCTTTCGATGCTGACCCTGTCACTGCTGTCGCTCACCGCCCTGGCCTCGTTCGCGATCGTGCCCTGGTGGTCCCTCGGCGTACCCGGCGGCCTGATCGTGCTGTTCGTTTTCGTCGCCCGGTCCCAGGTCCGCAAGATGCAGCGGCGTGACGCCCGCGACCACGCCGAGTACGTCGAACGAGCCCGCGCCCGCGCCGAACACCACGAGGCCGGCCCGTCCACCTCGGCCGCGTCAGTCTCGGTTCCGGTGCTTGACGCCGAGGAGACGATCGAGGTCCGCCTGCCCGAGCCGGAGGCCCCCTCGACCGAAGGCCTCTGGGACCCGGTCCCGGTCACCCTCCCGACGTACGTGCACAAGGAGAAGGCCCCCGACCGTACGGTTCGCACGGTCAACCTCTCCGGCCCCGAGGTCTTCTCCTCCGCCCGAGTCACCCCCGAGCCCGAGCACGCCGTCTACCACCCCCCGGTGGCCGACCCCGTCCCGGCCGTCGAGGACGAAACCCCCGAAATCCCCCGCGCCGTCAACGACTAGCCCCCACCCCCGCGCCGTACCGCGCGGGGGTGGGTTAGTCACCCCGGGCTCCCGGGCGGGCAGGTCGCCGTACCGCGCGGGCGGGTCGCCGTACCGCGCGGCGCCGGTCGCCGTACCGCGTCGGCCGTTCGGGGAGGTGCCGTCGCGTACCTTGCTGCCGCGACTGGCCACGTCTACCCACCGCCTTTCATCTCCCGCGAGTGGTCGCGTCTTGCCGTCCACTGGACCGTCCCAGCAGGTGAGCCACGTGGCGCCCCCGGGAGTGGACCCCAGTGGTCAGGCGGCTTCGGAAACCGTGTTAAAGTTCTGCGGTCGCAAGGACGCAGCGACGACCTGGGGCTGTGGCGCAGTTGGTAGCGCGCCTCGTTCGCAACGAGGAGGCCAGGGGTTCGAATCCCCTCAGCTCCACCAGGCAACAAAGAACCCGCAAGTCGTGCTGACCTGCGGGTTTTTGTGTTTCAACCGGTGCGAGTGCGCCTAGGGGAGCCCGGCTTCGTACGCGGCGATCACGAGATGGACCCGGTCGCGAGCGCCCAACTTCGCCAGGATGCGGGCCACGTGAGTCTTGGCGGTCAGCGGGCTGACGACCAGCTCGTTCGCGATCTCCTGGTTGCTTCGGCCCGTGGCGACCAGCCGAAGCACCTCGCGTTCGCGCGCCGTCAGGCTGGCCAGCCGCTCAGGCGTGGGGGCGTCCGGGCGACTCAGCGCACGGGTGATGACCGCCCTGGTCGCGCCGGGCGACAGCAGCGCTTCCCCCGCCGCGACGGTGCGGATGGCGGCCAGCAACGCGTCCGGACGGGTGTCCTTGGGCAGGAATCCACACGCTCCCGCGCGTAGGCCGCGCAGTACGTTGGTGTCAGTCTCGAACGTGGTCAGGATCAGCACCTTGCTGCTCGCGTCGTCAGCGCAGATCTGCCGGGTCGCCTCGATGCCGTCGGTGCTCGGCATCCTGATGTCCATCAAAACGACGTCGGGGCACAGGTCCCGGGTCAGCGTCACCGCCTCGTCGCCGGTGCCGGCCTCCCCGACGACCTCCATGTCGCCAGCGGAGTTGACCAGCAGCGCGAACGCGCCGCGCACCAGGGTCTGGTCGTCGGCGAGCAGGACCCGGATCACGACGGCACCCGCCAGACCTCCGGCAGCGGCAGGCTGGCCCGTACCTCGAACCCTCCGGACTCGCCCGGGCCGGCGGACAGTTCGCCGCCGACGGCCTGTGCCCGCCTTGTCATCCCGGCGATCCCGAAGCCGGCCGGTGTCACGGTCGACTCCGGTCGCGCAGGCCCGTGATCGATGACCGCGATCCGCAGCCGGTGGCCGAACTGGTCGAGTCGGACGGTCGCGTGCTTGGCCGTCGAGTGTCGAATGACATTGGTGAGCGACTCCTGGATGATCCGATAGGCCACGACGGACACCGTCGACGGTAACTCGTCCGGGAGCCCGTCAGCCGCCACGTCGACCCGGACATCAGCCGCCTCGGCCATTTCCACCAGACGCTGCAGCTCGGCGAGGCGGGGCGCCGGCTCGGTTGGCTCGGCGTCGCCACCATGCAGCACGTCCAGCACGGCACGCAGCTCATGGAGGGTGGCCCGGCTCGTGTCCGACAGGTTGTGCAGCGTGCTGGACAGCTCCTGCAGCGACGCATCCCCGCGCCTCGGCAGCTGGTCGATCAGGTGCGCAGCGACGGATGCCTGGACGTTCGCGACCGCGAGGCCGTGCGCCAGGACGTCGTGCAGCTCGGCAGCGATCAGGACCCGCTCCTCGGCGACCCGCCGCTCGACCTCGTCGGCACGCTCCTGCTCCACCCGCGCGGTGACGGCGGCCTTCCAGTTCTCATGGAAGCGGACCGCCAGCCCGGCAAAGAAGGCCATGAACAGCCAGCCGACGCCGAGGAGGGCATCGGCAGGCGCCCCCGACGCCTCGTCGGCCAGGACCGGCACGGTCACCGCGGCCACCGCCAGCAGGACGGCGACGGGCCGCCGCGGTGGCGCGCTGTAGCGCGCCGCCGCGAACGCCGCCACCAGTGAGGCCGGCATCGTGGCCTCATGGGGATAGTTGAGGATGTGGTAAGGCGTCGACACGGCGAGGACCGCGAGGACGACGAGGATCGGCCGGCGCCGGCGGGCCAGCAACGGCGCTGACATCACGCCCAGAAGCGCGATCGCCCACAGATCCACGCTTCGCTCGCCGTCGAAATCGACCGCCTGGAGCATCAGAGCCACGACGAGGCCAAGCACGAACGCCGCCGCCGCCAGCAGCCGATCGGCTACTGACGGACGGAGCGCCATCATCGTTCCCACAGTGTCATCGACCACGTCATCGACACAGTCCTATCCCGTGCGCCAGAGCTTGCTGGGCCACCAGATCCGCGAACCCAGCGACATCGTCAGTGCGGGAACCACGATGGACCGCACCAGCAAGGTGTCGATGAGCACGCCGACGGCGACCAGTATCCCAATCTCGACGAGCATGACGAGCGGCAGCGTGGCGAGCACCGCGAACGTCGCCGCGAGCACGACGCCGGCCGAGGTGATCACTCCACCGGTCACCGCGAGGCCACGCTTCGTGCCCTCGACAGTGCCGTGCTGGGCGGCTTCCTCACGTACCCGGGTCATCAGGAAGATGTTGTAGTCGACCCCGAGCGCAACCAGGAAGAGGAACCCGATCAGCGGCACCGACGGCTCCAACCCGGCGAAACCGAGCACCTGCTCGAACAACAGGTTGCACAGTCCGAGGGCTCCGAAGAACGACACCACGACGGTGGCGACCAAGACCAGCGGAGCCACGATCGCCCGCAGCAGCAGCGCGAGAATGGCGAGCACCACCAGCAGGATCAGCGGCATCACCAGATTGCGGTCGCTCTTGTTGGCTTCGGCCTCGTCAAGCTTTTCGGCACTCGGCCCACCGACCAGCACGTCCGCGCCGGCGACCTGGTGCACGCGCTCTCGCAGCCGCTTGATCGTTGCCGTCTCACCCGCGCTTTCTGGCGAGTCGACCGGGATCACGGAGATCTCCACCCAGTTGTCACTGGTCCGGCCGATCTCGGCTTCGGCAACCCCCGGGGTCCTTTCGACGGCGGCCAGCACCTCGCGGCTGTGGTCCGGGCGACTCATCACGGTGAGCGGCTGACCGCTCTGGTCGGGGTAGCGCGCCTCGATCAGCTTCGCCCCGGTCACCGACTCCGGTGTCGAACGGGCGAACTGGTCCAGCTGCGGAAGCGAGCCGCTGGCGCCGACCATGCCCAGCGCGAGACCGCCCAGGATCACCAGCGGCACCGCCCAGCTGACGACGCGGCGGCGCGCAACCAGCTCGCCAAGCCGGGCCCATCGAGAACCAGATTCGTGTGGCTCAACCCCGAGTCGTGGCACGAACGGCCAAAAGACCCGGCGCCCGAGCACCACCAGCAGAGCCGGGAAAAGCGTCAGCATGACGAGCAGCGTGGACCCGATGCCCGCCGCACCCACCGGGCCGAGACCGCTGGTGCTGTTGAGATCCGCGGCCAACAGGCACAACAGGCCGGCCACCACCGTCGCCGCCGAAGCAAGGATTGCCGGGCCGGCCCCACGCAGCGCCGCCAGCATCGCGTCGATCGGGCGCTCGTGGTTGTGCAGCTCCTCGCGGTAGCGAGACACGAGAAGCAAGGCGTAGTCGGTGCCCGCGCCGAAGACCAGGACGATCAGCAGCGCCGAACTCATGCTCGTCACGGTGAGGTCGAAGATCTGGGTGAGTGCGTAGACAACACCCATCGACATGATCGCCGCGACCCCGACCGCCGTGAGCGGGACCAGCCACAGCAGCGGACTGCGGTACGTCAGGATCAGCAGGACCGCCACCACTACGGCAGTAGCGAGCATCAACGTAGCGTCGACGGCATCGAAGACCTCGTCCATGTCGGCCCCTAGCGCGGCCGGACCGGTGACATAGGCATTCAGGCCGTTCGGCCGGTCGGCGAGAAGGGCACGCGCATCCGCGGTGGCGCGGGCCTCCTCGTTGATCGCCTCTTGGCCGAGCGGCAGCGCGTACATCAGGGCTGTGCCGTCCGCGGAGTCGATGATCTCGGGCGGTGCGGCGGTGGCGTTGCCGAATCGCTCGGCCAGCTCAGTGTGGCCGCGGACGACGGCCTCCCGATCGCCCGGTTGGAGGCCGGCGGGTCGTTCGTACACGACCACGAGCAGGCCGCTCTCGCCGCCGGGCAGCTCGGCCTCGGCCAGGAGTACCTTGGTCGACTGGGCGCTGGCCGGCAGGTAGTCGGCCTGGCCATCGCGGGTTACCGAGTCGAGTTTGCCGGCGAGTGAGAGGCCGCCCACCACCAGCCCGAGCCACACAGCCAGCATGAGCCATGGCACCACGGTCTTGGTCCGTGATCCCTTCGGTCTGGTATCGGCGCCGGAGCGGTCGGGCGCCCGTAGTTGAGAAGTCATGACGATTACGCTGTCAAGCCGGCGGGGTTGACAGCGTCTGGCCACGGCAGACACTTCGCCGTACTCCGCGCGGAGTACGGCGAACGGCTGGGCAGGCGCTTCCGGCGGATGGCTACGGCGGACGACAGAAGCCGAGACGTCGGCAGATCGACAACGAAATCGAATCAGGGCTAGCGCCGTATCGACGCGTCCGCAGCGGTAGCGCGCGCCGCGGAGACTGTGAACGCTCACAGTTGTACGTGCAGTTCCTCTTGAAATGTTGCCTGACGTGCGCTTCAATCAGCGCAGAAATGGGCCATTGCGGGATTGTGCACGTTCACAACTTGTCATCACTGCACGAGCCTTGCTTCGCCTGACACTCTTCGCCGCCCCCGATGAGGAAGAGGTGCTCCACGACCATGTCCTACCTTCAGTTGCCCCCAGCAACAATCATGTTCGCGCGCCGACGACGTACCGCAGTGCTTGCCGCGGGCGTGGCTGCCGCAACGTTGGCCGCCGGCCTTGTCGCCCTCCCGGCGGCTTCGGCCGCTGCCGTGCGTTTCGAGGCGGAGAGCGCGCCGGCCACGTGTGCCGGTGTCGTCGAGTCCAATCACGCCGGTTACTCCGGAAGCGGCTTCTGCAATGGCGACAACACGGTCGGCGCGGCAGCGCAGTTCACCGTGACCGGATCAGAGGCAGGTACGGCGACCATCGCCATCCGGTACGCCAACGGCGCGACGGCGGGTCGTGCGGCCGACGTGGTCGTCAACGGCGCGGTCGCCCATCCTGGCGTCGCGTTCGAGCCGACCGGTGCCTGGAGCACCTGGAGCACGAAGACGCTCACCGTGCCGGTGAACGCCGGCGCGAACACGATCCGGGTGAGCCCGACCACCGCCGCCGGCCTGGCGAACATCGACTACCTCGACTTCGAGGCGGGCGGCGGGAATCCGCCGGGCGAGGGCCGGCAGGTGGAGGACCTGAACCGCGGCCTGGTGAGTGTGCGCTCCGGGTCCGGCAACCTGGTGTCGTGGCGGCTGTTCGGGTACGAGCCCGCCTCGACCGCGTTCAACGTGTACCGCGGTACCACCAAGCTGAACGCCACGCCGATCACCAACTCGACGAACTACCTGGACTCGGGGGCGGCCTCGGACGCGTCGTACACGGTCCGCGCGGTGGTGAACGGCACCGAGCAGGCGGCGTCCGAGCCGTCGCTGCGCTTCACCGGAGGCAACTACCTGGACGTGCCGATCTCCCGGCCCGGGACCAGCTACACCGCCGGTGACGCGAGTGTCGGTGATGCGGACGGCGACGGCCAGCTCGAGATCTTCCTCAAGTGGGATCCGAGCAACCAGAAGGACAATGCGCAATCCGGCATCACCAGCAACGTCTACCTCGACGCATACCGGCTCAACGGTCAGCGGCTGTGGCGCATCGACCTTGGCCGCAACATCCGCGCCGGCGCTCACTACACCCAGTTCCAGGTGTACGACTACGACGGCGACGGCCGAGCCGAGCTCGCGGTCAAGACAGGTGACGGTACGGTCTCCGGCACCGGGCAGGTGATCGGCAACGGCAGTGCACTGCACCGCAACAGCGACGGCTACATCATCACCGGTCCCGAGTACCTGACCATGTTCAACGGGCTCACCGGCGCGGCCATGTCAACGGTGGCCTTCGAGCCGGCCCGCGGCAACATCTGCGACTGGGGTGACTGCAAGGGCAACCGGGGCGACCGGTTCCTGGCCGGAACCGCCTACCTCGACGGGCAGCGGCCCAGTGTGATCATGGGTCGCGGCTACTACGAGAAGAGCGCCATCGCGGCGTGGGACTTCCGCGACGGCCGGCTCACCAGGCGCTGGAAGTTCGACTCCAGCAGCGCAGGCCGGCAGTGGACCGGGCGGGGTACCCACTCGCTGTCCATCGCCGACGTCGACGGCAACGGCACCGACGAGGTCATCTACGGCGGCATGACCATCAACGCCAACGGCACTGGCCGCTACACCACCAACTTCTACGCCCACGGCGACGCGCTGCACGTGAGTGACTTCGTCCCCAGCCGCCCCGGCCAGGAGATCTGGCAGATCCACGAGCAGAGCTCCGGCGCCGCCGCGACGCTGCGCGACGGCAACAGCGGCGCCGTCATCATGCAGAAGAACAACACCTGCAACTGTGAGGGCCCAGCCCGCGGCGTGGCAGGTGACGTGTACGCAGGCAACGCCGGTGCCGAGTTCTGGGGCAAGGGCACCGGCCTGACCAACCTGTTCAACTCCTCCGGCGGCAGCGTCGGACGAGCACCGGCCAGCGCGAACTTCCTCGCCTGGTGGGACGGCGACCCGGTGCGCGAACTGCTGGACGGCAACCACGTCGACAAGTACGGCCCCAGCGCCGACACCCGCCTGATGACCGGTTCCGGCGCGCACTCCATCAACGGAACCAAGGCCACTCCGGCGCTGTCCGGTGACCTGTTCGGCGACTGGCGCGAGGAGGTCATTCTGCCCCGCGACGACAATGCCGCCCTGCGTATCTACGCCACGACCGCACAGACCGACCGGCGGATCTACACGTTGCTGCACGATCCGCAGTACCGAGTAGCCATCGCGTGGCAGAACACGTCCTACAACCAGCCCCCGCACCCCAGCTTCTTCCTCGGCAACGGCATGAGCACCCCGCCCCAGCCGAAGATCCACGTCCGCTGAGCACCGCTCTACCGCTGTTGTTCCGGCCCTCACTATTACAGCAAGGAGTGATCGTGTCGCTGCAAAGACGTACGTTCCTGAGGCTGAGCACGCTCGCCGCCGCGACCGCGGGTGTCGCGCCCCTGGTTGGCGCCGGTCCGGCCGGCGCGGCGCCCGCCGGGCCGGTGGCGGCCGCGCCGACCACGCCGTTCGCGGTCGGTGTGCGCCGGTACGACTGGACTCGTGGCAGCCGTCGGTGCACTACGTACATCTTCTATCCCGCCACGGGCACTCCCGGCGGCGCTCCGGTGGCGAACGCACCGGTCGCGAACGGGGTCTTCCCCGTCTACAACTTCACCCATGGCTTGGGCGGTAACCCGCAGAACTCCACGTTCAGTCCCGCCCTGGCCGCGGCCGGCTTCATCGTGCCCGCTCCGCACTTCATCCATAACCTCAACGATGTCAACAACGGCAACACGTCCAAGGACGTCTCGCAGATCATCACCAACACCCTTGCCCTCAACAGGAGTGGACCGCTGGCCGGCCACATCAACACCGGCATCGGCGTCGGAGTGTCCGGCCATTCCATGGGCGGCATGGTCACCCACGGCCTGCTGACCCGCTGGCCCGACAGCCGGATCATCTCAGCCAACCCGCAGTCATGCCTCGACATGGGCAACCCCGCCGCCTCGGTCCGTGCCAAGGTCCTGTTCGTCCACGGCGATCAGGACCCGACCACGGCGTACTCCTCGGCCCGGCAGGCGTACGCGGAAATGAGGTGGCCCAAGGCGTTCCTCACCTTCCTCAGCGGCGGCCACAGCAGCTTCTGGGACGACCAGCGGTTCCGCGGGACCGTCATCAACTGGGCCCACTGGACCATGTACGGCGACACCGCCGCCCGGGACCGCCTCGCCGCCGGCGCGACCGGGCCCGGGACCAGGTGGGAAGCCCAGCTGGGATGACGGGCCGCCGTGGTGTCCTCGGGTGAGGCCACCTGGCAGGCCATAGATGATGCGGGCGGCCGGTCTCCACCGGGGAGGCCGGCCGTCGGCTTTGCCGGGACGCCGGAATCTGGCGCTTGCGTTCGTCGCGTGCTAACCGGGGATAGGCGGGGAGCCTTGGGTCAGGTGGTCGCGGGCAGCTGAGCCCAGGTCGCCCCAGCAGTCGATGATGCGCCGGTTGTCGAGGCGGTAGATCGCGAGTTCGTGGATGCGGATCAGCCGGCCTGTTGCGGCGATGCCGAGGAAGGGGGTGCCGGTGTGGGTGGCGGTGTCGATCAGGTGGGCGGAGAGCCAGTCGCCGTCGACGAGGAGGTGCTGGAGGTCCCAGTGGTAGTCGGGAAAGGCCTCGACCACCTCGCGTAGGCCGTCGGCGTACGCCTTGAGACCAGCGGGATTGCCGTTGATCCGTACGTTCTCGTCGACGAATTCGCCAAGGTCGTCGAACCGCCGCTCGTTGGAACATGCCAGGTAGCGCCGGTAGAACGTCACCAGTTCGTCGCGTTCTGACTTCATCACACCGTCCGTTCCGCCTTGTGCCGGGGATTGCGTTCGAGGCCCGGTTCGAGCCGTCCGGAGGCCGGTACCCTGTCGGCCATGGTGCATGACTCTGCGCTGATCGACTGGTTGCTGGACTCGGATCCGGCGCTGCGTTGGCAGGTGGAACGCGATCTGGTCGGCGCGTCGCCAGACGTGTGGGAGGCGACGCGGGCCCGGATCGCGACGGAAGGGTTCGGTGCGCGGTTGCTCGCGGTGCAGGACCCTGACGGGCAATGGGCCAGCGGCGCGTTCTTCCCCGGCCGCACTCTCGACCTCGAGCCGTCGGACGAGGGGCAACCGTGGACGGCCACCACTTGGTCGCTCAACGCGCTGCGCGAGTGGGGTCTCGATCCAGCGGCCCTGGCCGGTACGGCGGAACTGCTCGCCGCCAACTGCCGCTGGGAGTACCAGGATCGTCCGTACTGGGATGGCGAGGTAGATGCCTGCATCAACTCGTACACCCTCGCGAACGGCGCGTGGCTCGGCGCGGATGTCTCCAAGATCGCCCAGTGGTTCGTCGAACACCGCATGGCCGAAGGCGGCTGGAACTGCGAGTGGGTGGCGGGTTCAACCCGTTCCTCGTTCCACTCGACGCTTAACTCGCTGATCGGCCTGCTGTACTACGAGACCGCTACAGGTGGTTCCGACGACCTACGCGCCGTACGGCGGGCAGGCGAGGAATACCTACTGGAGCGGCGTCTACTTCGCAAGAGATCTACCGGCGAGCTAGTCGGACCGTGGGCCACGGAGTTCGCGTATCCCTTCCGCTGGCCGTACAGCGTGCTGAAGGCGCTCGACCACTTCCGGGCCGCAGCGATCCACGACGGCACCTCACCCGACCCGCGACTGGCCGACGCCGTCGAGGTGGTTCAGGCCGCTCGGCAGTCCGACGGCACTTGGCTGCAGCAACTCCGCCACCCGGGACAAGCCTGGTTCGAAGTCGACGTACCGCCCGGCGAACCCTCCAAGTGGCTCACCTTCCACGCCACCCGCATCCTCGCCTGGTGGGACACGCGTTAGTCCCACTCCCAGGTGATGCCTATTACGCCGGGGGTGGTGGAGGGGGCCACTACGTGGACGCGGCCGTCGGGGGTCATCATCAGTTCGCGGTGTTCGGCGTCGGGGGCGCTCGAGTGGGGGCGGCGGAACTGGTCGACGCGGACCGGGAGGGCGTCGCGGTGGAACTGGACTTCGAGGACGTGGTGCGTACCCGGCCATTCGTGGAAGCGGTAGTACTGGGTCGTGGGTTCGCCGGTTCGATCGTCGATGGCGTAGCGGATGACCGCGGTGTCGCCGACGGCCAGCGTGCGGTCGAGGAGTAGTTCGCCGAGGACTGCGCTGGATTCGGCGTCGCGGGCCACTCGGCCGGTTCGGCAGCCCGCCATCCCGCGGGGCGCGATCAGGGTGGCGTCGGAGCCAGGTTCGCCTTGGTGCACAACGATCTGGCGGTCCGCTTCCTCAACCGCCACCACCGACTGGACCACCTGTTTGGAGACGAGACTGTGGTCCGCGCCGATGACGATCTCCTCGACCACGGTGACGCTTCGCAACTTGCCGTGGGCTTCGGGGCGTACGTCGTCCAGCAGGCGGGTGAGCGCTGCGGCGTAGTCGACCACCGCGTACGGGCGAACTCGTGCGGGCGGTTCGGTATGCGCCGGGGGAATGCGGACGGTCAGCCAGCCCGCGGGTAGTTCCAGCACGTCCTCGAGCGCGCTGACCACCGAAGCCGAGGACGGCCGTGGCTGGCGGCGACCGCTTTGCCAGGTACTGAGCGTGGCGATGCCGACCTGGACACCACGCTCGGCGAGTTTGGCCTGGATCCGGTTCAGGGCCAGGCCGCGGTTGGTGATCGCGGCTCGCAGCGCGACGGCGAACGGCGCGTCCGCACCGGCATCCGGAAGGTGGATCTGCATCTGCCTCATTGTCGCCTCGACGGGGGAGAAGACCGGCTCGCGTCAGTGTAAACGTTCACACCTGCGGGCGAAACGCTGTGTTGTGACGCGTTCACGTCGCGTTGCCGTTCACAGCCGCCGAACGGGCCGAAACGAGCCGTTGTCCGTGCGGTGCCGGGCGATCACGATGAGGCCCTCACCGCCCCAGTGAAGGAGGACCCGATGAAGAGGGTCACCGCCCGCCGGGCCACTTTGTGGCTCACGGCAACAATGCTCGGCCTGGCCACCATCACCCCGGCCGCCACCGCCGCGACAACCATCCCCGCGGCATCCACCAGCACCGCGACAACCACCGCCGCGACAACCACCTCCGCCCCGACCGCCGTACGGCCCGTTGCGCCATCGGCCGCAAAGCCCGCATCAGCCGCGACCACGCTCGCGGCCCGTACGCTGAACATCACCGGCCAGGCGCAGGAGAAGACGAACTGGTGCTGGGCCGCGACCGGTAACACCATCGCCGCGTACTACGGCTACCGCTACTCGCAGAACCAGTTCTGCAACTTGGCCTTCGGCTACTCGATGAACGCGACCTGCCCGAACGACCAGGCGACCCTGGGCAACGATCAGCGCGCATTCCGCGCCATCGGCATCAGCCCGGGCAACTACATCAGCAACACGCTCAGCTTCAGCACCGTCGCTGCCGAGATCGACGCCAACCGCCCGGTGATGACGCGGATCCTGTGGCGGTCCGGAGGTGGGCACATGATGGACATCTACGGCTACGACTCCGGCAACAGCACGATCCAGTACTACAACCCGTGGCGCGCGGATCCGCGCTACAACACCTCGACCTACAACTGGTACCGGTCCAACTCGCAGTTCACCTGGACCCACTCGCTCTACCGGATCGGAGCCTGAGCCATGAGGCGTTCACGTGTACTGCGGATGGCGGCCGGCCTGGCCGCGGGAATCACCCTCACCGTCTCGATGTCCGGTATCGCCCAGGCCTCCGAAGGGCCCGATCTCGGCGCCGCGGCGAAGGCGGCCCACTCCGCCGAGGCCACCCGGCTGATCGACAAGGCGGTCAAGTGGTCGAACCAGCGCGCGGGCAGAACGGCTGAAGCCACGCCGGTCGTCGTACAGCAGGATGCCGTACCGGTTTACGCGCTCAGTCCTGACTTCGTGACCGGGCGATCGGCTGATGTCGCGTCACTGTGGTACGTCGCGACGACGGCGACCAAGGGCCGTACGACCCTGACGGTCTTCACCGCGCCGCAGGCCGGCCGATGGGCACCGGTAAACGTTGCCACCGGCAACACCGAAGCCCGGATGGCGGCGGCCGCCCGGGGCGCGAGGTTGTTCACCGAGCCCCAGATCGGCGCCTGGTACGCGCTCAAGGCAGGCCGGATTCACGCGCTCAACGACACCGCCACCGAGGCCATCGGCAGTACGCCGATCACGGTCGAGGCTTACCGGGCACGAGTCGCCGCGCGGTACGCCGACAAGCAGGCGGGCAGCGCGTACGACAAAACCGGCGCCGCCGGCGGCTACGACACCTCGGCACCAGCCAAAGCAGCCGGCGACTACAACGCCTCGGCACCGGTTCAAGCGGCGACGGAAAAGCCAGCCGCAGGTCAAGCCCTCCTGTTGACCGCGGCCAGCTCCGCCCTGCTGGCCCTGGGCGGCGTCGTCGTCTACCGGCGAAAGCGCACATCAGTCTGATTCGAACCCACCCCCACCTCGAAGGCCGGCCTCCCACGGGAGACCGGCCTTCGGCGCGTTCCGGGCAGACTCGCTGACAAAGCGCCTAATCTTGACTCATTCCAGAAAAGGGGGGAGACTCTGGGGGTGCCCACGATGACGGAAGTCGAGCAGATGCTGCGTGGCGCGGCGCTGCGGGTGACTCGTCCACGGGTGGCGGTGCTGACCGCGGTGCACGCTCATCCGCACGCTGATACGGACTCGATCATCGGGGCCGTGCGCGAGGATCTGCCGCAGGTCTCCCACCAGGCCGTGTACGACTGCCTGCACGCGCTCACCGCGGCCGGTCTGGTCCGGCGCATTCAGCCGTCCGGCTCCGTCGCCCGCTACGAGTCCCGGGTGGGGGACAACCACCACCACGTCATCTGCCGGTCGTGCGGCGTCATCGCCGATGTCGACTGCGCTGTCGGTCATGCCCCGTGTTTGACCGCCTCCGGTGATCATGAGTTCCAGATCGACGAGGCCGAGGTCATCTATTGGGGCCTGTGCGCCAACTGTTCTGCCAAGACTTCCTGACATTTCACTTGTTTCACCGAACATCAGCTCCGCGAAGCCTGCTACGCCGAATCCCGGAAGGATCCCATGTCTGAAAAAGACGACCACCAGCCGCTCGTCGCTGAAGCCAGCGAGGAGAGCCGAGGTGAAGAGGAGGGTGGCCGCGGTGGCTGCCCGGTCGCCCATGGCGGCGCCACGCACCCGACCCGGGGTAGCGCCAACAAGGGCTGGTGGCCGAACCAGCTCAACCTGAAGATCCTCGCCAAGAACCCGCCGGTCACGAACCCGCTGGGCGAGACGTTCAACTACGCCGAGGAGTTCAAGACCCTCGACCTGGCGGCCGTGAAGCGGGACATCGCCGAGGTGCTGACCACCTCGCAGGACTGGTGGCCGGCCGACTTCGGTCACTACGGCCCGCTGATGATCCGGATGGCCTGGCACAGCGCCGGCACGTACCGCATCACCGACGGCCGGGGTGGCGCCGGGGCCGGGCAGCAGCGGTTCGCGCCGCTGAACAGCTGGCCGGACAACGCGAACCTCGACAAGGCCCGGCGGTTGCTGTGGCCGATCAAGAAGAAGTACGGCCAGAAGATCTCCTGGGCCGACCTGATGGTCCTGACCGGCAACGTCGCGCTGGAGTCGATGGGCTTCAAGACCTTCGGTTTCGCCGGTGGCCGCGCGGACGTGTGGGAGCCGGACGAGGACGTCTACTGGGGTCCGGAGACCACCTGGCTGGCCGACGAGCGCTACAGCGGTGACCGCGAGCTCGAGAAGCCGCTGGGTGCGGTCCAGATGGGCCTCATCTACGTGAACCCCGAAGGCCCGAACGGTAACCCGGACCCGCTGGCCTCGGCCCGCGACATCCGCGAGACCTTCGGCCGGATGGCGATGAACGACGAGGAGACCGTCGCGCTGATCGCCGGCGGTCACACCTTCGGTAAGACCCACGGCGCGGCCGACCCGGAGAAGTACGTCGGGGCCGAGCCCGAGGGTGCTCCGCTGGAAGAGCAGAGCCTCGGCTGGAAGAACAGCTTCGGTACCGGTAAGGGCGCCGACACCATCACCAGTGGCCTGGAGGGTGTCTGGACCGACACCCCGACCGCCTGGGACAACAGCTTCTTCGAGATCCTGTTCGGCTACGAGTGGGAGCTGTTCAAGAGCCCCGCCGGTGCGAACCAGTGGCGGCCGAAGGGCGGCGCCGGCGACGGCACCGTGCCGGACGCGCACGACCCGTCGAAGCGGATCGCGCCGACCATGCTGACCACCGACCTGGCGCTGCGCTTCGACCCGATCTACGAGCCGATCTCGCGCCGCTTCCTGGAGAACCCGGCCGAGTTCGCGGATGCCTTCGCGCGGGCGTGGTTCAAGCTGACGCACCGCGACATGGGCCCGATCCAGCGCTACCTCGGCCCGGAGGTTCCGTCCGAGGTGCTGCTGTGGCAGGACCCGCTGCCCGCGGTTACGCACGAGGTGATCGGCGCGGCCGAGATCGACGCGCTCAAGGCGCAGCTGCTGGCCTCCGGCCTGTCGATCTCCCAGCTGGTTTCGACCGCTTGGGCCTCGGCGTCGTCCTTCCGCGGCAGTGACAAGCGTGGTGGCGCCAACGGTGCGCGCATCCGCCTCGAGCCGCAGAACGGCTGGGAGGTCAACAACCCCGACGAGCTGCGTACGGTGCTGACGACGCTCGAGGGCATCAAGGAGTCCTTCAACGCGGTTCAGACCGGGGGCAAGCAGGTTTCGCTCGCGGACCTGATCGTGCTTGGTGGTACCGCCGCCATCGAGGCGGCTGCTGCCAAGGCCGGGGTCGCCATTGAGGTTCCGTTCACGCCGGGCCGGGTGGACGCGTCCCAGGAGCTGACGGACGTCGAGTCGTTCGCCGCGCTCGAGCCGACCGCGGACGGGTTCCGCAACTACCTCGGCAAGGGCAACCGCCTGCCGGCCGAGTACCTGCTGCTCGACAAGGCCAACCTGCTCACCCTGAGCGCGCCCGAGATGTCGGTGCTCGTGGGTGGTCTGCGCGTGCTGGGCACGAACTACCAGCACTCGTCGCTCGGCGTCTTCACCGAGAACCCGGGCGCGTTGACGAACGACTTCTTCGTCAACCTGCTCGACCTCGGTATCGAGTGGAAGCCGACGTCGAAGGACGCGGAGACCTTCGAGGGCCACGATCTCGCCACCGGTGACGTCAAGTGGACCGGTAGCCGGGTCGACCTGGTCTTCGGCTCGAACTCCGAGCTCCGCGCGCTCGCCGAGGTCTACGCGAGCGACGACGCCAAGGAGAAGTTCGTTCGCGACTTCGCCGCGGCGTGGGTCAAGGTCATGGAGCTGGACCGCTTCGACCTGGCCTGATCCGCTGATCCGTTGAAAAGCGGCCCTTCCCATCTTCGGGAAGGGCCGCTTTGCCGTGGTATCAGGGTTTACGCTTCAGCAGTGATCAAAGGGCTCTTGCTCGACTTCTACGGCACGGTGGTCGAGGACGACGACGCCTACATGGAGCGGATCGCGGCGTACGTCGCCTCGCGCGCATCCGTACCGATCTCGGCCGACGACGTCGGCAGGGCCTGGACGCAGGAGTACTACGCCGCGGCCTCGGGTCCGGTGTTCCGCACGTTGCGGGAGTGCGCGCGAACCAGCCTGGGCATCGTCATGGCCGAGGTCGGTTGCGCGGGCGATCCGGCGGAGCTCTGCGGGGACCAGTTCCGGTCCTGGCAGACGCCGCCGTTGCGGTCCGGCACGCGCGAGTTCCTCTCCGCCGTCGACCTGCCGATCTGCATCGTGTCCGACGTGGATCGGCACGACCTCGACGCGGCGCTGGCCTACCACGGTCTGGCCTTCACTGCCGTCGTGACCAGCGAGGACGTTGGCGCTTACAAACCGGACCAGGCCATGTTCACCACCGCGCTCGCGACTCTGAAGCGCCAGCCCGACGAGGTCATGCACGTCGGCGACTCCCTCACCTCCGACATAGCCGGCGCCCACACCGCCGGCATCCGCGCCATCTGGATCAACCGTCACAACCGCCCCACTCCGGCCGACGCCCCCAGCACCCACGAAATCCCCGACCTCTCCGCCCTGACCGCCATTCTCGATAGACAGCGCGGTTAGCCTGAGGCATGGCCGAACGGATCATGTACGTCCAGTTGAAGACGGGCCACGCGACAGACCGCGGCCCGGCGTGGATCGCGCGGGTCCGGTTCTCGAAGACCTGGAGTACGGCGTACGTGCATGGGCGGACGCTTCGCCGGGCCACCAGCCTGGTCGACGCCAACTTCTACGACGTGGAAACCAATGAAGAGTTCTGGGTGTCCGGGCCGAAGCGGGACCAGAGCGACGGGCGCTACGGCAATACCCCGCCCGAGGTCGACCCCGACGTACGAGACGAGTACGAGGCCTTCCTCCGGGGCGCGGTTCTCCCAGGACGGGAGCAGGGCTAGCGCCGTCACGTAGCCTCGAAGCGTCCGTAGGAATCGGCGGCTTGTGAGGTTGAACGTGCGCTTTCATCACGACCGGGTCCCTCAGCAGGACCTTGCGTTCAGTGACGTGTTCCTGGTGCCGAACCGGTCGGGGGTGGCGTCCCGGCTCGAGGTGGACCTGTCGACCGGCGACGGTACGGGGGCGACGATCCCGATCGTGGCGGCCAACATGACCGCGGTGTCCGGGCGGCGAATGGCCGAAACGATCGCGCGGTGTGGCGGGCTGGCCATCATTCCGCAGGACATTCCGGTACACGTCGTGGCCGAGGTCGTCTCGTGGGTCAAACAGCGGCACACGGTCTACGACACCCCGCTGATGATGACGCCGGACGGAACCGTCGGCGAGGCCCTCAACCTGTTGCCGAAGCGCGGCCACGGCGCCGTCATCGTGGTCGAGCAGCACCGGGCGGTCGGCGTGGTCACGGACGCGGACTGCGCGGGCGTCGATCGGTACACCCGGCTCGACTCGGTGATGTCGCGCGACCTACTGACCCTGCCCGACGGAATCGCCGCCGAGGCCGCGTTCGGCCAGTTGTACGACGGCCGCCATCGGCTGGCTCCGGTCGTCGACGGCGACGGGGGCATCGTCGGGATCCTCACCCGCCAACGAGCCCTCCGCTCGACGCTGTACCAGCCTGCCGTCGACGCGGCCGGCCAACTTCGGATCGGCGCTGCCATTGGTATCAACGGAGACGCCGAACAAAAGGCGAAGGCCCTGCTCGAGGCCGGCATCGACGTACTCGTCGTCGACACCGCGCACGGCCACCAGGAACGAATGCTCGAGGTTCTCCGCCAGGTGCGAGCGCTGGACCCGCAGGTTCCGGTGGTCGCGGGCAACGTGGCCACCGCCGAGGGTGTCGCCGACCTCGTGGCGGCCGGCGCCGACATCGTGAAGGTGGGCGTTGGTCCAGGCGCCATGTGCACCACCCGGATGCAGACGGCGGTTGGACGGCCCCAGTTCTCCGCCGTACTGGAATGCGCCACCAAGGCCAGGGAACTCGGAAAGCACATCTGGGCCGACGGTGGCGTCCGGCACCCCCGCGACGTCGCGCTGGCCCTTGCCGCCGGTGCGTCCAGCGTGATGATCGGCTCCTGGTTCGCAGGCACGTACGAATCGCCTGGTGATCCGCAGCGGGACAGCGACGGCCGGATCTACAAGGAGAGCTTCGGCATGGCCTCGGCGCGCGCGGTTCAGCTGCGCACGTCCGAGGAAACGCCGTTCCAGCGAGCCCGCAAGGGATTCTTCAGCGAGGGCATCTCCAAGGCGCGGATGTACGTCGACCCCGACCGGCCGAGCGTCGAAGACCTGCTCGACTCGATCGTCTCCGGCGTACGAAGCTCCGCGGCGTACGCGGGCGCAACCAACCTGGACGAGTTCCACCGCCGCGCGGTCGTCGGCATCCAGAGCGCCGCCGGCTACGCCGAAGGCATGCCCGTCGGCACCAGTTGGTAGGCCAAGCCTGGATCCACCGACGAGGCGGCCGGTTGCGCGTGCCGTAAAGCGAGAACGCCCTTAGTTGCTGGACGAACTTGAACCCCCTTGAGGGTGGCTGGCCACGCCCAACGTGGGTTGGCACCTGGGATTCCGGGGTGGTAACCCACCTTCCCGATGGCCAGCCACGCCGAAGGCAGGCCCGGTGGCACCTCAGGCCCGGATCGCGTTCGCACGGGCGAATCCCCGCGACTATTTCGGGGGTCGACCTGTGAAATGGGGGGTCGACTCGCCAAGCCTCGGACGTCAACCCCCACTTCGCACGTCAACCCCCGAAACTTCCGGCCGATCCCCGCCGGCAAGCCGCAGGTGGCGTCGAAGCATGAGTTCCAGGTGGCCGCCAAGCGCTACCGTCCACCGACACGTCGAATCGACCGACCGCCCGGGCCTCCACGGGATCTACCCCACGCAACCGCCCCGGTCTCCAGGAACCACCCCTACGCAACCCGCGCCGAGCCCGGACGGCGCAACCCGACGCGCAGCGCACGGAACGTCCCTCAATCCCGGCCACACCTCACCCGTCCCCCTGATAGCAACCGACCTGACACTTCGAAAGACTCAGGGGGACGGGTGCCCACCGACTTCGCTGGCTCAACGCCAAGTACGTCCCGCAGGTCATGCTGCCGGACCTCGCCAGGCCTCTCGACCCCCACAGATGCCCCCTCACACCTCCCCGACGCAGTAACGGTGACAGTGCATTCACCGCCAGCTCATTGCAACTATCGCCCACCTAGCCCTCCTTTGCATTCAGCATCATCTCATTGCAATCACCTGTAAAATAAGGCTTCTCATATTTGACGACCGCCTGAACGCAACGTAGCCTTCAAGAAATTCTGAACAAGAGGGCGGTGCGATGGGTAAAGAGTGCGTACTCGGCGTGGAGCAGCTACAGATGCGGTACGGGACGCGGGATGTGCTGCATGAGGTGACCTTCCACGTCGACCGGGGTGAGGTGCTGGCGCTGCTCGGGCCGAACGGCGCGGGCAAGACCACGACGATCGAGATCCTCGAGGGCTTCCGGTTGCGCTCGGGGGGTCGGGCCGAAGTGCTGGGCGTGGATCCGGCGTACGGCGACGAGCGGTGGCGGGCGCGAATCGGCGTCGTACTGCAATCGTGGCGGGATCACGGTAAATGGCGCGTGCGCGAGCTCCTGGCCCACCTCGGTTCGTACTACCGGGCGTACTCCACGGCTGAGGTGCAACGGCCGTGGGATGCCGATGAACTGATCGAGGCGGTCGGCCTGACGGCGCAGGCCGATCAGAAGATCAAGGTGCTGTCGGGTGGTCAGCGGCGCCGGCTCGATGTCGCGATCGGCATTGTCGGGCGACCGGAGGTGTTGTTCCTGGACGAGCCGACCACCGGGTTCGATCCGGCCGCGCGGCACGAGTTCCACGAGCTGGTCCGGCGGCTGGCGCGTGAGCACGGGACGAGTGTCCTGCTCACCACGCACGACCTCAACGAGGCCGACCGGCTGGCCGAGCGGATCGTCATCCTGGCCGGCGGGCGGATCATTGCTGACGGCACCGCCGACCAGCTCGCGCGCCGGATCGCCGGGCAGGACGAGGTCCGCTGGAGCTGTGACGGCCAGGCCTTCGCGAAGTCGATGACCGACTCAACCGCCTTTGTCCGTGGGCTTTTCGGCCAGTACGGCGAGGCCATCCGCGATCTCGAAGTCCGTCGCGCCTCGCTGGAGAACACCTATCTCAGCCTGGTTCACGAGAGCGAGGCCCGATGAACACCACGCCTTCGGCATTGCGGATCGGCTGGCGGCGCGGGCTGATCGAACTGCGTCAGTCGTTCACCAATCCAGCCGATCTTGTCAGCCATTTTCTTTGGCCGGTGCTGATGCTGATCGTGATGTACTTCCTGCGCGACAACGCCTTTGGCAGCAGCGGATTCCTGCTGGGCACACTCGCACTGCCCAGCATTCTCGGCATGAACGCCGCCCTCGGCATGATCAGCATGAGCCAGCAACTGACCGCCGACCGCGAGGACGGAACGTTGCTGCGGGCAAAGGCCGTACCGCGGGGCATGCAGGGATACCTGGTCGGCAAGGTGGTCTCCGTTGCCGGTTCCACCCTGGCCGACCTGGCGATCCTGCTGATTCCGGCGCTGTTCATCATCGAGGGCCTGTCGATCGAAGGCGCCGCGCCGTGGTTGAACCTCAGCTGGGTGCTGGTACTCGGTCTCGCCGCGACGCTGCCGATCGGCGCCGTACTGGGATCGATCTTCACCAGTGCCAGAGCCCAAGGGCTGGTCCAGTTGCCGATGCTCGGCATGATGGCGATCTCCGGAATCTTCTATCCGATCACCTCGATGCCCGACTGGCTGCAAGCCATCGCGCAGCTCACGCCGATCTACTGGCTGGGCCTGGGCATGCGTTCGGCGCTACTGCCCGACAGTGCGGTCGCGATCGAGATCGGCGCTTCGTGGCGACACGTCGAAACCGTTGCGGTACTGGGGATCTGGGCCGTTCTTGGCCTGCTGATCGCCCCGATCGTGCTGCGTCGCATGGCCCGCCGCGAGTCCGGCTCCACCGTCGCCCACCGCCGCGAAAAGGCGCTTCAACGCGTGGGCTGAAGCCGGCCTGCCTCAGTTGCCCGTGATGCCGTCACCCCAGCCGGGGTGGCGGCATTCGCATGTCCGGGGCCGGCCCGGCAGGCCAGGCGCTTGACAATTCAACTGAGTACGCTCAATATTGAGTTAACTCAGTAATCAACCACCGGCCGGTAAGGCCAGAAGGAACAGCTGCCATGCGAGCGTTTGTCATCGACCAGTACAAGGGACGAGTCCGGAAAGCCGACGTGGCTGAGCCCGCGATGGGGGAGCACGACGTACTCGTAGAAGTTCGGGCCGCCGGGCTGAACATGCTTGACGAGAAGATCCGGCTTGGTGAGTTGAAGATGGTGCTGCCTTACAAGCTGCCGCAGATCCTCGGTAACGATGTGGCCGGCACGGTGATCGGCGTCGGTTCGGCGGTGCAAGGATTCAAGCCGGGTGACGAGGTGTATGCCCGGCCCGGCAAGGACCGGATCGGAACCTTCGCCGAGCGCATTGCCATCGCCGAGGTGGACCTGGCGCTCAAGCCGGCCTCGATCGATCTGGTGGAAGCGGCCTCGCTGCCGCTGGTCGCCTTGACCGCGTGGCAGGCCCTGGTTGAGCGAGGCAACCTCCGGCCGGGACAACGCGTCCTCATTCACGCCGGCGCCGGTGGCGTCGGCACGATCGCGATCCAGCTCGCAAAGCACCTCGGCGCGACTGTCGCCACCACGGCCAGCACTGGCAACCTCGACTTCGTCCGCGAGCTCGGGGCGGACCACGTCATCGACTACCGCCATCAGGACTTCGAACAGCTCGTACAGGGCTACGACCTGGTGCTGGACAGCCTCGGCGGGGAGAACCTCGAGAAGTCGCTCCGCGTGCTGCGTCCGGGCGGCAAGGTGATCGGAATCGCAGGCCCGCCCGACCCGGCGTCCGCCCGTGAGCTCGGCGTCAACCCGCTCGTCCGGCTGGGAACGGCCGCCCTCAGCAGCGGGATCCGCCGCAAGGCCAGGCGCCTCGGCGTGACGTACGAGTTCCTCTTCATGCGCGCCAGCGGTGAGCAGCTCCGCCGAATCGCTGCCCTCGTTGACGATGGCGCGCTGCGTCCGGTCGTTGGACGGGTCTTCGACTTCGACGAGACCGCGCAGGCAGTTCAGTCGCTGGCGAAGGGCGGCATTCGCGGCAAGGCCGTCATCACCAGGGCCTGACCACACCCTTCACATCGAGCACCCACGAAATTGGAGATCACCATGAACGCATCGAACGACGTCATCACCGCCTACCGGCACGCGCCCACGCGCACCGTAGAGGCCGGCGGCGTCACCTACGCCTACCGCGAGCTGGGGCGCAAAGGCGGGATTCCCGTTGTCTTCTTCGTGCACCTCGCCGCGACGCTCGACAACTGGGACCCGCGCATCGTCGACCCCATCGCCCAGAACCGCCACGTCATCGCCTTCGACCAGCGAGGTGTCGGAGCATCCACCGGACAGGTGCCGGACAGCGTCGAGGCGATGGCCGACGACGCCTTCGCCTTCATCACGGCGCTCGGGTTCGACAAAGTTGACATCTTCTCGTTCTCGCTCGGCGGTTTCGTCGCCCAGGCCCTGGTGCTGAAGCACCCCGACCTTGTTCGAAAGCTCGTGCTGACCGGCACCGGGCCGAAGGGCGGCAAAGACATCGACAAGGTTGCCGGCGTTACGTACCGGGACATTCTGCGCGCCACCCTTGCGCGCTCTGACGCCAAGGAGTTTCTGTTCTTCAACCGCAACGCCACCGGCAAGCTCGCCGCGCGCGCGTTCGTCAACCGGCTCAAGGAGCGCACCGCCGACCGTGACGCGCCGATCAAGATCAAGGCGTTCCGGACACAGCTGAAGGCGATCCAGACCTGGGGCCGCTCGGTCCCCGACGACCTGTCGAAGATCACTCAACCCACCCTGATCGCCAACGGCGACAACGATCGCATGGTGCCCTCCGTTCTCTCCGAGGACCTGCACCGGCGCATCAAAGGCAGTCAGCTAGTCATCTTCCCGGACTCCGGTCACGGCGGCATCTTCCAGTTTCACGAGAAGTTCAGCCCCCTTGCCGTCGAGTTTCTCGCCCGCTAGCCGACAGCTCGCAACCCCGTGCTCCTTGCCCGTTGGCCGGCAGCGCCGCAACCCCGTGCTCCTTGTCTGCCAGCCGCCAGCAGCCGTGGAAGAATGAGTGCCCCCGCGCATCACAAGCGCGCGCGGCGGAAACCCACGTAGCAGGAATCCCACAGCAGGAGGGCGGCAACCATGCCCCTCGCTTCCCAGCCGGCCGGACGGCGCGAGCGGAACAAGCAGCAGAAGCTCGACCGGATCACCGCCGCCGCCCGGGAGCTGTTCGCCGAGCGTGGCGTCGACGAAGTGACCACGCAGGAGATCGCCGACAAGGCCGATATCGGTGCGGGCACGCTGTTCCTCTACGCCAAGACCAAAGGCGAACTCCTCCTGCTCGTGCAGAACTCCACCTACGCCGACGCGCTCGCACAGGGCAAGTCCGAGGCCGCGAGTCTGGCCGACCTGCTCGACGCGGTGATGGCGATCTTGCGCCCGGTGGTGGAATGCAACCGCAAGCAGATCGACAACGGGCGGACCTACCTGCGGGAGATCATCTTCGGTGATCCCGAAGAGCCCCACCACCGCGACGCGATCGGTATGACCGTGCAAACCGAAAAGGCGATCGCCGAAGTACTGCAGCGGGACGAGCGCGTCAGTGCCGACGACGCCGCGACGCTCGCGCACATCGTTTCCGCGATCATGTTCGTCAGCATGGCGGCGACCATCAACATCGCCAAGCCGGTCGATGAGATTGTTGCGGAGATCAAGGACCAGGTCCGGGTGCTGCTGCCGAAGTGAACCCGCAATCTGCCTAGCCGTTCAGCCCGTGGGCAGTGCGGCGAGTAGCCAGGCGGTGATGGCGGGCAGGACGGTGTTGGCTTGCATGGCCTGCATGTGGTCGAGGTCGGCCAGGATCTCCACCTGCCAGCCGAGGCGCTCGAGTTCCTGGCGGTTGGCCAGTACGGGTTCGGCGATCGCGACGTGGGCGTTGTTCCAGCGTGGTCCGTAGTCGATGTTGTCGTTGCCGCCCACCACGCAAAGCCGCGGACAGGCGATGCGGTCCTGGACAGCCCGATCGTCGAAGCCCTGCAACGACTCGTAGAGGGTGACGAACTGCCCGGTCTGAGCGTCGTTCAGCACGACCGCCGCGCTGTCCCAATCACCCGGTACGACGTCAGCGGGTTCCACCGGAGTATCGGCCTCGACCGCCTCGGCGTGGGTGGCCCGGGTGACCACCAGCATGGCGTCGTACGGGCCGTCGATCGGTGGGAAGCCGCCCATCACCAGGGCGGTCAGTCGATCGGTGCGGATGGCGAGTTGCAGTCCGGTAGCGCCCAGCCAGGAATAGCCGTAGTACGCGAACGACTCCGCGCCGGCGGCGTCGGCCACGGCCAGGAAGTCCGCCACCAGGTTGTCCGCGGTCAGCGAATCGGCCTTCGGCTGTGCCTGGACGTGGCCCTCGTAATCGAAGGCGATCACCCGGAAGTGCTGCGCCAGAGCCTGAACCAGTGAATACCCCAAGGACGGATCGGCGCCCCAGGCCCGCGCCTGCTCCGCCGTGGGTCCTTCCTCCGCCGGTGCGGGATTGACCGGCAGCAGCAGGTTCGGCCCGGTGCCGTGGATCTCGAAGCCGAGTTCGGCTCCATCATGCAGTTCGGCGATCACGGGAACTCCAATCTCTATACACTGTAAAACGTTGCCGACCATAACACTTTACGGTGTAAGGAGAAAAGTTGATGCCCGAATACGCCGGTCAAGGCGATCCCGCGCGCACGCTCGCGCTGTTGTGGGGCCGGACCGCGCCGGGCAAGCGCGGGCCGAGTCAGACCTCGAGCGTGGCGGAGATCGTCGAGACCGCGATCCGGATCGCCGATCGCGACGGCCTGCCGGGTTTGTCGATGCGGGCCGTCGGGCGGGAGCTGGGGCGTACGGCGATGTCGCTCTACACGTACGTGCCGAGCCGGGCCGAACTTGTCGATCTCATGTACGACGAGGTACATCGGCCGTTGGCGGTCGAGCAGAAGAAGATCAGGGTCTGGCGCAAGGCCGCGATCGAGTGGTGCCGCGGATTGCGGGCCATCTACCTCGCGCATCCGTGGGTTTTGCAGGTGTCGTCGGCCCGACCGGTGCTCGGGCCGAACGAACAGGCCGTGCTCGAAGCCCTGTTGCGAATCCTTGCGGCCGGGAAGGCTCCGATCGAGGCGCGCCCGGCCGCGACGAGCGCGTTGTTCAGCATCGTGCGTGGCGCCGCGCAGCAGTCGGCGGAGGCGATCCGCGCTGCCGAGGCCACCGGTCAGTCAGACCAGCAGTGGTGGGCCGCGCGAGCCGCCGCCTTGCAGGAGGTGGCGCCGGACTTCGCAGCCCGGTTCCCCGAATCGGTGGCGATCGCCGCCCACCAGGCCAAAGCCGGCGGCGATGAGCCGTGGGTCCGCGCGGCCGAACTCGCCTTCGAGGGAGCCGTCACGCTCATCCTCGACGGCCTCGCCACAAACCCCGCAGCGGACACCGTGAAGAGCTAGTAGTCGTCGGGGTGGGCGAGGGTGATCTGCAGGGCTGAGGCCATCGCGGCGGCGACGGCGAGGTGATCGGTGGGGGAGGTGTTCGCGATCGTCGCGCCGCCCAGACTGCCGATGCCGCGAGCGCCTTCCCAGCGGCACTCGACGAACAACGCCTTGGCCGCGGTGGCGTTGGAGAACTCCGCACCACTGAGGTCACAACCACGAAAGACCGTGCCGGTCAGATCGGCCGAGACGAAGTCCGCGTTGGTCAGCCTGCAGTCGATGAACTCCACCCGGCTGAACTTGGCGAACCGGAACGAGCTCATCTCCAGGATCGAGTCCCGCACCGTCACGTGCTGCAGGGAGAACGTCGGCGCCGACATGCCGGTCAACCGGCACGAGATGAACTCGGTACGGACCGCGGACGAGTCGGCCCAGCGCGCGTTCGCGAGATCGCAGTGGTCGAACACGGTGTCGGAGATCGTCAGCTTCTCCAGCTCCGACCCGGCCAGCCGGCACTGGTTCCACCGGCAGCCGGTGACATCCACCAGCCGGGCGTAGGCCGAGCCGAGATCCAGCTCGGTCAGCCAGAGATCCTCCAGGAACGCTTCATCGCCGAGATCGTCGGCCGTCATCGAGACGGCCTTCAGCTCATCCCGCAACCGCGGTGCCGCCAACTTGCCCGGTTTCGCTACCCGTCGTGAAGCCATCGGCGTCATCGTAACTGCGTTCAGCGGGCGGCGGCGCCGATGAGGGCGGAGGTTTCGGTGTCGGCGGTGACCGTGACCGGAACGCCCAGACCCAAGGCCGACTCGAAGGCAGGCCGAGCCAGATCGAAGGCGCCCGAAATCGAACCGCCGAGCACCACGGCCTCCACGCCGAAAGCCCGGGCCCACGGCGCCAAGGCCTCGGCCAGCGCCGTGAACGCGCCATCCAGTACGTGGATCGCCTCCGCTTCGCCGGCACGCGCCCGGTCCGCGATCTCCCGCACACCAAAGGATTCGCCCGCCTTCGGCTCGGACGCCGTACCTTGGGTGGCCCGGGTGTAGGCGCCGACGATCGCGCGGTGGGACATCTTGTCCTCGATCGGCGGTACGACCCGGAACAGCTCGCCGTTCGGTGGTACGTCGGACCCGGTGCGGACCGCCTTGCCGTCACGAAGGAACGCGGATCCAACACCCGTGCCGAGGGTGACGCCAACGCAGGAGGACCGGCCTTGCGTCGTACCGGCGGTCCACTCGCCAACGGCGAAGGCCTCCGCGTCATTGACGAACCGCAGCGCCGTACCGGGTAGGTCCAGGGCGGTCGCGAGGCGTGCGCGCAGATCTACGCCGTACAGCGCGTCGAATTTCTCCACGCCGCGGTACCACGCGACGCCCGCCTCGTAGTCGAACGGCCCGGGCATCGCCAGCGTCAGGCCTTCGCTGAGTACCGCTTGCCCGGCCGCGGCGAGATCCGCGACGAGGACGTCGGCCGGCGCGTGCGGATCGAGCGTGGTTCGTTGCACGATCTCAACGGCCCAGTCCGCCGGGTGGACCCGGGCCGCCGTGACGTGGCTGCCACCGATCTCGAGAACGCCTTTGGCCGGCACTGCGCTATTGGGATGCACGAGGCAACTATCCCCGATAACGCCGGGCCGGCGCCAAAGCTGCTAGGCGAGAATCTCCGCGACTACCTCGGCCAGCGGCGTGGCCGGACGGCCGATCAGCTTGCTCAGATCGCCACCGATCTCGACCAGCTGGCCGGTCTTGATGCCCTGGTCCCAGCCGACGTACAACTCCGCCACCTCGGCCGGAACACCGAAGCCGACAAGGGTTTCCTGGTGCGCCTCGGGCGTCAGGTCGTCGTACCGGACCTCGCGGCCGGAGACCTTGCCGACCTCGGCTGCGAGCTCGGCCAGGGTCCAGCCGGTGTCGCCCGCGAGCTCGTACACCTTGCCCTCGTGGCCGGTTCCGGTCAGTACGGCGACGGCCGCCGCGGCGTAGTCCTTGCGCGAGGCGTTGTGCAGCCGGCCCTCGCCTGCGCTGCCGATGATCACGCCGGACTCGACGGCCTGCTTGATCGGCTGTTCGTGGTTCTCGGTGTACCAGCCGTTGCGCAGGATCGTGGTGGTGAGACCCGACGTGGCCAGCAGCTCCTCGGTGCCGAGGTGCTCGGGCGCCAGGTTCAGCGTGCTGGTGTCGGCGTGCAGGAGGCTCGTGTAGACGAGGTGATCGACGCCGGCGGCCTGCGCGGCCTCGATCGCGTTCTTGTGCTGGCTGAGTCGCTGGCCGACCTCGCTGCTGGAGATCAGCAGGACCTTGTCGGCGCCCTGGAACGCGGCCTTCAGGCTGTCGGGATCGGTGTAGTCGCCGTGGCGGACCTCGATGCCCTTCGCGGCAAGGTCGGCGGCCTTGGCCGGTTCGCGCACCGCGACGGCGATCTGGTCGGCCGGCAACTGCGCGAGCAGGCCGTCGACGACAAGGCGGCCGAGCTGGCCGGTGGCTGCGGTGATGACGATCATGGCTGCTCCTCGAATCGGTGGGGTACTGCCTCCAAGCTTGCACTAACTATTCGAAAGTACAAACCAGGAGTGAGCAGCATCACAACCGCCGGTACGGCGTAGCGGGTACCGTGGGGATATGGCCGAAACGACGGGAATCGACGAGCACAACCAGCTCGTTTACGACGTTTTCGCCCGCAACTGCACGTCCCGCGCGACGCTCGAACACATCACCGGCCGTTGGGGCAGTCTCGCGATGGTGGCGTTGCTCGACGGCTCGCTGCGGTTCAACGCGCTTCGCCGCCGGGTCGACGGTGTGAGCGAGAAGATGCTGGCGCAGACCCTGCAGGCGCTCGAGCGCGACGGCTTTGTGCTTCGCGAGGCGCAGGCGACGATCCCGCCGCGGGTCGACTACAGCCTGACGCCCGAAGGCCGGCAGGTCGCGGCCAAGCTGATGGAGCTGATCGAGCTGCTCGAAGAGACCATGCCTGCCGTCACCGAGGCCAACATCCGGTACGACGAGAACCGGGCCTAGCTAGTGCTCGGAGATCGCGCGGAGGTATCGGTTGCCGATGACGCGCAGGTGGTCGACCAACTCAGGCGGCTCGGTCACCTGGAAGTCGAGCCCCAGCATTCCGATGTAGACGGCAACCACTTCCATACTGTCGGCGCCGGTCACCAGCACACAGGTCGATTCGTCCACGGACTCGACCACGCCAACCGCCGCGTGGATCCGCGACAGCACCTCTTCGGCCGACGCGAACACCGTGATCCGGGCGTGCACCTTCCAGCCCGTCGTCGCCACGTCGCGTAGGACGAAGTTGGTGTAGTCCTCGCCCGGCAAAGGCGTCGGCTTGAACCGCTGCCCGGTGGGCATCCGCAGGTCGATCCAGTCCACCCGGTACGTCGACCAGGCGCCCGAGGCGGGATCGCGGCCGACGAGATACCAGTGCCGGACCCAGCTCACCAACCGGTACGGCTCGATCCGGATCGGGAACTCCGCCGAGGCGTACTCGAACCGCAGGTAGTGCTGGTCGCGAATGGCGCTCGCGATCGTCGCCAGTACGGCGGCATCCACCTCGGGGTCCGGCACGTTGCTGCCGGTGTTGTCCGGGCCTTTGGAGGTCACCTCGTTCAAGGCGGTGACCTGGCGCCGGAGGCGATGCGGCAGGACCTGCTCCAGTTTCGCGAGGGCCCGCGCGCTGCTCTCCTCGATCCCGGCAACACCCGATCCGGTACGCAGCCCGACCGCCACCGCAACGGCCTCCTCGTCATCCAGCAGAAGCGGCGGCAACTTCGCGCCCGCGCCTAGTTGGTAGTACCCGGCGGGACCGCGCACGGCGTCGACTGGATAGCCGAGCTCGCGGAGGCGCTCGATGTCGTTGCGGATCGTGCGGGTGCTGACGTCCAGCCGGTCGGCGAGTTCGCTGCCCGTCCAGGCCGGTTTCGTCTGCAACAGGGCCAGCAAGGACAGCAGCCGGGAGGAAGTTTCGAGCATGTCAAAAATAGTCTCACAATTAGGAATCTAATGTTCCTATACGGGTTCTACCTTTAACTCATGACCGAGAACCTGAACCTCCGCCCCTTCCACGTCGACATCGCCCAGGCCGAGCTGGATGACCTGAATGAGCGCCTCGCCCGGACCCGCCTCCCGCAGGCCGCGCCCGGCGACAACTGGGACTACGGCGTCCCGAACTCCTACCTCAGCGAGACCGTCGAGTACTGGCGCAACGGTTTCGACTGGCGCAAGCAGGAGGCGCGGATGAACGAGTTCCCGCAGTACCTGACCGAGATCGACGGCCAGACCGTGCACTTCCTGCACGTACCGTCCGCCGAGGCCGACGCGACGCCGCTGCTGCTGATCCACACCTACCCGGGCTCGTTCGTCGACTTCCTCGACATGATCGGCCCGCTGACCGACCCGGTGGCGCACGGCGGCGACGCGGCCGACGCCTTCTCCGTGGTGGTTCCGTCCATCCCGGGCTTCGGCTTCAGCACCCCGCTGGTGGACCGCGGCTGGACGATGGACCGGGTCGCGAAGACCTTCGACCAGCTGATGCGCGGCCTCGGCTACGACCAGTACGGCGTGCACGGCAGCGACGCCGGCGCGATGATCTCGCGTGAACTGGGGCTGCTGAACCCCGACGGCTTCCTCGGACTGCACGTGCTGCAGCTCTTCTCGTTCCCCTCCGGCGATCCGGCCGAGTTCGAGAAGCTCGAGCCGAAGGACTACGCGGCGCTGGAGCACCTGAAGTGGTTCCAGTCGGTCGGCGGCTACAACGCGATCAACTCGACCCGGCCGCAGACCGTTGCCGTCGGCATCTCCGACTCACCCGTCGGGCAGTTGGCCTGGAACGAGCTGTTCAACAACTTCGGCGACGGCACCAGCCTGGTCACCCGCGACCAGATCCTGACCGAGGTGTCGCTGTACTGGTTCACGAACACCTCGGCCGCGGCCGGCCGGTACCACTACGAGGAGGCAAAGCGCGCCGCCGAGCCGGTGGTCAACGCCGCGCCGACCGGAGTGGCCGTCTTCGCCGACGACTTCAAGACGATCCGCACCTTCGCCGAGCGCGACAACAGCAACATCGTGCACTGGAGCGAGTTCCCCGACGGCGGCCACTTCGCCTCCCTCGAACGCCCCGAGCCCCTCGTCGCCGACTTGCGCTCCTTCTTCGCCAAGCTGAAGTAACCCCAATTCCACTCATCGGGCCCTTGTGACCCGGCGAGTCGCAACTCATCGGGCCCTTCCGGCCATCGCTTACCCCGTCTCGGTCGGGCAAGCCAACCGGAAGGGCCCGATGTCATTGCGTCCCGTTGCCGCTTCAAGCCTTCGTGAAGGTTCGTGAGCAGGCACCTGCCGAACTAGTTGCCCCGCCTGCCCTTCTTTGCGTTCGTTCGTCGGAATCCGCCTTCGCAGGCGCGCGCTGCCGGTACCGGTCCGCGGGGGCGGATTCCGACGAGTGAACGCAAGGAAGACGTGGGGGACGTGTCACGGGGGTCGGTAGAGTGGGGGGATGGCGGAGGTGCGGTGGCTGGATGCGGGGGAGGCCCGGATCTGGCAGTTGTACCGGGATGTTCAGCGCGAGTTGAACTCGGCGCTGGAGCGGCGGTTGACCGCGACCTCGGGGCTTTCGGGCGCCGATTACGCCGTACTGGTTGCCCTGTCCGAGGCGGACTGCGGCCTTCGTACCCGTGACCTCGGGCGAATCCTCGGCTGGGAGCGCAGCCGGCTATCCCACCAGGTCAGCCGCATGGAGAAGCGCGGCCAGGTGGCCCGGTTCGAGTGCGATACCGACGCCCGCGGCTCGATGGTCAAGCTCACGCCCACCGGCAAAGCCGCGATCGAAGCCGCCGCGCCGGATCACGTCGAGGCCGTGCGCACCTTCGTCTTCGACCGGCTCCACCCGAACGAACTCAAGGCCTTCGAAGCCGTACTCCAGCGCATCCTCACCGGCCTCCCCTCCACCAAGCCCTGACCTAGCCCCGATCCACCGCCCACGTCGAGTTTCGGTGGTCCGGATGGGCTGAGTGCCGGGTTGTTGCGCCGGTGCCGGTTTGTTGCGTGCCCGCTGCCGGGTTCTGTGGCCGCTACCCGGTTGCAGCCGGGTAGTCGTACCAAAAGTCGGTAGCCGACTCGCTTCGATCGCCGCATTCCGCGTCCGACCGTCGGAGATCCCACATTTCGCGTCCGACCGTGGGAGATCCCGCATTTCGCGTCCGACCGTGGGAGATCCCGCATTTCGCGTCCGACCGTGGGAAAGGGTGTGCCCGCGCCACCAACCACGCGGCCTACATGACGGCAAGCCCGACGCGCAGCGCACGGAACATCCAGAAACCCGGCCGTACCCCACCCGTCCCCTGATAGCCCGAACGACCTGAGCATTCGAATGACCCAGGGGGACGGGTGACCACGGAAACAGCCGACATCAGTGGATCAGGATGACTCGGTACGGCCGCTGAGCAGGGCTTTGCCGAGATCGGTGATGCTGTGGATTACCGAGCCGCCGTCGCGCACGCTGTCGATCAGGCCCGCCTTCTTCAGGATCGAGGCCTGCTTGCTCGCCGTACCAACTGACATGCCGAGGCGTCGCGCCAGGTCGCTGGTGGTTTGAGGCGTGCGGAGCAGTACGAGGCAGTCGGTGCGGGTCTGGCTCAGCAGTGGGCCGAGCGCGGCTTGTACGTCGTGTTCGGATCGCGCGGGCGCCCTCCCGCGTGCGCTGGCCGGGAAGACCAGAACCGGGGAGAGCCTTGGGTTGATCAACGTGACCGGCTTGCCTTCGCAGAAGTACGACGGGATGAGGGTCAAACCGCGCCCGCGCAGGTCCACCGTGTAGTTGCGCGGATAGGCGAGCGTCAGCACCCGGCCGTCCCAGTCGAGCGCGCCGGGTAGTTGCGCGAGCAGGTGGCTCAGTCCGTTGTTCGCCATCACCTGGACGCGCTGATGCCGGTCGGCCGTGACGGTATGACGGACCTGCGACCAGTACGGGGCGACGAGTACCTCGTATCCCTGGCGGACCGAGTTGACGACCTGCTGGACCTGACCGGGATCGCCCGCGGCCAGTTCGCGCACCCAGCGTGGCGGGGGTCGGTCGGTGAAGACCTGCGCGAGGTCCGTCCGCAGCCGCGCGCCCGGCATTCGGGCCAGCTCGGCGCAACCTTCTTCGACGGAGGTGATCAGTGGTCCGGGTGTGAGGAAGTCAGGGAAGTTGCCCTGCGGCGGGACCAGCGTGCACAGGATCGAGGCCCACTGCCGCCAGCCGGGCCCGGAAGCGGTCAGGCGCTGCCGGACGCTCTGCTCCCAGCCGTCCTGGTGCGTCTCGGTCTGGCCGGTCTGCAACCGGTGCAGGCTCAGCGCCAGCTCCCACAACGGATCCGGTTCCGCGGCCAGGCGCACTCGCTGCAGATCATCCGGTCCGAACACCATTCGCAACACCATTGGGCGACCCTCCGGAAGAAAACTACGCGAGGTCGCGGTCGCCGAACAACGGGTGACCCGATATTCGGGCGGACACGCCGTGCCCGACCGGCTGGGCGAGCAGCCGCCACAATGGGTAACGGTTCGTGCCGTAACTGTTGACACGACAATGAAGTTGACAACTATTTTCATTAACGGCAGGATCCGTTCGGCGACGACCCTCCCACCGTGAAGGAAATGCGTATGTCCGATGCCCTGAACCGCCGCGGTTTTCTCGGCTTGGCCGGTGCCCTCGGCATCGGCGCGCTGACCGGGTGCGGTGGTGACGCCACGGGCGCGGGCGGTGCCGCCGGCACGCCGAAGTCCGGCGGGGTGCTGCGCGCGGTCTTCGCCGGGGGTGGGCCGAAGGAGGTCCTCGACCCGCACGTGCAGAGCCTGTTCGTGGACATCGCCCGGCACAAGGCCATGTTCGACAAGCTGGTCGAGCTCGGCCCGGACCTGAAGCCGATGCCCCGCCTCGCCGCTAAGTACGAGCCGAACGCACAGGCCACGGTCTGGCGGTTCACGCTGCGCGACGCGGTGTTCCACGACGGCGCGAAGCTGACCAGCGAGGACGTGCTCTACAGCCTGTCGCGCGTGCTCGATCCGGCCGTACCGGACCGGGTGGCGCAGGGCGCGCTGGCGCAGCTCGACCTCAAGCGCAGCCGGGCCGTGGACGCGAAGACGGTCGAGCTCACGCTGAGCGCGCCGAACGCCGAGTTCCCCGCGTTGCTGGCGGGTATCGGCACCCAGATCGTGCGCAAGGGGTACGCCGACCCGTCGAAGCCCATCGGCACGGGCGCGTTCCGGTTCGAGTCGTTCCAGGCCGGCCGCTCGATGGTCGCGAAGCGGTTCGACGACTACTGGGACGGCCCGGCCTATCTCGACGAGCTGCACATTCTCTCGGCCGAGGCGGAGGCCCGCGGCAACGCCCTCCAGGGTGGCCAAGCGGAGTACGCGAACGACATGACGGCGACCTTCGCCCGGACGGCCGAGGCGGGCAAAACCGTTCGGATCGTGGCGGCCAAGGGCAGTACCACCCAGGCGCTGGTGATGAAGACCGACCGGGCGCCGTTCGACAATCCCGACGTGCGGCTGGCCTTCAAACTGCTGGCCGACCGCCAGCGGCTCGTGGACGTCGTTCTGTCGGGACGTGGTCTGGTCGGCAACGACCTTTTCGGTAAGGGATTCCAGTACTACCCCGGCGACCTGCCGCAGCGCGAGCGGAACGTCGAGGAGGCCCGCGCGTTGCTCAAGAAGGCGGGCGTGCTGAACAAGCCGCTGGAGATCTACACCGCCGACGCGACAGCCGGGTTCGTCGAGGCCGCCACGCTGTTCTCGCAGCAGGCCGGTGAGGCCGGGCTCAAGGTCACCGTCGCGACCGGAAACGCCGAGACCTATCACAAGGACCTGCTGACCAAGGGCCTGATCGGCAACCACCGGTCCGGCGCGATGCCCATTCCGCAGTACATCGCCGATCGGCTGCTCTCCACCTCGCCGTTCAACGCGACGGCCTGGCGCCGGCCGGCGTTCGACGCGGCCTTCGCCTCGGCGCAGGTGCTGACCGACGAGACGGCCCGCACGGCCAAGTACGCCGAGTTGCAGCGCACGATCCACAACGAGGGTGGACTGCTCGCCTGGGGTCATCCGGACTTCCTGGTCGGCATCTCCGCCAAGGTCCAGGGCGTGCAGGCCGTACCGCCGAACACGCTGGACTCCGCCCGGTTCGACAAGGTGTGGCTCGGCTGAGCATGCGCTCGTATGCGGCTCAACGCGCTTTGCTGGCGGTTGTCCAGCTGGCCGTGCTGTCCGCGCTCGTTTTTGTGCTCACCGCGCTGCTGCCGGGTGATGCCGCGGATATGCGCTTCACCGAGACGCTCACACCCGAGCAGGTGGAGCGCCTGCGCGAGCAGCTCGGGCTGAACCAGCCCGCGCTGGAGCGGTTCTTCGACTGGGCCGGCGGCGTGCTCACGGGAGACCTCGGCACCTCGCTGGCCAGCGGGGGACCGGTGCTCGACATCGTCCGGTCCTCGGTCGGCGCGACGCTGGTACTCACGCTCGCGACCCTGGCCGTCGTACTGCCGCTGGCGGTTGCCCTCGGCATCCTTGCCGGTACGCACGAAGGCGGCCGGATCGACCGCGCGATCAGCTCGGTCACGCTGGCGCTGAGCGCGATCCCGGACTTCGTCATCGCCGTGGTCCTGGTGGCGGTGTTCTCGCTGCGCCTCGGCGTACTGCCCGCGACCTGGGTTGGTTCCACCGGCGCGGACCTGGTGAGCCAGCCGGCCCTGCTGATTCTGCCGGTCGCGGTTCTGCTCGGACGCACGGTCTGTTTGCTGTCCAGGCAGGTCCGCGCGGGCACGGTCAACGCCCTGAACGCCGACTACGTGGTCCAGGCTCGCCGCCTCGGCGTACCGCGCCGGCGGATCCTCCTGCGCCACGTGCTGCCGAACGCGGCGGTTCCGGGCGTGCAAGAGCTGGCCCGGACCGGTGACACCTTGCTCGGCGGGGTTCTGGTGGTCGAGGCGATCTTCGCCATCCCCGGTTTCGCAACGGCCTTGATCTCGGGGGTAGAGGCGCGCGATATCCCTGTGGTGCAAGGGCTGACGCTTGTACTGGCCGTAGCGGCGCTCATCATCAACCTCGGCGCGGACCTGCTCTGCAACCGCCTCGTACCGCGGACCGAGCTGCTGCGATGAGGAACCTCCTACGCCGTACGCCGCTCGCGATCGCCGTCATCCTGGTCGTCGTACCCCTGGCCGTTGCCGCGCTCGGGCCGTTCATCGAACCGAGGTTGGACCTACGCCCCGGAATGCCGTACATGCCAGGCGACGGCCACTTGCTCGGCACGGACGGCCTTGGCCGCGACGTGCTCGGGCTGTTGCTGATCGGAGGCCGGACGGCTCTCGGTATGGCCATCGGCGCGGTCGCGGTGGCTTATCTCGTCGGCGGCACGATCGGCCTGGTCGCGGCATCGGCGCCGCACCGCTGGCTGGACGAACTGCTGATCCGGCCGCTTGACATCCTGCTGCCGTTGCCGTCGTTGCTGGTGATCAGCGTGGTGGCGGTCGGCTGGCGGGCCTCGCCGCTCGCGATCACGCTGGCCGTTGCCGCGGTCAACGTTCCGACCGTGGCCCGGCTGGTCCGCGCCGCGGCGCTGGACGCGGCCAGCAGCCCGGTGGTGGAGGCGCTGCGCATGCAACGCGAGAGCTGGATCGGCATCCATTTGCGGTACGTCGGCCGATCGGTACTCGGACCGGTCGCGGCGGATATCGGTACCCGGATCACGCTGGCCGTCTTCCTCGTTGCCTCGGTCAACTTCCTCGGCCTCGGGCTGAGCCCGACCGCGCCGGACTGGGCCGTGAGCGTGTCCCGAAATCGCGAAGGCCTGCTGCTGCAGCCGTGGGCGGTGCTCGCTCCGGCGCTGCTGCTGGTCGCGTTCACCCTCGGCTTCAACTTGCTCGCCGACCGGCTGGTCGCACGCTCCCGCCAGGTGGTGCTGACACGATGACGGTCAAGGTCCTGGGTTTGACGGCCACCGCTGGTGACGTGGTGCTGGTCGATGACGTCTCGTTCGAGGTCACACCCGGCCGGATTACCGCGTTGGTGGGTGCCTCCGGCAGCGGCAAAACGACCTCTGCCCTGGCCTTGCTCGGGGAGGCCGGGCCAGGCGTCTCGCTGCGTGGATCGGTTGAGGTCGGCGGTGTTCAGGTCGTGGACGCCAATGGCCCGACCGCCGCGGCGGCGAAGGTGCTTGGCCGGGTGGTGGCGTACATGCCGCAGCACCCGGGCAGTGCGTTGAACCCGGCTCGCCGGATCGGCGCTGGCCTGAGCGAACTGGCCCGGTTGCACGCCGGTGATGTGGCCGAGGCGATGCGTGCGGCCCAACTGCCGGGCGACCGACCAGTGCTGAGGCGATTCCCGCACCAGTTCTCTGGGGGCCAAAGGCAACGAATCGCACTGGCCCAGGCGCTGGTGTGCGGCCCGGACGTGCTGGTTCTCGACGAGCCGAGCACGGGCCTCGACTCCGTCACTCGCTGGCAGCTGGTCGGCGAGTTGGCGGAACTGGCCGAGCGTGGCCTCGGGATTCTCCTGCTCAGCCACGACCTCGACCTGGTCCGGGCGCTCGCGGACGAGGTCGTCGTACTTGCCGAGGGCAAGGTGCAACGCAGCGGCACGGCGGCCTCGGTGCTACCTCCACACGCCGCCCTCGATCCGGACTGGGCGCGACCCGCGCTGGAGCCCGTCCTGACCGTGACAGGGTTGAATGCGGCGCTTCGTCGACGAGGCCGATCGCCTGTACTGCAAGGGATCGACCTCGAACTCGCGGGTGGCGACTGCCTCGGCGTCGTCGGCCGATCCGGCAGCGGCAAGACCACGCTGGCCCGCTGTCTCGCCGGACTGCACGAGCGGTACGACGGACGCCTCACGCTGTCAGGCGACGACCTGCCCGTGCTGCGTAAACGTTCGGCCGAGCAGGTTCGACGCGTGCAGTACGTCTGGCAGGAGGTGCGTGGCTCCTTCGACGACCGCCGGCCGATTCTCGAGCAGGTCGCCCGTACGGCGATCCGCCTGCGCGGGTTGTCGCCGGAGAAGGCGCGTGCCGAGGCGGTGGAGCTGCTCGCACAGCTGGGAGTGAACGAGTCGATCGCCCGCCGGACACCAGGGTTGTTGTCCGGCGGTGAGCTGCAACGGTCGGCGTTGGCCCGGGCCTTGCTGGCCGGACCCGACGTACTGATCTGCGACGAGATCACCACCGCGCTCGATGAGGAGGGCACCCGCAAGGTGCTCGACGTACTCGGGCGGCTCAAGGCCGACGGTATGGCCCTGCTGTGGATCAGCCACGACCTCGGCCTTGTTGCCGCCGTGGCCGATCACCTGCTGGTGCTGGCCGATGGCCGGGTCGTCGAACGCGGCGATCCCGCCACCGTACTGGCCGAACCCGCCGATCCAGAGACCCAGCGACTGCTCGCTGCCGCGCGAGTCGGCCGGGAGCCGTTCCGCGCCGCCTGACCCGTTCTCCGTCCTCCGCCCGTGCTGACCGTCCAACCGGTGCCGACACGAGAGGTTTGCCTGATGACCGAACTGAGTATCGATCACCTGCCCGCGACACTGTCCGTCGCGGAGATCCGTGCGGTCAACCCGCCCCGACCCGAGCTGCACACCCACCGCACCTACCAGTGGAACGGCTGGGACTTCGACCTGCCGCCCGGCGTGTTCCAGCCCGGGGAGACCAGCCGGCTGGTGCACGCCCGGCTGCTCGACGGCACCATCGACGTGGCCGGCCGGTCGTACGTCGCGATGGGCGTCGGCCTCGGCGTGGAGGCGGTCATCGCCGGTGAGGTCGGTGCCGCGGAGATCGTTGCCGTCGACATCGATCCGGACAGTGTGGCGGTCGCGGCGGACCATTTTCGCCGCATTCATGGGGATTCCGCCGCGCTGAGGCCGATTGTGTCCGATCTGTTCGACGAGGTGCCGGACGGGCCGTATGACGTGATCACCTTCAACCCGCCGGCCGTGGCGGAACGGGTGTCGGACGACCCGGTTGCCGTTCGCAACGTTTGTGTCGGCGCCGGCATCGCCACCCGCTTCTTCGATCAGATCGTGGCCCGGGATCTGCTGGCGCCCGATGGCGAGATCTACCTGATCGTGTCGAACACGGCCGACCTGCGCGGAATCGCCCGGTACGCCGTACAGGAGGGCTTCCGGCTGGAGGTGGTCCATCACGAGGACTGGCCGGGCGACGATGTCGAGACGTTCCTGTTCCGGGTGACCCGATGAGTCCGGTGCTGTACGACCATTTGGCCGAGGCGATCAAGGATCCCGACGCGATCCGGGTCCGGGACGATCTGATCTGCCTGCGGTTCGAGACGATGAAGGTGTACTCGGCGCTCGGGGCGGTCCGGCATCTGCTGGACACCGGCGTGGTGAGCCCGGGGGACACCCTGATCGACAGCTCCAGTGGCATCTACGCGCACGCCCTCGCGCTGGCCTGTCACCGGTACGGCATGAAGTGTCACATCGTCGGATCGACCACGGTGGACCGGACGCTGCGGATCCAGCTGGAGATTCTCGGCGCGACCGTCGAGCAGGTGCCGTCGTCGAACAACCTGCAGCTGGACCAGAACCTGCGCGTCCGGCGTATCAACGAGATCCTGCGCGCCAATCCGTCCTACCACTGGATGCGGCAGTACCACGATGACATCCACTACCTCGGCTATTCGGCGGTCGCGCGGCTGATCGACGAGCTGGTTCCCACCGGTCCGCTGTGCCTCGTCGGTGGCGTAGGTACAGGGGCATCCACCGGAGCCATCGCGCAGTACCTGCGCAACAGCGGGCGGGACGTGAACCTGGTCGGGGTCCAGCCGTTCGGCAGTGTCACCTTCGGGGCGGAGAAGACCTGCGATCCGGACATGATCATCGCCGGTATCGGCAGCTCGATCGAGTTCCAGAACGTGCGGCACGACCTGTACGACCGGCTGCACTGGGTATCGTTCGAGTACGCGATGTCGGCCGCGGTGGACCTGCTGCGCTCGAGTGGCGTCTTCGCTGGGCTTTCCGCGGGCGCGGCGTACCTGTCGGCGATGTACGAGCACGCGTGCGACTCGTCGCGGCGGCACGTGTTCATCGCGGCGGACACCGGCAACCGCTACGCCGAGTCGGCTTTCGCCCGTCATGCCGAGGCTTTTTCGCTGGACGCGATGCGGCCGCGCGAGATCAGCTCCCTGGAGGAGCTGGCGGTGCCGTGGTCCGCGATGTCCTGGGACCGCCGGGACGCGAGCCGGCTGGCCGACGCGTACGCGGTCGAGGAGGTGCGTTCTTGAGTGTACTAACGCGACCTTGTCGCACTAAGCTGGACCCCGAGACCGACCGGGGATTGGTGTGTGACATGACGGATGAGCAGGGATTTCGCTTGCTGACGGGGCTTTTCGGCCCCGCGGAGGTGGATCGGCTGCGCGCTGTCGCCGAGCTTGTGCACAACGAGGTCGTGGCCGCCTCCGAATCCGGGCAGACCGAGGTGACGATCTGGCCCGATGGGCATCGGCTGGAGAAGGTTCGCGGTACCACCGTGCACTGGGAGCCCGACGCGCCGGGCAAGGCCGTGCGCAGCCTCGCGCCCGTGTCGGGCCTTCACTCCGACCTGGAAGCGCTGTGGACCGAGCCGCGGCTCACGGCGCCGATGGCCTCGATGCTCGGGGTGGACGAAGTCGGGCCGTTCGTCTCGAAGCTGAACTTCAAGCGAGCTGGTGTCGGGTCGGAGTTCGCCTGGCACCAGGACTTCCCGTACTGGTACTGCTGCGCCGGTGACGCCGCTTTCGACGTGGCCACCGCGATCGTGATGCTGGACGACAACACCGCGGCCAACGGCGCCATGCAACTGGTGCCCGGCAGCCACCTGGACGGTCCGGCCCGGCGTGACCCGCTGGACCCGACCGGCCTGCTGGTCGACCCGCTCGCGGTGGACGCCGGCCAGGCCGTGACGGTCACGGCCCCGGCCGGTTCGGTGCTGATGTTCCCGGGGCTGATGGTGCATCGCTCCGCGCCCAACTCGACCGCCCTCGATCGGCGCTCGTTGCTCTACTGCTTCCAGCCTGCCGGACGGGCGGAGCTTTCGACGTTTCCCTACGACGCCGAAAGGCTGGCCCTGCTGCCATGAAAACCGTTGCCGAACTCACCGACGCCGTGTTGTCCGGGAAGTACGGGCCGGATCCGGCCGAACTGCCCGTGATCAGCGTGTTCTGGCTGCACCACACCACCCGCTTGCCGGGTGCGGACGTGACGTATCGCAACTACTACGTGCTGCTGCGGGTCGGCGAGGCGTTCGGCGCCTGCTCGTTCGAGGCCGGCGATCTCGACCCGTCGTACTGCGCCGACGCCTCGGGGGTGCCGCTGGCGACGCTGATCGAGTCGGCCCCGACGCCGGTGCGGATCGCGGCCCTCGACGCGTACCTGGCGTCGGTTGAGCCGCATCACCTTTCGCCCGGCGCCGTCGAGATCGTGCTGCCGGCCGGAACGCCTGACGTCCGGGCAAAGGCCCGGGACGCGGCCGTTGCCGGGCTGCTCGATATCCAGCCCGGTTCGAAGGTCGCCCTGATCGGCGTGGTGAACCCGTTGGTCGACGCGATCACCGCGCGCGGCGCCGAGTGCCTGCCGTGCGATTTCAACTTGGCCGTGACCGCGTCCGGATTGCCGGTTTCCCGCGATATGACGGAGGTTCTGGATCAGGCCGACGCGGTCGTGGCGACCGGAATGACCTTGAGCAACGGCAGTTTCGACGTACTCCTCGATCGTTGCCTGCAGCAAGGAATGCCGCTGGCGGTTTATGCTCAGACCGGCAGCGCGGTGGCGCGCGCCTTCCTTGGCCACGGGGTCGCCGCCCTGTCGGCGGAACCCTTTCCGTTCTCGCAGTTCAGCGCGCGCCCCAGCAGTCTCTACCGCTATTCCGACTCTTCCGCCCAGGATGGAGTGATCCCACACCGTGAGCACTGACCACCTGCAAGGCCGGGCAGCCCCACCGGCCGAGGTTGTGCCACCAGACCTGCGGATGGCCCGCAGGATCTGGCCTTTCCTGCTGGCAGCGGCGGTCAGCCTGCTGCCGTTCACCGTGTTCGGTACCTTTCTGGTGCCGATCGCGGCCGCGACCGGCGGCAGTGTGGCGGAGATCGGCGGGCTGCGGGGGCTCGGCGGACTGGCCGCACTACTGGTCGGCGTGGCCATCGCGCCGCTGCTCGACCGGATCGCCCGCGAGCTCGTCGCGGCGTACGGCCTTGCCCTGCTGGGAATCTCGTCTCTGCTGGGTGCCGTCGGCAACGTCTTCGCGCTGGCCGCGTTCTGCCTGCTGATCGGCGCGGCCACCTCGGTGCTCGGGCCTTCGGTCGGCGCCGCTGCCGCGGACCGGTTCAAGTCCGAGGCGGCGGCCGGGCGGGCCGCGACGTTGGTCACGGCAACCACTTCGATGACGGCGATGCTCGCGGCTCCGGTGGTTGCCCTGCCCGCGCTGATCTGGGGCTGGCGCGGCAACCTGGTTGCCGTCGGCATCATCTCGCTCGCCTTGTCGGGCGCGTTCTTCTACCGTGGCCGCGGCCGGAAGGCGCCGCTCGCCGCGGACAGCGTTCGGGTCGGCTACATCGCGTCCTACCGCGCGCTCGGCCGGATCTCCGGTGCGGTCCCGTTGCTGCTCGTGGCCATGCTGCGAACGGCCGCCTTCATGGGATACCTCGCCTATCTGGCCGCCTTCTACGATGAGCGGTTCGAACTCACGCCTGGCTGGTTCGCGCTGGTGTGGACGTTGAGCGGCGCGTCGTTCTTTGTCGGTAACCTGCTCGCCGGGCGGTACATCGCCATGGACCGGCCCTGGATCGGCCCGGAGCGGATGCTGGTGCTCGCGCTCGGAGTGGCCCTGCTGAGCGTGGTCGCGTTCTACTTCGCGGCCACGTTGCCGCTGGCGTTGTTGCTGACGGCAATGATGGGCGCGAGCCACGCGACCGTGGCGGCGTGTGTGACCACCTTGCTGGTACGGCGAAGCGGTGACCTGCGTGGTTCCGCCCTCGGCGTCAACGCGGCCGGTATGAGCCTCGGCGTCTTCCTCGGCGCTGCCATCGGTGGTCTCGGCTTGGGCCTGGGTGGTTATCCCGGCACGGCCGCCGCCTTCGGCCTCATCACCGCCATCGCCATCGCCGCCGCCCTCCGCGTCCGCTCACCCTTGTCCCTCGCGAAGAGTAACCGCGTCTGAGCGCCTGCGTCGCTCCTTCCTCTGCCCCGAGGGCTTGAACGTTCGCGGCGGTTCAGAGCCGGGTGGCGCGGGCGTTGAGGTGACGTCGTTCGGCCTGGCTGGTGGTCAGCCGCGCGGCCTTGAGGTAATGCTCGCGCGCTTCCTGGATCCGGCCCGCCTGCTCCAGGAAGTGCGCGCGGGCGGTTTCGAGCCGGTGGTGGTTGGCCAGCCGCGGGTCGGTCTCGAGCTCGTCGAGTAGTTCGAGCCCGGCCTGCGGACCGAGTACCCGCGCGACGGCGACGGCCCGGTTGAGCTTGGCCACCGGATTGTCGGAGAACCTCACCAACAGGTCGTACAGCCCGAGGATCTGCCGCCAATCGGTCCGCTCCGGCGAATCCGCCTCGTCGTGCAACGCCGCGATCGCCGCCTGCAACTGGTAGGGCCCCAGCGCCGTACGAGCCATCGCGTCCGTGACCAGCGCGGTGCCTTCGGCGATGTAGGCCTGGTTCCACAACGTACGGTCCTGCTCGTCGAGCGGAACCAGCTCGCCATCCGGACCAGTCCGCGCCGTACGCCTCGCATCGGTCAGCAACAGCAACGCCAGCAGGCCCGCCACCTCCCCGTCGTCCGGCAGTACGGCGGACGCCAGGCGGGTGATGCGAATGGCCTCGTCGGCGAGTTCGGACCGGCCGAGGCTGGTGTATCCCTCGTTGAAGATCAGGTACAGCACTTGCCGCACGGCCGCGAGTCGTTCCGCCCGCTCCGCGACCGGCGGCATCCGGAACGGCAGGCCCGACTTCTTGATCGTTTGCTTGGCCCGGGTGATCCGCTTGCGCAGCGTCTCCTCGGGTACGAGCAGGCCGCGCGCGATCTCCTCGGTAGTGAGACCGCCGACCGCCCGAAGGGTCAGCGCGAGCTGCGATGGCCTCGGCAGGCTTGGGTGGCAGCACAGGAACAGCAGGATCAACGCGTCGTCGTGCACCTCCCGCGGCTCGTCCGCAGCCGGGGCCAGGTAGTGGTCCATCGGCACCTGCAGCGCGACGGTGTCCTCCCGGCGTCGCCTGGCCTCCTGACTGCGGAGCTCGTCCGTCAGCCGCCGCGACGCCACCCGGATCAACCAGGCCAACGGGTCGTCGGGCCGGCCCTCCTGCGGCCATTGCAGGGCCGCCGCGAGCAATGCCTCCTGTACGGCGTCCTCGCACGCGTCGAAGTGGCCGTACCGCCGGACCAGCGCGCCGAGGACCCGCGGCGCGGAGGCGCGCAGCAGGTCCTCGTCGGCCGCCATCGGCTGGGTCATACCTCGCCCGCGTCGCCGTCCATCACCGGGCGGATCTCCACGGTGTCGCCGATCGCGGCCGTGACCCGGGCGCCGATCTCCAGCGCGCGGTCCAGGCTTTCGCAATCGAGAATGGCGAAGCTGACCAGGACCTCCTTGACCTCGGCATACGGCCCGTCGCTGGCCACCGGCCCGGAGTCGGTCTTGCGGATCGTACGAGTGTGGGTCGGGTCGCCCAGGCCCGCGGTCGTCACGAATTCGCCCGACTCGGTCAGTTCCTTGCCGAGCTGCTCGTAGAAGTCGCAGGCCGCCTGAACGTCAGCCGGATCGAAGTCGCCCTTGGCCCAGCTCTCCGCGTTCGTGTAGGCGAGCATGATGAACTTCATTTCGTTCTCCCTGTCCGGTGCCACCCGCGGGCACCCTCTGACCTGGATGTCGGAGCCGCCGGCCACGGTGGGACATCCGCCACCTTCGAACATTCTGCGCTGTCCACCGGTCCGCCGGTGGTGACGCGGCGAACGTCGAGGCCGTCATGCCCCGGCCAGGTCGTGCCCCGGCCAGGTCGTGCCCCGGCCAGGTCGTGCCCCGGCCAGGGTCGTGGGCCGGGGAGGAATCGGGGTTTTCCCGCTTCAGGCGTCGGCCGGTTCAGGGATATCGTTGCGGGTCATGGAGAACCTGCCCGAGCGACAGAACCCGAACGCCCACGTCCGGGCCTCCGACGTGGACCGCGACCAGGTGATCGAGGTCCTGCGGGAATCGCTGATGACGGGCCGGTTGACCCAGGACGAACACGCCGAACGCCTCGAGCAGGTCCTGAACGCGAAGACCCTTGGCGAACTCGAACCCATCACCCATGACCTGGTCGTACCGGGCGCGGGCGTTGGTGTCGGCGCCGGTGCCGGTGCCGGTGCCGCGGCGACCGGGCGGTCCGTCGTACCGATCGAGTCGCCGGCCAACCCCGACGACAACGGCGACTTCGTTGTCGGCATCTTCGGCGGCGGCGAACGCAGCGGCCGTTGGCGGGTCAAACGCAAGACCACCGCCATCTGCGTCTTCGGCGGGTACGACCTGGACATGACCGACGCGGTGTTCGAAGGCCGCGAAGTGGTCGTTCGCGCGTTCGCGATCTTCGGTGGCGTCGACATCACCGTTCCCGACGGCGTCCAGGTCCGCAACCAGGGCGTCGGCATCTTCGGCGGTTTCGGCGGCTGGGGCGGCGGCGGTACCCGCGACATCGACCCCAACGCCCCAACCCTCGTGGTCAAAGGCCTAGCCCTCTTCGGCGGTGTAGGCGGCCAACCCAGCAGCAAACGCCACCGCGACCGCAACCGCACCCACGGCCCCCACCACCCAGGCCACTAACCCCCACCTCCGCCCCCTCCCGCCCCCTCCCGCCCCTCCCGGCGTGTCATCGGACGCTTGTGACGCGGCGTGTCGTCGTTCATCGGACCCTTGTGACCAGGTCCCGGCGTGTCCTTGGACGCTTGTGACCAGGCGTGTCGCCGTTCATTGGACCCTTGTGACCAGGTCCCGGCGTGTCATCGGACCCTTGTGACGGGGCGGGGCGGCGCGCCGTGCTGTCAGGGGCGGAGCATCGCCTCGGTGAGCACCGGTAGGTAGTAGCCGATGCCGGCGATGTTCGGGTGGGTGCCGCTACCGTTGGTACCGGGATAACCGTTCACCAGGCCGTTGAAGGTGTACACCGCCTGGTGGCCGGGGATGCGGGTGTCCAGGGCAGCGTCGTTGAACACGTCCGCGACCGCGACGCCCCACTTGCTGCAGATCTGCAGCGTCACCGCGCGGAGCGCCATCTGCGTGTTCCAGTCGCGGGACCCGAGCTTGTGGACGGCGACGTAAACGATCCGCGCGGTCGGCCACTTCTTGCGCATGGTGGAGATGACCGTCTCGAGCGACCCGGCGTAGGTCGAGTTGTCGAACCTGGCCGGATCGAAGCTGTCAGTCATCGTGCCGACCGGGTACAGACGGGAGTTGTAGATCGCCTCGGCGTCGTTCGTGCCGCCGTTGAACACCACGTAGCCAGGTGTGGCAGCGGCGGCGTTTCGCACCTGGGTGAGGATCTGGCCGCCTGAATAGCCGGCGGGACCCACAGTCGCGCCGTTCCTGGCGTACTTGGTGAGCGGCGTGAGCTCACGCTCAGCGGTGAAGTCCACGAAGCTGCGCGCGTACTGGTGACCGGCGACGATGCTGTCACCGAAGGCGTACACCGTCTTGCCGCGCAGCCGGCCCTCCGCCGGGTTGGCGGGCACGCTGAGGCGGAAGTTGTCGATGGACTGTACGCCGGTGCCGTAGTAGTTGCAGGCGACAAGCTTCGCGAGGTTCCTGGCGTTGACGCTCGCCGTTCCCGACGCCATCACCCGGGCCGCGGACTCCTTGGTGGCGATCGTGTACTGCACCCGCTGCAGGGTGAAGTCCAGGTGCAGGTTGACCGTGTACCACTTGCTGCGGTCGTAGCTGATCCTGGTCCACGTGGGATTGAGCGAATCGGGCGCGGACGCCGAGTTCGAGACCGGACCCGTGACGCCGTACCGGAGCTCGGTGGTGGTCGCGGCGATCACGAATATGAGGTTGCCCTGGGTGTCACGCAGTTCGACACCGGTCTTGTTGCCGCTCGTGGCGACAGCGGTCTTCCAGTCGAAGCTCAGGTCGAGGGTTCGTTGCCCGGCGACGGCCGCATCGAACGTTTTGACCGAGGTGGTGTAGTTGCTCATTCCCCTGGTGACGTTCAGGACGCCGTTGTTCACCGCGGCTCCGACGGGCAGGCCGAAGTTCGGTGGATTGGTCTGAGCGCTGAACGACTCGTTGATCAGCACACTGTCCGCAGCTTGGGCCATCCAGTCAGCGGCTATCCCGTCAGCGGCTAGCCCGGGGGTGGCGATCCCGGCTGCGGCTATCCCGGGTGAGGCTATGCCGGGGGTGGCGGGGACGACCGCGTGCGTCGTCGCGACGAGGCCCGCCAGAACGGCGACGCTGCAGGCGCGGCGGAATCGGCCCCACCGGAAAAGCCCTCGGTCTGCGTACATGCTGGCTCCTGTTCGAAAAAGCCGGCACTGGCGGGAATGCCAGTGCCGGCGAAGGTCTTACGGTGAGGTCAGCCCTTGCGTTCGAAGGCCCAGACGGTGCTGCTGTCGGTCGATCCGGTGTTCCATTTCACGGCGCCGCCTGAGGTGGCGTACATGTAGTTCCTGCTGGTGTGCGCATTCTCCAGACGGAACCCGCCGGAGGCTGATTCGACCGTCCAGAGCGAATCCGGAATGACATCGCCGGTGTTCCAGATGATGGCGTTGTTCGGGGCTTCGGAGTCGAGGTAAAACCGTCCGGTCCTGGCGTTCTTCAGGGTCCAGGCGCCGGATGAGTGCTTGGTGGCCACCCAGTCCTGGTCGTCGTACGTGCTACCCGCGGCCGCGATGACGACGCCATTGGCATCGGAGTCGAGGTACCGGCCGGTGGCGGCGTTCTTGATCTTGTAGGTGGCGCCGCTGACGAGGGGGTCCGTGGAGGGTGCCTTCTTGTAGGCCCGGAAGTAGTCCACGACGAATTCCTTCGGGCGTTTGTCGTTCGGGTCCAGCGTCCCGGTCCAGCCGGCGTTCTCGTAAAGGCCCAGGTAGAACACGGCCGCGTAATTCAGGGACTGGTTGATCGTGTCCTTCAGGACGTTGTCGACGTACAACTTGAGCTGGGTCGGGGTCCACTCGAGGGCGTAGGTGTGCCACTCCGTGGTCATGTCGAACCCGACCGGGATGCTGCGCGTGGACGTGGTCAGGTTCGGATCCGACCAGCTGAACAGGTTGTAGTTGAAGCGGCTGCGCCCGTGGTTGCCCGCGTGCTCCATGATGTCGACCTCGCCGCGCTGGCTCCAGTTGTCCTGCCGTCCGGTCAGCCAGAACGCGGTGTGGATCCCGTTCTTCACGGAGCTTTTCGCGCGGATCTCGTAGTACCCGTACTGCGGGGCGTACTTGATCACCGTGGGAATCGTGTGATCGAACTGGTCGTTCTTGTGCAGGTCGGTCCGCTGGCCCGTTTGAATGCTGGAGACCTTCATCGGATTGTTGGAGTAGTACGTCGGCTGGTCGTCGTCGATCCGCAGCACCAGAGCGTTGTCGCGAAAGCCGTACCGGGCCCTGGAGCGGTATTCCTGCGTCCGCGATTCCAGGTAGTTCGTGACCCAGAGACTCGAGTCGAGAGCTCCGTTGAACTCGTCGTTCCGGTCGAGCACCCAGCCGGGCTTCTGGAGGGGATTCGCCGGGAAGTCGGCCGTGGTTGCCGCCGTTTTCGCCGGTTCGGCCGCCGCGTGATTGCCGGTCAGCGCTGAGGCGACGACTAGTAAGCCTGCGGACAAGAGCGCAAGTCGTGGGTTCCTCGTGGATGGCTTCTTCACCGGCGCAGACCTCCTGGAGTGATGGCGATCGCGTCATGCGGGCACGGCGAACTCGCTCCGCGGCGGCTGCCTAGCGGGTAACCGCCACGGAGCGAGCGTTCTGGAAGCTGCGGGATTCGCTTCACCCGCGGCCGGTGCCTGCAAGACGATCAGGGTCACGCACAGGTTACGTATTTGTGACATCCAACAGGCATTCGCGAACAAGCTGTCAAGAACCGTCAACACAGAGCTTTGTATTCATTCGTCGGAATCGCCCTCGTGCGTAGGCGGACCTGCGCAGGTCCGCGGCACCGGGAAGGGCTTCCGCCGAATGAATACAAAGACCGTCGCTGTGCCTGGTCACAAGCGTCCGATGAACGGCGACACGCCTGGTTACAAGGGTCCGACGACGCGCCGAAGGGTGGGGGCCGAGGGGCGGGACGGTGGGGTTACTTGAGGAGGGGGAGGGTGGCGGAGGCGGTGCGGTGGGCGGACTGGGGGTTTTGGCCGGTTACGAGGCGGCCGTCGACTACTACCTGCTCGGTGAAGTTGGCGGCCGGGTGGTGCTTGGCGCCCTTGGACTTCAGTGCGTCGGCCAAGAGGAACGGGACCACCTCGGTGAGACCGACTGCGGCCTCTTCCTCGTTGGTGAAGCCGGCCACGTTCTTGCCGTCGACCAGGTACGAACCGTCCGACAGCTTCAACTCGACCAGGGCCGACGGGCCGTGGCAGACGGCCGCTACGACGCCACCGCGCTCGTAGATGTTGGCGGCGAGGCCGGCGAGATCCGCCGCGGCTGGGAAGTCCCACATGGTGCCGTGACCGCCTGCGTAAAAGATCGCGTCGTAGTCGTCGGCCTTCAAGTCCGACGGCTTCGCGGTGTTGTCGAGGTCGAACGCGGCCAGGAAGGCCTGCTGGATCTCGTCGGACTCGTCCAGCCCGTCGGCCGGAGCCTTACCACCGTTCGGCGAGACGAGATCGATCTCGAACCCCGCGTCGGTGAAGACCTTCCACGGCTCGGCGGCCTCGGAAACGTAGAAGCCGGTCTTCTTGCCGGTGTCGCCGAGGTCCGAGTGGTTCGTCAGTGCGATCAGAATGCGTGTCATGTCATCCATCGTGGCCCTCGAACCCATAGAAAACCAATCACACTCTCGCGAGTCTGCCATAGGATTTCTGATGTGCTCTCACTTGATCTCCTACGCAGCTTCCTGGCCGTCCACCGGGCCGGGTCGATCACGGCAGCGGCCGAGGCCCTTGGGGTGTCGCAGCCGACCGTGACGGCACACGTCCGCTCGCTGGAGCAGACCCTGGACCGGCCGTTGTTCGACCGGGTCGCGCGCGGCGTCGTACCGACCGCCGCTGGGCACGAGTTGGCCCGTCGCGTGGCAGGCCCGATCGACGCGTTGCAGGCGTTGGCCCGGGACGAGACCGGCGAGCTGCTGGGGGAGACGGTCCACCTCGGCGGGGCGTCCGACTTCATCTGCCATCAGGCTTTGCCCGCGCTGGCCGGATTGGTTGCCGAAGGCCTGCAGTTGCGGGTGCGGTTCGGCCTGCCGGACGAGATGGCGGACGCGTTGGTGGCGCGGCGGATCGATGTGTGGCTCAGTTCGGTGCGGCCGCGCCGTTCGGGGTTGGCCGTCACGCCGCTGTGCGACGAGACGTTCGCGCTGGTGGCGTCGCCGATCTACCGGGAGGACGTGGTGACGGCGATCAATCCCGACATGCTGCGCGACGTACCGCTGGTGGCTTATGCGGAGGAGGCGCCGATTCTCCGCAGGTACTGGCGAACCGTCTTCGGGGTGCGGCTGTCACGTCCGGTGGATCTGGTGGTGCCGGATCTGCGCGGAGTGCTCGAAGCGGTCCTGGCCGGGGCAGGGGCGAGCGTGTTGCCGATGTACCTGTGCGAGCCGTATCTCGCCGCGGGCCGGTTGCACCTGATGGCCGAGCCCGAGGTGCCGCCGCTCAACACGTTGTACGTCGTGACGCGGGCGGATGCCGGCCCGCGTAGTCCGGTCGGCCAGGTCCGTCTCGAACTCCTGAACGCCTTCGTGTGAACGGGTGGCACGATGACGAGGTGCAGACCTCGCCCGATCAGCCGTTGCTGCCGTACATCGGTGGCCTGGCGTTGTTGATCGCCGTGGTCGGTGGTTTCGAGTTCAGCGAGGCCTTTCCGCAGCAACGGCTGGCCTCGCAGCTCCTGCATTCGGGCGCGCCCGCCACCGCGATGGAGGTCCGCGTGCTGATCGCCGACGGGGAGAAACACCCGCGGCTCCGCCGGGTCAACGTCACGTTCGAGGAACTGAACGGCCGGGTGGTCCGTACCGACCTGATCGGCGCGATCGCCGAACACGGCGACACCCGGCCCGGCTGGCACGAACCAGCCGGCACTTCGCGATACGCCGCTCCCGAGCTGAGCCTGCGGTTCGATCGCGACGAGCCGACCCGGGTGATGGCGACGGCCGACGCGCGGGACCGGGCCGACGCGACCACCCGGTCGTTCATCTCCGGCGGCATGGTCGTCGCCGGGCTCGGCACGATCGGCTACGTACTCCTGGCCCGCCGAGCCGGGCGGCGCCGGAACAACCCCGGGCCTAGATCCAGCTCTTGAACCACATCCGGCTGAGCCAGTCCGGATGCGGCAGTACCTGGTCGGTCAGGATCGGCCACAGGTAGGCGAAGTTCAGCACCACCAGTACGACGAACGCGCCCACCGCCGCGCTGCCGATCAACCTGCGCGGGCTCGACCCCTGCACGCCGTACTCAACCGAACCCGAACCCGAAGCCGAACCCGAAGCCGGAGCAAGACCAGAGTCCGCGAGGTCATCGGGGGACGGACGGCCCGGGCCGAGGATGCGCCCGAGCGCCAGCGCCACCGCCATCACCGTGAACGGGATCATCGTGACCGCGTAGAAGAAGAAGATCGGGCGATCGGTGTACATGAACCACGGCACCCAGCCCGCGACGAACCCGGTCAGGGCCACGCCGAACCGCCAGTCCCGCTGGCCGATCCACAGCACCGCGGCCGCGATCAGCGCGAGCAGGCCGGCCCACCACAGCAGCGGCGTACCGATCGCGGAGATGACCGACAGGCACTTGGTCGGTGCCTTCGCCTCGCAGCCGTGCGTGCCCGGTGCGATGTCGTTGACCGCGTCGAACCCGATCGGACGGGCCAGCACGATCCAGCCGCCCGGGTGCGACGAGTACGGGTGGGTGGCGTTGTTGATGTAGTCGCTGGTGTGGAAGTCCAGCACTTCCTTGTGGTAGTTCAGCAGCGAGCGGAAGTCGTCCGGCACGACCTTCATCACGCCGTTCGCCGGGTGCTTCGAGGCGTAGTCGTGGCCGTACGACTGGTCGTGCAGCAGCCAGCCGGTCCAGCTCGCGGTGTAGGTGATGACCGCGACCAGGACGATGCTGAGGAACGCCGGAATGCCGTCGCGCACGGCCGACCGCCAGAACGCGTTGTGCGCGCCGATGGCCCGACGGGCGCCGACGTCCCACGCGAAGGTCAGCAGCCCGAACACGGCCACGAACCAGATCGCGTTCCACTTCACGCCGAGGGCCAGGCCGAAGCAGACGCCCGCCGCGATCCGCCACGGGCGGAACCACAACGCGCGGCCGAAAGCGCCGGTGCTGGGCGTGCCGTCGAGGGCCTTGGCCAGCCGGGACCGCATCCAGTCGCGATCGCAGATCAGGCAGGCGACGGCACAGACCAGCCAGAACGCGAGGAAGATGTCGAGCAGCGCGACCCGCGACATCACGAAGTGCAGGCCGTCGACCGCGAGCAGCAGGCCGGCCATACAGCCGATCAGCGTCGAGCGGGTCATGCGCCGGACGGCCCGGATCAGCACCAGGATCGTCAGCGTGCCGAACAGCGCGGGCATGAACCGCCAGCCGAACGAGTTCATGCCGAACAGCTGCTCACCGGCCGCGATCATCCACTTGCCGACCTCGGGATGCACGGTCAGGCTCGGGGTGTCCTTGAAGACGTCGAGATTGCCTTTCAGGATCTCCTTGTCGGCGATGCCCTCGGAGCTGTCGATGAACTGCCGGGCATAACCGAACCGCAGCAGCGAGTACGCGTCCTTGGCGTAGTACGTCTCGTCGAAGACGAACTTCGACGGGTTGCCGAGATTCCAGAACCGCAGGATCGCGGCGAAGCAGGTGATCGCGATCGTGGCGATCCAGCCGCCGTCGAAGTCCCGCGGCATCGGCGGGTACAACCTGTGCTTCAGCGGTGGCAACCGCCGCCCGAGCACATCGCGCCCCAGCGTCTCGCGCGGCTCCTCGGCCGGTCCGGGTGCGGGCGCGGAGCCGGCGGTGTCGTCATCGATCACGGCAGTCACGCACGCCATCGTACGGATTCCCCGTGCCGTCGCACCCCCACCCGCGGCCACAACCAGCAGATTCTCCCCACCGGCTCCTACACTTGGCGCATGAGCACGCCACGCGAAGAGCTGCACGCTCTCATCGACGCGCTGCCGGAGTCGGCTGCCGAGGAGCTGCTGACGCGGCTTCGGTTGCGTGCCGTCTGCAGCGAGCGGGACAGCAACGGTAGTTGGCCGCCGCCCTGGTTCGGAGCGGGTCAGGCGAGTAGTCCCGATGTCTCTGAGAGAGCGGACGAGATTCTGCGCGAAGAGTTCGGGCGTCGCCTCGCGTGATCGTCGTCGACACCGGGCCGCTCGTCGCCGCGGCACTCTCCGGGGACAACAACCACAGCCGATGCGTCGAGCTGTTCACCTCGATTCACCTCAACGGTGAGCGGATGGTGATCCCTCCGCTGGTGGTCACTGAGGTCTGCTACCTGCTGGAGCGCGAAGCCGGTGCCAAGGTGGAGAGCGAGTTCGTTCGGTCTCTCGCAGCCGGCGATTTCGTTCTCGCGGAACTGGACCAGCCGACGCTGGCCAGGACCGCTGACCTCATCTCCCAGTATGCGGACCTCCCGCTAGGAGCCGTGGACGCGTCTGTAGTGGCCATCGCCGAGCAGCTCGGCGTCCAGGAGATCGCAACTCTGGACCGGCGGCATTTCTCGGCCGTGCGGCCTCGCCACATCGACGCTTTCACCCTGTTGCCATGAGTAGCGGTGGTGGGCGGTTGGTTTTGGCGGGGACGCCGATTGGGGATTTGGGGGATGCGACGCCGAAGTTGGCGCGGGCGTTGGCCGAGGCGGATGTGGTCGCCGCGGAGGACACGCGACGGTTGCGGCGGCTGACGACCGAGCTGGGGATCACCGTCACCGGGCGGGTGACGAGCTACTTCGAGGGCAATGAGCGCCAGCGCACCGACGAACTGGTCCAGGCGCTGATCGAGGGCCAGACCGTGCTGGTGGTGACCGACGCTGGCATGCCCAGCGTGTCGGACCCGGGGTACCGGCTGGTCGCGGCGGCGATCGAGGCGGGGATTCCGGTGACGGCCGTGCCCGGGCCGTCCGCCGTACTGACCGCGCTGGCGTTGTCCGGGCTGCCGGTGGACCGGTTCTGCTTCGAGGGGTTTCTGCCGCGCAAGGCCGGTGAGCGGGCCCGGCGGCTGGAGGAACTGAAGAAAGAACAGCGCACGATGGTCTTCTTCGAGGCGCCGCACCGGCTCGCGGTGAGCCTGGAGGCGATGGCCGAGGCGTTCGGCCCGGAGCGGCGTACGGCGGTGTGCCGGGAGCTGACGAAGACCTATGAAGAGGTCAAACGCGGCGGCGCGGCCGAGCTGGCGAAGTGGGCCGCGGAGGGTGTTCGCGGCGAGATCACCGTCGTCGTGGCCGGGGTGGATCCGTCCGATCGCGAACTCGGCCCGGCGGAACTGGCCGCGGAGGTGGCCGCCGACGAAGAGGCGGGTACGCCGCGTAAGCAGGCCATCGCGGATGTGGCCAAGCGCCTCGGCGTACCGAAACGCACCGTGTACGACGCCGTCCTGGCCGCCCGCGGCGACCAGAAGCGCACGCCGGGGGAGCCGCAGCGGTAAAAAGCACTACCCGGGCGCACCTAGAATTCGGTTATGTCCGAGAAGGCCTTCTACGTCAGCACCCCGATCTACTACGTCACGGCCCCGCCGCACATCGGCAGCGCCTACACGACCGTGGCCGGGGACGTCCTCACCCGCTGGCACGCGCAACGCGGCGAGCGGAAGTGGTACCTCACCGGTACCGACGAGCACGGCGAGAAGGTGATGCGCAGCGCCCAGGCGCAGGGCATGAGCCCGCAGGAGTGGACCGACAAGCTGGTCGAGGAGTCGTGGAAGCCGGCCTGGGTCGACGTCGACATCGACTACGACGACTTCATCCGGACCACCGAGAAGCGGCACACCGAGCGGGTCCGCGAGTTCTGGCAAACGCTCTACGACAGCGGTGACGTCTACAAGGGTGAGTACGAAGGCCTGTACTGCGTCGGCTGCGAGGAGTTCAAGCTGCCGACCGAGATCAAGGTCGACGAGGACGGCAGCAAGCGCTGCACGATTCACGGTACCGAGCTGGAGATGGTCTCGGAGACGAACTACTTCTTCCGGCTGTCGAAGTACGGCGACAAGCTGCTCGAGCTGTACGAGTCGCAGCCGGACTTCGTCGCGCCGCTGAGCGCGCGCAACGAGGTGATCGCGTTCGTCAAGCAGGGCCTGCAGGACCTGTCGATCACCCGCTCGACCTTCGACTGGGGCATTCCCGTGCCGTGGGACGAGAAGCACGTGCTGTACGTGTGGATCGACGCGTTGCTCAACTACGTGACCGCCGCGGGTTACGGCACCGACCCGGAGCGGTTCGAGGAGCTGTGGCCGGCTGACGTGCACCTCGTCGGCAAGGACATCCTGCGCTTCCACGCGGTGATCTGGCCCGCCATGCTGATGGCCGCCGGTGTCGCCGTACCGAAGCAGGTCTTCGCGCACGGCTGGCTGCTGGTCGGTGGCGAGAAGATGAGCAAGTCCAAGCTCACCGCCATCGCGCCGAAGGAGATCACGGACCACTTCGGCTCCGACGCCTTCCGGTACTACTTCCTGCGCACGATCCAGTTCGGGTCGGACGGCTCGTTCTCCTGGGAGCACCTGAGCGCGGTCTATACCTCCGAGCTGGCGAACGGCCTGGGCAACCTGGCCTCGCGGATCGCGGCCATGGTCGGCAAGTACTTCGACGGCGTACTGCCCGAGCCGGTCGATCACGGCCCGGCCGAGCAGGCGCTGGCGGATCGGCTCGAGGTCGCGGCCCGGGTCGCCGACACCGCGATGGACTCGCTGGCGTTCCACGACGCGCTGGCCGCGATCAACGATCTGGTCGGGGCGGTCAACGGTTACGTCTCCGAGCAGGAGCCGTGGAAGGTCGCCAAGGACCCGGAGCTCAAGGCCCGGCTCGCCACCATTCTGTACACGTCGGCCGAGGTGCTGCGCGCGGTCGCGGTGCTGCACCACCCGACGATGCCGAAGGCCGCCGCCAAGTTGTGGACGCTGCTCGGCGCCGAGGACAAGCTCGGCCCGCTGACCGACCAGCGCATCCAGACCGCCGGCACCTGGGGCCAGCTGCCCGCAGGCGCCGTCCTGGTCAAGGGCGACTCGTTGTTCCCCCGCTTGGCCGACTGAGGGCTCGCCTTCAGCGGTCCGCTTCCGCCCTCCTAGGGTCCTCGCAACCACTGACGTCGGCGGTCGGGGGAGAGCGGATGCAGACCGATGAAGGCACGGCCGCTTGTCGTTTTTGTCCAAGATGGCCCGGGTACCGGTGGCCTACGGTCAAGGGAAATCAACCTTGGAGGAACCATGACCAGCGGAGCCTTGATGCCCGCCGCGGCCGAGCTGACCACCCAGGTGGTCGCCGGTGTGAACCCCGAACAGCTCGACGGGCCAACCCCTTGCCCGGAGTTCGACGTCCGCACCCTGGTGAACCACCTCGGCCAATGGACCGGCGATCGCGCCGAGAAGGCCGCGCGCAAGCAGCAGCCGCCACCCCTGGACGAGTCGTACGACGCGATCGCGGCGCACGGCGGTCTGACCGAATGGGCCAAGGTGTACGACGAGAAGGCGCGCGCCGCCGGTAGGGCCTGGGCCGAGCCCTCCGCTTCCGAAGGGGAGACCGGGCTGTCCGGCGAAGGCAAGATGCCGGCCTCGATGGTCGCGGGCATGGTTTTCGCGGAGTACCTGCTGCACGGGTGGGACCTCGCGGTCGCGACGGGCCAGCCGTTCGAGCCGGAACCGCCGGTCGCCGAGGAACTCCTCAACCAGCTGCAGGCCTTCGCCGAGATGGCTCGCCAGGGTGGCGTCTTCGGACCCAAGGTGGACGTACCACCGACGGCCTCGCCGTTCCACCAGGCCCTCGCCCTCGCGGGCCGTAACCCGCTCTGGCCCCAGGCCTGACCGAAGCCGGCCGTAACCCGCTCTGGCCCCGGGCTTGACCGACGCTGCCGACCTCCAGGCCCGGGCTGGGGTGTCGGTGGGCGGCGATAGGGTGGGGGCATGGGGTTTGACGGTGCGGAGGTGGAGCGGCCGACGCGAGAGCGGGCCGCGATCGGGGAGGATGGGCGGTCCCGCGACCGGACCAGGCCGGCGGTGCCCGATCCATTGCCGATGAGCGTGGTCGACGCGCACTGTCATCTCGATATCGCCGACGGGGAAGACGGCGCGTGGCTCGGTGCCGCCGAGGCGATCAAGCTCGCGAAGTCCGTCGGCGTGACCCGGATCGTGCAGGTCGGGTGCGATCTGCCCGGGGCGGCGTGGGCCGTTGAGGCCGCCGCGACGTACAAGGGTGTGATCGCGGGCGTCGCCCTCCATCCGAACGAGGCCCCCAAGCATGCCGAGGCCGGTGATCTCGCGGAGGCGCTGGCGGAGATCGAGCGGCTGGCGGCCAGTTCCGAGCGGGTGCGGGTGATCGGTGAGACCGGGCTGGACTACTTCCGGACCGGGCCCGAGGGCCGCGCCGCGCAGCACGAGTCGTTCGCCGCGCATATCGAGCTGGCCAAGCGGCTCGACAAGACCCTGATGATTCACGACCGGGACGCGCACGACGACATCCTGCGCATTCTCGATCGCGAGGGCGTGCCGGAGCGCCTCGTCATGCACTGCTTCTCCGGTGATACCGAGTTCGCCCGCGAGTGCGTCAATCGTGGGGCCTACCTGAGCTTCGCCGGCGTGATCACGTTCAAGAACGCGCAGTCGTTGCGCGACGCCCTCGCGGTGACCCCGCTGGATCGTGTGCTGGTCGAGACCGACGCGCCGTACCTGACGCCTTCCCCGCATCGCGGCCAGCCCAACGCGTCGTATCTGATCCCGCACACCGTGCGGAAGATGGCCGGCGTGCTGAACATCTCCGTCGCCGAACTCTGCGCCGCGCTGAACGAGAACGCCGACAAAGTTTTCGGTGGCACCTGGTGACGTGCCCACGATTCTGAGCGATCACGAGATCGCCGCCGGCCTCACCCCGATCCGGGCCGTCGCCTGGATCAGGGAAGCGCTGCTCGACGCGCACCACGGCCGCCTGCACACGCCACCTCGGGTCAGTACGGACCTCGGCGAAGGCAGGCTCGTCTTCACGGCGGGCGCTCTCGAGGGCGAGTGGTTCGGCTACCGCTCGTACGACTCGTTCGGCAAGGACGTCGGCGAGCAGGTGATCGTGGTGCACGAGTGGGCCACGGGCGCCGTCCAGACCATTGCCATCAGCAACGAATTGGGCCCGCGCCGGGTCGGGGCGATCGGCGCTGCCGCCGCCGACGTACTGGCGAATCCGAACGCGATCACGCTCGGCCTGATCGGGACCGGCGTCCAGGCGCTCACCCAGTTGCTGAGCGTCGCCGCCGTGCGGGAGCTGACCGACGTGGCGGTCTACAGCCGTGACCCGGTACGGCGAAAGGCCTTCTGTGCAAGGGTGAACGCGCATGGCGTTCAGGCCCATCCGGTCGAGTCCGCCCGGGCGGCGGTGGTGGATCGCGAATTGGTGCTACTGGCAACAAATAGCCCGGTGCCGGTGATCGACCCGGCCTGGATCGCCGACGGCGCCTTTGTCGCAACGCTCGGGCCCAAGCAGCGCGGGCGAGCCGAGTTCGGGCCGGAGCTGATCGCCCGGGCGGATCTGGCCGTCACGGATTCGGTGGCGCAGACGCACGCCTACGATCCGCCGTACATCCTCCTGGATTCGCCCGAACACGAACGACTCGTCAGCCTCGGCGCGATCCTCGCGGGGGAGCGGCTGGGCCGGACGGATCCGAACCAGGTCGTGGTTTTCTGCTCGGTCGGCCTTGCCGGTACCGAGGCCTATCTACTGAACAGGTTGGTGCGCGATGGAGTTCAGTGAGGTTGTTCGCCGCCGCCGGATGGTGCGCGACTACGACCCGGACCGGCCGGTGCCGCCCGAGATCCTCGAGCGGATCCTCGCGAACGGGCTGCGCGCGCCGTCGGCCGGGTTCAGCCAGGGCTGGGCGTTCCTCGTGCTGGCGAAGCCCGACACCGAGCGGTACTGGGCTGCCGCCGCGCCCGCGGTCGATCCGAAGTACGCGCAGTGGATCGAGGGGCTGCGCCGGGCGCCGGTGCTGGTTCTGGCCTTCGCGCACAAGGACACCTATCTCGATCGCTACGCCGAGCCGGACAAGGGTGTGACCGATCGGGACGAGAGCCGCTGGAGCGCGCCGTACTGGTACATCGACACCGGGATGGCGGCGCTGCTGATGCTGCAGACGGTGGTGGACGAAGGCCTCGGCGCGTGCTTCTTCGGGGTTCCGGCCGATCGGATTTCCCCGGTTCGCCGCGAATTCGGCGTACCCGAGGCGTATGACCCGGTGGGCGTGATCTCGATCGGCTACCGCGCGCCGGACCGGCCGTCGCCTTCGCTGAAGCGAGGCCGCCGCACGACCGCGGAGGTGGTCCACCGCGGGCAGTGGGGCCGGTTTGATATCACTTAACGCGACCGAGCCGTTACTGTAATTTGGTCGATTCGGCGAGTGGTTTGGCGTTTCGCCTGGTTATTCGTTACTGTCCCGTGATGTTGGCCGGGATCGGGGAAGATCCCGGACAGCACGCCCCTCGGCGCAGACCGTTTTTTCCAGGCCCTGATTCCCTGGCGAAGTGCGGCCTCCGTCAGTGCTGTCCCTCCCCGTGCCCGGGTAGCTCTATCTGGGAGCATTTGTGCGTAAGTCCATCATCGCTGCCGTCGCTGTCACGGCCGCGATTGCTGTCGCGGGCGGAAGTGTTGCCTACGCGACGAAGAGCAAGACCGTCACGCTGTCGGTCGACGGACAGGTGCAAAAGGTGCACACCTTCGGCTCGACCGTTGCCGACGCGCTGAAGGCGAAGAACATCACCATCAGCGACCGCGACTCGGTCGCACCGGCCCTGGATGCCAAGCTGCAGGAGGGTCAGGAGATCGCGGTGCAGTTCGCCCGCCCCCTGACCGTTAACGCCGACGGCCAGAAGAAGAGCTTCTGGACCACCCAGGACAGTGTCAGCGAGGCGCTGACCGACCTGGGTCTGCGCTACGACTCCAGCGCCCAGTTCTCCACCAGCCGCAGCGCGGCGATCGGCCGGGAGGGCCTCGAGCTCACCGTCCGCACGCCCAAGACCGTGTACTTCGTGCGTTACGGCAAGGCGCTGCCGTTCAAGACCACCGGCGCGACCGTGGCCGAGGCGATCGACCACGCGAACGTCAAGGTCGACGGCGACGACCGGATCACCCCGGCGCTGACCACCGCGATCAAGTCCGGCAGCCGGATCATCATCGCGAAGGTCGATCACAAGCGCCGTACCAAGGTGCTGCCGATCCCGTTCGAGAAGACCGAGACCAAGAGCGCGACGATGCTCGAGGGCGAGAAGAAGACCACCCGAGAAGGTGTCGCCGGCAAGCGCGAGGTGCAGTACGTGCTGTCGTTCCTGAACGGCAAGCTCGTCGCCACCAAGGAGCTGAAGAGCAAGGTTCTGGTCAAGCCGGTCACCGAGCTGGTCACCGTCGGGACCAAGCCCAAGCCCGACGAGCCGGACCCGGAAATCGGTTCGACCGGTGCGTGGGACCGGATCGCCGAGTGCGAGTCCGGTGGCAACTGGAAGGCCAACACCGGCAACGGGTACTACGGCGGACTCCAGTTCAGCCACAGCACCTGGCTCAACTACGGCGGCGGCAAGTACGCCAACAACGCGCACCAGGCGTCGAAGGCCCAGCAGATCGCGATCGCCGAGAAGGTTCGTGCCGCCGAGGGCGGTTACCGCGCCTGGCCGCACTGCGGTAAGCGCGCCTGATACCGATCATTGGTGCGAGATAAGCGAGACTGGGCGGCGTGACCGCTCCTGAGACACCCGCATCCGCCGGGCCGAGGCTTCTCGGTCCGGCGGATGTGCGTTCGCTGGCCGCACGGCTGGGACTGCGCCCGACCAAGCAGCGTGGCCAGAACTTTGTCATCGACCCGAACTCGGTTCGCCGCATCGTGCGGGCGGCCGGCCTGGCCGAAACCGGCGAAACCGTGCTGGAGGTCGGGCCGGGGCTGGGTTCGCTGACCCTGGCGCTGCTGGCCGACGGCCATCGCGTCACCGCGGTGGAGATCGACCCGCTGCTGGCCGAGGCTCTGCCGGGCACAATCGCGACGTACGCACCGGATCAGGCCGACCGCCTCACCGTCGTACCGGCGGACGCGATGACCGTGACGTCGGAGCAGATCGGGTCGCCCGAGGCATGTGTGGCCAACCTGCCGTACAACGTGGCCGTGCCGGTGCTGCTGCACCTGCTGGAGATCGCTCCGACGCTTCGGCATGGTCTGGTCATGGTTCAGGCCGAGGTGGCCGACCGGCTCGCGGCCCCGCCTGGGTCGCGCACGTATGGCATTCCGTCCGCGAAGGCCGCTTGGTACGCCGAGGTGCGCCGGGCTGGACCGGTCGGCCGGCAGATCTTCTGGCCCGCCCCGAACGTCGACTCCGGCCTGGTCGGTTTCGAACGGCGCGAGCCGCCGAAGACCGAGGCCACCCGGGAAGAGGTCTTCGCCGTGATCGACGCGGCCTTCTCACAGCGGCGCAAGACCGTGCGTTCCGCGCTGGCCCGCTGGCTGCCGAACCGCGAGGCGCTGGACGAGGTATTGCGCGTGGCCGGGGTCGATCCCGGGGCGCGGGGCGAGGTGCTCGGCATCACCGAGTTCGCCCGGATCGCGGGCGTCCGCGCGCAGATGCCGGGTCCAGATCCAGTCAGCCCATAACCTGTGCCCGTGCCTCCTGCCTCCCAGGTAACCGTCCGGGCCCCGGCGAAGATCAATCTCGGTCTTGCCGTCGGTGCGCCACGCCCAGACGGCTTCCACCCGCTCGCGACCGTTTACCAGGCTGTCGCGCTGTACGACGACGTGACCGCGGTCTCCCGCGAGGACGGCGAGATCACCGTCGAGGTGCTCGGCGACTTCGCGGCGGAGGTACCGGCCGACGACACGAACCTGGCTGCCCGGGCCGCCCGCCTGCTGCAGACCGAGTACGACGTCGAAGCCGGCGTGGAGCTCACCATCCGCAAGACGATCCCGGTAGCCGGTGGAATGGCCGGAGGCTCTACGGACGCTGCCGCCACCCTGGTCGCGTGTAACCGGCTCTGGGGCTTACAACTGACTTCTGCGGACCTCGAACGGCACGCAGCCGTTCTAGGCAGCGACGTGCCCTTCTGCCTGGTTGGACACACCGCACTCGGTAGAGGTCGTGGCGAGCAGGTCACCGAGGTCATGTCCCGTGGCACGTTCCACTGGGTCTTCGCGATCGCAGACGGTGGCCTATCCACCCCCAAGGTGTACGGCGAGTTGGACCGGCTACGGCCGCTACGACGGGTAGAACCGCCCGAAGTCGATCCAGAGCTCCTGTCGGCCCTCCTGACGGGTGAACCGGCTGCGCTGGCTCCTGTGCTCAGCAACGATCTACAGGCCGCGGCCCTATCGCTACGGCCCAAGTTGGGGGAGACCCTGCAGTTCGGGCTAGAGCGGGGGGCGCTCGCAGCGATGGTCTCGGGCTCGGGACCGACCTGCCTGTTCCTGGCGCCGGACAGCCGCCGGGCGGTGGATCTGGCCGTGGACCTTGCGGATTCCGGTCTGTGCCGGATGGTTCGGCAGGCCGAAGGGCCTGTGCCAGGTGCGCGAATCATCCCTGGTCCCGCACGATAGTGCGATGACCGAGCCGTTCGCGATCCTGCTGAGCCGCTGCCGCCGTGAGGCAGGTCTGACTCAGGACGAACTGGCCCATCGCTCCGGCCTGAGTGTCGACGGCGTGAGCGCGCTGGAACGTGGCACCCGCCGCTATCCCCGCCGGGGCACCGTTGAGCAACTTGCGACGGCCCTCGGCGTACCGGCGGAGCCACTGCTCGCGGCCATTCCAAGTCGCTCGGCGTTGCCGATCGCCGCTGCGCCCGTTGTGCCCCGGCAACTGCCGATGGCGGTGAACGACTTCACCGGCCGCGCGGACGACGTCGAGCGATTGACCCGGCTGCTGCGGTCCAGCCGTGGACCGGTGCTTGTCGCCATTACTGGGATGGGCGGCCTTGGCAAGACCACGTTGGCTATCCAGGTGGCCCAGGCCGTTGCCGACGACTACCCAGACGGACATCTCTGGCTGGACTTACGTGGGCAATCGCTGATCGAGCCGCTGACGCCGCTAGACGCGCTCGTCCAGTTACTACGTGGTTTAGGGGTCCCGGCCGACAAGATCCCCGCGAATCCCGAGCTGGCCGCTGGTCGGTTGCGCTCGCTACTGCATGACCGACGGGTTCTGCTTGTCCTGGACAACGCTGCGGACGTAGCGCAGGTCCTGCCGCTACTCCCGGCCGGACGAGGTTGCGCCGTCGTCGTCACGAGCCGCCACACGATGACCGGGCTGGCTGGAGCTCATCAGCTGCCGCTGGGTCTCCTAGCCCCGGAAGAGGCGGAAGGCCTGCTCCGGGCCATGGTCGCGCCTGATCGGTTGGAGGTAGAGCCCGGAGCTGTAGTTGAGCTGATCGACGCCTGCGGCCTGCTGCCACTCGCAGTCCGGTTGGCCGGTGCGAGGCTCGCAGATCGGCCCAGCTGGCCCGTGTCGTACTTGGTCGACCGGTTGAAGGCTTCGCGGCTCGACGTGCTCGACGGCGCCGACGTGGGCGTACGGACCGCCTTTGCGGTGTCGATCGATCAGCTCGCCAGTAGCCCACTGGAGGACGATCAGGCCGCTGCCGTGGCCTTCGCGAAGCTTGGCGCTTTCGACGGACCAGACCTGTCCGGGCGGGTTGCAGGCGCCCTGCTGGGCGTAGACGTGTACGAGGCTGAGCGACGGCTTGAGCGCTTGGCGGACCTGCACCTGCTGGAACCGACCGGGGCCGGGCGCTACCGCTTCCACGACCTACTACGGGTTTACGCGCGCGAGGCCGGCGTACAGCCAGATGTGGAGGGCCTCACCGCGCTGTTCAACGCAGTGGCATGGCGTGTGTGCCGGTTGACTCGGCCGGCCACTGTGCGTTCGGAGTGGGCCGACGGTCGTTGGGCTGTCGACGCGCCTGACCTGGGCGACGCCGTCACCACACTCGACTGGCTCGAGACCGAGCATGCGAATCTGGTCGCGGCTGCGATGCACGGCACTGCCTCGGTGGTGCCGCTCGGGATCGGCCTGGTGCAGTTCGGGATGTCCCGCGGCTACTGGCTGGATCACGTGCGCATCTGCGAGATCGGCCTGCGGCGCGCGATCGAGTCGGGCAACGGGATGGCCGAGGGATTCCTGCGCAATGACCTCGGGCTGGTGCGGATCGACCTCGCCCGGGCGGGGCTAGGGTCGTTCGAGCAGGCGCTGGACGATATCGGTGCGGCCGTCAAGGTGTTCGAGCGACTCGATTCGCAGGCCGGAGTCGGGATGTGCCTGACCAATCTCAGCTTCGCGCTGGATGCGGCCGGTCATCCCTTCGACGCCGTCCGGTACGCCGAACGTAGTGTCGAGCACTCCCGTCTGCTGGCCAACAGCCACAGCGAGACCTGGGCACGGATCAACCTGGGTGAGCTGTACGAACGGACCGGGCGTCACGAGGAGGCGCTCGCGCAGTACGCCTTGGCGCTCGACCTCAGCGACGGCGACGCCAGTACTTCGGCGATCTTGCTCAGCCGGGGTGCGGCGTACCGGACTCAGGGCGATCTTGCCGCGGCCGAACGGGACCTGCGGCAATGCGCGGAAATCGCCGACCGCCTGGGTAATCGCGGTGGCCAGGCCCGTGCGCGGGACGAGCTCGGCCGGCTGGCGCAGCTTCGGGACGACCATGAGACGGCGCTGCGCGAGCTGAACTCGGCGCTGGAGTTGGCCCGCCAGTACGACGACCGCAGCGGCGAGGCGTCGACCAGGCACGGGCTCGGCCTGTCGCTGCTGGCGCTTGGCCGCAAGGCAGAGGCGTGGGAGGAACTGGCTGCGGCGCGGGCAATCTACGAAGCGACAGGCGAGGTTGAGTTGGCTGCCGAGCTGGATCGCCTTATAGACGAGTACTGACGGCGTGCGATGACTGAACCATTCGCAGTTCTGCTGAGCCGGTGTCGCCGCGAGGCGGGCCTGACGCAGGATGAGTTGGCGCATCGGTCCGGGCTAAGCGTTGACGGGGTAAGCGCCCTCGAACGTGGCACCCGCCGCTATCCCCGTCGGGAGACTGTCGAGCAACTCGCGACGGCCCTAGGCGTACCGGCTGAACCGCTGCTGGCGGCCATCCCTCGCCGTACGTCCGCTATAGGGTCGCCGGAGCATGTATCAGCGTCGCCGGCCGTCGCTGGGCCGGACAGGCCCCGGCAGTTGCCGATGGCGGTTAACGACTTCACCGGCCGTGCTGACGAGGTGGAACGGTTGACCCGGCTGCTGCGGTCGTGCGACGGTCCGACGGTTGCTGCGATCACCGGGATGGGCGGACTCGGCAAGACCACGCTGGCGGTTGAGGTCGCACAGTCGGTTGCCGATGATTTCCCGGATGGCCACCTGTGGCTGGACCTGCGCGGGCATTCGTCGGTTGAACCGCTGTCACCGCTTGACGCACTTGGGCAGCTTCTACGCGGTTTGGCCATTCCCCCGGACAGGATCCCGGCAGATGCCGAAATGGCCGCGGCAAAATTCCGAACGCTCTTGCACGACCGGCGGGTTCTACTGGTCTTGGACAACGCGGCGAACGTCGCACAGGTACTGCCGCTAATACCTGCCGGTCCTGGTTGTGCTGTCGTCATAACGAGCCGCCATACGATGACCGGTCTGGCAGGGGCTCACCGGCTACCGCTGGGCCTACTAGCGCCTGACGAGGCCGAGGGCCTGCTGCGATCAATAGTCGGCGCAGCCCGGCTGGAGGCCGAACCGGTCGCAGTAGCGGAGTTGATCGAGGCTAGCGGGCTACTGCCTCTGGCTGTCCGGTTGGCCGGTGCGCGGCTTGCCGATCGGCCCGGCTGGCCCGTGTCGTACCTGGTTCAACGGCTGAAGGCCTCCCGACTCGACGTACTTGATGGAGCCGACGCGGGTATCCGTACGGCGTTCGCGGTGTCGATCGACCAGCTTGTCAGTAGTGCCTCAGGGATCGACCGGGCTGCTGCAGAGGCCTTCGCCAAGTTGGGCGCGTTTGACGGTCCAGACCTGTCAGGAATGGTGGCAGGCGCTCTGCTCGGGGTGGAGCCGTTCGAGGCTGAGCGTCTGCTTGAGCGGTTGTCCGACCTGCACTTGTTAGAGCCGACTTCCGCCGGGCGATACCGCTTTCACGACTTACTACGGGCCTACGCGCGGGAGGCCGGCGTACAGCCTGATGTGGAAGGCCTGACCGCGCTGTTCAACGCCGTGGCCTGGCGGGCGTGCGAGCTGAACCGCCCGAGCAGCCCGCGTCTGGATTGGGCGGCTGGGCGCTGGTCCAAGGACGCACCAGACTTGGGTGATCTCGTCGCGACCCTCGACTGGCTGGAGGCCGAACACCCGAACATGGTCGCCGCCGCGTCGTACGGCACGCCTTCGGTAGCGCCGCTGGCGGTCGGCCTGGCGCAGTTCGGTATGTCCCGTGGCCACTGGCTGGGCCACTTCCGCATCTGCCAGGTCGGCCTGCGCGTCGCGATCGAGACGGGCAACGGGATGGCCGAGGGGTTCGTGCGCAACGACCTCGGGCTGGTCCGGATCGACCTTGTCCCGGCCGGCTTGAGTACGTTCGAACGCGCGCTGGAAGAATTCGCCGAGGCCCTACGGATCTTCGAGCGGCTCGGCTCGGAGGCCGGCGTCGTACAGACCATGTGCAACTTCGCCTTCGGTCTCGAGGCTGCCGGGCATCCGTTGGACGCTGTGCGCTACGGCGAACGCGCTGTCGAGCACGCCCACCGAGCCGGCGACCGCCTTGGCGAAACCTGGGCCAGGATCATCCTCGGCCGGATCTACAGCGGAGTCGGACGCCACCAGGACGCCTTGACCGAGTACACCCAAGCGCTCAGCCTCGACGACGGTGACGCGACCACGGTGGCCGCGCTGCTCGGCCGGGGGCAGGTCCATCGGCGTCGAGGCGAGTACGCCGCCGCCGAGCGGGACCTGAGCCGGTCCGCGCAGATCGCGGACCGCCTCGGGCATCGCGGCACCCAGGCCCGGGCGCGCGATGAGCTCGGCCGCGTCGCCCAACTGCGCGGCGATCACGAAACGGCCCTGCGCGTACTGACCGCGGCCCTCGAACAGGCACGCCGGTACGACGATCGTTCTTTCGAGGCCTCAACCCGTTACGGCCTGGGCCGGTCGCTGCTGGCGCTCGGCCGCCGGACCGAGGCCCGGGCGGAGCTGATGGCGGCGCGGTCGATCTACGAGGGAATTGGCGAAGCCGAGCTGGCCGCCGAGGTGGACCGGGAAATTCGCGCGCGCTGACAGCGGTTCGGCGGTACCGTCGGCGTGTTCAGTGGATGTGCGTCGCAGTTCATGGGTGGAAGGAGCCGGGCATGCGCCAGGCGTCGGAAGACATCGGGACCACCACCTGTCTCTTCGCACACCCTTGGACCCTTTTTGCGTACTTCCGCTTTGACCATGGGGATTCTCGCCCACGTTGACGCCGGTAAGACCAGCCTGACCGAACGCCTGCTCTGGCAGGCCGGCGTGATCGATTCGATCGGCCGGGTCGACGACGGCAATACCCAGACCGACTCGATGGAGCTGGAACGGCAGCGCGGTATCACCATTCGCTCGGCCGTGGTCTCGTTCCCGCTCGGCGATCTCACTGTCAACCTGATCGACACCCCGGGCCACTCCGACTTCATCGCCGAGGTCGAACGTGCCCTGCGAGTGCTCGACGGCGCCGTACTGGTGATCTCGGCCGTCGAAGGCGTTCAGGCCCAGACCCGGATCCTGATGCGCACGTTGGCCCGGCTCCGCATTCCCACCCTGCTGTTCGTCAACAAGATCGACCGAACCGGCGCCCGGTACGACGACCTGCTCGCCTCGATCGCGACCAGGCTCACGCCGACCGCCGTACCGATGGGCGCCGTCGCCGGGCTCGGTACCCGCGCGGCGTCGTACCAGCCATTTGCCTTTGGCAACGAAGACTGGTCCCGCCGGGTGCGCGAGGTGCTCGCGGAGAACGACGACACCCGGCTGCAGGCCTATCTCGACGAGGTGCCCGGTGATGAGCTGGCAGGCCTGATCGACCAGACCCGGCAGGCACTCGCGCATCCGGTGTACTTCGGGTCCGCCATCACCGGCGTTGGCGTGGCCGAGCTGGCCGAGGGAATTCGTACCTTCCTGCCGCGGGACCGGTCCAGCGATGGGCCCTTGCAAGGCGAGGTGTTCAAGATCGAACGAGGCCGCGCCGGCGAACGGATCGCCTACGCCCGCCTGTTCGCCGGCTCGCTCGCGCTCCGCGACCGGATCGCCTGCCTGAACGGACCGGCCACGTCGTACGAGGGCAAGGTCTCGCGGCTGCAGGTGTTCGAGCGCGGCAAGGCCCTGCCGGTCGAACGGGCCGAGGCCGGCCGCATCGTCAAGGTCTGGGGCCTCGGCGACGTACGCATCGGCGACCAGCTCGGGCGGTACGACGAACGCGCCGGGGCCGTCTCGTTCGCGCCGCCCACCCTGGAGACGGAGGTTCGCGCGGCCGACCAGCCCCGGTTGTTCGCCGCCTTGCAGAAGCTCGCCGAGCAGGACCCGTTGATCCGGCTCCGCGTCAACGGCCGCCAGGTATCGGTCTGCCTGTACGGCGAAGTGCAGAAGGAGGTGCTCAAGGCGTTGCTGCTGAGTGACTTCGGCGTGGACGCCTCGTTCGAACCGACCCGGCCGATCCTGCAGGAACGGCCCGTCGGCATCGGCGAAGCGCTGGTCGGGCTCACGGATCCCGATAACCACTGCGACGCCGGACTCGGCCTTCGGATCGAACCAGGTACGGGCGTGGGCTATCAGCTCGAGGTGGAACTCGGCGGACTGCCCCGGGCGTTCCATACGGCGATCGAGGAGGCGGTTCGGTCCTACCTGCGCACGGGTGGACTGCACGGCTGGGAGGTGTCGGAATGCCTCATCACGGTGACCCATACGGCGTACTCCTCGGCGAGCAGCACTGCCGGGGATTTCCGCCGCCTCGTTCCTGAGGTTCTGCGCCTCGCGCTCGAAAAGGCCGGAACGCAGCTCTGCCAGCCGATGAACCACTTCGACCTGGAGATCCCGGCGGACGCCCTTGCCCCGGTACTGGCCAAACTCGCCGAAAACGCCGCCATCGTGCACGACACCACCGTCACCCCCGCCACCTCCCACCTGACGGGCCTCATCCCAGCCGCCCGCACCCACGCCCTCGAAACCACCCTCCCCGCCCTAACCCAAGGCGAAGCCCTCCTAACCACCACCCACCACACCCACCACCCCCCGCCCTAACCACCGCCACACCGACACGCCGCGCACCCCGTTCATCGGACCCTTGTAACGCGGCGCGTCGGCGTTCATCGGACGCTTGTGACCAGGCGTGTCGGGGTTCATCGGACGCTTGTAACGCGGCGCGTCGGCGTTCATCGGACGCTTGTGACCGTGGGCCTGCTGCCTGCTGCCAGTTGCCTGCTGCCCCCTGCTGCCTGCGCCCACGCCGGGCCGGTGGCCATGCGGCGATTGGTCACAAGCGTCCGATGAACGCCGACACGCCTGGCAACTAGGGTCCGATGACACGCCGGGACTTGGTCAGAAGGGTCCGATGAAGGGGGACACGCCGGGTCAGAAGGGTCCGATGACGCGCCGGGGGTGGGTGGACGGGAATTCGGTGGGGGTGGGGTGGGCGGTTAGGCTGGGCGGGTTATGGCCGCTCCTGTCTCGAACCTTGTCAATCTCGAAGCCGTCACCAAGGGCTTCGGTACCCGGATCCTTCTCGATGCCGTCAGTCTCGGGGTGGGCCGCGGTGACCGTATCGGTGTGGTCGGCCGCAACGGCGATGGCAAGTCGACCCTGCTGCGCGTGCTGTCCCGGCAGGAGGAGCCGGATTCCGGCCGGGTGACGCACAACCGCGATCTGCGCCTGGGATTTCTCGGTCAGACCGACGACCTGGACCCCGAGTCCACCGTCGCCGGCGCGGTACTCGGCGATGTCGAGACCTATACCTGGGCGGCGGATCCGCGCGCGCGGACCGTGATGGAACACCTGCTGGGCGGTATCGACCACGAGGCCAAGATCTCCACCCTGAGTGGTGGTGAGCGGCGCCGCGCCTCGCTGGCGAAGCTGCTGCTGACCGACGTGGATCTGCTGATCCTCGACGAGCCGACCAACCACCTGGATATCGAGGCGGTCAACTGGCTCGCGGCGCATGTGGTGGACCGGGCCGGCGCGCTCGTGGTGGTGACGCACGACCGGTGGTTCCTGGACGCGGTGTGTACGAACACCTGGGAGGTCCACGGCGGCGACGTCACGTCGTACGAGGGGGGTTATGCCGCCTACGTGCTGGCCAAGGCCGAGCGGGCCCGGACGGCGAAGGTCACCGAGGACAAGCGGCAGAACGTGCTGCGCAAGGAGCTGGCCTGGTTGCGTCGCGGTGCGCCCGCGCGGACCTCGAAGCCGAAGTTCCGGATCGACGCCGCCAACGCCCTGATCGAGAACGAGCCGCCGCCCCGCGACCGGCTGGCCCTCGCGCAGCTGGCCACCTCCCGGCTCGGTAAGGACGTGTTCGACGCGGAAGACGTTTCGCTTGCTTATGGCAACAGAGTGCTGTTCGACCGGCTCACCTTCCGGATCGGCCCGGGGGACCGGCTCGGGCTGCTCGGGCCGAACGGCGCGGGCAAGACGACGTTCCTGCGGTTGCTCACCGGCCAGGTCGAGCCGGACAAGGGCCGTGTCAAGCAGGGTAAGACCGTCAAGATCGCGCACCTCTCGCAGGCGCTGGAAGACCTCGACGGCTCGTTGACCGTGCTGAGCCACATCACCGGGATCCGCCAGGCGGCACAGCTCGCGGGTTCGGGTGGCGAGATGACGGCGTCGCAGCTGCTTGAGCGGTTCGGCTTCACCGGTGATCGTCTGTCGACGCGCATTCGCGATCTGTCCGGTGGTGAACGCCGTCGGCTGCAGCTGCTGCGCGTTCTGCTCGACGAGCCGAACGTGCTGATCCTCGACGAACCGACCAACGACCTGGACGTCGAGACGCTGACCGTGATCGAGGACTTTCTCGACGGCTGGCCCGGCACGGTTCTGGTGGTCACCCACGACCGGTACTTCCTCGAGCGGGTCAGCGACAGCGTTTACACCGTTCCGGGTGACGGCACGGTTGTGCACCTGCCGCGCGGTGTTGAGCAGTACCTGGAACGCCTTGGTACGACGCCCCGCCGCCGTACCACGTCCGCCGCGCCGGAAGTTGCCGCCGACAACGATTCGGCCGGTGCGCCGGTGGCGGGTCAGACGGCCGGGCAAGGGTCCGGGCAAGCGGCGGCGGTTCAGGCACCGGCGGCCGATCCGGCCGTGGCGCGGGCAGCGAAGAAGGAGCTGAACCGGATCGAGCGGCAGCTCGCGAAGCTGACCGAGACCGAGGCCAAGCTGCACGACCAGATGGGCGCGAACGCCAGCGACTACGCCAAACTGGCCGAGCTGGACGCCGAACTGCGCAAGATCGCCGACGAGCGCGGCGAACTGGAACTGGCCTGGTTCGAAGCGGCCGAACGCGCCGAGTAGTCAACCCAGCCAGGCCCGGTCAGACGGGCCCAGCCTGCCGGAGCTCGTCAGCTGTGACCCGGCAGCGGTAGACAGGTCAGGCGCAGCCCGGCAGCCGGCGCCGGTCGGCCGAGCGTGGGAATGGGCTGGACGTGCGAAACGGTCCGCCGGATGTCCTCTACACCCGGCGGACCGTTTGTGCGGATCCGCGACGTACCTTCCCATCCCCTGTCGTTGGGAGGGTGCGTCGCGAACCCAGGGTCGGGCGGTCCCCTGACCGGCCGGTGTTGTCCGAGCCCCGAGCCCCGGACAGAACCAGCCGCTTTCGGCGGACCACCTCATTCCGCCGAAGCTTCGAGTACCGATTCGGACTGTAGTCATTCGCTCACCGGGTGTCGATGGGGTCCGGCTACAGCGCCTTTTCGATCTCGTTGCAACTAGCAACGATCGATGGCACCACAAAGTGACGCGCTGTCTTTTCAGATATATCTGATCAGAGTTCAGGCGTCGAACGGGCGCACGAGCTCGCGCAATACGCGCGCGATCCGGGCCTGATCGCGCTCGCTGATCGAGCCGAGCAGGGCCCGTTCGTGCGCGAGCAGATTGGCCATCGCGGCGTCGACCGAATCGCGGCCGGCGTCGGTCAGCTGGACCAGTACGCCGCGCCGGTCGGCCGGATCCGGCAGGCGTTCGACCAACCCGCGGGCGGCCAGTCGGTCGACCCGGTTCGTCATCGTGCCGGAGGTCACCAGGGTCTCCTTGAGCAGTCGCCCCGGTGACAGCTGGTACGGCGAACCGGCTCGCCGCAGCGCCGCGAGCACGTCGAACTCCCACGACTCCAGGCCGTAGGACTCGAAGGCCTGGCTGCGGGCGCGATCCAGGTGGCGCGCCAGCCGGGAGACCCGGGACAGCACCTCCATCGGCGCGACATCGAGATCGGGCCGCTCCCGGCGCCAGGCCTCGATCAGCCGGTCGACCTCGTCTTTCATGGGTCGAGCCTATGTCATCAAGACTCTTGACATCAAGACAACTCCCGGATCAAGATATCTTGACATCAAGAGACTTACGTCAGGAGACGACGATGCCCACCTCGCCGGTGTGGAATCCCCAGCAATACGGCAAGTACGCCGATCAGCGCGGCCGTCCGTTCGCCGATCTGCTGTCCCGGGTCCGGGCCGAATCCCCCGCGACCGTGGTCGATCTCGGCTGCGGCCCGGGCAATCTCACGGCCACTCTGGCGGACCGCTGGCCGGAGGCGTCGGTGCACGGGGTCGACAGCTCGGCCGAGATGATCGCGGCGGCCGCTGAGGTCGAAGGCGGGTCACTGACCTTCGAGGTGGCGGATCTGCGCGAGTGGATCCAGCGCACGCCGGGTGGCTCGGTGGACGTGATCGTGTCCAACGCGACCTTGCAGTGGCTGCCGGACCAACTCGACCTCCTGCCTTCACTGGTCGAGCGGCTGCGCCCGGGCGGTTGGCTCGCGATCCAGATCCCCGGCAATCACGACGCGCCTTCGCACGAGATCCTGCGCGAGCTCGCGAACACCGCGCCGTACGCCGAATTCGCCGCGCCCAACGCCGTACGGGGCAACTTGCCCGAACCCGCGGACTACCTGCGCGTGCTGACTTCGGCCGGGTGCGAGGTCGACGCGTGGGAAACGACGTACAGCCACGTGCTGCAAGGGGAGAACGCCGTACTCGAGTGGGTGAAGGGCACGGGCGCCCGCCCGGTACTGCAGTCCCTGCCGGAAGGCTTACGGGTGAACTTCGAGCGCGAGTACGGCGAACGTCTCTCGCGGGCCTATCCCCGCCAGGCTTTCGGCACGGTCTTGCCGTTCCGCCGGGTCTTCGCCGTCGCCCAAAAGCCGGGCGAGCCACAAAGCATCGGAGTCGAGGGAGCTACGCGGTGAAGCTTGACCATGTGCAGGTGTCGTGCCCGCCTGGTGGTGAAGAGATCGCGCGGGCGTTCTATCGCGACGCGCTCGGCATGACCGAACTGGAGAAGCCGCCGGTTCTCGCGGCGCGTGGCGGCTGCTGGTTCCGCCGGGGTGAGGCGGAGATCCACGTCGGCGTCGAGGCGGACTTCCGCCCGGCCCGCAAGGCGCATCCCGCGTTCGCCGTCGACGATCTCGACGAGTGCGCGAAGGTCCTTGCCGACAAGGGATTCCCGGTCACCTGGGACAACGAGTCGATCCCGGGCCGCCGCCGGTTCCACACCGCCGACGGTCACGGCAACCGCGTCGAGATCGTCTGACCCACTCCGCCCGACAAGCCGGAAACGCCGGAGATCCGAGGTGGCACGAACGGGCGCCACCTCGGACCGCCGGGTGATCTGGTTACTCGGTGGCGAGTGCGCCCGCGGGTGCGACCTTGGCCGCCCGGCGGGCCGGGAGGACCGAGGCGAGTAGGCCCGCGGCCGCGGCAACCAGGGCGATCGTGACCAGCAGCCCGACCGGAGCGGCGTACTGCACCGCCTTGGTCTGGTTGCCCATCAGCGCGGCCGTACCGGCCCAGCCGTAGACCAGGCCGAGACCGACTCCCAGGCCTGCGGCGACCAAGGCCATCAGCAGCGACTCGATCGCCAGCATGCCGCGCAACTGACGCCGGGTCAGGCCGAGCGCGCGGAGTAGCGCGTTCTCCCTGGTCCGTTCGAGCACCGACAGGCTGAGGGTGTTACCGACACCGACCAGGGCGATCAGTACGGACACCCCGAGCAGTGAGACCCCGACGGCCAGCAAGACGTCGAACACCTTGGTGTAGAAACTGCGCTCGGCCAGGCCACCCATCACGCCGAGGTTGCGCACGCTGGGAATCGACTGCTCGACGTCCCGGACCACCTGCGAGCCGTCGACCCGGTCGTTCGCGTCGAGCCAGAACCCGGTGACCGGCGCAGCCGGAGCCAGCTTCTGCAGGTCGGACGAGCTGAGCACCACCGGGTCGAACCCGTCCGCCTGCTGAGCCTCGACCTTCAGCGACTTGCCGCCCTTCTTCAGGGTCAGCGCCGCGCCATCGTTGAGGCCGAGCATCCTCATCGTCTGCCGGTCGAGCAGGGCGACACCGGGCTTGAGCTGGCCGATTTCGATGCCGCGGGCAACGGATTTGGCGCCGGCCGGATCGATCCCGGTGGTGTAGAGCTCGAACGAACCGCTGTTCAGCAGCACCTGCCGCACCGCAACGGTCTTGTCGATGCCCTGAATCTGCTGCAGCTGCGCCTGGGCGTTGGCCGGCAGCTTCTCGCTGGTGCTCACGATCAGGTCGACCGGGAACTCGTCGTCCATCGCGTAGTCGAACGTCTTCTCCACCGAGCCGATACCCACGCAGGTGAGGCTGATCAAGGTCACGCCGATCAGCAGCGCCGAGGTGGTCGCGGCCGTACGGCGCGGGTTGCGGACCGCGTTACCGACCGCGATCCGGCCGGGCACTCCACCCGTGCGCAGCGGCAGCACACCGACCACCTTGATCAGGGCCGGGACCAGCAGCGAGCCGATCATCAGCACGCCGGCGAAGGAGAGCACGCCACCGGCCACGCCGACCAGGACCTGGACCGCGGTGGCGCCGCGATACAGCAGAAGCCCGCCGAGCGCGATCAACAGGAAGCCGAAGGTCAACCGGACCTTGCCCTTTTTCGTCGCGGCCACGGGAGAGGTGTCCGGACGAAGCGCGGCCAGCGGGGCAACGCGAGTGGCTCGCCGGGCCGGCACGATCGCCGCGCACACGGTGGCGATCAGGCCGAGCAGGAACGGAACCACCAGGCTGATCGGATCGGCGTACAGGTCGATCTTCGGAATGCCCCAGTCGAACCGGACGGCCAGGGCCAGACCGACGGCGGCCAGCAGCAGGCCGAACGCCACACCGATGGCCGAGGCCACCGCGCCGACGATGCCGGCCTCGCTGAGCACGCTACGAAACACCTGGCGGCGGGAGGCCCCGACGCAGCGCAGCAGCGCCATCTCCCGGGTGCGCTGGGCGATCAGGATGGTGAAGGTGTTGGCGATCACCAGACAGGCGACGAACAACGAGATCAGGGCGAACATGCCGAAGACGCCGCCGAGTACGTCGATACCGTTGGTGACGCTCTTGATCTCCAGCTCGATGAACTCGGCACCGGTGAAGACCTGCTGGCCCGCGCTGAGCTTCGCGCTGATGGCAGACGTCAGGGCTTCGGGCGTGACTCCGCTCTTCGCGGCGATCAGCAGCCGGTCGTACGACGTGCCCGGGGACCACTTCAGGACCGCGGACCGGATCGCGACGGCACTGGCCTCACCGAAGGAGTTGGTGTCGTCGATGATCCCGACGACCGTGACCGGGTAGAGCTGGTTCTTGGTCTCGTTGGTGCTGACCAGGGTGAGCTTCGAGCCGATCGGCAGCTCGCGCTTGTCGGCCGTTCCCGCGGGAATGGCGATCTCGCTCGCGGACCTCGGCAGCCGGCCGTCCTTCACCTTCGGACCGGGCAGGCGGGGCTCGTTGGCCAGCGCGGCCACCGGGAAGTAGCTGGGCCGGACGTCGCCCTTCCAGGTGGTTTCCAGGTAGGCGGTGGTGGCGCCGATGGCGACCTCGGTCTGCGGCAACGCGCGGATGGCGGCCAGTTCCTTGTCGAGCAGGGGCTCACCCTGCGAACGGACGACGGCGTCAACGCCCTTGTACTGCGCGCCGATCGTCTCGTCGACACCGTGCGAGGCGGACGACCGGACGGTCAGGGCCAGCGTGGCGAAACCGACGCCGAGCACGATCGCCAGGCAGGCGGCGACCAGGCGCCCGAGGTGGGCGCGCAGCGAGTTGAGCACGGAGCGGCGCACGATCAGGCCCCCAGCCTGCGCAGCGCGTCCAGCACGGATTCCGGCGTCGGCTGATCCAGTTCACCGGCGAGCTTGCCGTCCGCGAGCATCACCACCCGATCGGCGTACGACGCGGCGAGCGGGTCGTGCGTCACCATCACGACGGTCTGCCCGAACTCGCGCACCGAACGCCGCAGGAAGCCGAGCACCTCCGCGCCCGAACGGGAGTCCAGGTTGCCGGTCGGCTCGTCGGCGAACACGACCTCGGGCCGTCCGACCAGCGCGCGGGCCACCGCGACCCGCTGCTGCTGGCCACCGGACAGCTCCGACGGCCGATGCGTCAGCCGGTCACTCAGGCCGAGCACCTCGATCAGGGTGTCGAGCCACTGCGCGTCGGGTTTGCGGCTGCCCAGCTCGAGCGGCAGCAGGATGTTGTCCTTGGCGGTCAGCATCGGCAGCAGGTTGAACGACTGGAAGACGAACCCGATCCGGTCGCGGCGGATCTTGGTCAGCTCCGCGTCCGGCATACCGGTCAGCTCGGTCTCACCGAGCAGCACCTGGCCCGAGGTCGGCGTGTCCAGACCGGCGAGGCAGTGCATCAGCGTGGACTTGCCCGAACCCGAGGGGCCCATGATCGCGGTGAACCGGCCGACACCGAAGTCGACCGAAACACCGTCGAGGGCCGCCACGGCGGTATCACCCTCGCCGTACACCTTGCGCAGCTCGTGGGCACGGATGGCGGCGCGGTGGCCGGTGGCGGGAGCCTGCGACACGGTAGTCGCGGGGATCGTCATGGTTCTCCTTGGAAACACGGGCGGCGAGTTCGTCTCACCGCGCTACCAAGAAACCTATGAAGATCCGCCGCCCGCGTCGTCGGACCACGGACCGCACTCGGCGTACGACCCAGGTCGTACGCCGGCCTGCGCCAGGTCAGCCCAGGGTCTGGTGATCCGGCCGGACGCGGTCAGCCGTTCGGCTTGACCAGGCCCGTTTCGTAGCCGAGCACCACCAGCGCGACGCGGTCCCGAAGGCCTGTTTTGGCGAGGATCCGGCCGATGTGGGTCTTGACCGTTGCCTCGGACAACGTGAACAGCTCGGCGATCTCGCCGTTGGACCGGCCACGGGCCACCTCGACCAGGACCTCCCGCTCGCGGGCGGTGAGATCGGCCAGATCGGGCCGTTCGCCGTCGGCGTCGGGCAGCTGGCCCGCGAAGTGCTCAAGCAGGCGGCGCGTCGTACTGGGGGAGACGACGGCGTCACCCGAGTGCACCTGGCGAATGGCCGAAAGCAGGTCGGCGGGCGGGGTGTTCTTCAGCAGGAAGCCCGCGGCGCCGGCCTTGATCGCGGCGAACGCATACTCGTCGAGATCGAAGGTGGTCAGCACGATCACCCTGGGGGCCGAAGGCAACGATTGCAGCTGGCGGGTCGCCTCGACGCCGTCCAGCCGGGGCATGCGCACGTCCATCAGTACGACATCGCAAGCGGTCACGCTCAGCAGTTCGACCGCCTGGCCGCCGTCACCGGCCTGACCGACAACCCGCATATCGGCCTGGGAATCCACCAGCATCGTGAATCCGGCCCGGACCAGCTCCTGGTCGTCGACCAGGAATACGCGGATCACGCCGTCTTCGGATGGTGCTGTGGTCACTGGGTGCCTCCAGTCGGCAAGTCGTACGGGAGCCGGGCGATCACCTCGTAACCACCACCGGCTCGTGGTCCGGCATTGACCGTACCGCCCGAGATCGAGGCGCGTTGCCGCATCCCGACCAGACCGTGGCCCGGGTCGTTGCTCGACGCGGCGGCGGCACCGCGCCCGTCGTCGGTCACCACCACCGTCAGCATCTCCCGCCCGTACTCCAGATCGACGGAGGTATGAGCCCCTGGGCCGGCGTGTTTGAGCGTGTTGGTCAGGCCCTCCTGGACGATCCGGTACGCCGTGAGGCCGAGCAGCGCGGGCAGATCCCGCGGCGTGCCACGAACCTGGTAGTCGACCGTCAGGCCGGCGTTGCGCACGTTCTCGATCAGCTCGGGCAGTTGCGAAACGCCTGGCTGCGGGCGTGGTTGATCCGGGTCGAGCTCGGGCTGGCTGTCCTGCTTGAGCAGGCCGAGCATCTTGCGCATCTCGGTCAGCGAGGCCCGGCCGGTATCGCCGATGGTGGCGAGTGCCTTCTTGGCTTGATCCGGATTGGCGTCGGCCGCGTACAGACCGCCGTCCGCCTGCACGATCATGATCGACAACCCGTGCGCGACGACGTCGTGGATCTCACGGGCGATCCGGGTCCGCTCGTTCGACACGGCGAGCTTGGACTCCCGGTCGCGATCACGCTCGAGCTGGGCCGCTCGTTCCTCCAGCTGGGCGACGTACAACGCTCTGGTACGCCGTCGTTCGCCGATGGCCCAGACGCCGAAGACCAGCGCGCCGAAGGCGAACAACATGGTGAACTGCTGGCGCCAGTCGGACTCCGTGTAGTACCGGCTGACCGCCATCAGTACGCCGCACATGCCGACACCGAGTGCGAGGCGGCTCTGCTTGACGTTGCCGTAGACGGCGATCGCGTAGAGCGTCACGAGTAGGCCGACGTTGCCGAACATCAGGTCGATGCCGGCCAGCCACTGCAGCACCGCCGTACCCGAGCAGATCGCGAAGACCTGGGCGGGGTGGGTCCGGCGGAACAGCAGCGGCCCGAGCATGCCCAGGCTGATGACGCCCGCGAGCCCCGCCTGCGCCATCGAGAAGATCACCCCGAAGAAGGTGAGCCCGCCGGCCAGGACAAGGTCGAACGCCATGTCCCGGCGGCTGGTCCAGCGCGCCTCCACGATCCCCGTCATGCCGGTCAGGGTACGGCGCGGCGACGGCCCGAACGTCATTCCCCGGGTGGATGTCGCCGTACTACCAGGGTCTTTCCGTACGATCTGGACCCGGCCGATCGGACTACTTGTGCGGCCGGGTGGAGAGCGTGGGTTTGGCCTCCAGGCCGGCCAGGCCGTTCCAGGCGAGGTTGACCAGGTGGGCCGCGACGTCGACCTTCTTCGGCTTGCGGACGTCGAGCCACCACTGGCCGGTCAGCGCGACCATGCCGACCAGCATCTGCGCGTACATCGGGGCGTTCTTCGGGTCCAGCCCGCGGCGCTTGAACTCCTCCGCGAGGATGTGCTCGACCCGGGTGGCGACGTCACTGAGGATCGAGATGAACGACCCGGTGGCGGAACCGACCGGCGAGTCCCGCACCAGGATGCGGAAGCCGTCCGACGAATTCTCTATGTAGTCCAGCAGCGCCAGCGCGGCCTGTTCGACCAGCTCGTGCGCGCGCCCGGCGGTGAGGGAGACCGTGACGGTGTCGAGCAGGCTGCGCACCTCGCGGTCCACGACAACGGCGTACAGGCCTTCCTTGCCGCCGAAGTGCTCGTAGACCACCGGCTTGGAGACCTCCGCGCGGGCGGCGATCTCCTCGACCGAGGTGGCCTCGAACCCCTTCTCGGCGAACAGGGCCCGGGCGATGGTGATGAGCTGTTCGCGACGCTCGGCGCTGGTCATCCGCACCCGGGTCGACCGGCGCGGCTTGGCTTCCGTCACGGCTTCATCACAGCAAAGGTCTCCCGGGTCATCACGTCAGCATCATGCCGCACCCCGGGTCGAGGTGTGGGATGTTTTCAGGCTCCGGCCGACACGCGACGCGCCTCGAGACGTTCCTTGACCGGCCAGCGCACATCCGTGACCCAGCCCATCTTCTCGAAGAACCAGATCGTCCGGGCCGAGGTGTCGAGCTGGCCCTTCAGTACGCCGTGCCGCGCGCAGGTCGGGTCGGAGTGGTGCAGGTTGTGCCAGGACTCGCCCTGGCTCAGGATTGCGAGCCACCAGACGTTGCCCGACTTGTCCCGGCTCTTGAACGGCCGGGCGCCGATGGTGTGGCAGATCGAGTTGATCGACCAGGTCACGTGGTGCAGCAGGGCGATCCGGACCAGCGAACCCCAGAAGAAGGCCGTCAGCGCGCCCTCGATCGACCAGGACCACAGGCCGCCGATGACCGCGGGCAGCAGCAACGACACCAGCACCAGCGCGGGGAACATCCGCGACACCCGGACGACGTCCTTGTCCCGGAGCAGGTCCGGCGCGTACTGCCGCTGCGGGGTCTGCTCGGTGTCGAACAGCCAGCCGATGTGCGCGTGCAGGAAGCCCTTGGTCAGGGCGCCGAGCGACGTGCCGTACTTCCACGGGCTGTGCGGATCGCCGTCGCGATCGGAGAACTTGTGGTGCTTGCGGTGATCCGCCACCCAGCGCACCACCGGGCCCTCGATCGCCAGCGAGCCGGCGATGGCCAGCACGTACTTGAGCGGGCGGTTCGGCTTGAACGACTTGTGCGTGAAGTAGCGGTGGAAGCCGATCGAGATGCCGTGACCGGAGATCGTGTAGAAGACCACCGCGATCACGATGTCGCGCCAGCCGAGGAATCCGCCCCAGGCCACCGGCACGGCGGCGAGCACGGCGAGGAAGGGAATGCCGATGAACAGCCCGAGCGCGAGCTGCTCCCAGATGTGTTTGCGCTCGCCTCCCATGGTGCCGGTGCCGGCGTCGAAAGCTTCGGTGGAAGCGGAGTTCTGGTCGGCGCGGGTAGGCGCCTCGGGCGTAGCGACGGCGGGTGGCGTCATGTCGGTATCCCTCACTGGAGGCTGCACTTACCTACGCCACCGTAACCTACGGTCCCGTAGGTTCCGCAACCCCTGGGCGTGTCCAGAACCCGGTTCATGGCAGAATCTCCGCCGACGCCTGTCCTACCCGGAACGGCGTCGGTCCCCTGTGGGGTAATCGGCAGCCCGCGAGACTTTGAATCTCGAAGATCTGGATCGAAACCAGGCGGGGGAGCAAGACAAAACCCCGGTTCGGGAGTACCCGAACCGGGGTTTTGCTAATGGATTTGCCAACACCTCACCCTGCGGACCTTCCTCCCACAGCCCGACGCGACCACGCCGCCACCTGTGGAAACCCCGGCCACGGTCGGACCCGAGGTGCGGCCCGCCGGTGGAAACCTCTCCCGCGGTCGGACCCGAAATGCGAGCGGTGCCATTCGTGTCCTGCCGCGAGTCATGCATTGCCCTGGCGTGCGGTCCGTTCCGGCCTGAAATCGGGTGGTGGCCGTGGACTCCGGTGTCGCTGTGGTTCGTTTGGGCCGTCCTGCGGGTGGTCGCGTCGGTGTTCAGTGGGGCTGCCGGGTTGTTGGGCCGCTACCCGGTTGCAGCCGGGTAGCCGGTACAAAACCCGGCAGCCGGCTCGCGGAAAGCCGGTAGCCGCGCTGAAACCCGGTAGCCGGGCCCGGGGGAAGCCGCGCGGTGGGGTGGTGGCCGAGGGGCTTGCGCGAGTGGTCGCGTGCGCGCACCTGTGCCGGGCCGGGCTGGTCTGGTGCCGACGGCAGGGTCGTCTTGGTGAGTCCACTCGACATTTTCAGGACCGAAGAACGTCCGGTGGACTCACCAAGCACTGCCATCAACCGCATCGTGCGGCGCGGCACGCTGCTTCGCAGCCAAGGGGCACGTCCCGCCGACGGCAGTGCATCGTGTCCTGGCAGGGGAAGTCGCATCCATCTTCGGACCAGTGGTCGCGTCTGCACGCGACCACTCTGTAGGCGCGGCTAGCCGTATTCCGCGTCCGACCGTGGCCGGGGTATCCACAGGGGTCTGCACTTCGGGTCCGACCGTGGGAGGGGTTTCCACAGGCGGCCGTACTCGGCGTTCGGGCTGGGCAGGGCGTGAGCGCGCGGGCGGCGGCAGGGCGGGGGTGTGGTGGTTAGGGAGAACGGGACGAGGGGTGGAAGTGGTTGGCTGCCGCTCGGATGGTGGTGTGGCGGTCGTGCCAGAAATCGGCCGGCTCGGTGTTGCGGGTTTGGGCGTCAGTTAGTTCGCGGATGATGTCGGCGTGGCCCGCGTGTTGGGCGGTTTCCGCGACCATTCGGATGAGGAGTACGCCCAAGGTCGTCTCCTGAGCGCCCTCGGCCCAGTGGGCGACGTGGCCCGGGCTGTCCAGGTCGAGCTCGGCGACCGTGCGATCGGAATGTGCGCAGGCCCGGCGGTAGACCCCGATGATGTAGTCGCTCGACTCGTCCGGGGTGGCCCACATGTCGATCTCGTCGTACGGGTTGTCGCGGAACCACGACGGCCGTTCGATCGGGGGACGGCCGAACGAAGTACCGAGGTAGCCGTACTCCAGACCGGCCAGGTGCTTGACCAGGCCGAGCAGGTTGGTGCCGGTCGGAGTGGCTGGGCGGCGGCGGTCGTACTCCGATAGCCTGTCCAGTTTGGCGAGCACCACCGCCCGGCTGCCCTGCAGGACCTTCAACAGTTCGGCTTTGAGGTCGGTCATCGTCGGACCCTAGCGATCGACGACCTCACCGCGTTGCACAATCTGTGGGACTTGAGGAGGCGGGGATGGCGGCTCAGCGGCCGGTGGAGATCGAGCTACGGCGGTCGGGGTTCACCGACTGGTTCGGCGACGGTATTGCGGAACCGGCCGGCCTGTTGTTGCTGCCGATCGTGTTCTTCGGTAACTGGCTGACGAACCTGCTGGTCTTCCGTGGTGGGTGGACGCTGCACGTGATCGTTCGCGGCAGCGGGATCGGCAAGAGCCATCGCAAGTTCCGCTATCGCAGCAAGGCGGCCGCCCTCGCCGACAAGGAGAACCAGCGCCAACTCGCGATCGCCCGCCAGCACACCGGCGACTGACTCCGCACCCGTCGACCCCTAAGAGTGGGTCTGGGCGCGGAGCAGGGCGATGTCGGCGCCGCGGAGGGCGTCATCGGCGTTCTTGAAGCGCTGGATGCTCGGCAGTACGCCGACCGCGATGCCCATTTCCGGTTCGGACATCGCGCTCGCGAGCAGTTCCTCCACCCGGGCCGGATCCGCCCGCACGTCGTCGAGCAGTACGCCGAACTCGTCCTGCCGCAACCTCGCCGCCGAATCGCCTTCGCGTAACGCGAGACGCAGGCGCCGTACCACCTCACGCCGTACGTCGGCCTCGGCCGCTTCGTCGCCGGGCGCCTCGGCCACTCGCAGCAGTACCACCGCGCAGTCGTACTCCCGTGCCCGGCGGGTTCGTTTGAGGGCGGCGCCCAGCCGGTCGAGGAAGAGCATCCGGGTGACCAGGCCGGTTTCGGGATCGCGGAGGGCGTTGCGGCGCAGCGCGAGTTCCTGCTCCTTGCGTTCGGTCATGTCGACGAGCGCGCCGACCAGCCGGGCCGGACAGCCTGCGTCGTCGAGAACCGTCACCGCGCGGCACATCATCCACCGGTAGTCGCCCGACGACGTACGAACCCGGTGCTCGAGCTCCAGCGGCGTCCGGGCCCCGCCGAGCTGCGCCGCGATCGAGGCGGACAGGTCCAGGCGATCGTCGGGATGGACCCGGTCGAGCCACTCCGAGGGCGACGAACCGATCTCGTGTTCCTCGTAGCCGAGGGTCTGCTTCCACCGGGGCGAGTAGTAGACCGTGCCGGCGGAGACATCCCAGTCCCAGGTGCCGTCCTGGGCCGCCATCGACGCGAGCGCGTACCGTTCCTCGCTTGCCCGGATGGTGTCCGCCAGCGCGCGTTCGCGGCCCGCGGCCTCCTCCAACGCGCGGCGCTGATCGCGCAGCGAGGCCATCAGACGTTCCTGATCGAGCGCGACGGCCAGCAGAGCCGCCCAGTGGTTGTACTTGTCGCGGCCGCTGGTCATCCGGGTGTCGACGTTGCCGTCGATGGCGAGCAGTCCCCAGTCGCTGCCGCCGGACGTGACCGGAAGGACCAGCGTGAGCTGGCTGCTGCCGGGTGTCCCGCCGCGGGTCAGTGCCGCGGGCGGAAACTGGCTCGCGGGCGTACGTAGTCCGATCAGGCGGGACAGTGCTCCGGAGCTGTCGTCGACGCCGACGATCTCCACCTGCCGGTCGCCGGGGGAGTGGCCGACCCACAACCCCAGGCAGGCCGCGCCGCGTCCATCTCTCGGCAGCCAGGTCAGTGCGCGCGGGCTCGGGCCTTTGCCACGAAGGAGATCCATGTCGACCTCGTACTGGTCGGCGATGGTCCGTTCCAGGTAGCCGCTGCGCGCGAGCATCGGCCGGGTGCAGCCTTTGGTCAACGCCAGCAGGATTTCCGTGCCGGTGCGTTGCAGCGCCGCGGCCCGATCAGATCCGGCCGGAACGGTGTCGATCAGCTCGCGCTCGAGTTCGCGAACAGCGGCGATGAGTTGTTCGAGGGTTTCCGGATGCGGTCGTCGATCGTAGGTCAGATCGGCCAGCCGGCTGAGGGCCGCACCAGACGGAAGCGCGCCGTGTTCGGTCGCCGCGATCATCGGATCGAGTACGGCGTGCACCCACCGCCCGCGGGCGTCGCCCTCAGTCCTGCGGTGGGTATCGGTGCCCAGTGAAGGCGCGCCGAATCCGGTATCGGCCAGCCGTTGCAGCCGGGATCCCGCCGGAGTTGGACTCCGGCCAGGCGTATCGCCGGAGATCGCGCCACAGCCGCAGGACTCCCGGATCACCAGCGTCGAAGGCGCGCGATGTACGCCGTCGGTCACTTCCCGTCCACGCAGGCGGGCCAGCAGCAACTCGACCGCGAGCCTGCCCAGCCGGTCGTTGTGCGGGTCGACGGTTGAGAGCCGGGGCAGCAGCCGGGCGCCGCTGTCGGTGTGATCGAACCCGATGACGGCCTGATCCCGCGGCAGGACGAGCCCGGCGGTTCGCAGCGCGCGCAGGAAACCGATGGCGTTGCGGTCCGTCGCGGCGATGGTCGCGGTGGTCGGGATCCCCTTGCCGAGGAATCGCGTGGCCGCGTCGGCACCCGCCTGTTCGTGGTTGTCGACGGTCTCGTGGAACCAGGCCGCCGCCGGCACGATCCCGTGGTCCGCGAGCGTCGAACGGTAGGCCTCGTAGCGTTCGCGGATGTCCCGTTGCGAGGGATTGCCGACGAACCCGATCCGGGTATGACCGTGGTCCAGCAGGTGCAGTACCGCCGCGCGCACCCCGCCCGCGTTGTCCGGTACCACCACCGGCGCGGGCAGGCTGGTCTCGTCCTCGCTGACCATCACGACCGGACGGCCCCACGCCTGGACCGACGCGAGCCGGTCGTGCCTTACCGCCTTGACGATGACGATGATGCCGTCGACCGCGCCGAGCGCCACCGGCACCTCGAGCAACGGTTCGTCGGGATAGCGCTCGCGGTCGAGGCCGGCCGGATAGGTCTGTACGGCGACCACCCGGTGGCCGGCGTCGCGCGCGGCCCGGGAGGCCCCGGCGATCAGTGCGCCGAAGTAGAACCCACCGACCACCGGCGCGAGCACGCCGATGGTGCGCCGCGCGCTTGATGCCGCAGAACCACGCCGGGTCGTACTCATCGCACTCCTCGTCAGGTTGCCTGAGCTGAGCCGATGCGCCACAGCGCCTCGGACGACACACTTGGTCATTGTGGTGCCACCGCCAGCCGCCAGTCCTGGATCACCCGCGCGCCGTCCTACGATCGCGGACGTTGCCCGGGCCGCAGGTGTGTCCACCGCCGTCGTCTCGTACGCCTTCAACGGCAGGCCGGGTGTCTCCGCGGCCACCCGCGAACGGGTGCTGAGGATCGCGGCGGAGTACCGCTGGCGTCCGAGTGCGGCCGCGCGGTCGATGCACACGGGACCGCGCGCGATCGGCCTGGTCGTCACCACCGAAGCCGGAGGTACGGCGCAGGCCGCCGCGTTCTTCGACTTCGTCACCGCCACGCAGGCCGTTGTCGCCGAGCACGGCTACGCGTTGGTATTGCACGTGGTCGATTCCGCCGAGGCCGCGGTCACGACGTACCAGCAGTGGTGGGCCGAACGCCGGTTCGACGTGATGATCGTGACGGACGTGCTGACGCAGGATCCACGGGTCGACGCGCTTCGGCGGATGCGCGCGCCGGCCGTCGTACTCGGGCCGCCGGATGTCGCGCAAGGGCTGGCCTCGGTCTCGTTCGACGAGCAGGAGGGATATGCCCGGGTGGCGGCGTACCTGGTGGGGCTGGGACATCGCGAGGTCGCGGCGGTCACGGCTCCGGCGGGATTGCACCGCACCCGGCTGCGCCTGGACGTACTCGCGCGTGCACTCGATGACGTCGGCGGCACGCTGACTCCGATGGCGACCAACGCCAGCGCGGAAGGGGCCGCCGCCGCCACCCGGCGCCTGCTCACCGCGCCGATGCCGCCGTCGTGCATCGTGTACGACGGGGATCAGCCGGCGGTCGCGGCGCTCGACGTGGCCCGGCGCCTCGGCCTCGAAGTGCCGTGGGACCTGTCGATCCTCGCGGCGGGCGATTCCGCGCTTTGCCGCCTGGCCACGCCGTCGATCACCGCACTGCCGATTCCGCTGACCGAGCTCGGAACCGCCGTCGGTCGCGCCGTACTGGCGGTGCTCGACGGGCAGCCCGAGCTGAGCCGCGTCGTACCGATCGGCAGTCTCGCCGTGCGCGGCAGTACCGGTCCGCACGCGCGCTGATCGGGCCTGACATCAGGTCACGATGCGGTAACGCGCCGTCTTCTTAATCGCTTAACCCTCTGCCCGCCGTAGGTCCGCACGTGTGACCTTCGGCTCAGCCGCCGCCCCGTCTCTACGGCGGTTCGTGCCCGGCCCCCGCCCGGCCGGCACGTCGAACTGATTCAGGAGGACTCCGTGTCCAAATTCCCCAAGCGGCTGCTGGCCGCAAGTACCGCGATGGCGACGGCACTCGTCGCGTGGCCGCTGATCGGCACGAGTGCCAGTGCCGCCGAGCCACACGTCGACAACCCGTACGCCGGCGCCACCCAGTACGTGAACCCGACCTGGGCCGCCGCCGTCGAAGGCGCCGCCACCCGGGCATCCGATCCGGCGCTCGCCGCCAAGATGCGCGTGGTCAAGAACCAGCCGACCGCTGTCTGGATGGACCGGATCAGCGCGATCACCGGCAACGCCGACGGTAACGGGCTGCGCTTCCACCTCGATCGGGCCCTGCTGCAGAAGCAGGCCGGTACGCCGCTGGTGTTCAACCTCGTCATCTACGACCTGCCGGGCCGGGACTGCTACGCGCTCGCGTCGAACGGCGAACTGCCCGCGACCGCCGCCGGTATGGCCCGCTACAAGACCGAGTACATCGACCCGATCGCGGCCATCCTGGCCGATCCGAAGTACCAGGGCATTCGCATCGCCGCGACGATCGAGCCGGACTCGCTGCCGAACCTGATCACGAATATCTCGCACCCCGAGTGCCAGCAGGCGGCGCCGTACTACCGCGAAGGCGTCAAGTACGCGCTCGACAAGCTGCACGCCATTCCGAACGTCTACAACTACGTCGACGCGGCCCACTCGGGTTGGCTCGGCTGGGACGCCAACGCCGGTCCTGCGGCCAAACTCTTCGCTGGGGTGGCTCGAACCACCGCGGCCGGCTACGCGTCGATCGACGGTTTCGTCACCAACACGGCCAACACCACGCCGCTGGTGGAGCCGTACCTGCCGAACTCGTCGCTGACCGTCGGGGGCAACCCGATCCGATCGTCGAAGTTCTACGAGTGGAACAGCGACTTCGACGAGATCGACTGGACCGCGCATCTGTACAACCTGCTGGTGGCTGAGGGCTTCCCGGCCAGCACGGGCATGCTCGTCGACACCTCGCGCAACGGCTGGGGTGGCGCCGCCCGCCCGACGGCCGCGTCCAGCAGCACCGACCTCAACACCTACGTCGACCAGTCCCGGGTGGATCGCCGTATCCACCGCGGCGCCTGGTGCAACCCGCTCGGCGCGGGCATCGGCGAACGCCCGCAGGCCACGCCCGCCGGCTATCCCGCCTCGCACCTGGACGCGTTCGTCTGGATCAAGCCGCCGGGTGAGTCCGATGGCGCCTCGACCGACATTCCGAACGACCAGGGCAAGCGTTTCGACCGGATGTGCGACCCGACCTTCGTTTCGCCCAAGCTCGGAAACCAGCTCACCGGTGCATCACCCGACGCGCCGCTGGCCGGTCAGTGGTTCGAGTCGCAGTTCGTCGAGCTCGTTCGCAACGCCTACCCGGTCATCGGTGGCGGCGGCACCTCCGACCAGGTCGCACCCTCGGTTCCGTCCGGGCTCCAGGCCGGCACGGTCACCAGTACGTCGGTCGCGCTCAGCTGGACCGCCTCGACCGACAACGTCGGCGTGACGGGGTACGACATCTACCGCGGCACCACGCTCGCGGGTAGTTCGACCACTACGAGCTTCACCGCGACGGGCCTCACCGCCAACACGACGTACTCCTTCACGGTCCGGGCGAAAGATGCCGCAGGCAACGTTTCGGCGGCGTCGACGGCACTGCCGGTGACCACGTCGAACACGAACAACCCGCCGGGCGGTTGCCGGGTGACCTACTCCGCGAACAGCTGGAGTACCGGCTTCACGGGCTCGATCAAGCTGACCAACACGTCGACGACGCCGCTGACCAACTGGCGTCTTGTCTTCAGCTTCGCGAACGGCCAGACCGTTCAGCAGGGCTGGAACGCCGTCTGGAGCCAGACGGGTTCGACCGTCACCGGTTCGGCCACGCCTGGGTCCTGGAACGCGACGATCGCACCTGGTGGGACGGTCGACATCGGGTTCAACGGCACCCACACGGGCACCAACACCGCTCCGACCGCCTTCTCGGTCAGCGGCCAGGCCTGCTCGATCGGCTGATCCCTTCAGGAGGTAATCGTGTTCTCCACCCGCTGGAAATCGGCTCTTCGCGGGGTCGTGTCGGCCGCCACCGCCATGGTCGTGCTCGCCGGCCCGATCGTTGTCACCACGCCGGCGCAGGCGGCGCCCACGATGGACTGGTTACACACCCAGGGCAACAAGATCGTCGACGAGGCCGGTAAGGAGGTCTGGCTCACCGGTACCAACTGGTTCGGCTTCAACACCAGCGAACGGGTGTTCCACGGATTGTGGTCCGGCAACCTGGAGGGCATCACCAAGTCGATGGCCGAGCGCGGATTGAACGTGATCCGCGTACCGGTCTCGTCGCAGCTGCTGGACGAGTGGTCCAAGGGCCAGACGATCATGCCGAACGTCAACACCTGGGCCAATCCGGACCTGAAAGGCCTGAACAACCTGCAGGTGTTCGACCGCTTCCTCGCGCTTTGCGAGAAGTACGGCCTGAAGGTGATTCTCGACCTGCACAGCGCCGAGGCCGACAACTCCGGGCACGTTTATCCCCTTTGGTACAAGGGCGCCATCACCACCGAGATCGTGTACGCCGGCTGGACCTGGATCACCAACCGGTACCGCAACAACGACACGATCATCGGCGCCGACCTCAAGAACGAGCCGCATGGCCGGTTCTCCGAGGCACTGTTCGCCAAGTGGGACACCTCGACGGATCCGACCAACTTCAAGCACTTCGCGGAGACAGCGGCACGGCGCATCCTCGCCGTGAATCCGAATCTGCTGATCTTCGTCGAAGGAACTGAGGTCTATCCGAAGGACGGCGTCTCCTGGACGTCGAAGAACCCGGCCGACTGGTACAGCACGTGGTGGGGCGGCCAGCTCCGCGGCGTGGCTCAGCACCCGATCAACCTCGGGGCGCATCAGGACCAGCTCGTGTACTCGCCACACGACTACGGGCCACTCGTCTACGAACAACCCTGGTTCACCGGCAACTGGGACCGTACGACGCTCGAGCGGGATGTCTGGGACCCGAACTGGCTCTACATCCACAAACAGAACAAGGCGCCATTGCTGATCGGGGAGTGGGGTGGATTTCTGGACGGCGGCCGGAACCAGAAGTGGATGACCGCGCTCCGCGACCTGATCCGCGAACAACGCCTGCATCACACGTTCTGGGTGCTCAACCCCAACTCCGGTGACACCGGCGGTCTGCTCAACCACGACTGGGCGACCTGGGACGAAGCCAAGTACGCGCTGCTCAAGCCCGCCCTCTGGGCCCAAGGCGGCAAGTTCGTCAGCCTCGACCACCAGGTCAAACTCGGCGGCGCCGGCAGCACGACCGGCATCTCCCTGACAGAGGCCACCGGCTAGCCCCCCGGGCGGACCTCGGTAGCCGCTCAGGCACCCAGCCTGAGCGGCTGCCACCCGTACTTTGGACCGGCGTCTCAGCGTCCGGAACGTATGACGAGTTGACCCGCCCGGCCGGGATGATCGGAACATGGTGACCAGGCGGCGGGCCGAGATCTGGGTGGACCCAGCCAGCGAGGTTCGGTTCGAGGGACGGGCCACCGGCGACGAACGCGGGATCATCGTCGATCTCCTCGCGGCTCAGCGGAAGACGCTCGAACTTAAATGCGCGGGCCTCAGTACCGAGCTGGCTCATCGCTCGGTCGAACCCTCGACGCTTTCGCTGCTCGGCCTGGTCCGGCACCTCGCGGACCTGGAGCGGCGGTGGTTCCGTCGGGCGCTCGCAGGTGAGCACGCACCCGCGCTGTTCTCATCCCCGGACCACCCCGACGGGGATTTCGACAACGTCAAAGGCGATCCGGCTTCGGTCGCCGAAGCGTGGCAGGCCTGGCGGGACGAGGTGGCCTTCGCGGATCAGCTGGTCGCTGAAGCCCCGCATCTCGACATCGAAGGCACCGACTCGTGGCGCGGCCAGATCTCCCTGCGCTGGGTGCTGATCCACATGATCGAGGAATACGCCCGCCACAACGGTCACGCCGACCTTCTGCGCGAACGCATCGACGGCACCATCGGCGTCTAGCACCTTCAATCATTCACCTCTCCGCCACCAGGGCCGTCGCCGCGGGCGCTTGTTGCGCTGGTGCCACTCGCGCAGTGGAACCAGTCGGCTGGCACCGACGATGGCGGCGATCGTCGCCTGGTCGGCGGTGTCGAGCTCGACCGACATGGAGCCCTCGTCGGTCAGGTGCGCGATCGTGCCCCAGTCCTCGCCCCAGACGGCCGCATCGAATGCCCAGGGCGCGAAGGTGACGAACGCGGCCCAAACCTCCTCGGAGTCGACCGTTTGCACGCCGGTTTGCGCGTAGCCGCCTGGCTCGATGCGGGCCTTCGGCAACGAACGCAGGACGCGCGCGGCGGCTCGTACGTCGTCAGGCCACTCGTCACTGCTAGTGGGCGCGGCCTCGTCAACGGGCGTGTCCGGGTCGCCGGGAATGTCGCATTCGAACCGGCCTGCGTGATGCCGTAGGGCGCTGAGGATCTCGCGGCAGGCTTCCACATTCTGCGCGTGGCTCCAGCCGTTCCGGTCGAGCACAAACGTCTGCACCCCTCCAGCATGCCGTACGCCAGATTTGGGCGGCGGCGACGGAAACCGGGTCGATCACCTGGGTCCGCTGGCAAACTGATTCGTGTGAGTACACCCTTCGAGGCCGCGCTGGAACTGGTCGTGCGGGATCTCCGGAACACCGGTGGCATCACGTTGCAACTGTTGCCGGAGCCGGTCGACAGCGATCCGTCGTACGAGTCGATGTGGATGCTTTCCGGCCGTACGGCGCGAACCGGGCTGCTCGCGCCCACCGAGATGGCGCAACCCGACCGGATCGTGCATATCGCCGACCAGGTGCAGGACTTCGTCCTCGAGGAACTGGGCCGCCTCAGCCTCCCGGCCACCTGGCCCGAGTGCCCGGAACACCCGGACTCCCATCCGCTCACTCCGGTCCAGGCCATCGCTGGCCCGAGTTGGATGTGCCCGAAGTCCGACCACACCATCGCCGCGATCGGCCAGTTGTGACTTGGCCGGCAGGTCTGTCTGCGGATCAGCCGGCCAGGCACCGTCGGCGTCTAGCCCTTCAAGCCTTGCGCCTTCCGCCATCAGGGCCGTCGGCGCGGGCGTTTGTGCCGCTGGTGCCACTCGCGCCGCGGGACCAGCCAGCTGGGGCGTGGCTCCAGCCGTTCCGGTCGAGCACAAACGTCTGCATCTGTTCAGCATGCCGTACGCCGGATTTGGGCGGTGGCAAAAATTGAGTTCCTAAGGGATGTCAAGCTGCCGAGGTGTTCGTAGAATTGGTGTTGGCGGGTCGGGATGCTGGAGCGCTTTGCGACTCCTTCTGCTCCCGGCCCGTCCTGTTTTTGAGGCGTTGGCTTTGCCGCTTCTTCGCGGCGTTGATGCGGGTCTGGCGGTCGACTTGGTGGTGTTCGCGGACGATGTCGCGGCCTTCGGTTTCGGTGATGGGCCTGCCGTCGGTGTCGCGGAGTTGGTAGGGGGTGTTGGTGCGCCAGCAGGTCGCGATCCGGGTGAGCAGGATGGCCGCGATGTGGCAGAGGGCGGAGTCGTGGTGACGGTCTGAGTTCATCAGCCGGACGTATTTCGCGGCGAGTTGAGGGTCGGTTTTGCGGGCCTGGTCAGCGGCCGCGAACAGCGCTTCACGCATCAGTGCGTCGCCGGCTTTGGTGAGGCCGCCTCGGTGCTCGCTGAGCCCGGATTGGGCGACCTTGGGGACGAGGCCGGAGTAGGCGCGGATCACGGCCAGGCTGGTGAAGCGGTGTGGGTCACCGATCCGGCCGGCGATGACTGCGGAGGTGACGGGTCCGACGCCGGGGGCGGAGGCGATGACACCGTCGGGGTCGGCCTCGGCGTAGAGGTTCGCGATCCGCTCGTCGAGGTCCTCGATCTGTTCGGTGAGGACTTGGGCCTGTTCGGCCTCGACAGCGATGTCGGCGCCGAGCTCGGCGAAGTCGATGCCCTCAGAGCCCCACAGCTGCACCGATTCACGGGCCGCGGCCAGCAGCGCGGTGGCGTGGGTATCGCGCCAGGCGCCGCGAGAATGGCGGATCAGGAACCGGGTCAGCCGCGCGTGGCCCAGCTTGCTCAAGGCGGTGGGGTCTGCGTAGCGGGCCAGGACCGCGAGCGCGGCCTTGCCGTAGTTCGAACCCAGCGCGTCGTACCGGGCCGGGCCGAGCAGCTCCAGTTGCGCGTCGAGGCGCTGGAAGATCGCGGTGCGCCGCTTCACGATCGAGGAGCGCTGTTTCACGACCCGTCGCAGCGGCGCGGCCGGTCCGGTGTCAGTGTGCTCACGCAATCCGTCAGGGTGCAGCAACGGCAACCGGGCCAGAATCTTGGAATCCAGATGGTCGTTCTTGGTGTGCTTGGAGTAGTAGGCGCGCAAGTCGGCCGACTGGGTCGTCGGGACCAACACCACCTTCGCGCCACGCCGGCGAAACCACGACGCCAGCGGCACCCACGCGTTACGCGTCGGCTCCATCACCACCACGAGCTCGCAGTCGTCGTCGAGGTCGAGGTCGTCCCACAACCGCTCCAGGTCAGCCGGCCTGGTGAAGAACTTGCGCCCAGACCACACCAGCGTCCCGTCCACACCGGCCAGCGAGGCCTGATGCGCGGCCCGGCAAGCAACATCAACGCCCAACGTCAACTTCATACAGCTCTTGGTCCTTCATCTCGATAACCAGCAGGGTTGCTGACCGGATCGAGACGGCATGGCCCAGACAATTCATAGCAGGAGTCCACCCGACAACTGGCTCCAAGTTCCCGAACAGGGACACCATCTCCACCGGACAGACCCGCGGGTGATCGCTCATTTTTCAGGAATCACCACGTGTTCCAGTCGGTGGCAAGACCACCCGCGGGGCACACACATAACCTAATTGTCGGTGGCCGGGGTTACCTTTGACGCAGTGATGATGTGCGGCCTGGGGAGGGCTGGGGGATGGATGTTCGGCGTTGGGCGGCTCGTGCCGTGGCGGTGCTGACCGCGTCGGGGGTGGTGGCCGGCGGGGGCTGGCTGGCGTTCGGGCGTGCGCCGGAGTTGTCGGTGAGCGGGGTGAGCGTCTCGCTGCCGGATGCGGCGGTCGAGGCCGAGCGCAAGGTCGGCGCGGCGGTCGACGTCATCCTGCAGCGGCGGGCGCGCGCCGTGCTCGCGGGCGATCAAGCCGCCTTCCTCCGCGACGTCGACCCGGCGAACGCGGCGCTGCGCCGCAAACATGCCGGCCTCTTCCAGAACCTGCGCACGATCGGCTTCAAGGCACTCGCGTACCACCGGGCCGAAGCCTGGATGAGCGACAAAACTCCGGCCGGCGCGACGGCCTTCCGTGTGGTGATGCGGTACCAGTTCAAGGACGCGGGACACGCGCCGGCCGTGACCGAGCTGGGTTACACCTTCGGCTCGAAGGCGGGACGCTGGCTGCTGCTCGACGATGACAACCTCGACCGCGATCTCGACGACGACGGGCATCGCCAGCCGTGGGACTTCGGCCCGATCCAGGTGGTGCGAAAACCCGGCGTGTTCGTGATCGTCAGCGCGGGCGACGGTGCGCTGGGACGCAAGATCGCGGCTGATTCGCAGACCTCCCTTGCCGAGGTCCGGAAGGCCTGGCAGACGCGCTTGCAACCCACCATCGTGGTGGTCGCCATGCGGGAGAAACAGGTGCTCGCCACCACCTGGGCGCTACCTGGGCACGCCATCGCGGCCGTCGCGAAACCCGTGATCGACAACACCGTGCCGATCGACCGGACCACCGCCAAGGTGGTCGGTGGCCTGATCGTGATCAGCCCGAAGATGCGCGGCCGGATCGATACCAATCTGCTGGCGCACGAGTTCACCCACGTCGGCGCGGTCCGGCTCGGCGGCGGGGCGCCGCTGTGGCTCGTCGAAGGGCTCGCGGAGTACGTCGGTTACCGCGTCGCAGCTCAGCGATCCAGGGGCTGGGCCAGGGGAGTGGAGGTGTACCGCGACGAGATCCGCGCCGAGTCACTCCGCGCGCTCAAGGTGCTGCCGATCGACGGGGTGTTCCACGGGGACTTCGGCGAGGACAGCTACGGCGTGAGCTGGCTCGCCGTCGAACACCTCGTCAAGGCCGTCGGCATCCGCAAGGTCATCGACCTGTACGTCGAGGTCGCCCGCTCCGAGGGGGATCCAGCCCGACGAGACCAACTTCTGCGAAAACACACCGGCTTCACCGAACCAAAACTTGTCGCCGCCCTGCAAGCCTCCGCCCGCTAACCAGACGACGTCGGGCCAGCTGAACCACTAGCGCAGTTGCCGCCGCATCGCCCGCTCAGGCCGGCCAAGCGTCTGATGCGCGCCGCCCGTGGCCGGGGCGCGCGGGGTTCTGGCGGAGGAAGTGGGGGTCCTAGCAGGGGAAACGGATTCCTGGCAGGGGGAACGGGATCCTGGCAGGGGTTATAACGGCTGCTCGGACGCCGTTTGGGGTGCTCGGCTCCCGCAAGGTGTCCCCGGTACGGCGGCTTGCTCGCCCCACCACCGGTGAGTGGACGCGTGCATGCGCGGCGACTCGTTCACCCGCTCCCCGCGAGTGGACGCGTGCATTCGCGGCGACTCGCCGACCACTGGGGACGACTGGCGGGGAGGGGGCACGACCCGCGCCCGGCCGGCCGCACCGGTCCCGCCGATCACGGCCGACCGCCGGTTGGCCGCCAGAGGAGCATCCCTCACAACCAGGCGATCGGCCGGCGATGTGGGCTAGAGTCCACCCGACTGGCGAGGGGGCTCGTAGGCCGGTCCAGGGGATTGGAACCAGACACATGCGTAACCGTGGCTTTCTGCCGTCCGGACTGGTCACGCTGACAGGCGTGCTCACCGCCGCCGTGCTCGCCGCCGGCCCGGCGCAGGCTCAGCCGTTGGCCGAGGCCGCGCCACCCGCGGCGCCGACCGATGTCCGGATCGGCTGGGCGGATGCCACCCACCAGTTCGTGAAGGTGACCTGGTCCGACAACGGTGAGGCGAACGAGCTCACCGCGGTGCCGCAGAACGGGCAACCCGATACGTACAAGACCACAGCTATCGAGGGAGCCGGGAAGGACAATGAGATCCTCCTGGACCGGTGGTGGTTCGACGGGAACTACGCCGCCGTACGACTCGAAGTGGTCTCGATCGCCGGAGGCGAACGCAGCGCGCCTGGCCTGTCCGTACCGTTCGATACCCATCGGCCACCGCAGACCTTGATCCAGCGCGCGATCCCGTGGACAGATGGCAGGGTGCAGCTCGCCTGGACTCAGGACGCGGTTCCTGCCGACCAGAACCTCGGCGATCCGCTCGATGTGCTCTCCGATCCCGAGCGGGTCTCCGTTGGGCTCGGCAGCGACCACTCCGCTCCGTCCCGATTCGTTGCCGTGCCACGCGGCGCCCGGAGCATGATGGTGCCCGCGGTGATGCGACCGCCGTACGAGCTCACCGTGCTCGGCAGCAACGAATGGGGCAATCAGGAACCGCCTCGGCGGGTGAACATCCGTGAGATGGGGATCGGGGCCCGTATTCCGGCCGCCGCCACCTATGGCACCTACCTCGACATTCGGGGTCCGGGCGGCATCAAGTGCGGCGACTCGTCCGCCCCGGCCTGCTACTACACGCCCGAGAGGTTCGGGCAGATCGTGCCGGTGCCGTACCAGGTCCAGGCGCGCGCGAACGCGAGTTCGCCCTGGGCTGTGGTCACAACCGGTCGCGACATCCGTGCGATCCGACCTGCAGTGATGGCAATCGGAACGCGACAGCTGAGGTTCGTGGTGCCGACCTGGTCGCCGACGGTGCCCAGTACGGCGACCGCCTGGATGGCGACGCCGCCCGTCACGGCACGAACGACGTTCCGTCTCGCTACGGCAGGTATCAATCACTCCTCGCCGCTCCGGACCGGCGGAAAGATGGTGGCCCAGCTGAATGTGGCCCCAAAAGTCAGTACGAAGGCCCTCTGGCAGCGCTGGGATGGCAAGGCATGGGTCGGCCTGGCCTGGGTGCCGTTGCGCAACGGACTCGGTACCAAGACGCTCACGGCAACAAAACCCGGGTACTACGCCTACCGGTTCGTGGTCCCCGCCACCACCTACCAGGGCCGTCGGATCGAGACCACGGTGTCGCCGAAGACCTACCTGCGGGTCTTCTAGCTTTCCGCGGGTCCTACCGGAGTTCGGTAGGCGGTCCACCAGGCCGCCATGACGAGGCCGGCGCCAAGGCCCAGGAAGTAGGCCAGCAACGGTAGCGGGCCGGGGCCATCCAGCTCGCCGAGCGGCAACAGCAGGAGGATGCCGAACACCACGGTCACCAGGGCCGGGAGAGCGAAGCGGTCGGAGAGGTCGCGCGGGTCCAGACAACCCCACGCGACGCCAATGCCCGCACCGAGAAGCGCCGCCATACCGAGCAGCGGATGATCCGCCCGGGTCAACGGATCGTCGCCGAGGTTCGCGAACGTGTTGATCGCGCTGGCGATCCCTACGGGCACCACCCATCCGAACCGTCGCCGCAGCGTCCGCTCGTCCTGCTTCTCAAGGACCACGCCCGGAGTATCGCAGCCTGGCGGCCGAGGAGTACCACATTGTGCGCAGCGACTGGCGGAGTTGCCTGACGCTCGCGGCCCGGGCGGAACAGCCCGAGGTCCGGGCGTGGTTCACCGGGCTCGCGGCCGGGGAGGAACTCGCACTGAGCAAGCTGCCGACGCTCGCGCCCGAGGGCGAGTCGTACGAGCCGCAGGCCGGTTGCCAGGCCTACCCGGCGTACTTCGCCTGGCTCGCGCTGAACGCCGAACCGGCCGAGGTGGTCGTCGGCCTCTACGCGAACTTCGCTGCCTGGGGCAACTACTGCGCCACACTGGCCGAGGCGATGCGAACGCGCTACGGATATACCGACGAGGCCTGCGGCTTCCTCGACTTCTTCGCCACGCCACCACCCGACGGCGAGGCCCAGGCGATCGCCGCCGTACAGGCCGGTATCGACGCCGGGGTGGTCACCGAGCGTGTTCGCCGGTACGCCCGGCTGGTCCAGAGCTCCGAGCTGATGTTCTGGAACAACCTGATCTGACGAGCACCCGAACTACGTGAGAGCGATGCCAAGGCGACTCACGGGTCACATCGGTCACACCTGTGGGCGCCGATTCGGAACAGGCGTCCTCCCGGAAGTACGCTGACCGACGGAAGAGGAATGTCCGAATCCGTCAGACAGCGTCTAACCAGGGCCCACCAACCAGGGAACCCGAGGAGAACACCGCGTGACTTCCCACCGTCCTGCGGCGGTCATCATCATGGCCGCCGGTCAGGGGACCCGGATGAAATCCGCCACCCCCAAGGTTCTGCACACACTTGGCGGGCGCAGTCTCGTCGGGCACGCCGTGGCCGCCGCCCGGGTGCTGGAGCCGGAACACCTCGTCGTCGTGGTCGGCACCGGTCGCGAGCTGGTCGAGGCGCACCTGGCCGAGATCGACTCCGCGGTCCGGACCGCCGTACAGGAGCAGCAGCTCGGAACCGGTGACGCTGTGCGATCGGGACTCACCGCCGTGCCGGACATCACCGGCGCCGTTGTTGTCACTTCGGGCGACGTCCCGCTGCTCCAGGCGGCCACGTTGCAGGAGCTGGTCGCCGAGCACGAGGCGCGCGGAAACGCCGTCACCGTGCTGACCGCGCGAGTGCCCGACCCGACCGGCTACGGCCGGATCATCCCGGGCGAGGACGGCAGTGTCGCGGGCATCGTCGAGCACAAGGACGCGACGCCCGAGCAGCGGCAGATCGACGAGATCAACGCCGGCATCTACGTCTTCGACGCGGCCACCCTGCGCGACGGTCTGACCCGGATCACGACCGACAACGCCCAGGGCGAGCTGTACCTGACCGACGTACTGGCGATCGCCCGGGGCGACGGCAAGCGGGTCGGCGCCTACGTGACCGACGACGCGATGCAGACCGAGGGCGTGAACGACCGGGTGCAGCTGGCCGCGCTGCGCGCCGAGATGAACCGGCGCACGCTCGAACGGCTGATGCGCGCCGGGGTCACCGTGGTGGACCCGAACACCACCTGGGTCGACGACACGGTCGAGCTCGAGGCCGACGTCACCCTGCTGCCGAACACCCAGCTGCACGGCGCGACCACCGCCGCGGCCGGAGCGGTCATCGGCCCGGACACCACTCTCACCGACGTACAGATCGGTGCGAACGCGACGGTCATCCGCACGCACGGTTCCGGCGCCACCATCGGCGCGCACGCCAGCGTCGGCCCGTTCGCCTACCTGCGGCCGGGAACGGCGCTCGGCGAGAGCGGCAAGATCGGCACGTTCGTGGAGACCAAGAACGCGACCATCGGCGCCGGCGCGAAGGTCCCGCACCTCACCTACGCCGGTGACGCCACCATCGGCGACGGCGCGAACATCGGCGCCGGCACCATCTTCGCCAACTACGACGGTGTCACCAAGGCGCACACCACCGTCGGCAAGCACTCGTTCGTCGGCAGCGACTCGGTTCTGGTCGCTCCGCGTGTGATCGGCGACGGCGCGTACGTCGCGGCCGGTTCCACGGTGACCGACGACGTCAAACCGGGGGAGATCGCCGTGGCCCGCGGCCGGCAGCGCAACATCGCCGGCTGGGTCGCCCGCCGCCGGGCCGGTACCAAGACCGCCAAGGCAGCCGCCGAGGCCATTGAGAAGGAGTCGCGGCCATGAGCGGGATGAAGCGCACCACCGAGAAGAACCTGATGGTGTTCTCGGGCCGGGCCCACCCGATGCTCGCCGAGGAGGTCGCCGAGCAGCTCGGCGCCGGCCTGGTGCCGACCTCGGCGTACGACTTCGCCAACGGCGAGATCTACGTCCGGTTCGAGGAGTCCGTGCGCGGCAGCGACGCGTTCGTGATCCAGAGCCACACCTCGCCGATCAACGAGTGGATCATGGAACAGCTGATCATGGTCGACGCGCTGAAGCGGGCCTCGGCCAAGCGCATCACCGTGGTGCTGCCGTTCTACGGTTACGCCCGGCAGGACAAGAAGCACCGCGGCCGCGAGCCGATCTCGGCCCGCCTGATGGCCGACCTGTTCAAGACCGCCGGGGCCAACCGGCTGATCTGCGTCGACCTGCACACCTCGCAGATCCAGGGTTTCTTCGACGGCCCGGTGGACCACCTGATGGCCCTGCCGATCCTGACCGAGTACGTTCGCGCCAAGTACGGCGACCAGCAGCTCGCCGTCGTATCGCCCGACGCCGGCCGGATCAAGGTGGCCGAGCAGTGGTCGGCCCGGCTGAACAACGCGCCGCTGGCCTTCATCCACAAGACCCGCGACATCAACCGGCCCAACGAGACCGTCGCGAACCGCGTTGTCGGTGAGGTCAAGGATCGCGTCTGCATCCTGGTCGACGACATGATCGACACCGCCGGCACCATCACCAAGGCCGCCGACGCGCTGATGAACGACGGGGCCGCCGGCGTGGTCATCGCCGCCACCCACGCGATCCTGTCCGGGCCCGCCGTGGACCGGCTGAAGAACTGCCAGGCCAAAGAGGTCATCGTCACCAACACCCTGCCGATCCCCGAGGACCGGCACTTCGACAAGCTCACCACCTTGTCGATCGCGCCGCTGATCAGCCGCGCCATCCGCGAGGTGTTCGAAGACGGCTCCGTCACCAGCCTCTTCGACGGCCGCGCCTGACCCTCCCGCACCTCCCAGCAACCCCGAAGCCCGCGCCCCCAACCGGGCGCGGGCTTCGCCATGTGCCCTCCCTTCCTTTTGCGTTCGTTCCGACGAACGAACGCAAAAGGAAGGGAGGGGGTGATTAGGTGAGGAGTATGCGTATTGCCGTGTTTCACCCGGGGGCGATGGGGTCGCGGCTCGCGGCCGAACTCGTTGCCGCGGGTCATCAGGTCCAGTGGGTGCCCGCAGGCCGGAGCGCCGCGAGTGCCGAACGAGCCGGGGCGGCGGGATTGATCGGTACGACGTTCGCGGACGCGGTCGGTACTGCGGAGGTGGTGCTCTGTTCGTGTGCTCCGCAAGGGGCCGTCGAGATCGCCCGGGAGGTCGGCGCCGCCGGATTCACGGGGTTGTACGTCGATGCCAACCCGTTGTCGCCGTCATCCCTTGCGTCGATCGCGGAGGCTCTCGCGGCAGCGACGTTTGTTGACGCGGGCGTGATCGGGCCGCCTCCGGTTGGCGGCAAACGTACGGACCTCCTACTGGCCGGGCCGGAGGTGGAGGTTGTTGCCGAACTGTTCAGCGGTACGGCGGTCAGCCCGCGCGTGGTCGGCTCGGCGGTGGGCGCGGCCAGTGCCGCCAAGTCGGCGTTCGCCCTTTACAACAAGGGCAGGTTGGCCCTCGCGACCTTGGCCTTCGGATTGGCCGAGCACCACGGGGTCACCGATGCCCTGGTGGCGCAGGCGACACGGCCCCATGCGGGCGATCTCGCCGAGCCGGGTCTGGCCGAAGACCTCCGGCGAGTCGCGTGGCGCTGGGGCCCCGAGTTCGACGAGATCGCCGAGACCCTGACCGACGCCGGCCTCGACCCGGAACCGATCAGGGCTCTCCGCGAGGTCTGGACCCGCCTGGCCGAATAGTCCGCCGCTTAACCGAACAAACCCTGCCCCTCGCCGTACGGCCCAATAAACCGTACGGCGTCAGGCGAGGCGGTGGCCGTAGTCGCGCAGTACGAAGGGTGGCAGCAGATCGGCGATGCGGGTCAGCACCGACAGCCGGGCGGCGGTTTCGGGCGCCTCCCAGTGGTTCAGGTTCCACGACATCAGCGTGGGACCGGCCAACTGCCAGTCGAACCAGGTGTTATCCAGCATCAGTTCCATCATGCGCGGATGCAGAATCGCCGAGGCGTAGCGATCGTCGGGCGTCTCGACCCGGAAGGCATCGTTGAACGCCGGGCTCTCCAACTGAAGATCCCGCGGCCGGATCCGCCCGAGCCGGGATTCCTCCGTCAGTCGCAACCACGGCAGGGCGACGGGGAGTTGAACCGCCACGACATGGCAGGCCTGAGTGCTGCTCGAGACGTTGCCCCGGCCGTCGGCGGTTTGCATCGAGTACTCGTAGTCCATAACGGCGACCGGCCGCCCGTTGAACCACCCGGTCGCCATCGACACCGGTTGACCGTTGCCTGGGAAGGCGATCGAGGCCAATTCGGCCAGCCACGGATCCGGCGCGACGTAGGACCAGCCGAACTGCCGGAGCGCTTCCGCCCGCCGCGCTTCGAACGCCCGCCGTCGTCGCTTGTACACGACCACGGCGACGGCGTACAGGACCCCGCTGACGATCAGCGGCAGCACCACCAGCAGCACCAGCCCCACCATCACAAGCACCGCCATTCCGCGATCCTAGGGGCGCGGCGGGTCGGCCGGACGGCCGATGGTCACAAGGGTCCGATGAATGCCGACACGCCGGGTAACTAGGGTCCGATGAGCGGGATACCGGCGCGCCGGTGGGGGATTGCGGGAGTCACATGGGGGGATTTCCGTCTTGGGCGAGGTGGTGGGTAGACTGAACAGGTTGCCTCGGCGAGGGACGCCCCCCGGAAGGTGCGGGCGCGGCTCCGTGATCGACGCGGTGGTTCGTTGCGTGACGTCTGAGATGTCATAACGCGCCCGCTGAGGCCAGCAACTTTGGTTTCCATCGATAAGCAGATCACCGCAACGTTCTGAGGGAGTACTTCCGTGGCCGAGGTCAAGATCCAAGCCGAATCGCGTTCGGAGTTCGGCAAGGGTGCTGCCCGCCGAATCCGTCGGGACCACAAGGTGCCCGCCGTGCTTTACGGCCACGGCACTGACCCGGTCCACATCACCCTGCCCGGTCACGACACGATGCTGGCGCTGAAGACCGCCAACGCATTGCTGCTGATCGAGGTCGAGGGCAGCGAGAGCCTGCTGGCCCTGCCGAAGCAGGTTCAGCGCGACCCGATCAAGAACACCATCGAGCACGTTGACCTGGTCATCGTGAAGCGTGGCGAGAAGGTCCAGGTCGAGATCGCCGTGCACGTCGAGGGCGAGGCCGTCAGCGGCACCCTGGTCGTCACCGAGGCGCAGACCATTCTGGTCGAGGCCGAGGCCACCCACATCCCCGACGGCGTCACCGTGTCGATCGAGGGCCTGGACGCCGGCGCGCAGATCCACGCCTCCGACCTGGTGCTGCCGAAGGGCACCACGCTGGCCATCGAGCCGGACACGCTGATCGTGAACGTCACCGCCGGCCAGACCGCCGAGCAGCTGGACGCCGAGATGGCCGAGGCCGAGGCCGAGGCGGGCGTGGTTCGCGACGAGCCGACCGCCGCGCCGGTCGAGTAGTAGTACCAGCACCACTTCTTCAGAACGTTTGACAAGGAGGGCCGGGGATCCGTGGCGGACGACGTGTGGTTGGTCGTCGGGCTGGGGAACCCCGGCCCTTCTTATGCAGGCAACCGGCACAACATCGGCTACATGGTGGTCGAGGAGCTGGTCGGGCGGATGGGCGGCAAGCTCAAGTCCGCCAAGCAGGCCCAGGCCGACGTGGCCGAGGGCCGTCTCGGCGGCATGCCGGGAGTCCGGGCGGTGGTGGGCCGCCCGCGCACGTACATGAACGAGTCGGGTGGCCCGGTCGCCGGCCTGCTGCGGTTCTTCAAGTCCAGCCCGGCCAATCTGGTCGTGATCCACGACGAGCTGGACATCGGGTTCGACACGATGCGGACCAAGTTCGGCGGTGGCGACAACGGCCACAACGGGCTCAAGTCGATCCGCCGGTCGATCGACACCGGTGACTTCTACCGGGTCCGGGTCGGTGTGGGCCGGCCGCCGGGTCGGCAGAGCCCGGCCGATTTTGTGCTCGACGACTTCAGCTCGACCGAGCGGAAGGACCTGCCCTTCATCATCGATCGCACCGCCGACGCGATCGAGTGCTTGCTGACGGAGGGTCTCGAAGTGACTCAGGGGAAGTACAACTCGTGACCAGACTGGCCGGACTCGTCGATGCTCTGGTCACCGATTCCGTGGTGGCGGGCGCGCTGGCCGACGCCCGCTCCGATGTCCCGACGAAGCTGGACCTGAGTGCACCCGGACCGATCCGGCCAGTGCTACTGGCTGCGCTGGCCGAGGCCCGTGGTGCGGATCGCCCGATTCTGGCCGTGACCGCCACCTTCCGTGAGGCCGAAGATCTGACCGCGGCCCTGGGCTGCCTGGTCGACCCGAACTCGGTCGCGTACTACCCGGCCTGGGAGACGCTGCCGCACGAGCGGCTGTCCCCGCGGTCGGACACGGTCGGCCGTCGGCTCGCCGTACTGCGCCGCCTGGTGCATCCCGATTCGTCCGACATCACCACCGGGGCGATCAAGATCCTGGTCGCGCCGGTTCGCAGCGTGCTGCAGCCGCAGGTGGCGGGGCTCGCCGATCTCCGGCCGGTTCAGCTGCACCTGGGCGACACGATCGAGCTGGACGACGTGGTCGAACGCCTGTCGGCCGCGGCGTACAACCGGGTCGATCTGGTCGAGCGCCGGGGCGAGTTCGCCGTCCGTGGCGGCATCATCGACGTCTTCCCGCCGACCGAGGAGCACCCGCTGCGGGTGGACTTCTTCGGCGACGAGATCGAGGAGATCCGGTACTTCGCCGTCGCGGATCAGCGCTCGCTGGAGATCGCGGAGCACGGTCTGTGGGCGCCGCCGTGCCGCGAACTGCTGCTGACCGACGATGTCCGCGCGCGGGCCGGCGTACTGGCCAAGGAACATCCCGAACTGGCCGAGCTGTTCGAGAAGCTCGCGCAGGGTCACGCCGTCGAGGGCATGGAGTCGCTCGCGCCGGTGCTGGTGGACGAGATGGAACTGCTCGTCGATCTGATGCCCGAGGGCACCCACGTCATCGTCAGCGATCCCGAGCGGGTCCGGGCGCGCGCGCACGATCTGGTCGCGACCAGCCAGGAGTTCCTGGAGGCCTCGTGGGCCGCGGCTGCCGGTGGTGGCGAGGCGCCGATCGACCTGGGCGCGGCGGCGTACATGTCGCTGGCGGACGTGCGTTCGCAGGCGCTGGACCGAGGGCTGGCGTGGTGGAGCCTGTCGCCGTTCGCGGCCGCGCCGACCGGGGACGACGCCGTACTGCGCGACTCCATGGGCGAGGTCGTTCACTTCGACATCGACACCGACGCGGGCGCGGTCAAGACCCGGGCGATCGCGGCCAACGAGGTCGAGCCGTACCGCGGTGAGACCAGCGCCGCGGTCGAGGACATTCGCGGCTGGCTGCGGGCCGGCTGGCGCGTCGTCTGCGTGACAGAGGGCCACGGGCCCGCGCAGCGGCTGGCGGAGATCCTCGCCGAGAGCGAAGTACCGGCGCGCATGGTGGACGGCGTCGGCAGCGATCCCGAACCAGGCGTCGTGCTGATCACCCAGGGCCAGCTGGAACGCGGTTTCGTTGCCGAGGGCATCAAGCTCGCGGTGCTGACCGAAACCGATATCGCCGGCCAGCGGTCGATGGCCGATCGGCGTTCCCAGCAACGGCTGCCGAGCCGCCGCAAGAAGACCGTCGACCCGCTCGAACTGCAGCCGGGCGACTTCGTCGTTCACGAGCAGCACGGTGTCGGCCGCTACGTCGAGATGATGCAGCGCACCGTCGGTACGGGCCAGCAGAAGGCCACCCGCGAGTACGTCGTGATCGAGTTCGCGCCGAGCAAGCGGGGCCAGCCGGGCGACCGGCTCTACGTGCCGACCGACCAGCTCGACCAGGTCACGCGGTACGTCGGTGGCGAGCAGCCCACGCTGGACAAGATGGGCGGCGGCGACTGGGCCAAGCGCAAGGGCCGCGCCCGCAAGGCGGTCCGCCAGATCGCGGCCGAACTGATCAAGCTGTACGCCGCGCGCCAGGCCACCAAGGGGCACGCCTTCGCCGCGGACACCCCGTGGCAGCGGGAGATGGAAGACGCGTTCCCGTTCGTGGAGACGCCGGACCAGCTCGCCACCATCGACGACGTGAAACGCGATATGGAGCGGATCACGCCGATGGACCGGGTGGTCTGCGGTGACGTCGGTTACGGCAAGACCGAGATCGCCGTCCGGGCCGCGTTCAAGGCCGTACAGGACGGTAAGCAGGTCGCGGTGCTGGTACCGACGACCCTGCTGGTGCAGCAGCACTACGCCACCTTCGCTGAGCGCTACGCGAACTTCCCGGTCAATGTGGCGCCGCTGTCGCGGTTCCAGACCGACAAGGAGTCCAAGGCAACGATCGACGGTCTGGCCGACGGTTCGGTCGACGTGGTGATCGGTACGCACCGGCTGCTCAGCGGTGAGGTCGCGTTCAAGGATCTCGGGCTGGTCGTGGTGGACGAGGAGCAGCGGTTCGGCGTCGAGCACAAGGAACAGCTCAAGCGCCTGCGCACCGCGGTCGACGTACTGACGATGTCCGCGACGCCGATCCCGCGCACGCTGGAGATGTCGATCACCGGTATTCGTGAGATGTCGACGATCGCCACCCCGCCGGAGGAGCGCCACCCGGTGCTGACGTTTGTCGGCGCGTACGAAGAGGGCCAGGTGACCGCCGCGATCCGGCGCGAGCTGCTGCGCGAGGGCCAGGTCTTTTTCGTCCACAACCGGGTCAACACGATCGAGAAGGCCGCCGCGCGCATCCGCCAGCTGGTCCCGGAAGCCCGGGTCTCGGTCGCGCACGGCCAGATGCCGGAGCACCACCTGGAGCAGGTCATCCAGGACTTCTGGGAGAAGCGGGCCGACGTCATCGTCTGTACGACGATCGTGGAGTCGGGTATCGACATCTCCAACGCGAACACGCTGATCGTCGAGCGGTCCGACCTGCTCGGCCTGTCCCAGTTGCACCAGCTGCGCGGACGGGTCGGCCGTGGCCGCGAACGGGCCTACGCGTACTTCTTCTTCCCGCCGGAAAAACCGCTGACCGAAACGGCGCACGATCGCCTCGCCACCATCGCGCAGCACGCCGACCTCGGTGCCGGTATGCAGGTCGCGATGAAGGACCTGGAGATCCGCGGCGCCGGAAACCTGCTCGGTGGCGAGCAGTCCGGTCACATCGCCGACGTCGGTTTCGACCTGTACGTGCGCCTGGTCGGCGAGGCCGTCGCGGAGTTCCGCGGCGACACCCCGGCCGAGGAGCCCGAGGTCAAGATCGAGCTGCCGATCGACGCGCACCTGCCGCACGACTACGTGCCCTCGCAGCGGCTGCGGCTGGAGATGTACCAGCGAATGGCGTCGGTTCGCGACGAGGACGGTATCGCCTCGCTGGTGGAGGAACTGCACGACCGGTACGGCAACATCCCGGCGCCGGTGCAGAACCTGCTCGAGGTCGCGAAGTTCCGCAACCGGGCCCGCCAGGCGGGTCTGAGCGACGTGACCCTGCAGGGCAACCTGATCCGGTTCGGGCCGGTCGACCTGCCCGACTCCAAGGTGCTTCGCCTCAACAGGCTGTACCCGAAGAGCTTGGTCAAGCCGCAACTGCGTACCATCCTGGTGCCAAGACCGACCACCAGGCCGGTCGCCGGACAGCCGCTGCGCGACGTCGAGTTGCTGCAGTGGTGCACCAGACTGATCGATGACGTCATCGCCGAGCCGATCCCGGCTCAGCGCTCGTAGCTGGAGGAGATTCGGGTGAGCACGAAGAACGCGCTGCGCAAGGCCCTGGTAGCAGCCACGGCAGCAGGCGCCCTTGTGATCCTCGGCGGCTGCGCCGAAGGAACCCACCCCGGCGCCGCTGTCGTGGTCGGTGACAGGGAGTTCTCGGTCAGCCACATCGAGGATGTCGCCACCGCGGTGTCGACCGCGATCGGCCAGACGTTCGCACCTCGCGACGCGATCAGCCAGTTGACGCGCGACGAAATCATCCAGCAGGTCGCCGCCAAGAAGGGCGTCCAGGTGACTCCGGCGGATGTCGCCGCGGCCAAGAAGGAGTACTTCGATCCGGCGTCGCTCTCCAAGCTGGAGACGAGCGAGGTCGGGCGGCAGTTCGTCGAGAAGATCGCGGCCGCCGCGTTCGCTGTAGCCAAGCTCGGCGGCGGGACCAGTGTCGGCGACCGGAACGCCATGGGCGCCGGGAGCCAGGTTGTGCTGGCCGAAGCAGACTCGGTCAAGGTGGTCCTCAGCCCGCGCTATGGCAAGTGGGAACTGGCGGGTGGCATCGACAAGTGGAGTTCCGGTTCCCTGTCTGCCTTGTCGCCGCAAAGCAAGGCCATCGAAGACGCGGCGAAGGACAAAGAGCGGGCTGAGCAGCAGCAGCCGCAGGGCTGATGTCGGGCCGGATCGCTCTTCTCGTCACGAGTCCTCGCGTCGCGCCAGGCCTGCTCACCCGGGCGGCCTGGTCCACGCTGGAGTCGGCCACTTCGATCGGTACGGCCGGCTCCCCGCAGGCCCAGGCCATCACCGCCTCGGGCCTGACCGTCACCGACGTCCTCGGCGACCCGTGGACCTGGCTGACCACCTCGGCCGCCGCGGGCTCGTCGGTCGTCTGGCTGATCGGTGACGACGGTGAACCAGCCCTACTCCGCCATGCCGCCGAGGCCCTCTCGGCCGAACCACGCCCGTCGTACGAGGTGGAAATCCTCCACGGCTCGTACGACGTACCCGGCGCGCGCCTGATCGACCTCGTCCGGGTGATGGACCGCCTCAGGTCAAACTGCCCTTGGGACCAGGAGCAGACCCACGAGACGCTGGCGAAGTACCTGCTCGAGGAGACGTACGAGACCCTCGAGGCGATCGAAACCGGCGACTACGCGCATCTCCGCGAGGAACTGGGCGATCTCCTGCTGCAAGTGGCGTTCCACTCGCGCATCGCGGAGGAAGATCCCGACGACGCGTTCTCCATCGACGACGTCGCGGGCGGCATCGTCGAGAAGTTGATCCGGCGCCACCCGCACGTCTTCGGCGACACCCTGGCCGCCGACAGCGCCGCGGTAGAGGCCAACTGGGAAACCATCAAAGCCGCCGAAAAGCAACGCACCTCGGCCCTCGAAGGCATCCCCCTAGCCCTCCCAGCCCTGGCCCTAGCCGACAAAGTCCTCTCCCGCGCCACCAAACTAGACCTCCCCGAGCCCGGGCCACCTGTGGCCCCGCCCGCCTCGGCCCCGCCCGGCCCTGCCGCCGACACGCCGCAAAGCCGTTCATCGGACGCTTCTGACGCGGCGAGTCGCGGTTCATCGGACGCTTCTGACCAAGCATCGGCCCAGGCAGCCGACCGCCTCGGCGAAGACCTGCTCAACCTGGTCCGCCTCGCCCGCGAGTCCAACCTCGACGCCGAACAAGCCCTCCGCGACGCCGTACGCCGCCTGGCCACCCAAATCCGCACCGCCGAAACCCGCTAAGCCCGGCTTTAGCCGGCCCGCTAGAGCAACTAGGCGTCGGCGGGGGTGGATTCTTCGGGGGCGGGGGTGTGGAGGTAGCGGTGGGAGAGGCCGCGGTACTGCTTGGTGCCCATGGCGGCGAGGGTGAGGATGAGGCCGATCAGGCCGGTCAGGGTGAAGACCAGGGCGATGCCGCGGTCCGCGCCGGTGCCGAACCAGCCGCCGATCAGGTCCACTCCGGAGCCGGTGGTCATGAACGGGATGAAGATGAACTGCGCGATCGGGCCGATCAGGAACGCGGTGAGCGGTGAGGCGGCCTGCTCGACGCTCTGGGCGAAGCCGAAGACCCGGCCCTGACGGTGGTACGGGACCACCCTTTGCAGGATGGTCTGCTCGGACGCCTCGGCGAACGGCACCAGGCACATGTAGAGGAACAACCCGCCGATCAGCAGGGCCAGCGAGGCCTGGATGGTGAAAAGGCCGGTGATCGTCCACAGGGCGACGTTGATCAGCAGCAGGGTGCGGACCGGGTTCTTGCCGAGGCCTACCCGGGCGATCACCAGGCCGCCGAGGATGAAGCCGGCGCTCAGGAATCCCCACAGGAATCCCCACACCTCGACGGACACCAGCGACAGGCCGTAGGCGTCCATCAGCGCCATCAGCACGCCACCGAGAAAGTTGTTGATCGTCGTGAACAGGATCAGCGCGATCAGCCCGGGCACCCCGCGGATGATCTTGATGGTGCCGCGCAGATCGACCTGGCGCGGCTCCGGCGTCTCGCCTTCGGCCAGCTCGGCCTTGCCGGTCGGGACCGCGGTGAACCACAAGTGGATGGTTGCCAGCAGCAAGACCGCCATCGCGAGCAGCAGTACGTAGAACATGCCGCCGGCGGCCACCAGTACGCCGCTGATGACCGAAGTGACCAGGAAGGACACACCGGAGGCGGTGCCGACGAGCCCGTTGGCCTTGTCTCGCCGGTCCTCGGGAATGAGGAACGTGACGAGGGTCGGCAGGGCGATCGTGCGGATGTTCCCGGCGATCACGCCGAGGATCAGCATCGTGACCAGCAACCACAACCGGACGCTCGCCGGATCCTTGAAGGTCTCGTGCGGCACGGATTGGTAAAAGACGAAACTGGCCAGATACAGCACGAACGAGGCGACGCCGGACAGCAGCATCATCGTCTTCTTGCTGTGGTGGTCGACAAGACTGCCGAACCAGATGCCCGTCAGCGCGGTCATCACCAGGAACAGGCCCGCGATCACCGCGGACGCGAACACCGACCGCGTCTGCAGGTAGACGTAGAAGGTGATGGCGAACCACGCGGTGAAGTTGATCACCGAGGTGAGCAGGGTGTTTCCCAGCAAGTGGAGGAACGTGCGCGTTCCCGGGGTGTGAAAGTCCAGTCCAGCTGACGGTGCAGCCTTGTCGGCGTCGGCCATCTGCTCACCGTAGAGCCGAGCAGCTCGCCGCCGCCACCGGTTTCGCAGCCGCCCTCACGCCCCGGCAGGATCGGAAGCGGCAGGCGGCGGTCCGTCGAGCAAGGCGCGCAGGGCGTCCCGATGAGCGGTGTAGGCCTTGCGCCCCGCACGAGTGAGCTTGTACGTCGTGGTGGCGCCTCGCCCGCGGCCGTCCTTCGACGTACTCACATAACCCGCCGCCTCCAGCGCCGACATGTGCTTGGAGAGATCCGAATCCGCGATCTCCAGATAGTCCTTCAAGAAGCGAAATGACGCCGTCGAAGCGTTGGCCAGTACGGCCATCGCGGCCAGCCGTTTCGGCGCGTGGATAACGGGGTCGAGGCCTTCGATCACGCGAGACGCTCCCGCACCTTCGCGGCGGCGACGGCGTATCGGCGCTCGTACAGCACCAATCCACCGGTCACCAGGACGAACCCGGCCGGCGCCGCGATCGGGGGACCGGTCAACCACCACACGACGGCGATCGCGGCCACGATCAAGGCCAGGCCGATGAAGTACCCGCGCCATACGGCGGCGATCTCGCGCGGGGGATTCCCGCGTCCCGGCATCGGCAGGGCGCCGTGGCGGCGGCTCATCCACGCGATGAACGCGCCTTCGAGCGCCACCAGCACCAGGATCGTGCCGGCGAACAACACCGCGTTCTCCCGCCACCAGACGAACGTTCCGATCATGGCGGCGACCCACAGGCCGATCGAGGGGTAGTACCACAGCGGGGTGGGCGGATAGTCGATGTACGGCGCGGCCTCGGCTCGTTCGACGATGGCCATCTGCTCCCGCGCATTGCTTTCCATGCCGGAAACCTTAGAGATAACTTTCCACTTCCGCAAGTGGAAAGTGTGGCAGCGGCTCGAACGACTGGGTGATGGCGGTCTCGGCGGTAGGCCAGGTGGGAGTTCGGCTCACTCCGGCGGGGAGATGGTGTCGACGGTCGAAGAGGTAGCGGTGAGCAACGATTCCGGCGAGGGCCTCGTGCACGTCGGGTTTGTCGTCGATGAAGTGGGTGATGCCGAGTTCGGCGCAGTGCACGGCCTTGTCCGCGCGGCGCAAGCAGAAACGCACGTGATCAGCCGGGATGCCGGTCCGCCCGTAGAAGTCGTGGTGCTCGAGCCATTGCAGGGTCCGCTGCTGCACGCGCGGCCCGGCCTTCGAAACGAGCCACGCCTGCCCCTTGAACAGCGTGGTCAGCCGGGCGATGGCTTCGAAGGCGCCGGGCACGGCCGGGGTGCGTAGCAGGGTGGCTCGATCGCCCTGGAAGAAGGCGGTGTCGCCGCCGTCGGGATGCGAACTCCCGTCGATGATCACGCGGCCGATGTCGATTCTTAGTTTGTTCATAGCCACAGCGTGAACCGCTACAGACTCCAGCAGAACTATAAATCGACAAAGCTGCTATAGTCTGAGGTGATGATGGATCGCCTGGTCGCCGAGGACCTGGAGGCGTTCGCGGTTTTTGCCGCCCACCGCAACTTCACCCACGCGGCCACGGCGTTGCACGTCAGCCAGCCCGCCTTGCATGCCCGGATCCGCAAGCTGGAGAAGAAGGTGGGCAAGCCGCTGGTCATCCGCCAGGGCCGCAACCTGCTGCTCACCGACACCGGCGAGCGCTTCGCGGCCTTCGCGAACGACACCCGAACAAGGGCGGCGGCCTTCCTCGCCACCCTGAACGACGCCCCGCCGCGGCCGTTGACACTCGCCGCCGGCGCGGGGGCGTACGTCTACCTCCTGGGCGAGGCCATCCGGCGATACCTGGAGCAGGCGCCGGGCGGGCTCAACCTGGTCACTGCCGACGCCGAGGCGACCTTGAACGCGTTGCGCGACGGCTCGGCCGATATCGGCGTTACCGCCCTGGGCGTGCTCCCGGACGACTTAAGCCACGAGCCGCTTTGCCAGCTCCCGCAGGTCCTAGCGATGCGCCCCGAGCACCGACTGGCCGGGCGTCGTACGGTCCGGCTGAAGGACTTGGAAGGCGAAGCGCTCGTCGTACCGCCTCCAAGTCGTCCCCATCGGCAGGCGCTGGAGCGGAGCTTCCTGGACGCTGGTGTCGACTGGAGTGTGGCGGTGGAGGCCCAGGGCTGGCAGTTACAACTGCACTTCGTAGAGCTCGGTGTAGGGCCTGCGGTAGTCAATGGCTCGGTCCGTACGCCGCAGCCGCTGGTGACCGCCCGGATCAGAGACCTCCCTCCCGTGCGGTACTACGTCCTCACCCGCCCAGAACACCCAGACAGCCGCGTCGACATCCTCAAGGCCCTCCTGACACGCTTGACCCAATGAGCGTCGTACGGCACAGCAAGGCGATCTCCAAGCTCCTGAGGCACACCGCAGGGGAGCGAGGCCTTGCGATGACCCCGGACGGCTGGAGTTCCATCGACGACGTCTGCGCCCTGCTATGCCTCACCAGGCAACAGCTGGACGAAGCAGTCGCGCAGAACGACAAGAAGCGCCTGCAGGTGGACGGAGACCGCATACGCGCCTGCCAAGGCCATTCCCGCCTGCACATGCCCGTGACGCTTGAGGCCCTCGAAGCTAGTGTCCTGAGTCGGAAGTTCGTGCACATCTCCGGCGCCCAGGCACGCACCTCGCGGCGTTGGAGAAACGGCCACGATGCTAGAGCATCGCGACCGCTTCTCCGCCTTGCGATGCACGCACCTGGACACCGGAGCTGAAGCACGAACTTCCGACTCAGGACACTAGCTGGACCGTCTACAACCCGCAGAACCTGCTCTGGCACGGTACGACCGCCGAGGCCGTCGAGAGCATCGTGAAAACGGGCCTGCAGCCGGGACGTCGTACGCACGTTCACCTCGTGGCGAGCAAGGACAGCCCGCTCGGGCGGCGGAAGTCGGTTGTGAACCTTGCCGTCGATCCAGCGGGCCTCAGGGTGTTCGAGGCGCCTAACGGCGTACTGCTGACGCGAAGTGTTCCACCCAGCAATATCGTGAAGACGGACGCGGTCCACTGAGCTGTCTGGTCTGGCCGCTAGGCTCGGGCGTGATCGTCGAGCTGCAGGCTGGGCTCGTTCTGCCCGTCAACAGTGAGTGAACTAGGAGTACATGTGGCCACCATTGAGGCCGTCGGCGCGCGCGAAATTCTCGATTCGCGCGGTAACCCCACTGTCGAGGTCGAGGTTCTGCTCGACGACGACACCGTTGCCCGCGCTGCTGTCCCGTCGGGCGCTTCCACCGGTCAGTTCGAGGCGGTAGAGCTTCGCGACGGCGGTAAGCGCTACGGCGGCAAGGGCGTTCAGAAGGCCGTCACGGCCGTTCTGGACGAGATCGACAAGGAGATCGTCGGCTACGACGTCCACGAGCAGCGGCTGATCGACCAGGCCCTGCTGGACCTGGACGGTACGCCGAACAAGGCCAAGCTGGGCGCGAACGCCATTCTCGGTGTCAGCCTCGCCGTGGCCAAGGCCGCCGCGGAGAGCTCCGGCCTGGACCTGTACCGCTATGTGGGCGGCCCGAACGCGCACATCCTGCCGGTGCCGATGATGAACATTCTCAACGGCGGCGCGCACGCGGACAGCAACGTCGACGTGCAGGAGTTCATGGTCGCGCCGATCGGCGCCTCGACCTACTCCGAGGCGCTCATGCAGGGCGTCAGCGTCTACCACGCGCTCAAGGCCGTACTGAAGGAGAAGGGCCTGTCCACCGGTCTCGGCGACGAGGGCGGCTTCGCGCCGAGCCTGCCGAGCAACCGCGACGCGCTGGACCTGATCCTGGTCGCGATCGAGAAGGCCGGCCTGGTCCCGGGCAAGGACATCGCGCTGGCCATGGACGTGGCGGCGAGCGAATTCCACACCGACGGCGTCTACGCGTTCGAGGGCGGCAAGAAGTCCTCCGACGAGATGATCGCCTACTACGCCGACCTGGTCGCGTCGTACCCGATCGTCTCGATCGAGGACCCGCTGAACGAGGACGACTGGGCCGGCTGGGCCAACCTCACCGGCCAGCTCGGTAACAAGATCCAGATCGTCGGCGACGACCTGTTCGTCACCAACGTCGAGCGCCTGCAGCGCGGTATCACCGAGAAGTCGGCGAACTCCCTGCTGGTCAAGGTCAACCAGATCGGTACGCTGACCGAGACCCTGGACGCGGTCGACCTCGCGCACCGCAACGGCTTCACCTGCATGATGAGCCACCGCTCGGGCGAGACCGAGGACACCACCATCGCCGACCTGGCCGTCGCGACCAACTGTGGCCAGATCAAGACCGGTGCCCCGGCCCGCTCGGACCGTACCGCCAAGTACAACCAGCTGCTCCGGATCGAGGAGGAGCTGGACGACGCAGCGCGCTACGCCGGGCGCGGCGCCTTCCCCCGCTTCCAGGGCTGAGCCTGGGAGAATTCCTCCGAGGAGCTTTCCTAGGAGTCGTCAGGAGCTGAGTTATGCCGTCCCGCCGTGACACCGGTCCGCGTCCTGGTTCGAGGCCTTCGAGCCGGAGCCAGACGCGACCACCGGCACGCCGGGACGGCAACCAGCCCAAGCGCCGAACGGCCGGTACGACGCCAGGGCGAACCCGGCCGCGAGGTTCCCGGAACCTGACCGGCCGGGCCGCGATGGTGCTGCTGGTGCTCGGCGCCCTCGTCGTTTCGTACGCGCAGAGCCTGCGGGTCTGGTTCGACCAGCACCAGCAGATCAGCGCGCTGCAGACGGAGATCCGCGAGCGCGAGCAACGCGTCAGCCAGCTCGAGGACGAGATCGCCCGCTGGGACGACGACGCGTACGTCCGGGCGCAGGCGCGTCAGCGACTCGGCTGGGTGATGCCGGGCGAGATCGGTTATCGCGTCATCGGCGCCGACGGCAAGGCCGTGGGGGCACCACCGGCACCGCTAGATCCGGCCGATCCGGGCGAGGCACCGCAGGAGCCCACCTGGTACTCGAAGCTGTGGGGTAGCGTCGAGATCGCGGGCCGTCCGCCGAACACCACACCGCCGACGGCCAAGCCAACTCCCAAGACCCTGCTCACGCCGAAAACACCTGGACGATGACCGCACCTACCCCTGAAGACATCGCCGCGGTCAGCGCACAGCTGGGCCGGCCGGCGCGTGGCATCAAGTCGATCGCCCATCGCTGCGATTGCGGTCTGCCCGACGTGGTCGAGACCGAGCCGCGCCTCCCGGACGGAACGCCGTTCCCGACGTTGTTCTACGTCACCTGCCCACGCCTTTCCTCCGTGATCGGTACGCAAGAGGCCAGCGGCCTGATGCGCGAGATGACCGAGCGGCTGACCGAGGACGCCGAGCTGGCCGCGACGTACGAGGCGGCCCACAAGTCGTACCTCGCCCGGCGCGAGGCCATCGGCCACGTGCCGGAGATCGACGGCATCAGCGCGGGCGGTATGCCCACGCGGGTGAAGTGCCTGCACGTACTCGTAGGCCATTCGCTCGCCGAAGGCCCGGGCGTGAACCCGCTGGGCGACGAGTCGCTCGCGGCGCTGCCCGCCTGGGGCCGACGCGGACCATGCGTCAGCGTCTCCGACGATGAGTGAGCCCGTCCGGGTAGCCGCGATCGACTGCGGCACCAACTCGATCCGCCTGCTGGTGGCCGACCTGGCCGACGGCGTACTACGCGAGGTCGACCGGCGGATGATCATCGTCCGCCTCGGCCAAGGCGTCGACGCGACCGGCTCGTTCGCCCCAGAGGCGCTCGAGCGGACCTTCAGCGCCTGCGAGCAGTACGCCGAACTCATCCGCTTGTACGACGTCCAGCGGCTGAGGTTCGTCGCCACCTCGGCCGCGCGCGATGTCGCGAACGCCGACGAGTTCTTCGCTGGGGTGCGGTCCCGTCTCGGGGTGGACCCGGACATCATCGCCGGTTCGGAAGAGGCCGCACTGAGTTTCGCCGGTGCGACGGGTGGTCTGACCGACGTACCAGGGCCGTATCTGGTGGCGGATATCGGCGGCGGTTCGACCGAGCTGGTGCTGGGTGATGCCGATGGCGTCATCGCGGCCGAATCGCTCGACATGGGTTCGGTCCGGATGACCGAGCGGCACGTCCGTTCGGATCCAGCCACGGCGGACGAGATCGCCGCCATGACCAAGGACATCGACGCGTTGCTCGACGCGACGGTGGTCCCACTCGCAAAGGCCCGCAGCCTGGTCGGCGTCGCCGGTACGGTCACCACCGTCGCGGCGGTAGCGCTCGACCTGCCGGAGTACGACCGGGACCGGGTCCACCACGCGCGGATCTCCGGTGACCAGCTGGTCGAGACCACCTCGTGGCTACTCTCGTCCACTCGGGCGCAACGGGCCGAGCGCCAGGCGATCCACCCCGGCCGGGTCGACGTCATCGGTGCGGGCGCGTTGATCCTGGCCCGGCTCCACGCCCGTCTCCAGGTCGACGAACTGCTGGTCTCGGAGCACGACATTCTCGACGGAACCGCGCTTTCGCTGCATCAGGAGTAGCCCGTGTTGCTTCCGCATCCGCTGACCGGCGAACGGTTCGACAGCCCGGTACCGCCGGGGACCGGGTGGCCGGAAGATCCTGCGCACGCGAGTACGCCGGTCGCGCGAAAGGCCAAGGACGTCGTACGGCTGTCGGCCAAGGCTGATTCGCTGGCAGAGCTGGAGGCCGGGGTTTCGGTTTGCCGGGCGTGTGATCGGCTCGTCGCCTGGCGGGAGGAAGTTGCCGTCGGCAAGCGTGCGTCGTTCGCGGACCAGCCGTACTGGGGCCGTCCGATCGCCGGTTGGGGTGATCCGGCACCCGGTCTGCTGATCGCCGGGCTGGCTCCCGCGGCCAATGGCGGTAATCGAACTGGCCGGGTTTTCACGGGTGATCGCTCGGGCGATTGGCTGTTCGCGTCGCTGTATCGCATCGGCCTCGCGAACCAGCCGACCAGCGAGCACGCCGGCGACGGCCTTCGGCTGATCGGCGCCCGGATGATCGCGGCGGTTCGCTGCGCGCCACCGGCCAACAAGCCGACGCCGATCGAGCGGGACACCTGCGCGCCGTGGTTCCGCGCCGAACTCGCGATGGTGTTGCCGACGGTCCAGGCGATCGTCTGCCTGGGCAAGTTCGGCTTCGACGCCACGTTGGGCGGGTTGCTCAGTATTGGGTACGACGTACCGAGGCCGCGACCGCGGTTCGGGCATGCCGTGGAGTACCCGATCGACGGGCCGTACGGCGTGGTGACGGTGATCGGCTGCTTCCACCCGAGCCAGCAGAACACCTTCACGGGCAAACTCACCGAGGCCATGACCGACACCGTCCTCACCCGCGCCCGCGACCTCGCCGGGCTCTGAAGTTCTTTCTGCGACGGTCGGACTCGTTCTGCCGCTGCGAGGTCGCCTGCACCTGACAGGCAGCGGACAAGCGGCATGCCGAGTCCGATCGTCGCAAAAGAATGACGCGAAGACGCCGCATACCGAGTCCGACCGTCGGTAAAGAAGGTTCGCCGGACAAGCGCAATGTGGCGGTAATCCACATGTGGTGGAGTGGGCTGGGTCACTCCAGCGAGGGACGTCTGGTGGGCGAGATCACCCACCAGAGGGTTTGTGAAAGTTTTCACGAACGCGTTACGCTGGGGGTACCACAAGGTTGGTAATGCCACTCAGGGAGAGTGAAGGTAGATGACAGCCCAGGTACCGCACATCCTGATCGTCGGAGGCGGCTACGTCGGGATGTACACGGCGTACGGACTGCGTAAGGCGGCAAAGCGCGGCAAGATCCGCGTCACCGTGGTGGACCCCAGGTCGGTGATGACCTACCAGCCGTTCCTGCCCGAGGCGGCGGCCGGTTCGGTCGAGCCGCGGCACGTCGTGGTGCCGCTGCGCAAGACGCTCAAGGGCTGCCGGGTGGTGACCGGCCGGGTGACCGCGATCGATCACGCGAACAAGGTCGCCAAGGTCCGGCCGGAGGAAGGCCCGGACTACGACGTGGCCTACGACCAGATCGTGGTCGCACTCGGTTCGATCGCGCGCACGCTGCCGATCCCGGGTCTGGCCGAGGAGGCCGGCGGCTTCAAAAACGTCGAAGAGGCAATTGCCCTGCGCAACAAGGTGCTGGACCGGCTCGACGTGGCGTCGTCCCAGCCCGACGAGACGCTGCGCAAGGCGGCGCTCACGTTCGTATTCGTCGGCGGCGGTTATGCCGGTGTCGAGGCGTTCGCGGAGCTGGAGGACATGGCCCGCTACGCCACCCGGTACTACGACAACATCACCCCGGCGGATCTGCGCTGGGTGCTCGTCGAGGCGACCGGGCGGATCCTGCCCGAGGTCGGACCGGAGCTCGGCAAGTACACGGTCGAGCAGCTGCGCAAGCGCGGTATGGAGGTCCGGCTGGAGACTCGGCTGGAGTCGTGCGAGAAGGGCCACGTGATTCTCAGCGATGGTGAGGAGTTCGACTCCGACACGATCGTGTGGACCGCCGGTGTGAAGGCCAACCCGGCGCTGGCGCAGACCGACTTCCCGCTGGACGAGAAGGGCCGCGTCAAGTGCCTGCCGAGCCTGCGCATGGAAGGCCTCGATGACGCCTGGTCCGCCGGTGACAACGCGGCGGTTCCGGACCTCACGGCCGAGCCCGGCGTCTTCTGCGCGCCGAACGCCCAGCACGCGGTCCGCCAGGCCAACCTGCTCGCGAAGAACATCCTGCGCGTGGTCGACGGCAAGGAGCCGGAGGACTACAAGCACAAGTACGTCGGTTCCGTCGCGAGCCTCGGTCTGCACAAGGGCGTCGCCCAGCTGTACGGCGTGAAGATCAAGGGCTGGCCGGCCTGGTTCCTGCACCGCACGTACCACGTGTCCCGGGTGCCCACCTTCAACCGCAAGGCCCGGGTCATTCTCGACTGGACGCTGGCGCTGTTCTTCCGGCGCGAGGTCACCTCGCTCGGCAGCCTGCAGACGCCGAACGACGAGTTCCGCCGCGCGACCGGTTCCTAGTAGTCGCGCGGCCGATCCGCCGGAGCCGTTCCCCACGAGCTGGGGGACGGTCCCATGGCCAAGGTGATCCGCCCGCCTCGCAGCAGGTAGGACTCCGGCAGCCAGGACGACGTGTGGACCCGCCCGTTCAACCGGGCGGACTGCACGTACTGGTTGGCGTCTGACGTCTGAGGCGCTTCAACCACCAGCCGGACGCCGTTGCCGCGGCGCAGCTCCACCCGGGGGAACAGGGGACTCCCGAGCAGAAGCTCCGCCCGGCCCGGTGTCTGCGGGAAGAACCCGATCGCCGCGAAGACGTACCAGGCCGACATCGTGCCGAGGTCGTCGTTGCCCGGCAGGCCAGACGGGCCTACGCCGTACACGGTGTCGACGATCTCCCGCACGGTCTCCTGGGTCTTCCAGGGCGTGCCGAGCGCGTTGTACAGCCAGGGCGTGTGCAGGCCCGGCTCGTTGCCCGGGTCGTACCGCACCGGGCTTCCACCCTTCACGGCCCAGTTCCCCGCCTCGTCATGGAAGAACCCGTCCAGCCGTCGTGCGGCGGTATCGGGGCCACCCATCGCCTGGGCCAGTCCCGACACGTCCTGCGGCACCATCCACGTATAGGTGGCGCTGGTTCCTTGCGCGAAGCCCCGATCGGTCGACGGCGTAAACCCGGGGACCCAGCTTCCGTCGGCACTACGTGCCTGCTGGTAGCCGACGGCTGGGTTGAACGTGTTCCGCCACCAGGTGCCACGATCGGCCATCGCGGCAGACGGCTCGCCGAGGCGTTTGGCCCACATGGCAAGGGAATGGTCTGCCAGCGAGTTCTCCAGGGTCTCAGCGGCACCACCCCAGCAGTGGCAGGCGTCCTGCGGTGCGTACTTCAAGTCGACATAGCGATCTAGTGCCGGCCGTTGCCCGGTGCATTGCCCTGGGCAACCGCCGTCGTTCTCCGCTTCCGGGTTCTGAACCGTGGCCTGGCGCAACAGTGAGCGATAGGCGCCTAGGGCATCGAAATTGCGTACGCCCATCGCCGCGAAGGTGGCCAGCGTCGGCGCGGACGGGTCGCCGGTCATCACGTGGGTGGCGCCGTTGTTGTGCAGCCAGCGGTCCCAGATCCCCTTGTTCTGCTGGGCAAAGTGGAACAGCGACTGCGCGTAATCCCCGGCCAGCTCGGGTTTGAGCAACGCGAGCAACTGGATCTGTGCCCGGTACTGGTCCCACCCGGAGAACGTGCCGTACTGCGCGCGCTGTCCCTTTGCCAGTCGGTGGATCCGCTGATCACTGCCGAGGTACCGCCCGTCGACATCGTTGAAGATGTTCGGCTGCAGCATCGCGTGGTACAGCGCGGTGTAGAACGTCGAACGCTGGTCCGTCGTACCGCCGGTGACCCGAACCGCCTTCAGCTCGTCGTTCCACTGGCGGTAGCCGTCGGTTGCGACCTGGTCGACCGTCGCGTTCTTGCGCAGTTCGGCCGCCCGGTTGAGTTCGGCTCCGGCCAGACTGACGTACGAGATGCCGATCTTCATCCGAACGGCCGAGCCGGGCGCGAAGCCGACGTACCCGCCCGAGCCCTTGCCGGCCCGGTCCGCGCCGGTCGCGTAGCCCTCGCCGCCGGTGGTGTGCAGACTGCCCGGGCTGAGGACGCGGTCCTTCCAGGTGCCGGAGGCAACGATCCGCTGGTCGAACGTCGCACTGAAGTACAACCGGTAGTAGGACTTCCGGTTGTTGATGCCGCCGTTCGCGCGCCGCCCGCAGAAGGCGCCGGTCAGGACCGAGCCGGTGACCTTGCGGCCGGCAGGGTCGATCGTGATCTCGGCGTCCTCGCTGCCGTTGAGGGAGTTCGAGACACGGAAGAGCAGGTTCGCCGGTTTGCCCGCCGGGAAGGCGAACTCGCCCACCCCGGCGCGGGTGGTGACCGCCAGGTCGGTGCTCACGCCCGAGTCGAGCTTGACCGAGTACCTGCCGGGCCGGGCGGATTCCTCGTCGTGGCTGAAGTTGTTCGCGTACTTGGCGTCGGTGGTGTCGCCCGTCGGGGACGAGTCGACCTCACCGGCGTACGGCAGGATCGGTACGTCCCCGGCGGCGCCCGGATTGCACCCGGCGCCGTTGACGTGGGTGAGGGAGAACCCGCGCACCCGGGGCACGTCGTACTGGTAGCCGTTCGCCGCACCCGTACTGGTCTGGTCCCCGCGGGTGCTGGTCGGGCTCCACGAGATCATGCCGAACGGGCGGACCGCGCCCGGCCAGGTGTTGCCGTCGCGGCGCGACCCGACGAACGGATCGACGTACGACGCGAGGTCGGCGGTCGCGGTCGTGAGCTCGACCGGTGGCGTAGCGGTGGCGGGCAGGACCGGGGTCAGCAGAGCGAGGGTGAGACCAAGGGCGGCGACGCGCATGCGTGGTTCCTTCCGGGGCGACGACCGCTCCACGCTAATGCGAATGAGTGAACGCGAGTTGATTAGCGCGCGTCGTCCAGGAGACCGGCATCGTGCACGAGCAGGGCGATCTGGACCCGGTTGTTCAGATCGAGCTTGCTCAGGATCCGGGACACATGGGTTTTGACCGTCGGCACGCTGAGGAACAACGTGGCGCTGATCTCGGCGTTGGATTTGCCCTCGCCTACCGCGACGGCGATTTCGCGCTCGCGGTCGTTCAGCAGGCCGAGGCGTTCGTCGGCCCGGGCCTTGCGCTGGTCCTGCCCGGACGCGGCCACGCGTTTCATCAGGCGGCGCGTGACCACCGGCGAAAGCACCGGCTGGCCCGACGCCACCCGCCGTACCGCCTCGACGATCTCAGCCGGCGGCGTGTCCTTGAGCACGAATCCGGCCGCGCCCGCGCGCAAGGCCCGCAGCACGTGCTCGTCGGCGTCGAAGGTGGTGAGGATGACGATCTCGGGCGCACCTGGCTGCGACCGGACCAGTTCGGTCGTGGTCAGCCCGTCCAGGTTGGGCATCCGGATGTCCATCAGGATCACGTCGGGGGAGTGGCGTTCGATCAGCCCGGGCACCGCGCGTCCGTCCCCGGCCTCGCCGACCACCCGGAGATCCTCGGCGCCCTTGAGCATCATCATCAGCCCGGCGCGCAGCAGCGGGTCGTCGTCCACGATCAGGACCCGGATCACGGGCGTTTCGGTCATGCCGGCCACGGTAACCACACCCACAGCCGGAACTCACCTTCGGCCGTTCGCCCCTGCTCGATCCGCCCGTCCGCGAGCCTGGCCCGCTCAGCCAGTCCGAGCAGACCCTTGCCATCCGTACTGCGGGAATGTCCCGGCGCCGGATTCACCATCTCGATCGTCAGTCCGTCTCCAGGTACGCCGATGAGGTGGATCCGCACCGGCTGGTCCGGCGCGTGCTTGAGAGCATTCGTCAGGCCTTCCCGCACCACCCGGTACGCCGTTCGGCCGAGGTGGTCCGGAACGTTGCCAGGGGCATCGATGTGCAGGTCCACCACCATGCCGGCCTGGCGCGAGCTCTCCACCAGCCCGGGCAGATCCGCGAACATCGGTTGCGGTAGTTCGCCGACCGGCGCGCGCAGTACGCCGATCACCTCGCGGAGATCCTGCAGCGCCTGGTGCGCGCTGGCCCGGATCACCTCGGCCGCGCCCGCGATCTCCTCGGTCGGCGCATCCGGGCGATAGGCGAGAGCGCCGGCGTGCACGCTGAGCAGGGACAACCGATGGCCGAGTACGTCGTGCATCTCGCGGGCGATCTCTTCGCGGGCCCGGAGCTGGGCCTGTTCGGCTTGCAGGCGGGCGAAGTCCTCCGCGCGCTCGGCCCGTTCCTCCAGGGAGTAGACGAGCTGGCGGCGAGACCGGATGAACAGGCCCCACGCGGCAGCGCCCGAATAGATGAACAGCGCCATGATCGACACCCCGATGACCTCGGTGGTGTCGGCCAGCCGCAGGTGACGGCTGTAAATGGCGTAGAGCGGCAGCGTCGGCAGGTTGATCAACGCGATGATCGCGGTCACCTTGAACGGCCGATGGACCGCGACGGTGAAGATCGCGAGCAGGGTCACCAGCCACGCCGTGTCCGAGACGGTGCCGGCGAGCATCGTGGCGACGGCGACGTGCACCGGCCAGCGCCGCCGGAAGAACAGCAGGGGACAAGCGGCCAGCCCGATCCAGAGATCGAGCGGCTGCACCCAGTCGTACGCCTGCGTGTTGCCCTGGGCGTCGTCGTAGACGATCAATCCCGCCGCTAGCGACAGCACCACCATCACGATGTTCACGATGGCGTCGCGGACCGGCCGCCGCCTGCGCTCCACGGCCTTCCACTCCGTGGTCAGCTGTTCCGTCCCCGCCATGCGCACGAATCTAGCCGCGTTCCGGCCCGGATCCGGCCTCCGGCGGCTGTCCGGATACCGAAGTCGCGAGCGGTCGAGACTTTCGGCCGGGTAGGTTTCGGGCATGAGTCAGCTCGCAGTCACCGTCATCGGCCCGGATCGCCCGGGCATCATCGCGGACGTCACCGGCGCGCTGGCCGGCGTCGGGGTCAACCTCGAGGATTCGACGATGACCCTGCTGCGCGGTCATTTCGCGATGATGCTGGTCTGCACCGGGCCCGAGGCCGACGCGGTCACCGAGGCCCTCAGCCCGCTCGGCGGCGAACTCGTCATCACGGTGCGTGAGGTCGGCCCGGAACAGACCCACGCCCCGGTCGGTCCGCCGTACATCCTGAGCGTGCACGGCGCAGACCGCCCCGGCATCGTGTCGGCGATCACCCGGCTGGTCGCGGCCGTCGGCGGTACCGTCACGGACCTGTCCACCCGGCTGAGCGGCGCGCTGTACGTGCTGACCGCCGAGGTCGAACTCCCCGCCACCGTGAACGTCGCCGAGCTGCGCGCCTCGCTCGAGGTCACCGGCGACGAACTCGGCGTGGGCGTGACGCTGCGCCCGGCCGAGAGCGACGACCTGTGACCATCGCCCATCTCAACCAGACCCTCGCGAGCTGGAGCCCGGCGCAGCTCGGTCTCACCGGCGACGTGCTCGAGGTGGTCCGCGCGCCGCATCCGGTGCTCGCGACCGAAGGGGCCGAAGTCGATCCGGTCGATCCGGTGATGATCGCCCTCGCCGCCGACCTGGTCGCGACCATGCGGGTCTCGCCCGGTTGCGTGGGACTGGCCGCACCGCAGGTGGGCGTGGCCGCCCAGATGTTCGCCCTCGACGTGACCGGCCATCCGAAGACCCGCACCTGTCACGGCGTGTTCGTGCTCTGCAACGCCGTCATCGTCGAGGCCACCCGGCAGGAGAAGGCCCGCGAAGGCTGCATGTCCGTGCCCGACCTCACCGGCGACGTGAAACGAGCCACCCGCCTCACCGTGACCGGTCAACTGCCCGGCACCGGCGAGTCCGTCACCCTCAGCACCGACGCCTTCGAGGCCCGCGCGCTCCAGCACGAGATCGACCACTGCGCGGGCAAACTCTTCCTCGACCGGGTGGCCGGCGCCCACGCCATCTACCCTCGCAAGGTCTACCTCTAGTCTCAGCGCGGCGGCCTGATCGCCTTGTAAGGTACGAAGGTCAGAGCCCGGGTGGCGGAACGGCAGACGCAGCGAGCTTAAACCTCGCAGCCGAAAGGCATACGGGTTCGAATCCCGTCCCGGGCACACCTGCGGGGAAGGCGCCACCGTGCTGTGGCGCGCCCGGCTTGGCGCTGTGCCTCCATACGGTACGGCGCGTTGTGCGGCGTTCATGCGAGATGTGCGGTCGAACCCGGACTGGGAGGCGCACGCGGCCGAGGAACTACCTGGCTGGGAATGGGGGGACGACCTTCACGAGGGCGCTCTGCCGCACATCGCCCGGCGGACCGAGCCCAGCTGAACCTGGGATTGAAGGGCGGTCTCGGCGCACATAGGGCCGAACGCCGAGACCTGGACCTCGCCCATCCCGGCCGGGACCGTAGGAGAAGTCGTGGTCTGCCGGTGCCCACCGGAAACCCGCACAAACAACCTGCTGGTCAGCGGCTCTCAGTTATTGCCAAGGGCACCTTCATCCGTGGCTGCTGCCGGGCGCGTGGTACCGGCTCGCCGCGACGACGATGGCGCCGACGATGACGAACACCGCGAGGAAGATCCACCCTGCCAGCCGGAGGAACGGGTCGGGTGGTTCCAGCGCCTGGCTGGACGCCCAGGACAACCAGATGCCCAGGAACGCGAAGACAAACGCTGTCCGGGCAAATCCCATCGGCTTGGGCTGGCGGCGCGCGAGCATGCGGGGCAACCCGCTGACCGGGATCAAGTAGCCGAGCACAATGATGGCGCCCGCGACCGCGCAGGCGAGGATCGGGGGCGCTTCTCCGATGACGGCCAGGGCTCCGACGGCAACGGCCACGACCAGGCCAAGGGCCAGGCTCAGTGGTTTGTCCGAGATCAGCTTGTTCGTCGCGCCCTTGTCCGTCACGACGCTGACGGTACGGCAGCCGCGGGCCAGATTTCGACTCTTGGCGGTGCCGCACCGGACGCCGAGGTGGCCGCCGCGCGCCGGGTTTTGCGGGATCCCGGCGCGCGGTGGCGTGGCTTCAGATCAGAAGCGCTTGGTGTATTTCGTGCCGCGCAGGTAGATCTTTACGCCGTCGGGCTGCGAAGCGCTGTGCCCAAAGGAGTACTTGCCGATGTTGCGGTAGCTGGTCTTACCGGCCGCGACCTCGACGTAGTCGAAGTCCGACTGGTGGTCGCGCACGATCGAGTACTTGATCCGGTTGGCGCAGGTGTTGGCCACCTTGACCTGCCACTTGGGGTCGGACCAGCCGTCGTTGTTCAGCTTGGTACGGGTGGCCTTCACACAGGACGGCCAAGCCGCCGCGGCAGCGAGCTGAACGCCCGAACTCGCGGCCGGGGTCATGCCCGCGACCTCGGCCGAACCGGCCGTGACGGCCTGCGCGCTCAGCGGCGCGGCGACGAAGGTGGTACCCAGGGCCAGGATGGCGAGGACTCGCATCTGGTTCCTTCCAGTAGTCGACATAACCCAGCCATCCTCTCCCGCCCTCAGGTCCACCCGACCCACCCCAGCACGGCAGGAACAGGCCATGCCAAACCGGCGCGCCAACCCTCTCCAAGGCCCGGCCGACGCCACGACGTCGTACGCCTCATGAGACCGGCGACCTCGTCGGATAAGTTCGGGGAATGGCCTCGAACAAGCGCAAACCCTCCAAAGGGAAGCGGAAGTTCGGTGGCCTATTGCTCGCCCTGGTCGCGTTCGGCTGTGTGATCGGAACCGTGGTGGCCTACCGCAACGCAGTCGCCTTGCGGAACTCCGGCATACGAACGGTGGCCGAGGTCATCGAGGTACAAGGCGGCCGCGGCGGGTACGTGGTGGTCCGATTCAAAGATGCAGCCGGTACGGACGTGGTGGCCGAGATGGGCAACTACCGCCGCAGTCCCAAGCCCAAGGTCGGCGATCGCCAGGAGATTCTGTACGACCCGAAGAACCCCGCCGACAACACCGCGGACGTCCGCAACGGCCCGGACTTCCTGGCGGCCTGGTTGTTCGGCGTCGGCGGACTGCTTGCAGGCGCCCTCTCCGTCCCAACTTGGACCGGCCGCCTCGATTGGGACAAGTTGTAGCCGCGCTCTGCAGCGGGTCTGGTCCTTCCGGGTGGTTCTGGCCGGCCCGGCGCGGCGAGGGCGTTGAAGGTGGTTGGTGGCGAGAGGGAGAAGGTGGTCTTGCATGAGGGTTACTGGGGTTGAAGAGCTGTTGGAATTGCTGGACGGGGTGTTCGAGGGTCGGGTGGATTCGACCAGTCGGGCCGCGTCGGAGCACTGGGACGGGATTCTGCTCCGGGAGGGGCATCCGCTGAATACGGAACTTCCCGACGCCCGCCGCCGCACCGAGGCGGTTGAGTTCCTGGAGGTGGACTTTCTGCGTGAGGAGGTGCCGGGCGGGCCTTACGACCTCGTGTACGACTCGGGCTGTTTCCACCACCTGGCACCGCACCGGCGGCTCTCGTACGTCAAGGCCCTCCGAGAGGTTCTAGCCCCCGGCGGGTACTTCGGAATCTGCACCTTCACCGCAGGCCTGATGGGATCCGACGAGCCCGACGACGTACTGATGCGCTCAGGCCGACTAGGCGAAGGCGTGGGCTATACCGAGGTCGAGCTGGACGAGATGTTCTCTTGGCTCGAACTGGTCGATTCCGGCCCAATGGCCAAGTACGGCGCCAACGCGAACAACCCGGTATTCACCCAGGACTTCCTCACGGTCGCCCTGTTCCGCAACCCCGCCAAGGCTGCCGCGTGACGACGTACAGCCGGTACCAAAGCCCTGAGCCCAACGAAGACGGACGGCACATCGGCATCTTCGGCCTGGTCAACGGCCTCGCCAAGCAGGGCCGGTTAACCCCAGAGCAAGAGGCCTTCCGCCGGACCAACAACGACTGGTACGACGCCGCCTACCAGAACCCGAGCCTGATCGACCCCACCGTGTACGACCGGGCCATCAGCCCACTCGCGGCCGCCTGGTTCAAACCGTCGGCCCACCACCTGTTCGACCGAATCCCCGGCTACCTCAACATCCTGGCCACCCACAACATCCCCTGCACCCTGGTCACCTCAACCAACCCGGGCCGCATCATCTACGAAGACGCCAACCAAATCGTGGTGGTCCCGCCGAGCTGACGCGGGGTTGGGGGATGATGGCGGCCGTGAGGGTATTGGGGCGGAAGGCGGCGGCGAAGAAGCCGGTTCGGGTGACGTCGGAGCTGGCGTTGTTCGTGTTGTTCGCGATCGTGCTGGGGGCGGTGGGGTGGAACCTCGCGCAGGACGAGATGAAGCTGCGCAAGGAAGGTAAGACCGCCACCGGGACCGTCGTACGGGTGATCGAGGCGCCGAGCAAGGGTGGCGACGACTTCGTGATCCGGTACGCGCTGCCGAGTGGGCGCAAGGCCGATGGGACCGCCTCGCCGTTTCTCGAAAATGACCTCAAGGTCGGGCAGACCGTGAAGATCCGGTACTACCCGGAGAAGACCGGCCGAGTGTGGACCGAGGACCGCAACTCCGGTGTCTGGCTGCCTACCGCGTTCTTCGCCGGCGCCGTCTTCTGCCTGTACTACGGCCGCCGCCGCAACATCTACCGCCCATGACGCCGACCGTCAGATGCAACGGCCATCGCCCATGACGCCGGATCCGGAGCGCTCGCTGGACGGGGAACGGCGGTACCGGCTGAGGCTGCGATCCGTGCTGTGCCTACTCGGTGCGCTGGTGGTGGCCGGGCTAGGGGCAGAGGGAGCGGTCAAAGAACACGCCCTGGCCGAACGGGGAGTGCTGGCGCCGGGAGTGGTACTGAGCGTCTCGGAACCCGCAATCCGCAGCCCGGAGCGAATCACGGTCAGATTTTCCACGAGAACCGGCGAAGTCGTCGAAGGAACCACTGGTGACTATCCGTCCGGGCTGAAGGCCGGCAACTCGATCGAGGTCCGGTACGACCCGGCGGATCCACGGAACTTCCAGTCGAGTGAGTGGGGGAGCGACTTCTGGCTCATAGTGGGCGGATTTGGCCTGACGGCGCTGGCGCTGCTCGCCGGGGCTTGGGTGTCGGCTCGGGCATGATGAGCTGGTGACGGAAGAGGAACTGACGGAGCAGGTACGGGCCGTGGCCGGACGGGCGAAGGCTGAAATGCCCGTGGTCCGGATGAACGAGCCGCCCTGCAAGGGCCCGCACGTGTTGTATCAGCAGGCGCAGGGGCAGCCCGCCGAACTTCGGTTCTGCCCGGAGGTGACGGAGATGCCTGCGTCGATCCGGGAGTTTCTGATCGCCCAGGAGTTCGTAGGGCACCAGGTGGGACTCGTGCCGCGGCTGAATCGGCTGGGGACCTTCAGCGTGGTGATGGCGCTAGTACTTAGCTTGGGAATCAACTTCGTCACCGGTGGTTCGATCTGGGCCTTCATGGGCCTGTACGTCGTCAGCTATCTAGTGATCCGCCTGATCAGCCACTCGATCGTCATCCGCCGGGCGCAACGGGAGACCGACCAGCGGCTGGTCGCTTTACTCAGCCACGACCACGTGGTCGAGAGCCTCAACGGCTTTGCCCAAGCGTGCCCGAAGCCGGCGCTTCGGGAGCGGGTTCGGTGGGTGCTGCGCGGCGCGCCGCCGTCCCCGCGCACTCGCCTGGCGTGGTTGGGCGCATAACAGGCGGGTACCACCCGGTGACGGCGAAGGCCGGAGCCCGGTCACGGCTGGGGAACATCAAGCCGGTCCTCAGGCGTTATTAAGGGTGTGCCCGTAGTATCAACTCACGATCCACGGCGGATCGTTTCGGGTCATCAGGAGGATGACATGCAGAGCAGTAACCCGGTCCTGAACCGGTCGAGTGCTTTTGCGCCTGGCCAAGGCCAGGCCTATCCCGGGGCCGCTCCGTACGGTCAGCCGGGTCCCCACAACCAGCCCGGCCAGTACGGCGGTGGCTACGGCGGTCCCCAGCAGTACCAGGGCGCCCCCGCGGACAGCCGCCCGATGACGCTGGACGACGTGATCGTCAAGACGTCGCTCACGCTGGCCGTCGTCACCATCACGGCGGCCCTGTCGTGGGCTCTCATCCCGAACACGATGGTGGTGCCCGCCTTCCTCGGTGGTGCGCTGGTCGCCTTCGCGCTGGGCATGGTGCTGTCGTTCAAGCGCAAGATCAGCCCCGTCCTGGTGATGGCGTATGCCGCCTTCGAGGGTGTTTTCCTCGGCGTCGGTAGCGAGTTCATCGCCCGGTATGTCGGCAGCGCGGACGTCGTCGTTCAGGCGGTGCTCGCAACGCTGGTGACGACCGGTATCACGCTGGCCACCTACAAGTACTTCAACATCAAGGTGACGGCGCGCTTCACCCGCATGGTCATGATCGCGACCATGGGTTTCGCCGGCGTCATTCTGATCAACTTCATCGCCAGCATGCTCGGCTTCAGCAGCGGTATCGGCGGGTTCGGCGCGATGGGCCTGCTGTTCGCCGCGATCGGCGCCGGCCTGGCGGTCTTCAACCTGATCCTCGACTTCGACATGATCGAGCGTGGTGTGGCCGCCGGTGCTCCGCAGAACGAGGCGTGGCGTGCGGCCTTCGGCCTGACCGTCACCCTGGTCTGGCTGTACTGGAACCTGCTGCGCATCCTCGCCATCCTGCGCGGCGGCGACTGACGGTAGAAGGCAACTGACGGTAAAGGCAACGGCCGGTGGGTTCTCGAGAACCCACCGGCCGTAAGTCTGCAGAAGGCCGGTCCCTCCACCTGGATGGGGCCGGCCTTCTGACGTAGTCGTACTCAGTCTCCTGTTCGGCTCGTCAGCCCATACGCCTGTGCGCTTTGACCAGGTCGTATTCGTGCACAATGGCCGTCGCGTGCCCGTGAGCGAGCGCGTACTCGCTGGAAAGCCATCGCACCCTGTCGTCGAAGCGCAAGAACGACGGTCCGTCGTTCATCAGCTTGAACCACTCGGTCATGTCGCGCCCGGTACATTGGGGCACCTTCTCCACCAGACGCTGATGCGTTTCCTCTGAGTGGTTCAGGCCCATTGTCGCCTCCCGTCGTCGGGGACAATTCCGTTCTTCTTCGACTGTGCCTCAAGGCACGGCCTCAGACAAGCCCCCAACGTTTCAACCTGTTCTCACCCCGGCGTTCGGAAACGACCGTTTCACCTACGCACACAGGGGGAGCGGGCAACGAGTCAGGACAGCGCGTCGGCCGGTACGTCGGTCGCGGCCAGTCCGTCGTCGGGCTGCTTCGCCACCTCGGGCTTCGGGTGCCGGCGGCGGTGCCGCAGCTCGGCCCAACGGCCCCGCGGGCCTCGTTCGCGCCCGGCCACCTTGGTGGCGGCGACCTCGGTACCAGCGGTACGAACGGCCTCGACGGCGGCCTTGGCGATCGGCAGTACGGCCTCGCCGCGGAACGGCTCCGGGTGAATGAACGACTCGGGCCCGACACCCACGGCAGCAGCCACCGAGGGCAGCAACGCGGCCGCGGCGGCGGCGTACCCCGTCACGGAGGGGTGGAAGCGGTCCGGGCCCCACAGGCTCGGGTCCTTGCGGAAGGCGTCGCTGAGCAGTGAACCCATCGAGACGGTACGGCCGCCGGCTTCGACGACGGCGATCGTCTGCGCGGCGGCCAATCGGCGGCTCCAGGAACGGGCCACTTGCTTCAGTGGTGGCACGATCGGCTGCACCAGGCCCAGATCCGGGCAGGTGCCGACAACAACCTCGCAGTTGGCCGCGCGCAGGCGGCGAACCGCGGCGTCGAGCAGTCGAACCGACTCGGACGGGCGCATCTGCGACTTCACGTCGTTCGCGCCGATGAGGATCGCGGCGACGTGCGGTCCCGACAGCAGGGCGGTGTCGATCTGCGGCGCCAGATCGCTCGACTTGGCACCCACCTTCGAAACGTCGACGAGGCGGACCGGGCGCTGGGCCAGTTCGGCGAGGCCGCTGGCCAGCAGTACGCCGGGCGTCTCCTCGGGCGCGGTGGTGCCGTAACCGGCGGCGCTGGAGTCGCCGATCATGGCAAGGGTGATCGGATGTCCGGGGTATCGGCCGTACAGGCCGTCGCCACGGGCCGGGTGTTCCTTCATCGGGCCGATCACGCGCGCGGCGTAACGCGCTTCCGCGGTCAGGACGCCGTACAGCGTCGCTCCGATGAGTCCTAGTCCCCCGCCTCCGAAGGCTGCGGCCTGGGCCAGCTTCCTGGCGGCCCTGGCTTTGCTCATGCCTCCAAGGATTACACGCGGTGACGTTAAAGCAAGCCAAATAGGGAGAAGGCGCGCTGTCCCATACAGTGAGATCCGTGCATTACGTGAACTCACTCCTGGACCTGGTCGGTAACACCCCGCTGGTGCGGCTCTCGAAGACCGTCGACGGCGCCAAGCCGTTGGTGCTCGCGAAGGTCGAGTACTTCAACCCCGGCGGTTCGGTGAAGGACCGGATCGCGGTCCGGATGATCGAGGCCGCGGAGGCCTCCGGCGAGCTCAAGCCCGGTGGCACCATCGTCGAACCGACTTCCGGTAACACCGGCGTCGGGCTCGCCATGGTCGCCCAGGCGAAGGGCTACAAGTGCGTGTTCGTCTGCCCGGACAAGGTCAGCGAGGACAAGCGCAACGTGCTCAAGGCGTACGGCGCGGAGGTCGTGGTGTGCCCGACCGCCGTCGCGCCGGAGCACCCTGACTCGTACTACAACGTCTCCGACCGGCTGGTCCGGGAGATCGAAGGCGCCTGGAAGCCCAACCAGTACGCCAACGAGAACAACCCGCGCTCGCATTACGAGACCACTGGTCCGGAGCTGTGGGAGCAGACGCAGGGCAAGATCACGCACTTCGTCGCTGGGGTTGGTACCGGCGGCACGATCAGCGGCACCGGGCGCTACCTCAAGGAGGTGTCCGACGGCCGCGTGCAGATCATCGGCGCCGACCCGGAGGGCTCGGTCTACTCCGGCGGCACCGGCCGGCCGTACCTGGTCGAGGGTGTCGGTGAGGACTTCTGGCCCGAGACGTACGACAAGACCATCTGCGACCGGATCATCGAGGTCTCCGACGCGGAGTCGTTCGCGGTGACGCGACGGCTGGCTCGCGAGGAGGCCATGCTGGTCGGCGGTTCGGCGGGTATGGCGGCCGCGGCGGCGATCCGGCTGGCCAAGGAGCTGGACGATCCCGACGCGGTGATCGTGGTGCTGCTGCCCGACGGTGGCCGGGGCTACCTGACGAAGGTCTTCAACGACGAGTGGCTGTCGCAGTACGGCTTCCTGGCGCACTCGCGGCAGGGCGCCACGCTGGGTGAGGTGCTGGCCGGCAAGGACGGCGGTATGCCGCAGCTGGTGCACACGCACCCGCACGAGACGATCGCCGAGGCGGTCGAGATCCTGCGCGAGTACGGCGTCTCGCAGATGCCGGTGGTTCGGGCCGAGCCGCCGATCATGGCGGCAGAGGTCGCTGGTTCGGTTTCGGAGCGCACCCTGATGGACGCGCTGTACTCGGGGCACGCCCGGCTGGCCGACATGGTCGAGCAGCACATGGATGCCGCCCTGCCGTCGCTCGGCGCGGGTGAGCCGGTCACGAAGGCCGTCGAGATCCTCGAGTCGTCCGACGCGCTGATGGTGCTCGACGACGGTAAGCCGGTCGGCGTGGTCACCCGCCAAGACCTGCTGGGCCACCTCGCGATCGACTAGCCGACGCGAATCCCGTCTCTGGTCAGCGATCCACCAGGGACGGGATGATCGCGATCAGTACGGTGACCACGACGCCGAAGAGAATGCCGACTGAGCTGATGATTCCGGTGATGTCCATGTATCAAGGTTCGTCCGGAAAGCGCCTGATTCCATCGGCCCCGGGACCTGTCTTGGCATCCACCCTGGGTAGTACCGCGCTCGTCGCGACTACTACTTAGGGAGGTCCGCTCGCCTGGGCGGGTCATCCGTCCAGGTAGTCGGCCGGGTTCAACCGCCGCGTCCGCCGCCAGTATCCGGTGGTGAAGTGCGGCCAGATCGTGGAGTTCCGGCCCTGCTCGTCCAGGTACCAGCTGGCACAACCGGACTGCCAGACCGTACCACCCAGATCGCGCTGGACCGAAGTCACGAACCGCCGCTGCGCCTCGGGTCGCACCTCCACCGTTCGGCCGGCCCGGACCCGCGCGAGCGCCTGTACGACGTACCGGACCTGGGCCTCGATCATGAACACCATCGAGCTGTGCGCCAGTACCGTGTTCGGGCCGACCAGCAGGAACAGGTTCGGGAATCCGGCCATCGTGATCCCGAGATGGGCGCTGATCCCGTCGCGCTGCCACACGTCGTTCAGATCCACCCCGTCGCGGCCGGTGATCCGCATCCGGGTCAGGTTCGCCGAGACCCGGAATCCCGTGCCGAGCACGATCGTGTCCGCCGGATGGTCGACCCCGTCCGAGGTCCGTACGCCGGTCGGCGTGATCCGCTCGATCGGGTCCGTCACCAGGTCGACGTTCGGCCTCGTCAGGGCCGGGTAGTAATCGTTCGAGACCAGGATCCGCTTGCACCCGATCTGGTAGTCCGGCGCCAGCTTCGCCCGCAGCGCAGGGTCTTTCACCTGCTTGTGCAAATGCCGTTTCGCCTGTATCTCCAGGGCTTTCAGCATTCTCGGGTGAACGGCGAACCCGGCGCCACGGGCTTCCAGGCACCAGTAGACGATGCTCCGGATGACCCGCTGGGCGATCGGCAACCGCGCGTGCAGCGCTCGTTCGCGAGGCCCGATCGCGCGATCCGGCTTCGGTGTGACCCACGGCGCCGTTCGCTGGAACAGGTCCAGGTGCGCCGCCTTCTCCGCGACGGGTGGTACGAACTGGATGGCGCTCGCGCCCGTTCCGATCACCGCGACCCGCTCACCGGCCAGATCGTGCGAGTGGTCCCAACGCGCCGAGTGCCAGACCTTGCCCGTGAACGTCTCCAACCCGGGCAGATCTGGGACATGCGGCTCGTGCAGACTGCCTACGCCGGAGACGAGCGCCTCCGCGTCGAGACCCGAACCATCGGCCAGTACGACGGACCAGCCGCCGTCGCGCCAGGAGGCCTCGACCACCTCGGCGCCGTACCGGATGTGGCGGGCGATGTCGTACTTCTCGGCGCAGTGTTTGAGATAGGCCAGGATCTCGTCCCACGGCGCGAACATCCGGGACCAGTGCGGGTTCTGCTCGAACGAGAACGAGTAGAGGTACGACGGAATATCGCATGCACAACCCGGATACGTGTTGTCCCGCCAGGTGCCGCCGAGATCGTCGCCCTTCTCCAGGATGACGAAGTCGTGCACCCCGGCCAGCTTCAGCTGGATACCCAGGCAGAGCCCGGCAAAGCCCGATCCGATGATGACAACCCCGGTCCGCGTCATAGCCGCCGAGGTTACCCGCGAGTCACCGCGCTTGTCAGCGGTTTGCGGCGACAGCTTCAGCGCAGGCGGTAAAGGGTTTCGCCGGCGTTGGGAACGACGAAGGTGTCCGGGTCGGATTCGTATGCCTGGAGGTCAAAGGTGACCGGGTCGAGATAGCCAAGGTTGGCGCCGCGCACGATGTGCTCGGGAATGCTCGTTGCCAGCGTCACCTGGACCCGGCACCGCTCGCCTTCGGTGGCCGAGTAGGTGCCGGCGCCGCGGAGGTGGGTCGAGTGGGCGAGTACGCCCCAGTGGACCGACTTGAACTGGTCCCACTGGGCGAGGAAGTAGTCCCGGCAGTGATAGCCGATCTGCTCGATCTCCGGGTGCATCGCGGCGATCTCGGTGACGTGCGGCGCGTACAGAATGACCTCGCCGCCATCCGCGACCACGGGTTCGAGCTTGTAGAACCCTTTCGCGGCGGTCCAGATGTCCTGGTACTTGGGCGGCATCACCGACACCACCCGCTGAACGGGCTTGTCCAGATAGCGCACGTGCGTCTCGGCCGAAACCGCCGCGGCCGCCTCCCAAGACGTCCGGGTGTCGCCGAAAGCCACCGCATGCAAGGCGGAGGTGCCGGATTGCGCGACGACCGACAACGCGAGGCGTTCCGCGGGGATCATCGCGGCGGCCTCATCGATCAGCGACCGGACCGGGGTGACGCCGCGCGTGCCGATGATGTCCGAGCTGGTGATCAACGCCCCCAGCCAGTGCGACAGGTCGATCACCTCTTGCCCGGCAACACCCGGAAAGAAGTACTTGTTGCCACCGGAGAAGCCGACCACCTCGTGCGGGAACACCGGGCCGACCACCAGCGCGATGTCGTGTTCCACCACGGCCCGGTTGAGCCGTACGGCGACCTCCTCGTGCAGCAGGCCGTTCGAGATCTCCCCGACCCGGTCCGAGCTGATCGTGCCGAGCTGGACGAACGTCGCGGGGTCGGACCACTCGTGGTTGAGCACGGTCATGCCCGGGTACGTCGCCGCGAGGCCCTCCGCCGCCCCGAGGTGCTTCTCGATCTCCGCCGGGGTCATCGCAGCGTGCGTGCCTAGGGCGATCAGCGTGGTCAGACGGTTCACCCGGCCGGTCAACGCACCGTGCACCGCCTTCATCAGCAACGGCAACGGGCAGCTCCGGGTGGCGTCGGGCACGATCACGCAGACGCTGCGCCCGTCGAAATCCGCCCCGGCCAGCGCCTCGGTGATGAACGCGGTCACCTGGTCATCGGTCAGCACCTCGCCGGGTCCACCGATCACCGCGGCCGGGCGTACGTCGTACAGCGTGGTCATGCGGGCTCCCTCGAAGCGGCTGCAACCGGTTGCCCAAGCCTAGTGCGGGGAAGGCCAGCCCAGCATCGCGGTCTCAGCGACGGCCTCCAGTTCGGCCCGGCTGGCGCCGTCGCGGGCCTGCTGGGACATGCCTTGCATCGTCGCGCCGATGAAGACCGCGAGCTGGCGGGCGTTGGTCTCCGGGGGCAGTAGGCCCGCCTTGATATCCGCTTCGATCAGTTCCTCGAGGCGGGCGATGTTGGCTGTGCGGATGGCGCGCAGCATCTGCTCGACGTCGGCCGAAGCGGGCGTGCAGTTCTGGCCGGCCGAGATGACCAGGCAGCCGTACGGATGATCGGGATCGGTGTACTCGGCGGCGGCCTCGCGCAGCATTCGCGCGGCACCTTCGCGCACGGTGGGTTCCGCCGCGAGGGCCCGGCCGGAGAAGATGCCGTACTTGCGCTGGTACACCTCGACGACCTCTTCGAAGAGCTTGCGCTTGTCCCCGAAGGCCGCGTACAGACTCGGCGCTCCGATCGACATGGCGCTGGTCAGATCGGCGATCGAGGTGGCGTCGTAACCATGCCGCCAGAAGGCCCGCATCGCCTGTTCGAGAGCCGCCTCCCGGTCGAAGGAGCGGGGCCGCCCGCGCTTGGCCACTGTCATGCGTTGGATTCTATAACGATCGCTAAAGATGGTGCTACAGTGGGATTCTGTAACGATCATTCGAGAAAGGATCCAGCTATGACAGGCAAGACGGCACTTGTGACCGGCGGGAGCCGCGGTATCGGCCGCGCCATCTCGCTTCGGCTGGCGCGGGACGGCGTTCGTGTCGCGGTGCACTACGGACGGGACGACCAGGCCGCCAAGCAGACCGTCGCGGACATCGAGGCCCTCGGGGGAGAGGCCTTCGCGATCAAGGCCGACCTGGAGGAGGCGGATTCCGCCGATCGGCTGTGGCAGGCCTTCGACGCGGAGGCGAGCGGGCTGGACATCCTCGTCAACAACGCGGCGATCATTGCCCCCGGCCCCTTCGCCGAGCAGACGCAGGAGCAACTGGCCAGGCTGTTCGCGGTGAACGTGCAGGCGCCGTTCCTCCTTGTTCAGCAAGGGCTCTCGCGCCTTCGTGAAGGTGGGCGGATCATCAACATCTCGTCCGGCGTGACCCGGATCGCGTGGCCGAACGACGTCGCCTACTCGATGACAAAAGGCGCTCTCAATACGATGACGCTTGCCCTGGCGAAGGAACTCGGGCCGCGCGGTATCACCGTGAATTCGGTTGCCCCGGGCATCATCGAGACCGACATGAACCCGTGGCTCGCGGATCCCGTCGCCGCCGACGCCGCCGCGGCGTACTCGGTGTTCGGGCGGGTCGGCCGGCCCGCGGACGTCGCCGACGTGGTCGCGTTCGTGGCGTCGGAGGACGCTCGCTGGATGACAGGGCAGTACGTCGACGCGACCGGCGGCTCGCAGCTGTAACCCGGTGGGCCTGCCGCCGGCCGGCGGCGGCAGGCCTCGGTTTCAGATGGCCTTCGCGATGGCGATGCTGCCGTTCAGGCGGGTGCCGGCCTCGTAGATCATGTACTCGACGCCGTTGTCCGTGCCGAACGACGGCGCCGCGCACCGGCCGTTGTCGGGAGCGCCCGCGAGCGGCCGGTGGAAGACGCCGAGGTGGTTGCGCCGGTCGAAGTTGTTGCCCACCTCGGTGATCCGCATACTGCCGCCGGCCTCGATATTGGTGTGGTAGATGACGTACGTCGAACCGTTGCGCTTGGCAATCGTCGGTGCGCCGATGTTGGTCGCGCCGACCTGGTCCGGGGTGATCAGCGGGGTCTGCGAGAAGGTCCAGTTCCGGCCTTCCGGCGACCAGCCCCAGCCGATCGAACGGCGATTGGACTGGTTGTTGATCATGAAGACCATCACGTAGCGCGCGTTGCGGGACGGCAGATCGTGCCGGAAGACCCGCGCGTACGACGCCTCGGTGCTTCCGGCCGGCAGCATGCCCGTGTTCAGCACCACCTTGTCGTAGCTGAAGTTGATGCCGTTGGCCGAGCGGGCGAGCCGGGTGGTGGTGTTCTCGCCGTGGAAGTACATCCACATTTCGTTCACGTCGTCGTTCCACAGCACGTGCGGGGACGAAACGTGCGAGACGTTGTAGAACGGCGACCAGGTGCGGGAGATGATCGGGTTGGCCTGGTACTCGGTGTACGGACCGCCGAGCGAATTCGAGTAAGCGAGGCACAACCCGCCCGGCGCATCATGCGGCGCGTAGTAAAGGTAGAACCGGGCCAGCGGATTGGCGATCCGGCCGGTGGTGCCGCGCACGCAGGGGAAGATCAGCTCACCGGTAGGGTTGTACCGCAGGTTCGCCTTGTTGAAGGCCGTCCGTACGAAGGCGTAGTCCGGGAAGCCGGCCGGTGCCGCCGTGGCGGCGGTGGTCAGCGGCACGCCGGCGGCGAGGCCGAGGCCCAGCCCGGCTCCACCTCGTAACAAGGCGCGGCGGCTGACGGGAATGGCGGGTTCGTTGCTCATCAGGTTCCTCCTGGTCGGGCCGGGTCGTGCTGGTGGGCTGCCCCTGGTCAGCGAGTGTGTGCGGCGCTACGCTGCCGGTCAAGGTGCTAATGCGCATTAGTAAAGGCCTTTCAGGAACTGCAAGGAGACGGCATGGATTCGGGCACGGGGCGCGGTAGTGGCCGTCCAGCGCGGCAGGCCGATATCGCGGCAGCCGCCGGGGTGTCGCAGACGACCGTTTCGCTGGTGCTCGCGGGCAATCGCGATGGCGTGCGGCTGTCCGAGACAACCCGTCAACGGGTACTGAAGGCCGCCGAAAAACTGGGCTACGTGCCGGACCCGGTCGCCACCCGGCTGGCCTCGTCGCGGAACCACATGCTCGGCGTCTACACCTTCGCGTCGGCCTTTCCGACCGATGTGGACGGGTTCTACTACCCGATCCTGGTCGGCGTCGAGGAGGAGGCCGCCGCGCTCGGGCAGGACCTCGTGCTCTTCACCGGAACCGGCGGAGCGGACGCGCGGGCCCACGACCGGACGGCCATTCGCCGTACCAGGGTGACTGACGGATGCCTGTTCTTCGGGCGGCACATCCCCGAGGAGCCGATCGACTGGCTGCTCGGCAGCGGATTCCCCCTGGTGTACATCGGCCGTCGTGACGAGCTGGACGGGCGGATTCCCTTCGCGGGCGTCGATTACGTGACCGCCTCGGGCGCGGTGGTGGATCGCCTGATCGCCCAGGGGCATCGCTCCTTGCGGTACCTCCGCGAGAACGACGACGCGCCTTCATCGACCGACCGCGAGACCGGAGTGCTAGACGCCGTACGACGCGCAGGACTGCCGACGGCCAAGGTCGTCGTACGACGTGAGGCCGACGACGTCGGCCCCGACCTGGTCGGCGGGTGGCGCCAGGCCGGGGTTACCGCGTTGATCGTGGAGGAGACCGACACCGGTTCGCTCGCGAAGGCCTTGATCGCGGCGATCGATGCCGCCGGGTTGTCTTGTCCCGACGACCTGTCGCTGGCGGTGCTCGGGCGTTCGCCGGCTTTGCCGGAGGCCAGTGGGTTTGAGGTGCCTCGGCGGGAACTGGGGCGTCGCGCCGTACGACTCTTGGTGGACCAGATCACCACTGCGCCGGGTAAGCGGCCTACGGTGCAGGAACTCCTGCCCTGTAGGCCGATCACCGGCACCACGATCGGACCTGTCCCGGGTTAGCGGCGTTCGGCGTGGAGGACGGCGTCGTGAATGGTGATGGGTTTGCCATCGCTGTCGGCGACCGCGCGGGGCCGGGCGTCGGTGGCTAGAACCGTCCACTCCGCCGGGTCGAGCGTCGCTGCTAGTTGCTCCGCGGTGAAGAACATGTCCGGCAGGTGGGGACGGCCCGCGGTGGTCTCCAGATCGCGCGGGTGGTGCGCCACGATCAGCAGGCGTCCGTTGGGTGCGACCGCATCGGCGAGACCGGCGTACAGAACCTCCCGTGGTTCGTTCGGCAGATGCATGAACTGCGCCGAAACCAGGTCGAACGCCTGCTTGGGCGGGTCCCACGCCGTCACGTCGACGTGCTGCCAGTCGATCGCGAGGTCGCCCGCGTGTTCGGCGGCCCGGGCCAGGGCCACCTTCGAGAAGTCCACGGCGGTCACCCGCCAGCCGCGCGAGGCCAGCCAGATCGCGTCCGCGCCTTCGCCACAACCGACGTCCAGCGCCTTCCCTGGAGGTAGGCCCTCGGCCTCGGCGACCAACTGGGGATTGGGCTTGCCGCTCCAGACCCGCTCGGACGAGCCATAGCGTTCTTCCCAGAAGGCTTCGTCATATACCTCGGTCATCGGGATGCCTCTTGCTGGTAGCGGGTGCGGTACGCGGCCAAAGCCTCGTTGGTGTCTTCCGCGATCAGGTCCATGTTTATCGAGGCGCCTGCGCCGAGCCCAGCCGCGGCCGAGCTGATCACCTGGGCGCGGAGGTCCGAGACGTTCCCGGCCACCCAGATGCCCGGAACGCTCGTACGGCCATCCGGTTCGGCCGGAATGTACGATCCGATCACGTAGTCGCCGGCAAGCATCTGAACCGGTTCCAGGCCCAGCTGCTTGAGTACGTCGGCCCGGGCGGTGAATCGTGGTGCAATCGCTAGAGCTTGTCGGGGAATCACCTGCCCGGTGGAGAGCCGTACGCCGCTAATACGGTCTTCAGTGATCTCCAAGCCCTCGACCTTGCCGGTGACGACGGAGATGCCGCGGGCGGCCAGACGCTCCCAGTCCTCTTCGGAAGGCTCGGGGGCGGTGTGAAGGAACAGGGTGACGTCATCGCTCAACTGCCGGAACATCTCGACCTGGTGCAAGGCCATCGCACTAGTGGCGATAACCCCGATTGCCTGGTCCCGAACCTCCCAGCCGTGGCAGTACGGGCAGTGCAGCACATCCCGGCCGAAGCGCTCCGCGAGACCCGGGATGTCCGGTAGCTCGTCCTGAAGGCCAGTGGTGACCAGAAGCCTGCGAGCCTCCACCGCGGTCCCGTCCGCGAGCGTGACCCGAAAGCCCGGCTCGATCGACTGGACCTCGCCCTGGCGCACCTCAGCGCCGTACCGCTCGAGCTCTTCCCGGCCGATGGCCAGCAGTTCACGCGGTGGGCGCCCGTCGTGTCCCAGGTAGTTGTGCACCCCGTCGGCCGGTGCGTTGCGGGGGTTGCCCGCGTCGATCACGAGCACCCGGCGCCGGAACCGGGCGAGGGCCTGCGCGCCGGCCAAACCGGCCGCGCCGCCGCCGATCACCACAACGTCGTACTTGTCCATTTTCTGTACTCCTTTCGCTGTTTCCCAGCGTGCGCCGCCTTTGCTTGACCAACAAGTTTTGTTGCCGATCTGGCAAACTGACGGCATGGACGACGTACTCGAAGCGGTTGGCCCGCGGCTGAAGGCCATCCGGACCCAGCGCGGACTGACCCTGCACCAACTGTCGGAGGCCACCGGCATCTCGGTGAGCACGTTGTCCCGGCTCGAGGCGGGACAACGCAAGCCCACGCTGGAACTACTGCTGCCGCTGGCCCGGGCTCACCAGGTCCAACTGGACGAACTGGTCGACGCACCGCCGACGGGCGATCCCCGCGTCCACGCCCGCCCGTTCAAGCGAAACGGCGCGACGTACGTGCCGCTGACCCGGCGCCCGGGCGGCGTACAGGCCTTCAAGATGATCGTGTCCGCAGGCTGGAACAACGGCGAACCGAATCCCCGAGTCCACGAAGGCTACGACTGGCTCTACGTACTGTCCGGCCAGTTCCGCCTGGTCCTCGGCGACAAGGACATGGTCCTGCAGGCCGGCGAAGTCGCCGAATTCGACACCCGAGTCCCGCACTGGTTCAGTAACCCCGGCCCAGGCCCCGCCGAAATCCTCATGCTCTTCGGCCCCCAAGGCGAACGCCTCCACATCCGAGCCACCACCCACTGACCAGCCGGCCTCCGACCGCCTGGGTGGATCATGAGGCCCATGACGCGCAGAGTGGACTGGCCTGGCCGGGGCGGTACCTGGCTAGGAGTGCCCGCATTGCTGCTCGCCTGTTTCGGCGGCCTGATGTGGTTGGACATCGCCGACCGCCAGGCCCTTGGCCGGGACTTGCAAAGCTCCGGTGTCGAGGTCGTCGCGGGATCGGTCAAGGTCAACGTTGCCGGCGGCAGAGGAACGCCGCTCATCAGCGGTATCCGGGTCGCCTTCCGCGACACGAATGGCCGGGTGGTCAGCGCGAAACTGACCGAGTTCGAAGATGATGCGCAGGGGATGCCGGAAGGCGTCCACATACCGGCGCCGGGCACGCGCTACGCCAAACCGCTGACGCTGCTCTACCTCCCGTCCGAACCCGAGACCGTGCTTGCCTCGGTCGACGCGCAGGAGTGGCTCGCCGACCAGGAGACCCACGCGACGCCAAGGTAGTGGCCGGGTCGGGCCTTCTGCTACTGGTGGCGGCCATCGCCATACTCACCCGCGACGCCCGCCGCCGCGGTGTCGCCTGGTGGCAGTGGTACTCCGATGCGCCCCCCACCTTCTAAGCCCGCCAGGCGTGTTCGGGCGACGACTCGTGACGTGCTGTCGGGAGATCGCGCTGGGGTTGACTTGGGGGGTGGGCGTGGGAGGGTCGGGTTATGGGCGAGGACGTGGGTAAGGATCGGTGGGAGCGGATGGATTGGTGGGGCGTGGTGCTGGATGCGCCGGATGTGGGGGTGTTGGCGCGGTTCTACTCGGAGTTGCGCGGCTGGCCGATCTGGAAGCAGGACGAGAACGATGCCGCGCTGGACCTTGGTGAGGGCGTCGCGTACCTGAGCATCCAGCGCAATCCGGACTACGTGCGACCGGTTTGGCCCGCTGAGAAAGGGAGTCAGCAGATGATGCTGCACCTGGACTTCCAGGTCACGGATCTGGCGGGGGAGACGGCTCGGGCGGTTGCGTTGGGCGCCGAGTTGCCGGAGTTCCAGCCGCAGGAGGACGTGCGGGTGTTGCTGGATCCGGCCGGGCATCCGTTCTGCCTGTACACCTGAGGTACTCCTGGGCGGAGCGGGCGTTCGTTAAGGTGGATGGATGGATTTCGAGACCGTAGACACGCAGGTCCGCGCGCTGTCCGAATCGCTTCACGGGGCTGATGAGGCGACGATCGCGGCCGAGGTCGATCGGTTGAAGAACCTGGCGGCCCTGATCCCGGACGACCTTTGGCGGGCGCGTGCCCTGGCCAGGGCGGAGCGGCTGCCCGAGCTGATCACGGGGCCGACGGCCGGTACGAGCGAGCAGTTCGAGCGCGCCGTACAGCTGCAAGGTGAGGCCATGAGCGCGCAGGGTTCGCCGCAGGAGCGCATGGCCGTGGCTGAGGCGGCGATCCGGGCCATCGCGGAACTGGCCGATCAGGCACCGGCCCGCGAGGCAGGCACGATCCTGCGGATGAACTCGTCCCTGGCCCGGCTGATCGAGGATCTTCGGCTAGAGGACCAAACGGGCTGACAAGCCCAGTCAAAAGGGCAAGGAGCTCGACCCGTCGTCACCCGAGTACCAGTGGGTGGCGAGCGTGATCAAGTCCGTCGAGCAGCGGACCGGTTCGCCGACCCGTTGGAACGGACGCGTCTTCGAGGAACTGGACCCCGGCGTCCTCGGCACCGCGCATCCGGACGGCACGATGACGATCAGCCCGGGCAAGGTACTGGACCCGGTCAGGCAGGCGTATACCGGCGGCCGCCCGGTGTGCTGACACAGCCGAGCATGGACGCCTATCCGGCGTACACCTCGGCGTCGGCGGACCTGAACCGCGGTCTTGCCGCCCGGACCGGGCAGACCACTGATCAGGTTGCGACCCAGTTGATCGGTACGGAGCGGGCGCAGCGCTGGAACGCGGCGGCCGACATGGTGATCAACCAGCGCCTCGGCGGGCTGATGCCGGAGTCCCATCGCGACGCCATGCGGGCTCAAGTGGTCGCGCCGATGCGTGCGGAGTTCGAGAAGCTTCCCCAGGCACAGCAGGACTTATCCCTGACCAGTGCGCAGAAATCCGCTGCGGCCACGAACGCCGCGGGGCGCGCTCTCAGCGGGGTGGACCAGGTGGTCGGCAACGCCCAGCAGCACTACCAGAACTTCTACCAACAGCAAGCCCAGCAACAAGCCCCTCAGCAACAAGCCCCTCAGCAACAAGCCCCTCAGCAACAAGCCGCTCAGCAACAAGCCCCGCAAGGGCAGCAGGCTGGGCCGCAACAAGGTCAGCAGCAGCCGGGGGGACAGCCTCGACAGCAGACGAGCCAACAGGCTCCTCAACAAGCCCAACCACAGCAGGGCGCTCAGGTGGGTACGGCGTCTGGGGCCGCGGCGGCTACTTCGCCGGAGGTGGCTAAGCTTCAGGCCCTGATGAGTGGTCAGGCCCCCGCGACCGGCGCCGTCAGCCCTTCTGCAGGCTCTACCGACGGCGCCCGCCCTGATCGCGGCGGTCAAACCCCTGGCCAGCAGGTCACCCGCCCGCAGACCGGCCCCACCAAGCCCATAACGCCCGAACGCGGTTAAGCGACCTCAGCAGGTCGAGTACTTCGGCGGCAGTTTCCCCTCCAACAAGTACGACGTGATGGCAGCCCGCGCGCACGCGGAGTTGAAGTACGCCGTATGCCCGTAAGCCTTCGCCACCAGCAAACGGCTGCCACGAATCTGCCGGGCCAACCCGAACGCGGAGTCGACCGGCGTCGACGGGTCATCGCTGGTCGAGGTGATGAGAATCGGCGCGGCGTCCTTCACGGGCGTTCGCCGCCACGGGTTGCTCGGCGGGATCGGCCAACCCGCACAGGCGGCGGTAATCGCCCAGCCCTCGACGGCGGCACCAACTCGCGGAGCCACCCGTTTCGCCTTGGCCAGACGGGCTTTCGCATCGGCGTACCCCTTGAGCTCACCGGGCAAGTCCATGCAGGACACCGCGGCATACGCCGTCTCGAGATCGCCGACATAGCTGATCCCCGCGAAGCCGGACCCGTCGCCTTCCGCCCCGAGCGCGATCGCGTCGGCGAGGGACGGCCACGGATCGCCGACCAGCTCGGTCTTGGGCAGGAGGATCGGCAGGGCCAGCCGGATCGTGTCGCCATTCACCGGCGGATGTCCCGCGACCTGCAACGGCGTCTTGTCGGCCTTGCGGACCAATCGGTCGTAGACGGCGCCGACGTCCTGGCCGTGCAACGCGCAGGTGTTGTCCTTCGCGCACCAAGCGGCGAACCGGTTGAACCCGTCCTCCATCGCCTTTGCCTCGCTGAGCATGAACCGGGTCGATCCCTGCGCATGGTCGACGATCCCGTCCAGCACCATCCGGCCGACGCGTCGTGGGAACAGCTGCGCGTACGTCGTACCGAGGTAGGAGCCGTACGAGAGGCCGACGAAGTTCAGCCGGGTCTCACCGAGCGCGGCGCGAATCGCGTCCATGTCGCGAGCGGCCGTGCGGGTGTCGAGATTGCGCATCAGCTCGCCGTGTTGCTTGAGGCACTGTTCGCCAGTGGCCCGGCTCGACGCCACCATCGCGTCGTACTCCGCCTGGTTCTTGGGGAAAACCGGCACGCCGGGACGTAGTACGGGGCCACAGTTGAGCTGGCTGCTACTACCCGTACCACGCGGGTCGAAGCTGACCAGGTCATAGCGATCGCGCAACTGCGGGAACAACTGATCCGCGAATCCCGCCTCGAAGATCGATCCACCCGCACCCCCTGGCCCACCTGGGGTGAACACCAACGACCCGAGCTTGTTCGCTTGATCCTTGGCCGGAACGCGCGCGACGTACACCTCGGTCGTGGTGCCACCCGGCCGCGCCCAGTCCAGTGGCACGGTCAACCGCCCGCACTCGGCCGCCGCGCTGGCCGGCCCACACGCACGCCAATCGATCTTCCCGGCCGCGGCGGTTCGTCCAGCGGCACTGGCCGTTCCGTTGGTCAACCCGGCGGCAATGATGCCTATGGCAACTAGTAACGCACTGTTCCACGGTCTACGCATACCCGCGAACCTAGTGTCCTGAGTCGGAAGTTCGTGCACATCTCCGGCGCCCAGGCACGCACCTCGCGGCGTTGGAGAAACGGCCACGATGCTAGAGCATCGCGACCGCTTCTCCGCCTTGCGATGCACGCACCTGGACACCGGAGCTGAAGCACGAACTTCCGACTCAGGACACTAGGTGCTCACCAGCTCCAGCGGCATCCTCCTTTAGTCGATTTCACCCCCAACGAATGGCGCCCCGGGCTGGCAGACCGCTACAGGTCTGCCAGCTCGATGAGCGCGTGCACGTCGCCGTCCGGCTCCAAGTCCTCCGCGGTCCGCACAGCCTTCTTCACCGGCAGCAGATACGTCCCTCGCTTGCTGTCCGGGAACAGCGAAGTACGCCAGGTCGTGCTGCCCACGGTGACCACCACCCGCACCGACCCGAACCCACGCCGCACACTCCCCGTCAGCTCCAGGATGTCGTCGCTGATCTCGGCAGGCACCGAAACGAAGTACCACGCGACGTCACCCGGGTACCGCCACAGCGGCGCCGAGAACTCAAACTGCCCAATCCCACTCACACCCCGACCCTAAGGCCCGCCACCGACAAAACCGGGCCGTCGATTTCAGTGGTTGTGGATGGTGCCGGTTAGGGTCAAGGGGAGTTCCGGGGTGGCACCGCTGGTTGAGAGGACCTTCAGTTGGAAGGTCTCGTCGGGCTCGTGGATGCCGTCGGCCACTGCTGGTACGGCGAGCCAGCCGGTGGTTTCGCCCGGTGGGATTTCGCCTTGATCCATGGGGTATTTCGGATTGTGGTAGTCCGGCGGCGCCATCGAGCTGCGGAAGTCGTCGCCCAGCGTGGCGGTCCCGTCGACGAACTCGCCCTCGAACCACCAGGTCTTGTCGCTCGGCGCCGACAGCCGCAGCGGGAATCGCACGGTGCCGCCTTCGGTCCCTTCGCCGGTCGTGCCGATGGTGAACACCGGTTCGGGGTCGTCGTCGATGACCAGCCCGGTGCCGAGCGGCTTATCGACGAGTGCGTGCCGGGCCCCGGTCAGCACCAAGTGGTAGCGGCCGTCCCAGCCGTCGCGGGTATTGCCCTGGACCGCCAGTTCCACCCGTTGACTGGTCTGTCCCGGCTTGAAGGTCACACGGCGTACTACCGACTTCACGATCGTCTGCCGGTCGTCGTCCCGCCAGAACGTTTCGGCGTCCACCGTCACTTCCTGGCTGCTAGGACGCGAGAGGCTCACGGTAAAGGCAGCAGTTTTCTCGCCGCTGTCACCCTCCTGCATCGACGGCAGGTCGTTCACCCGAATTCCTGGCAGGTTGACCGGCCGAGCATCGCTTACGTCGGGTCGAGCGAACGCCATGTCTGCAAGGAAGGCCGAGCCACTATCAACCCGGTCGGCCCGCACCTGGACCTCGCGGACGTTGCTGAGGTCAATCCCCTTCAAAGAGGCCAGAGGTACTTGCACGCTCCGCAACACCGTCCGAGGCACCTCGGCTTCTCCATCGCCCGGTAGTTGGTTCAAGGCCTTGCTAACGGTCGAGACGGGAACAGTCGCCGTACGACCTTGCGCGTCCACAACCGCCACAGTCAGGTCGGTATCACCTGCACCCACTCCCGGAGCCGCCCGGAACGTCAGAACGCCGTACCGCCGTACATCCCCGCGAACGTCGTACCGGATCGTGCCGTCCTTGCCGGTCCAGCCGAGCTTGGTGAACGCCGGAAGCGGGGTGGTCCTCGCCAAACTGGCAGGGGCGAAGTGCGGGAAGCGGTCCGGCTTGTCGCTCGCTACGCAGGTCATACCCGCGCAAGACGTAGCAGTCAGGTTCCCGGTCACTCCGGACTGCTGCAGGTCCTTGCGATCGGCCGCGCGGGCAGTGACGACATCACCCGAACCATCGAACAGCGGCAGCAACTCCTTCTCCTTGCCGAGTTCCAACCGGAAGAACCCGCTGATGTATTTCGCCCCGAGGGCCTGCTGCTGCAGGGGTTTGAGTCGGCCAGACGAGTTCGCGCCGCAAGGCTCCTTCTTGCCCTCCCAGTCGTCGAAGCCGTGCCCAGGCGCAGTGGACTGCCCAGGCGTCCACTCGGTGTTGAAGTAGTTGTGGTTCGCTCCCATCAGCAAGGCCGTCGATCTCGAAACACCGTCCTGGAAGCTCGCGGCGTCGTCGTAATAGTGCTGCCCCTGCAGATTGCTCGCGTCGCCGTCGCAGTACGGCAGGATCACGTTCATCGCCACGCCCGGAATCACCGAGCGCACGAAGTTGACCGGCGCGAGCGGCTGAACGGCCTTGATCCCGTACGGCGAACCGCGGCGCAGGTTGATCAACCCGGCGCGTACGACGCCCTCACCACCTCGCGAATGGCCCATCAACCCGACCCGGCCGAGGTCCACCTTGCCCACGAACGCCTTGCCGTACGGGCCACCGCCGGAGGTCGACCACCTTCGCCAAAGATCGAGGTGCGCCATCACGAGTTCACCACGGGCCTGCGCACCAGCGTCATCGGAAACGCCGTCCTGCGCGTTGACGCCGTTCGCGCTGATCGAGACCACCTGGTAGCCGTGCGACGCGAGTTCGCGCGCCGGGGCGTCGTACCCCCGATAGCTCGGCAGCGGCAACGAGTCCGGCGGGCAAGGCCAGTAGCGCGGTTCGTCGCCGGCCTTCAAGCCGGCTTCGGCCTTGCGACGGGCCTCGACCTTCGGGTTGGGCGTGATCGAGGCATTGGGTACGCGTTCGCCGGCGTCAGCCCCAGCAGGGGCCTTCGGCTCGTAGCAGTTGGAGTGCCACCCGTGCAGGAAGATCACCAGCGGGCGCCTCCCCGCGAAGCCGGTCGGGCGGTAGACCCGCGCTCGCAGCTCCGCCTTCCCGGTGATCCCCGGCAGATAGACCGCCTCGTCACCAAGGTCGTACTCGCTAACAGCAACATCGCCCACAACCGCGGCAACAGCAGGCGGTACGGGCGCCAGGGCCACTCCGAGCATGGCCGCAACGGCCAACCTCGCCAGTCTCACGTGAACTCATCTCCCGATCGTCGAAGGCCAACCGGAAGAGCATTTCGGCCGCAGGTATCCGTACTGAATCAACCAGCCCGCAACCCGCGCGCAATCGAACTAGAACCGCACGGGCAGCGTCCACCTCAACGACAGATAAGTCGGATGGAGGATCGAATGACAGCCACTCGCTACCTCTACCTGGTCCGGCATGGGGAGGCCTTGCCGGATGGCAGTGGCCTGACCGAGCGAGGCCAGATTCAGGCGATCCAGCTCAGTCGCCGGCTGCGGGACATTCCGTTCTCCGCCGTGCAGCACGGACCGCTCGCCCGGGCCGCTCAGACCGCGGGCTTGATCTGGGACCAGTTGGTGAAAGACGTGCAGCTTGAGGTCTCGGAGGCGGCGGGCGACTACGTTCCCTACCTGCCGGAGAGGCGAGAGCTGCCCGCTGACTCGGCTGACGTCTTGCTGAGCTTCCTCCAGCAGGCCACAGCGGACGAACTCGAGCGTGGGTCCGTGCTGGGCAGCCTGGCTCTCGATTGCTTCACCGGTCCGGCGGACGGCGACGAAGAACGGCACGAGCTGGTGGTCACGCACAACTTCCTCATCGGCTGGCTTGTCGGCCATGCGATGGACGCGCCGAAGTGGCGGTGGCTCAGCCTGAACCACTGCAACGCGGCTCTGACCGTGCTCAAGTACGAACCTGGCCGCCCCTCGTCGGTGCTTGTGTACAACGACATGCGGCACCTGACGGGGGAGCTGACCTGGACCGGCTTTCCCGTCCGGCCGGGGATCTGACGCTGGGTCCCAAGCCGTCCGGCAGGCTGTGCACCCAAGTGGGCGTCAGTCGGTTGAGACGCCGAGAATGCGGTAGACCGCGACAAGCTTGCTGGACCACCACGAGGTGTTCGCGTGATAGCCGATTCCGGCTGTCGGGCTGAGCGCGTCGTACAGGGTGTTGTTGCCGGCCCAGAAGGCGACATGAGTGACAGCGCGCGGGCTTTCCACCGTGTCGCGGTAGAAGAGCAGGTCACCGACCTTCACATCCGAGGGCGAAACTCGCTTGGCGTACGCCTTCGCGGGCGAGGTATGCGTCCGGGCCCAGTTGTAGATCTGCTCGGCGGTGCGGACGTTGTTCGTATTGAAGTCGGGGAAGTGCTTGATCCCGTTGTACGACGTCAGTACCAGTCCGGAGCAGTCGTAGTAGTCCGGACCCATGCCGCCGAGGCGGTACCCCTTGTCGGACTTGCTGAGGGCGGTGTCATAGGCGAGCCTGCTCCAGTTGAAGATGTTCCGCGACTGATGACAGTCGACGCCTTGGGCGGTCGTACCGTTCTTGACCGTGACCTTCAGATGACTGATGTCGCCGAGGTTGCCGGGGTTCCAGCCTCTCGTGAGCCCGACTTTCTGGCTGCCGTTACCGGCCGTGAGCACGTAGTAGGTCTTCCCGTTGCCGAACTTCATGGCTGCCGCGCTGCCACCCGGCGCGATGGCGTTGATTCTGAGAATCGGAGAGACGTTGCCACTCGCCGCGGTGTCCCTGATCCGCCACCGAATCGTCACCTCGTTCGGCCCCAGCCAGTCGACCTGAATGAAGGCGTGGGCGCCGGGGCACTTGACGGTCAGCGTGCCGCTGGGGTTGCTGAGACCAGCGGCGTACGACGCGGTGGGAACGACGGCCGCGCCTGCCAGCGTGGTGGCCATGGCCATCACCAAGGTCGCGACGCCGCGTTTCAGTTGATTGGTTCGCATGATCGGACTTCCTTCTGGGCGGAAACGGCGAACCTCGCCGTCTGACGGTGAGCAAGGCGGAATGTGCAGGCAGGCCCCAAGGCGGAATCGCCGCTGTCGGGCGGGATCCGGGCTCGGCTCGTGTGACGGCGGATTCAGGCGTAAGGGTTGTCCCGGAACGCCTCGGCGCATTTCAGGTCGCGAGTTGGGTTGTAGACGCACACCCGCACGCCTGCCTTCGCTATCGGCGCGCTGCCGGTAGTAACGAAGTCCCCCAGGTTGATGCCGTCGGGGCCGCAGCCGTTGGTGTCTGCTCCCACGTAGCGAGTCTGGGTGGTTCCGTTGATGAGTACTACCTTGATGTAGGCACGTACCGGAAGGTTGTCGTCGGGACACACGTCGCGCACCGTGACGTTGCTGTGGACGACCCTTGTCCGGCTGGTGAAGTCGAGATACGCCTGCGCGATCCCGCCACCGCCGGAGCTTCCCGAGTAGACGCGAGCCGACACCAGCCCATCGGTCGCCTGCGCCGGACTCGCGACCAACAAGCCACCCAGCACTGCCGCGAGCCCCACCGCGGTCTTCAGTACGCGTGTCTTCATCGATCCTCCAAGAGATGCCTCGAGCCGGTTCGCACCCGCTCGCTGAATGTCGTCGCCACGGTACGAACCGTCACCGGCATCTCCCTGCCCGTACCGCACCCGTACCTGGACGACGACGGCGTGCCGTCGTCTGACGGCACGCCTGCCGATCGTCCGATGCAATGGCCAGGTACGCCGAGATCCACGTCCACCGCGCCCGCCGCCACCACTAGCGCGACGGTCGGGTCCGGCTCAAGGCACCTGGGCTTGTCAGCAGACTCAGGTGTAGGGGTTGTCCCGGAACGCTGTCTTGCAGCGCAGGAGCTGAGTCGAGTTGTAGACGCAGACCCGCACGCCTGCCTTCGCTATCGACGAGCTGCCGGTAGCGATGTAGTCCCCTAGATTGGTGCCGTCGGAGCCGCAGCCGTTGGTGTCCGACCCCATGTTGACTCGCCTGATGGCTCCGTTGGTGAACACCACCTCGACGTAGGCACGTACCGGAAGGTTGTCACCGGGACACACGTCGCGCACCGTGAGGTTGTTGTAGACGACCCTGGTCCGGCTGGTGAAGTCGAGAGACGCCTTCGCAACCCCACCACTGCCGGAGGTGCCCGGGTAGTAGACCTGGGCGGCCACCGGACCGTCGGTCGCCTGCGCGGGAGTAGCGACCATCAGGCCACCCAGCACCGCTGCGGCCCCGACCGCGGCCTTCAGAACGCGTGTCTTCATCGATCCTCCAAGAGAGATGCGTCGAGCCGGTTCGCACCCGCTCGCTGAATGTCGTCGTCACGGTACGAACGGTCACCTGCAGCTCCCTGCCCGTACCGAACCCGTACTGCGGGCCCGAATCGGCCACCGAACGACCGAAGACCCGGCGCCATCAGGCACCGGGTCCTCAGTTGTTGCTGGCAGCCACAGCCACAGGATCGGACTGCGGATGAGGTGCAGGTCCAGCCTCAGCCCGACGAGGAACAGCAGGATGGCGATCTCCATCCGGGCCAGCAGGTCGATCGTGCTGTCAGCGTTGACCCACCCGTCCCGATCAGGCCGACCAGGATGCCGACGCTGATGAACGCAACGGTCAGCGGCTGCCGTAGCCGGACGGCCAGTAGCCCGGCCGCGGCGGCGATGGTCAGATGATCGCGACGAGCCCGAAGGCGTTCGGCTCTACGATCAGCCTCTCCTGGCGGCCGCAGCGACAGCTACGTCTGATCGAGCGTGCTTCGCCACCACTTGTCCGCGGCCACCACGAGGCTTGCTGCCACGGCGATCGCCAGGATCCGCAGCCACGCGCCCCACCCAATGGGGGCGGTGCCGAAGACGGTGTTCATGGCGGGCAGGTAGGTGATGGCGAGCTGGCCGATCGCCTGGACGGTGACACCGGCGATGACCCAGCGGTTGGAGAAGATGCCGATCCGCCACGCCGATCGGGTCAGCGAGCGGCAGCTGAACAGGTAGAACGCCTCGACCACGACGAACACGTTCATGGCCGCAGTGCGCGCCTCGGCCAGGCTCGCTCCGTGCGCGAGCTCCCACTCGAACAGCCACCACGACCCGGCGACCAGCAGACCAGACACCAGCATGATCCTTAGCATCAGCGCCCGGGTGAGCAGCGGCTGATCCGGGTCACGCGGTCGCCGGGTCATGATCCCGGCCTCCTTGGGTTCGAACGCGAGCATCAGCCCCAGGGCGACCGCGGTGGTCATGTTGATCCATAGGATCTGCGTCGGCAGGATCGGCAGTGCAGCGCCGGCCATGATCGCGGCCAGGATGACCAGGCCTTCACCGATGTTTGTCGGCAGGGTCCAGGTGATGAACTTGGTGAGGTTGTCGAACACCCCGCGGCCTTCCTCGACGGCGGCCTCGATGGTGGCGAAGTCGTCGTCGGTGAGCACCATGTCCGCGGCGTCTTTCGCCACTTCGGTGCCGCTTTCACCCATGGCGACACCGATGCCGGCCTGGCGCAGGGCAGGGGCGTCGTTGACTCCGTCGCCGGTCATCGCGACCACGTGACCGCGTGCCTGCAGCGCCTCCACTAGCCGCAGCTTCTGCTCCGGCGACACTCTCGCGAACACGGCCGCACGGTCCACCGCCTCGGGGAACTCTTCAGCGGTCAGCGCGGCAAGGTCGGTGCCGGTCAGCACCATGCCTCGGTCACACCCGTTCCCGTGCTGGGGCTGGTCGAGCAGGCCGATCCGGCCGGCGATCGCGGTAGCGGTCGCGGCGTGGTCACCGGTGATCATCTTGACCGCGATGCCCGCGGTCCGGCAGGCAGATACCGCGGAGGTCGCGGCTGCCCGGGGCGGGTCGAGCATGGCCTGTAACCCGGTCAGCACCATGCCGGCCGGCAGTGTGTCCTCTCCGAACCCGTCGGGGTCGAAGGCGCCAGGCTTGAGTGGTCGCATGGCGGTGGCCAGCACCCGCAGGCCCTGCCCGGCCAGGTCGTCGGCCGCGCGCAGCACGGCGATCCGGTCCAGTGGCCGGAGGGTGCCATCGGCGCTCATCTGTGCGCTGCACAGGTCGAGCACCCGCTCGACAGCACCCTTGACCAGCACCACATGAGCTGCCGGATGGCCCGCGATGTTGTCGGGCGCGGTGTCGGCTGTGGTGTCGCGGTGCAGGGTGGCCATGTATCGGCGTTCGGAGCTGAACGGGATCGTGGCCAGCCGGGGAAGCAGTCCCGTGACCCGGTCGCTGTTCAGCCCCGCCTTGGCGGCGACGACCAGCATCGCGCCCTCGGTGGGATCACCGACGATCATCCATCGCGTGTCCTGTTCGGTGAGGGCGGCGTCGTTGCACGCCGCGCCGACCAGCAGCGACCACAGCAACGCCTGCTCGGTACCGGCTGACACCGGCGTGCCCGTGTTGTCGTGCAAGGTCCCCTCCGGGCTATAGCCGGAGCCGGTGACCTCGTAGGGACCTGCAGAAGTCCACACGGTGCGCACGGTCATCTGGTTCTCGGTGAGCGTGCCGGTCTTGTCGGAGCAAATGACCGTGGTGCTGCCCAACGTCTCAACCGCGGGCAGTCGACGGATCACCGCGCGCCGCCGCGCCATCCGTGCCACCCCGATCGCCAGCGTGATCGTGACCGCGGCCGGCAGCCCTTCGGGGATCGCTCCGACTGCGAGGGCGATCGCGGCGGTGAACGTCTCCACCGGGTCTTGGTCTCGCAGCAGTCCCACCCCGAACGTGGCGGCGGCCAGGGCGAGGATGGCGATGGTGAGAATCTTGCTGAACCCGGCGAGCTTCTGCGTCAAGGGCGTCGCCAGGGTCTCGGCGGCCCCGACCAGCCGGTGGATCTCCCCGAGTTCGGTCTCGGCGCCGCTGGCGATCACGATCCCGGCGCCGCTGCCGGTGGTGACCAGAGTGCCCGAGTAGGCCATGTTCCGGCGGTCTGCCACTGGAATGGGCTCGGGCAACACGACTTCGTCCTTGGCCACGGGGACGGACTCGCCGGTCAGCGCCGATTCGTTCACCCGTAATTCGGCCAGCCGGATCAACCGCAGGTCGGCGGGCACCTTGTCGCCGGCGTCGAGTAGCACGAGGTCACCGGGGACGAGGCCGTCGGACGGCACGGTCTGCTCGTGGCCGTCGCGTACCACTCTCGCGCGGGTGCGCACCATCGACCGCAGACCTTCCAGGGCCGCCTCGGCCTTGGATTCCTGGATGAACCCCACGATCGCGTTGATCACGACTACGCCGAAGATCACCGCCGAGTCGACGTACTCGCCCAGCCCGGCGGTAATCGCCCCGGCGGCGAGCAGCACGTAGATCAGCGGGTTGTGGAACTGGCGCAGGATTCGCAGCAGCAGACCGGCGCCCTTGCTGGCGGGCAGTGCGTTCGGGCCGAACCGCGTCAGCCGCTCGGTCACCTGCTGGCTGGTCAAGCCATCGTGCGGGTCGGTCTCCAGCAGTAGCACCACCTCATGGCCGGCCAGGCTGTGGTGCGCGGTAGCTGACGAAGAAGCGGAAACGGACGTGGTCATGGCGCCACCTCGCCCGCCGGCCGCGGGCGCCCGGCCGCCCAGGCACGGGCTGCCGTCACGGCGAGTGAGTCGTCGGCACCGATAACGATCCGGAGATGCATGAACCGACACCCCATCTCTTGGTTGAGCAATGCCTGCTCGGCACGTCGGTGCCTGGCAGATTGGTGTCTCCAGGCTGCCTGCGGCGAATGGTTCCGGTTAGGGCCCGATGTCACTCCCATCCCAGGACTTGTGCCCTATAGCGAACACCTAACGTCCCCCTGATGGCAGTAGTGCTTCCGCCTGCCGGGCTCGCTACGCGCACACGCAACCGACACCAACCGATTCATCCCGCTGAGCGCCGAACGGCCACGTCCACGATCGCCTTCGCCGGTGCGGGCTCGACGACGAGCACCGGCACACGTGAATGGTGATTCACGTCCGTCGACCCACCAGCGACTGCGCGCGTGCTCGTGAATGCAAGGCGTCCCGAAGGGGCGGTGACAGTCGCCGAGCAACCTCGCGGAGCAGGAAGGGCTCCTCGAAGCTCAGCCCACTCATGCCCGGACGCCGACCGCATTTCTCCGAACGGACGTAGCGTGCGACGACCTTCGACGAAGATTGATCGTGAAGCGAATCGGTTGACCGGCATCGGTCAGGCCGGCATCGTCGGCGGGCTCGTCAGCAGCCGCCGCAGTACTGCGTGCGACACGACCTCCTGGCGAGTGCCGACGCTGCGGGCGAACAGGTGCGGGAGTGGATCACGGTGCGCCGTTCGGGTGGGTCTTGGCGCTCGACTCGGCGGTCCCAGTCAGACATCCCGGACATCAGACACCGTTGGTTCGCGCCTTGCCGGTACAAACACTGGTTGACGCGAAACCACGCCATCTGTCCGTTGCAGCCGGAGGAGCACCTCTCGTTCAGTTGTGTAAGTCAGCTCAGAGCCGCCCTCTGCCGAGCGACCCAACACCCAGCGCCAGAGCGACCTGTCCAGCCACTCCGGGACACCATCGGGCAGTGCGTCGTGGTCCGCAGCTTGCTCGGTCACGCACATCGAAGGGGAACCCAGGGCCTCGGCTCTGGCGCATCAGCGGGCGGTGCCTCTCTGCTCAAACAGACCGAACCTCGGGGCCCGAGCTCCGGTCTTCTGTTCGCGGTCTACACCTTCGGGAACGGTACGCCGGTGTTGCTGTGGCAGCGGTAGCCGTTGGGGTTCTTCTTCAAGTACTGCTGGTGGTAGGGCTCGGCGTAGTAGAAGGTGGTGGCGGGGGCTACTTCGGTGGTGATGTCGTTGTAGCCGCGGGCCTTGATGGCCGGTTGGTAGGTGGCTCGGGTGGACTCGATGGCGGGGAGCTGGTCCGGGGAGGTGTAGTAGATGGCCGAGCGGTACTGGGAGCCCAGGTCGTTGCCCTGGCGCATGCCCTGGGTGGGGTCGTGGGATTCCCAGAAGACCTTCAGCAGGTCTTCGAACGAGACCTTCGCCGGGTCGAAGACCACCCGGACGGCCTCGGTGTGACCGGTTTGACCGCTGCAGACCTCTTCGTAGGTCGGGTACGGGGTGTAGCCGCCGGCGTAGCCCACGGCCGTCGTGTAGACGCCCGGGATCTGCCAGAAGATCTCCTCGGTACCCCAGAAACAGCCCGTGCCGAACCACACCTCGGCGAATCCCTCGGGCGCCGGGGCGGTCTGGGGTGTGCCGAGCACGATGTTGTCGGCCGGTACGGCGAAACCGGGGGTCTCGCGGCCGGGCAGGGCCTTGTCGGCCTCGACCAGGGCTGACTTGTTTCGGAAGATCGACATCTCACGCCTTTCGCAACGGCAAAGTCCTACTCATGGTCTCTCAACGTTCCAGCCGGGGTGAACCTTCCCCGGCAACCACCGGTACCCCTTACGGCGCGATTACGCGATCATGGCCGCGTTCCGCCGGGGGAGGGCCGTCGCCAGCTGGGCGTAGGCCGCCGCGATTCGTCGTACGGCCTCGATCAGCGCGTCGGGCTCGATCGTGTACGGCAGGCGGATGAACCGTTCGAGCCCGCCGTCGGGGGAGAAGCGTGACCCGGCCATCAGGAGTACGCCGTTGCGCTCGGCCACTCCGACCAGGCTCGAGCCCACCGGCTCCGGCAGTTCGCACCACAGGGACAAGCCGCCGCCGGGGACTTCGAACGACCAGGACGGCAGGTGTTCCCGGACGGCGTTCATCAGGGTGTCCCGGCGGAGAAGCAGGCCGGTACGGCGTTCGGGCAGGATCTCGTCCCGGGCGGCGAGTAGACGCGTCGCGATGAGTTGTTCCAGCACGGGCGCGCCCAGGTCCATCGAGGCCCGGGCGTCGAGTACGCGGGCCACCAGCGCGGGCGGTACGCGCAACCAGCCGATCCGCAGGCCACCCCAGAACGACTTGCTCAGGCTGCCGACGGTGATCACGCCGCGCGGGTTGTACGTCGCGAAAGGCGCGGGCATAGGCGCCGTACCAAGGCAGAGATCGGTCAGGGTCTCGTCGATGATCGCGGTGGTCCGGTTCCGCGCGAAGGCCAGTGCGAGCCGTTCGCGTTCGACGTCCGGCATCAACCGGCCGGACGGATTCTGGAAGTCCACCACCATCCACGCCACCCGTGGCGCCGTCTGGCGGATGGTTGCCTCCAGCAATGGAAGGTCCCAGCCGTGCGGGGTCATCGGCGCCGCCACGATCCGGTTGCCGCCGCGGCGGATCGCGTCCATCGAGTTCGGATGGGTCGGGCTCTCGGTCAGTACCCGGTCGCCGATCTCGGCCACGGACCGCAGCGCGAGAGCCGTTCCCGCCAAGGCGCCCGCGGTCACGACGATCTGGTCAGGCGTGGTCGGCAGGCCTTTGGCCTCGTAGTACGCCGCGATCTCCTCGCGTAGTTCCGGCAGGCCCTGCGGGTGGTACCCAGGCGTGCCGAGGTGGCTCGCGAGGTCCTCGGTGGCGGCGCCGACGGCCGAGCCGATTCCCACCGCCGAGGGGGAGGCGGCGCAGGTCAGATCGAGCAGGCCTGCGGAGTCGAACTCCGGCGTGCGCGTCATTCCCGACGTACTACGGCCGCCCGTACCGCGGGCCGCGCCGGACGGCAGGCTGGTCACGCTGCCCGAACCGCGCCGACTGCTGAGGTAACCACGGTCGCGGAGTTCGCGGTACGCCGAGGCGACGGTGGTCCGGCTCACGCCGAGGGCCTCGGTCAGCTCGCGCTCACTCGGCAGGCGCGCGCCGGGCGGTACGCGGCCGTCCGCGATCAGCAGGCGGATCCGCTCGGCCAGGGCCCGATAGGCGGGGCCACCTGCCTCGGCCCAACCGGTCACGAGGGCGGCGACGGTACTGGCGGGCAGGTGGCGGGGTGCGGACATGCAGTCCACTATTGCTCAATTGGCTATCGAATACCAGACCAATCATGCGCAGACTGGCATCGTGACCGCCACTGCCGAAGCGCCGCCGCCCAGTCTCAATCCCATTGCCCAGCTCACCGCGGGCCGCCTGACCCGCCGGCTGATCCAGCTGTACCTCGGCCTCGCCTGCTACGGCATCTCGCTCGGCCTGATGGTGCACAGCCATCTCGGCCTCGCGCCGTGGGGCGTACTGGACTACGGCATCGCGCGGCACATTCCGCTGACGATCGGCCAGGTCGGTATCGCGGTGTCGTTCCTCGTGCTGCTGACGTGGATCCCACTGCGGCAATGGCCCGGCCTAGGCACGATCAGCAACGCCATCGTGATCGGCCTGGTCACCGACCTGACCCTGTGGGCCCTCGAACGCCCGGACCAGCTGTGGATCCGGATCGCGTTCCTGGTGGTCGGCATCGTGGGCAACGGCCTGGCCACCGCGATGTACATCGGCGCGGAGTTCGGCCCGGGTCCGCGCGACGGCCTGATGACGGGACTGGTTCGCCGTACCGGCCTGAGTGTGCGGTTGATCCGGACGTCGATCGAGGTCACCGTGCTCGCGATCGGTTTCGCCCTCGGCGGTGTCGTCGGCCTCGGCACGGTCGCCTACGCCCTGGCCGTCGGCCCCCTCGTCCAGGTCTTCCTGCCCCACTTCCGAGTCCGGCTCTAGCGTCCAGCTCTAACCTCGATCCAGCGAAGCCGGTGGTCAGCGGTGGTCGCGGGCGAGGCCTGGCCGGCTGGGTGGTTGGCCCGGCTGCCGGGTTTTGGTGCGACTACCTGGCTGCAGAGCCTGTTGCGTTTTGGGTGTGGCGCGGGTTGCTGGGTGGGTT
>NZ_JBHLTC010000035.1:0-276953 GCF_042434725.1 Kribbella deserti | reverse complement strand
ACCCGCAACCCCGGGCCCTACCCCACCACCACCCGAACCCATTCCTCAACAGGCTCTGCAACCAGGTAGCCGCGCACAAACTCGGCACTCGGCGTGCGAGGGCTCGTGTTCCGAGGGTCGACCGTCGGAATCGGGGGTAGACCCGTCAGATTTGGCACGTCGACCCCCGACTTCAAAGGTCGACCGGGCGAATAGCCGAGGCAGAGCCCGTCGGCCGCGTTGTACGGCAGTGCCCGCTCGCCCGCGAGTGCGGGACCACTGGTGATCGGTGTACGGGACCACGAGGGGCGAGGCGGTGGAGGCCTCGTTCGAGTGCGGGTTCAGCTGGGCCTCCGCGGGCCACCGGAGTGGAACGGGCGCACGTCAGCCGGCCCCTCTGATAGCGCGCTGCAAGGGGAGCCGGGAAATGTCCAGCAGACTCCTAAAGAAGCGTTGGACCCCTCCGACCATCGGTGGCCGTGGGGGTGGGCGTGCACGGGCCGCCGGAGCGGGCGGCTTCCGGCGGCTCGTGCTGGGGGCGAGGAGGGCTACGGGGTGCGGGTGAGAGCGCTAGGGGTTGCGCCCGGAGAGGGGTTAGGGGTTTTGGGTGATGGTGAAGGTTGTGGTGGTGTTGCGGATGTTGATGGCGTTGTTGGACAGGCGGAGGTTGTTGAAGACGGCGGTGCCGGCGGCTGGGCCTTCGCCGGGTTCGGGCATTTCGTTGGCCCAGATGGCGAAGCCGGACTTGGCGTCGAAGGCGTCCCCGCTCTTTTGCGCGCCCGAGATCGACACGTTCGTGAGGATCGTGTCGGTCACCGGGAACAACCGCTGGCCGCCGACGTAGTCGGTCTGGAACATGATCCCGCTGTAGGTGGGATCGACGATGTCCACGTCGTTGATACGAATGCCCTGGAAGATCTTCGTGGCCGAGTAGATCCAGATACCCGGGAACGTCTGGTTACCCCAGAAGTGCCCGCCGGCCCGGACCACGGAGATGTTCTCGAACCGCGTCGGCGGGGTGGCGCCGAAGCCGTTCATCGGGATGTTGAAGTCGAGCGAGCTGATCGTGATGCCGGAGTAGACCAGGATGTCCGCGACGTACAGGTTGCGGAATACGTTGTTGGTCCCGCCGTACACGGCGAATCCGGCGGCCCGCCAGGTCAGTGTCGCCGAGAGGTTCTCGAAGACGTTGTCCCGGACCTCGCCACCACCGTTGTCCACCGCGTTGAACAAGGCGAACGAGTCGTCACCCGTGGCGCGGGCGTCGTTGTTGGTGACCAGGTTGCCCGCGGAGCCGTTGGTCATGTTGATGCCGTCGGCGAACAGGTTGCGAATCCGGCTGTTGCGAATGATCGAGTTGTCGGTGTTCGCGCCCCAGTACAGGCACATCATGTGCTCGGCCCAGACGTTGTCGATCGTCATGTTCGAGGTGTTGGCGAAGTTGAACACCTTGCCGGGACCGTCGTTGCGGCTGTCGTAGTTACCGAAATAGGCGAACCCGCTGAAGGTGGAGCCGTTCGCCGTCGGTGAGGCGTCGATACCCACGTCGGTGTTGGCCTGCGTGGCCGGTGCGCGGAAGCGGGTGTACCAAGGGCCCGCGCCCTGGATCTTGATGGCCTTGCTGTTCACCTGGAACTTGCTGGACGTCTGGTAGTCGCCCGGCGGCAGGTAGACGCCGACCAGGTTGGTCTCCTGGATCGCGCGCTGGATGGCGTCCTGTACGGCCTGGTGGGTGAACCCGTTCGGTACGGCGTACGTCGCGGGGTTCGGGTTGGCGATCGGCGCGACCTGTTCGGTGTTGATGAAGTCGATCGCGTAGTTCGTCTCGTTGGCTGGATCCTTCTGCAGCTTGATCCGCGTACCCGCCGGGTAGGACCCGTCGAGCAGGATGCTGGCCTCGTCGTAGATGTGCCGGGCCGGACCTTGTCCCGGCGAGTTACCCGGGCCGGACTCGGCGCCGTACAGCCAGGCGTACTTCGAGGTCAGCGGCAGGGCCTTGTGGAAGGTGCCGTTGACGTACACGTTGATGGTCGAGTTGATCCCGCCGCCGCCCGGGGCATCCGGGATCGAGAAGCGAGTGACCAGGGTGTTCGTACTGGCCTTGGTGGTGAACTCGACGTAGCTGCCGTTCGAGTTCAGCGTGACCGCCCGGCGGCCCGAGGCCTCACCGGCGAGATCGCCGATGGTGCGGTTCGGTCCGACGATCTGCGCGCCGCCACCAACCGTCGCGTCCTCGGCCTCCAGCTGGTCGTACGGCATGTTGGCGCCACGGCCGACGAACAGCGGGCGTTCGCTGGTGTTGTTGGTGCGCTTGACCGGCAGTTCGTTCGCGTCGTCGGCCAGCACTACCTTCACCGTGTACCGGCCGTTGGCCGCCGTCCAGTTGCCCAGGGCAACGGCTGGGCTGCTGGCGCCGGCGGCGAGCGTGCCGTTGTAGTTGCCCGTCAAGGTCTGTACGACCGCACCGGTGGTGGCGTTGAGCACCTGCAAGGTGATGCCGTGCGCACCCGACGCGGAGGCGATGCTGCCCTGGTTCCGGATCGTCACCGAGAACGCGACGGCCGCACCGGCCGAGGGATTACCCGGCGTCCAGGCGACCGCCGAGGCGATCAGGTCCGAGCTGGCCACGGGCGTGACCACCAACGGGCCGGCGCTGTTCGCGCTGTTGTTCGCGTCGTTCTGCTCGACAACCGTGTTGGCCTCGTCGACCTTCGCGCTGAGCGGGTAGCTGCCCGCGTCGCGTGGTCCGATGGCCGCCGTCACCGTGGCCGAGGCGCCGGCGGCCAGACCGGCCACGTTCGCCGTACCGACCTTGGTGGCGCCGAGGTAGAAGTTGACGTTGGTCGCGGGGGAGGCCGCGGTGCCGGTGTTGTTGACCGTGGCTCGTAGCGTGACCGTGTCGGTCTCCACCGGGGACGTCGGGGTCCAGGAGACACCCGCGACGGTGAGATCGGGGTTCGGCGCGGGAGCGCCCATCACCTGGAGTTCGGCGACCTGGCCCGCGGGAGCGCCGGTGTTGCCGGTGAAGTTCAGCCGTACGTCGGCCACCCGCGCGCTGACCGGAATGGTGACGGTGTTGCCGCTCGACGGACTGAAGTTGTACGACGCCGACGCCACGATCGAGGTGAAGCCCGAGGCGCTCTGCTCGCGGCCGAGGACCTGCAGAGTCTGGGTGCGGTTGCCCCAGGCCTGGTCCGGGTCGAGCCGGATGACGATCGAGGAGATGTCGGCGTTGGCGCCCAGCTCGGTGGTGAGCGTGGCGGGGTTGCCGTTGCCCTCCCAGTAGGTGTTCACGTTGTCGTCGTTGGCGTTCGTCGCGACGAAGGTGTGTACGTGGCCGGAGGCCGTGATGGGCTTGCCCAGGGCAAGGTTGGTGCCCGCGCCGTTGCTGCCCCCGCGGGTGACGGTGTTGCTGTTGGCGGATTGATTGCCCGCGGCATCTTTCGCGCGAACGAAGTAACTCACGGTCGCGCTGGCCGGCTGGGTGTCGGTGTAGGTCAGTACGGAACCCGCGACGCTGGTCCGCAACGCGCCGTTCGCGTAGACGTCGTACCCGGTGACGCCGACGTTGTCGGTCGAGGCGTTCCAGGTCAGCCGGATCTGCCCGGCGCCGGGTTCGGTGTAGGCCAGGCCGCCCGGTGCGCTCGGCGCCTGGGTGTCACCGGCCGCCGGGCCGTAGACCTCGAGTTCGGACAGTTGGCCCGCGGGCCAGCCGGTGTTCGCGGTGATCTGGATCCGGACGTATCGCACGGTGCTGTTGCCGTAGTCGATCGTCACGGTGGCGTTGCTCGCGGGGTCGAACGAGCGGCCCTGGGAGGCGGAGAGATCGTTGAAGTTGGTGCCGTCGGTGCTGCCCTGAACGGTCAGGGTCTGGTTTCGAGCACCCCAGCCGGCGGTCGGCAGTTTGAGTACGACCTGGTTCGTGGTGACCGAGGACCCGAGATCGACCTGGACCCACTGCGGGAACGCGTTGTTGTTGCTCTCCCAGTACGAGGCCTGGTTGCCGTCGGTGACGTTGCCCGCCACGTAGCCCTGGTTGGTGCTGCTGGCGCTGGTGGATTTGCCCGCGGCCAGGTTCGGCCCGGCCAGCGTGGCGGCGACCGCCGTACTGCCTGCGTCCTGCTGACCGGGGGCGTGCAAGGCAGGCCCTGCCGCGAACAACAAACTGGTGGCGAGAGTGGCGGCGACTAACCGCCAGCGTGCGTACGTCGTTCTCATGGCATCCAGGCCTCTCCTGATGGGCGGTGGTGAAGGCGCAGGTGTCTGACTGCCATCAAATTTCGACGACTAGCCAAAAATTACTGCCACTTTGTCTAGAATTTGCGTAAGTGGTGGCCAATTGTTACGACAGCACTCCGCGAACGTCAACGGTTCGCAGCCGGAACCCGCCCATCCGGGCCCGGCTGAGCGATCGGGACGGTCGGGAGTCGATTGCTCAAGGTGGTGTCGTGGTGGTCGGCAAGACCTCGCAACTGGCCACCTTCGCCAAGCTCTTCCCCATCCCGCCCGCTCTGAGCGAGACAAGAGGACAAAAGCGACCGCCAGGTGACCGATAACGGAAAACCCGGGGCGATGTGGATGGAATGCTACCGCCGGGTATTGACACTGTATGTAGTCACTCGCTTACGTTGGCGCGGTCATCTCAGGGACCGCTGACGGAACGCCCCCAAGCCGTTCAGCGGTTCGCCCGGCTTGTTGTGAGGAGCACCGATGAGATTCCGTCCCCGTTTGCAGGCAGCGTTCCTGTCCGCCCTGTTGACCGCCGCCGTGCTCACCCCGCCGGCCGCGCAGGCCGCCGAAAACCCGTACGAGCGCGGGCCGGACCCGACGAACGCCAGTATCGAGGCGGTTCGTGGCCCGTTCGCGACAGCGCAGATCTCCGTACCGGCTTCCAGCGTGCGGGGTTTCCGCGGCGGCACGATCTACTACCCGACCAGCACGGCCGAGGGCACGTTCGGCGCGGTCGCGATCTCGCCCGGTTTCACCGGCACGCAGTCCAGCGTCGCCTGGCTCGGTCCACGCCTTGCCTCGCAGGGCTTCGTGATCATCACCATCGACACCCTGTCGCCGTACGACTTCCCGGCCAGTCGCGGCGACCAGCTGCTCGCGGCTCTGGACTACCTGACCACGTCGAGCGCCGTACGGACCCGGATCGACGCCACCCGGCTGGGCGTGATGGGCCACTCGATGGGCGGCGGTGGTTCGCTCGAAGCGGCGAAGGACCGCCCGTCGCTGCAGGCGATCGTGCCGTTGACGGCCTGGAACACCACCAAGAGCTGGTCCGGTGTGACCGTGCCGGCGCTGATCGTCGGTGCCGAGAACGACACCACCGCGTCGGTTCGGGACCACTCGGAGCCGTTCTACACAAGCCTTCCGGCCGCGCCCGGTAAGGCCTACCTGGAACTGAACAACGCCGGCCATTCGGCACCGACGTCGTCGAACGTCACCGTCGCGAAGTACAGCATCTCGTGGCTCAAGCGCTTCGTCGACAACGACACCCGCTACACCCAGTTCGTCTGCCCGGGCCCGACTCCGAGCACCACGGTGGAGGAGTATCGCTCCACCTGCCCGTTCGCCTGATAACGGCAAAGGGACCGCGAGCCGATGCGGCTCGCGGTCCCTTTGTTTCTTGGGCCTTCAGTGCTTGGCGGCGGCTTCCGCGCCTGCGCCGGTAAGGGCCCGGACCTGCAGCTCGGTGTAGCGCTGCTCGCTGGTGCGGTCCTTGCCGAGATAAGTGCCGATGATCCCGAAGAGGAAGCCGAGCGGGATCGAGACGATGCCCGGGTTCGACAACGGGAACCAGGCGAAGTCCACACCGGGGAACATCGACGTGGGCTTACCGGAGACCACCGGTGAGAAGAGCACAAGCAGTACGGCCGAGACCAGGCCGCCGTAGATGCTCCAGGTCGCGCCGGAGGTGTTGAACCGCTTCCAGAACAGGTTGTACAGCAGCGCCGGCAGGTTCGCCGAGGCCGCGACCGCGAAGGCCAGCGCGACCAGGAAGGCGATGTTCAGCTTCTGCGCCGGAATGGCCAACGCGATCGCGACCGCGCCGATGCCGATCGCGGCGAAGCGGGCCACCCGGATCTCGTCCCTCTCCGTCACCTTGCCCTTGGCGAAAACGTTCGCGTAGAGATCATGCGCGAACGACGAGGCCGAGGTGAGCGTCAATCCGGCGACCACGGCCAGGATGGTGGCGAACGCGACGGCCGCGATCAGGGCCAGCAGGATGGCACCACCGGTCGAACCGGCGCCACCACCGACCACCTCGGCCAGCAACGGCGAGGCCGTGTTGCCCTTGGAGGTGGCGACCGCGCTGTCCTTGCCGGTGTCCAGCAGGGCGGCCGCGCCGAAGCCGAGGGCCAGCGTCATCAGGTAGAAGGCGCCGATCAGGCCGATCGCCCACTGCACCGAACGCCGCGCCGACTTCGAGTCCGGCACGGTGTAGAAGCGGATCAGGATGTGCGGCAGACCCGCCGTACCGAGCACGAGAGCCAGTCCGAGCGACAGGAAGTCGATCTGGCCGACCAGGTCCTTGCCGTAGAGCAGACCCGGGCCGAGGAAGTCCGCGCCCTTGCCGGAGTTGTCCGCGGCCGCGCCGAGCAGCTTGGAGAGATTGAAGTCGAACTTCAGCAGCACCAGGAAGGTGATCAGCACGGTGCCGGTCATCAGCAGCACGGCCTTCACGATCTGCACCCAGGTGGTGCCCTTCATGCCGCCGATCGTCACGTAGATGATCATCAGCGCGCCGACCAGCACGATCACCCCGGCCTTGAGCGCCTCGTCGGTGACCCCGAGCAGCAGGCCGACCAGCGAACCCGCGCCGACCATCTGGGCCAGCAGGTAGAAGATCGACACCACGATGGTCGAACTGGCCGCAGCCGTCCGGATCGGCTTCTGCCGCATCCGGTAGGCGAGCTGGTCCGCCATCGTGAAGCGGCCCGAGTTGCGCAGCAGCTCCGCGACCAGCAGCAACGCCACCAGCCAGGCGACGAGGAAGCCGATCGAGTACAGGAAACCGTCGTAGCCGTACAGCGCGATCTGCCCGGAGATACCCAGGAAGGACGCGGCGGACATGTAGTCACCCGCGACCGCCAGACCGTTCTGCGCGCCGCTGAAGTTGCGGCCACCGGCGTAGTAGTCGGCCGCGGTCTTGTTCTGCCGGGAGGCCCACCAGGTGATGTACAAGGTGACGGCGACAACCGCGGTGAACAGCGAGATCGTCAGGGCCTGGTTGCCCGGCTCGGCGTCGGCCAGGGGCAGTAGCAGCGCGGTCACCGGCGGCGCTCCCTCTTGAACTTGGCGTTGAGCCCGGCCGCGAGCGGGTCGAGCTTGCGATTGGCGTACCGGCCGTACAGCGCGGCGATGACGAAGGTGGAGACGAACTGCAGCAGGCCGAAGACCAGCGCGACGTTGACGTTGCCGATCACCTCGGTCTTCATGAAGTCGCGGGCCCAGTTGTTGCAGGCGACGTACAGCAGGTACCAGGCCATGAACGCGATGGTCCAGGGCAGTACGAACGCCTTGAACCGGTGTTTCAGCTGGGCGAAGTCCTCCGCCTCACTCACCGACTGGTAGGCCCGGGCCTCCCGGTCGGCGACCGACTCCTCTTCCACTGGGGCATCCCTCCCTGCTCGCGAGTGTGATCAGTGGCACACGTTAGCGGGAAATCCCCACCCTGGCAGCGTCGATTGCCCCGCGTTTCGCCGTACCGAAGCAGCCGCCGGTACGACGGAAAGGCATCCGTCGAAGCGGAGGGGTGGAGCGGCGTGGGGTCAGAGCGGTGGGGCGATGGGGGCGTCGCGCTGGCGCTGGTAGTTGGCCAGGTCGCTGGGGCGGGCGCGGAAGGCCGAGGTCATGTACGGCATGCGCAATGGCTCGGGCGGCCGGGCCGTGCCCGCGTAGATGGCGTCGACCTGCTCGAGTACGCCGGCCCGCTTGCCCTCGGACAGCGCCGCCACCCGGGGGATCGACAAGGCGAGCTGGCGCAGGGCGAACTTGTCCATGCTCTGCCAGTGCCGGATCGAGGTCTGTTCGATGAACGAGAACAGGTTCGAGTCGGCCAGCGCCGGGGTCGGATCGTAGTTGTGGCTGCCGTCCGAGCCGAACTCCTCGCCCAGCAGGGTGCCGGCCAGCCGCCGAACCCAGGGCACCACCACGTCGTAGTTGTTCCAGAGCAGACCGATGACGCCGTTCGGGCGCAGCACCCGGGCGATCTCGGGTAGCGCCCGGGTGTGTTCGAAGGTGTGGAAGGACTGTCCGGCCAGCACCACGTCGACCGAGGCGTGCGCGAGCGGAATGGACTCCGCCGTACCCACCATGGTCTCGATACCGCGGCGCTTGCCGCAGATGGCCAGCATCTCCTCGCACGGGTCCATCGCCAGCACGGCGTGGCCCTGGTCCAGGGCGACCTGGCTGAGCTTGCCCGTGCCGGCGGCAAGATCCAGCACCTGCAGGCGTCCGGGACCCGTGATCCAGCGCAGGGCCTCGGCCGGGAACGTCGGCCGTCCCGCGTCGTAAGCCTGTGCGACGGCGCCGGAAGACTGCGCGCGGTCCCTGTCGTCGGTGGTCATCACGTCAAATCATGCCGTAACCCGGCCACTTCCCCGGTCATGGTGACCAAACCGGCCGCGCCGCGCCTGGTTCCGGCCCGTTTCGGCGACACACTGGGCCTCGTGCTGGACAGGTACCGGGCATGAGCAACCCTTCCCGCGCTCCCGACCGCGAGGCCCGGTTCAGCGCGCTTTATCAGGCCGCCTACGCCGATCTGATCCGTTTCGCGCGGCGCCGGGCGCATCCCAGTCACGCCGAGGACATCGTCGCGGAGGCCTTCCTGGTCGCCTGGCGCCGGCTCGACGACGCACCCAAGCAGTTGGTGGACGCCCGCGCGTGGCTGTTCGGTATCGCCCGGCACACCATGCTGAACGCCCGCCGTGGTGCGGAACGCCAGCAGGCACTCGCCGTACGACTGGCGGAGACCGTGCAGGAGGCGTCGTACGGCGACGCCGAGCTGGTCGCACGCCAAGTGGATCTCGCGGCCGCCTGGGACCGGCTCTCGGCCGTACACCAGGAGGCACTCGCGCTTGCGGTGTTCGAGGACCTAGCGGCGCCGCAGGCCGCGGTGGTGCTTGGCATCTCGCCCGTGGCGTTCCGGCTGCGCTTCAGTCGCGCTCGGCGTGCCCTGCGCGCGCACCTCGGTCACCTTCCCTCTTCCGCGCCCGCCCACGCGGGTACGTTCGAAAGGCCTTCCGCATGACTCGCACCGACGAATTCCAGCTTCTGAAGACGCTCGATGCCGCCAACGCCGACGGCGGCATCGACCCGCACGGTCCGCGGGCCCGGGCCGACCTGCAGCGCATCCTCGCCACGGACCCAGCGGGACCCGGCCTCCAGCCACGACCGGCCAGCACCAGGAAGAGCACCCGAGCCAAGCGGGCGATCGGCCTCGGCGCTCTGGTCGCCACCGCCTCCGCCGCGGCGGTGGTGCTGCCTTCGGCCCTCGGCGGAGACGAGGCCTTCGCCACTTGGACCGCGTCGCCCGCGGGCATGTCGGCAAAGGACCGGGCCAGCGCCTCGGCGTCCTGCCGCGACGAGCAGAAGTCGGGCAGCCCGGACTATCGCGCCGACCTGTCCACGGCGAGTACGGCGATCTCGGAGCGACGTGGCGCTTGGACCCTGGTGATTCTCGCGGGCCAGGACGGCTTCTCGGCGCTGTGCATCACCGACGACTCGACCCGGCTGTTCCGTGACTTCATCGGCTCGATCGGAAAAACCCCGCAGGCCGACCAGCCGGCCAAAAAGGGGCTTGCGGCAACCGTTCTTGGCACTGGCTCCACCGGTGGTGGCGAACTGTCGATCGTGGCCGGTCCGGCCGGATCGGAGGTTGTTGCCGTCAGCTACAACAGCGCACGCCAGGGCAGGGTGCTGGCCACGGTCTCCGGCGGTCAGTTCGCCCTCTGGCTACCGGGCAACGAGCTCGAAAACGCAAGCAAACAAGGCGTTCCGCTGCAGGTGACCTATCGCGACGGCACCAGCAGCACCGTCACCCTCACCCTCTGAAACGTCAGGTGATGGTCCAGCCGCCATCGACGACGAGATTGGCGCCGGTGACAAAGCCCGACCAAGGACTGGCGAGGAACAGCAAGGGGGCGCGGATGTCGTCGGGCGTGCCGAAGCGCTTCAGCACGGTCCGCGACGCGAGGCGGTCGACAAACGCCGGGTCCATCTTCTCCGGGTGCTGCGGGAACGGCCCAGGGGTCAGCGCGTTGACCCGGATACCCTGCGGCCCGAGCTCGGCGGCGGCGTACCGGGTGAGCTGGAGCAGGCCGGCCTTGATCACGCCGTAGAACGGGGGATTGCGGCCTTCCTCGCTGTCGTACAGGCCGGGGTCGGGGGAGACCAGGCCGTACATCGAGGAGACGTTGACCACCGACGGCTTGCCACCGGCCGCGAGGCTGGCGGTAAAGCCGTCGCGGGCGGCGTTGATGCCTTCGGAGGCGGCGATGATGCCGAGCTCCAGTGCCTCGCGGTAGTACTCGGCGGAGGCGAGCCGCAAGGACCCGCCGCGACCGACATGCGCGTTGTTCACGAGTACGTCGAGCCGGCCGCGCTCGGCGGCGATCCGGCGCACCGCGGCCGGCCAGTCCGGCGTACTGATATCGCACGGCAGGGCCTCGACCGAGTGCCCTGCCGTGCGCAGCGGCTCCACGACGGCATCCAGACGGGCCTTGTCCCGGGCGATGGCGACCACGTGCGCGCCGGCTTCGGCCAGCACGGCCGTCATCGCCGTACCGAGCCAGCCGGAGGCACCGGTCACGATCGCGACGGTGCCGTCCAGCCGGAAGATGTCGGCCCCGGCCGGAACGGTCATGACTGCTTCCACTGAGCCGGGTCCACCAGTGCCTCCGGCAGGTGGCCGAGCCGGGCCCGGACCTCCCGCATCTGCTCACGGGTGACGGGCTTGTGCCGGATCAGCTCGGCCTGTTCGCGGACCTGCTCGGGCGTGTCCGCGCCGAGCACGACCGAGGTGACCCACTCGTGGCCGAGCACGTACGCCAGGCACAGATCCGCCGCGTTCGCCCGGCCGAAGTCGGCGACCAGGTCGTCGACGGTTTTGCGGATCTGGACCGAGTAGTCCGCGTCCACGCCTTCGATCACCGGCCAGCGGGCGCTGTCGCCACCGACCAGCAGGCCCTGCAGGAAGACGCTGCGCACGGTGATGACCACATCCGGGCGAGCCACCAGCGCCGCGGTCACCTCAGGCGTCACCCAGCGGGTGTCGACCAGGTTGAACGGCAGCTGGACGTAACCGACCTCGGGATCGGACAGCACCTTGATCAGCTCGACCGGCGTCATGACCGAGACACCGGTCAGCGTGACGATGCCGTTCTCGCGCAGTTCGCGCAGGCCGTCGCGAATCGCCGTACCGCCCTTGTAGAGGTCGCGGGTGCGGTGCAGCAGCAGCGCGTCGATCTTGCCGGCGCGCAGGTTGCGCAGCGACTCGGCCACCGAGGCGTCGAGCGCGGCGCGGGCCCACCCGGCCGGGGCATCGGCCGGTACGTCGTCCAGCGGGCGCAGCTTCGTCACGACGCCCAGGCGCTCGCCGAGGCCACGGGCCAGCGACGTACCGATGCGCTTTTCGCTGTCGCCGTAGGCCCGGGCGGTGTCGAGGTGGGTGACGCCGACGTCGGCGGCGGTGTTGAGGATCTGGTAGGCCTCGGTGTCCGACGGCAGGCCCTTGGTGTTGGCGGCGCCGTACTCCAGGCCGAGCTGGACCGTGCCGAGCAGGTACGGGCCCTGCTCGATGACGTTCTTGCGGCGGACCCGGAGCCGGCCCAGGCCGGTGGTGTCGAGGCGGCTGCACAGCTCGCGCCAGCTCACGCCCACCGGGTCCGGATCAGCCTCGAACAGGCGCCAGACCCGGTCGTAGTCGTCCAGCGCGTCGACCGTGCAGCGCAGCGAGCCCCAGTTCTCGGGCAGGTCCGCCGGGTTGATCAGCTTGTCGCCCGCGACGCGGCGGATGTACGGCGTGACGTGCTCGCGGTCGGCCCGGTCCACGGCCTCGCGGTCGGCCTCGCGCAGCAGCCTGGCCGGGAAGGCCTCGGCGGCCACGCCGTACGGCACGGCGGCACCGGGACCACCCACGCGCACGTAGCCCGCGCCGGCGGCCTGCATCAGCTCGACCAGTTCGGTCACCAGGTCGGCGTCCGGCACCACGTTGTCGGCGGTGAGGCGGACCACGATGTCGTCGTCCGCCATGCCTTCGGTGGCCACCATGAACCGGGCCAGTGGGTCTTCGAGCGACCCGCGGACCGCGGTCACGCCGTAGTCGGCGGCGACCTGGGCGATCGCGTCGTCCTCCGGTTCCGAGCTGGTCGCGACCACGACCGGAATGCCGCTGCGGGCCACCCGGCGGGCGGCCAGCACCACCATCGGCTGGCCGGCGATGGTCAGCAGGGCCTTGCCCGGCAGCCGTGAAGACGACAGCCGGGACTGGATGACGACGCGAATGCTCACCGCTTCTTGTCCCGTTCCGCGTTGCTCGGGTTCATCGCCCGGAAGACCGGCCGGAACATCCGGAAGATGGCCCGGAACGGCGTGGTCAGCCCGTTACCGATGGCGAACGACATCGAGCTCTTGATGTCCGAGGAGATCTTGCGCTCGCGACGCAGCTGGTTCTCGCGCAGCTGTACGGTCGCGTCCAGCCACTCGATCTGGTTCTGCGCCTCGGACAGCTCGGTGGACAGCTGGCCGACCGTGGCCAGCGCCTCGCGGTAACCCCGCGGCTGACCCGGCTCGGTACCCATCGGCTGCTCGCCCATGGTCTGCAGCTCGAAGTACAGCTGCTGGTCGCCAACTTCGGTGTTGTTGCGTTGTTGTCCTTCGAGCTCGACCTCGAGCCGGGCCGACCGCTCCAGCAGGTGCGGCGTCACCGTCACGCCGACCATCGACGCGAGCGTCACGGTCAACCGGTTCGGGGACATGCCGTTCGGCCAGGGGTGGCGCAGGCCGCCCGCGAGCACCCGGTAACCGAACCGGCGCAGCGCACGGGTCAGCGCGATCTCGTACGGAATCTTGAGCGTGGTGCTCCAGCTCGCGTCGAGCAGCTCGTACTTGTCGCCGTCGAGCATGACGTTCTCGAAGGTGGCGAACACCGCGGAGCCCGGTACGACGAGACGCTCGGCGCTACCCGCGGCGTCGGACGACCACGGGTCCTTCCAGGCGGCGAATTCGGCTTGGTCGTGCAGCCACTCGGCATAACCGCGGACGAGCTTGCGCAGCGCGTTCAGGTCGTCGTGCCGGCAGGCGGTCAGGAACCGCTCCTCCAGCAACGTGCCACCGGGAACGCGGCCGATCAGCTTGGCCGGCTCCCGCTGCAGGTGACCCGCGGCGCGGACGTGCGTCGAACGGCCCACGTCGATCAGGTCGCGGTGCCAGCGGCCCTCGGCGTCGCGGCCGAGTTCCAGTACGACGGCCCAGTACGGGTGCTCGAGGTTGTCCGTGATCAGCGCGTCGGGGAAACCGACCGAACCCCGGGCCTCCGCGGCCTGGCGGGCGGCCGACTGGATGGCCTCGTTCTCGGCCTCCAACCCGGTCTGCTCGGGTACGGCGGTCGCCGTGTCGGCGGCGGGATCGGCGACCTGGGTGACGAACAGCCAGCCCGGGGCCAGCTGCATGCCCATACCGTGCCGGACCATCTCACGGGCCAACCGGCGCGGGTCGGTCAGCACCGGCTTGTCGCCCATGCCGTTGGCGAACGCGGACGATGCCAGGATCGACAGCACCTCGTCGCCCTCGCTACCGGCCAGCGTGTGCTCGTGCACCATCAGCGAAGTCTTCGACGCGCGCGGGAAGACGGCGTAGTGCTCGCGCACGATCAGCTCGTTGGCGGCCAGCACGGCCTTGACCGCGTTCAGGCCGGGCGGCGGCTTGACGTCGGCGTCGGTGCTGGTCGGCCACTGGTCGTCGGCCGGCGGCTTGACCGAGGCGTCCGCGTCAAGCAGCTGGTCCAGGCCCATCGCGTTACCGACCCCGAGCACGAGGTGGCCACCGGGCTTGACCAGGCGGCGCAGCATCGCGACGGTCTCGTGCCACGGCAGGTCGACGCTGTCGGCCGCGAACAGCCGCGGAATACCGTCGAGCGCCATCACGACGTCGTACTGGTTCTCCTCGACCGCGAGCTTCTCGAAGGCGCCGCAGTAGATCCGGACCGGCTTGCCGTTCAGGCGCAGGTTCAGCGCGTGCGCGTCCGGCCAGGAGCGGACCACGACGTCCAGCGAGCCGACGTTCTCGGCGAAGCGCTCGAGCAGCCAGGGCGCGTGCGGCCCGGCGATCAGCGCCTTGGTGGAGTGGTTCATCAGCTGCGTCAGCACCGGGACCACCAGCGGGCTGGCGAACGGGCCGGTGCCCTTGGTCCGGTCCAGGTCGGACCAGGTGAGCATCTCGCCGCCCAGCAGGGTGATGCGGGAGGACAGGTTGGCGTCGGACGTCATCGGTTCAGATCTCCCAACGGAAGAGCTCGCGGATCTCCTCCGGGCTGGCTAGGTAGTCGGTGCCGAGTTCGGTGTGAGCGATCTTCTCGGCGATTTCCATCGGGACGTACGGCTGATGCATCTCGGGCCACATTCGTTTCTGCCGGGCCACCCCGCCGAAGGAGGGATGCTCGTTCTGCAGGACCATCGGATCGCCGTACACGCCGGGCTGCAGGCCGACGGAGATGCCGTAGAAGATGGCCGAGCCGAGGCGGTTCGAGGCCACCCGCTTGTGCTTGCGCAGTTCGCTGAGCTGGTTGTAGAGGAATTCCTCGTCGGTCTTCTTCCAGTACAGCCCGCGGTATCCGTGCGTGATGACGCGGAAACCGGCTTCCTCGTAGACCCGGCGGATCTCCGGCACGCGGTACTCGTTCCAGTACAGGCAGACCGTGATCGGGCCCTCTTCGTACTTGTTGATGTCGGCCACGATCCGGCCGTGGTCACCCAGCACGTGCTGGCCCTCCCACCCGTGGAACGGGTAGAAGATCGTGCCCTCGGCGTCCGGGGCCTGCTTGGCGAGCTCGGGCTCGTTCTCCAGCAGGTAGATCCAGGGCGCGCCGACGATGTAGTAGTTGCGGCGGTCCATCGACCAGCCACGGCGGCGGACGCCGTCGGACCACACGAACTTGGGCATGCCGTCGACGAACGGGGTGCCGACGGCGAAACCGTCGAGGATGTTCCAGCCATGCTGGAGATATCCCCAGATACGCGTCGGATGCTCTAGTCCGGCGTACTTGGCCATGATGTGCGCATGGCCGTAGAAGTGGTTCGCATGGTGCATGTTTGAAGGCTACTCACTCTCTTCATCACGGAGCTGCGAAGTATGCACCCGCCCGGGCTCACCGCGAGCGTCCTGCCAGCCGGGAACCGGCTGATCGGCGACTCAGCCGACGAGCCCGATCAGGGTCTCGATGACCCGGTCGACGTCGCCGTCGGTCAGGTCGGGGAACATCGGCAGGGAGATCTCCTCGGCGTAGAACTGCTCCGCGTTCGGGCACATGCCGCGTTGGTATCCCAGGTCGGTGAACACCGGGTGCCAGTAGACCGGGATGTAGTTCACCTGGACGCCGATACCGGCCTCGCGGAGCTTGCCGAAGACCTCCTTGCGGCGACCGCCGAGGATCCGCACCGGGTACAGGTGCCAGGCGGGATCCACGTACTCGCGCTGAGCCGGCGTACGAAGACCATCGACACCGGCGAACGCCTCGTTGTAGCGCGCGGTGATCTCGGTCCGGCGCTTCTTGAATTCGTCCAGCCGCTTGAGCTGGGACAGTCCGAGCGCGCAGGCGACATCGGTCAGCCGGTAGTTCTGGCCGAACTCGTGCACCTCGTAGTACCACGGGCCCTCGTCGGTGACCCGGAACCGCTCGGGGTCCCGAACCACGCCGATGAAGTGGAACTCGTGCGCCTTCTGGGCCACTGCCGGGTCCTTCGCCACGACCGCGCCACCTTCACCGGTGGTGAGGTTCTTGGTCGGGAAGAACGACATGGTGGTGACATCGGCCAGGTCGCCGACCGGACGGCCCTTGTAGGTACCGCCGACCGAGTGCGCCGCGTCGGCCAGGGTCTTCGCTCCGACCGAGTCGGCGATCGGCTGCAAGGCGTCGTAGTCCGCCGCGTGACCGGCGTAGTCGACCGCCGCGATGACCTTGGTCCGGTCGGTCACGACGGCCTGTACCGCGGCCGGATCGAGCAGCGCGGTGTCCTCCTCGACATCCGCGAAAACGATCTTGGCGCCCTTGATCGCGGCGCACGAGGCGGTCGCGACAAAGGTCATCGGCGTGGTCACCACCTCGTCACCCGGGCCGACGCCCAGGGCCGAGTACGCGATGTCCAGCGCCGCCGTACCCGAGGTGCAGCTGACCGCGCGGTGGCCACCGGCGATCTCGCCGATGGCCTGCTCGAACGCGGTCACGGCCGGACCGGTGGTGAGCCAGTCACCGCGCAGGATCGCGGTGACGGCCTCGATGTCTTCTTCGGAGATCGACTGACGTCCGTAGGGCAGCACTGGTCCGGCTCCAGGGGTTATGGGGTTGTGGGTGGTGCTCAGACGTCGCTTTCGAGGATCTTGGTGATCTCCTCGATCGAGTACCACTGGTCGTTGTTGTCCGACGTGTAGTGGAAGCCGTCGGCGACCGGGACACCGCCCGAGGGCGCCTTGTAGCCCCAGGTGGCGAGGTCGGGCTGCAGCACGTAGCGATCACCGATGGCCAGCGCGCGGCGGCCTTCCTCCGGGCTGATCATCTCCTCGTGCAGCTTCTCGCCCGGGCGCAGGCCCATGTCGTGCATCTTGGCGCCCGGCGCGATCGCCTGGGCCAGGTCGGTGATCTTCATCGACGGGATGCGCGGCACGTACAGCTCGCCGCCCTGCATCTGCTCGAACGAGTCGACCACGAACTTCACGGCCTCGGGCAGCGTGATCAGGAACCGGGTGCAGCGCAGGTCCGTGATCGGCAGCGACTGGCCGGCCTCGTGCAGCGAGCGGAACTTCGGAATGATCGAACCGCGGCTGCCCATCACGTTGCCGTAGCGGACCACGCAGAAGCGGGTCTCGTAGGCGGCGGCGTAGTGGTTACCGGTGATGAACAGCTTGTCGGCGGTCAGCTTGGTCGCGCCGTACAGGTTGATCGGGCTGGATGCCTTGTCCGTGGACAGCGCGACGACCTTCTTCACGCCCGAGTCGATGCTCGACTCGATCACGTTCTGCGAGCCGATCACGTTGGTCTTGACGAACTCCCACGGGTTGTACTCCGCGGTGTCGACCTGCTTCAGGGCGGCCGCGTGCACGACGTAGTCGACCTTGTGCATGGCCCGGTCCAGCCGGTCCTTGTCGCGAATGTCACCGAGGAAGAAACGCAGGCGCGGGTCGTCGCCGAACAGCTGGCGGACCTCCCACTGCTTCAGCTCGTCGCGGCTGAAGATGATGATCCGGTTCGGGTCCAGATTGTCCAGGGCGTGGCGGATGAACGCCTTGCCAAAGGACCCGGTACCGCCGGTGACCAGGATGTCGGAGCCGGTGAGGATGGACACGTCGAATAGGACCCTTCTTCAGGACAGTTGCCGGACGGCCGCACCACACGTCGCGTGGCAGGGCTCGTCCGTACGATAGCGGGCCGACCCTCCAGGCTGAGAATCAACCATTCTCCGGCGTGACCAGCCGCACACCGGGGAAGTACGTCTCGAACCGTCCTTGGTCCCGGGTGAGCAGCTGATACCGGTTCACTGCGGCATGGGCTCCGATGTAGAAATCCGGCATCGGCGAGCGTTTCGTGCCACCGCGACGCTTGTACTCTGCGAATGCTCGCGCGGCGAGAAAGCCCGCGTGGTAGGGCAGTGGCTCGCGAGTGAAGACGTCAGGTGGTAACGCAGCGTCAACATGCTCGATTCGGTTGAACCCGGCGGATGCCTCGGCGTAGATCAGCGGGTTGATCACCAGTCGGCCGGCATCCCAAGCCTTGGCGAGGGCTGACGCCGACCAGTCGTACCAGACGGCACTCCTGGTCAGGATGTCGAGAATGACGCAGGTATCTACCACGGTGGCGGTAGATTCGATGACTTGCAGTGACGGATTATTCGCCACGCATGAGCTCCAGGAGTTCTTCGGTGGTCTTTCCCGTCGTCGCCCGACCGGTCATTTCACGCACGAGTCGCTGCCCCCGGGTCTCGCTGTCCGGCACTCGCACGATCTTCAGTGCGTTCCCGTCTTCCACGACCTCTACCTCGTCTCCCTCGTGCAAATGGTGTTTCCGTCGCAGCTCGGCAGGGATGGTGACTTGCCCTTTGCTGTTGAGTTTCACGCTACCTCCTACGTGGCAGTTGTAATACGTAATACCGAGTAAAATACCGGGGCAGCTCGGGGCATTGGAAGGGGTAGGTCGGGGCATCGCAAGAGGGCGCTACGGTTTCGCCTGTGAATCGGGTCAAGGTCGGAGTTCGGTGTGATGTCGGGCCGCAGCGCGGGGTCGGGCATGTGATGCGTTGCCTGGCCCTGGCCGAGGAGCTGGCCGCCCGTGGCGCCGAGGTGGTTTTCGTCTGCGACAGCCACACCGTGCCGTGGGCCGACGAACAGCTGCGCTCCCGTGGTTTCCAGGTCGAACCGGCCGTTTTCACGCCTGCCGAGCATGTCGAGTTGTTCCGCCGGCTGGCGGTCGACGCGGTGGTGTTCGACTCCTACGACCTGGGCCCGGAGCCCTCGACGGCGGTCCACCGGGCCGGCTGGCCCACGCTGGCGATCACCGACGGCACGTACGGCGCCGCCGAGGCCGATATCTACGTCGACCAGAACCTCGGCGCCGAGGTGGACGGGTTCGACCTGCCCGCGGGCGCGGTCCGGCTGGCCGGCCTGGACTACGTGATGCTGCGCGACGAGGTGCTCCGGCTGCGTCCCGCCGAACCAGGGCAGCGGCCCAACCGCGAGATCCCTAAGGTCTTCGCCTTCTTCGGTGGCACGGACGCCTACAGCGCCGGCCCACCGATCGTGCGCGCGCTGGCCGCGACGGGCGTGCCGTTCGACGCCACCGTGGTCGCGCCCCGGGCGGAACTGGTCGAGGAGATCGCCACGATCGCGCTCGGCGAGCGGCAGACGGTGACCACGATCGGCCCGACGTCGGAGCTGGCGAAGGCCGTGGTCGAATCGGATCTGGTCATCGGCGCCTCCGGTACGTCGACCTGGGAGTTGCTCTGCCTGGGCGGTACCGCTGGGCTGGTCTGCGTGGTCGACAACCAGGTCCTCGCATACGAAGGGGCGGTCGCGACGAAGGCCGCCGCCGGGGTCGGCGTACTCTCCGAGATCCAGGCGGACCCCGAGGTCGCGGCCGGCGTACTGCGTGATCTGCTGACGGATTCCGCCGAGCGGGTGCGGCTCGCGAAGGCGGGCTGGCAGCTGGTGGACGGGCTCGGGCGGCGCCGGGTCGTGGATGTCCTGCTGCGGCAACTTTCTTCCTGAACCACTCTCAATACACCGGAGGCTGCAGTAATCTTCACCGTCGTGGGGCACCAGCCGAACCCTGTGCTGTCCGTCGTCGTGCCGATGTACGACGAAGAGGCAGTGCTTCCGATCTTTGTCGAGCGACTTCGCCCAGTCCTCGACCGGCTTGACGTGCCCTATGAGCTGCTGGTGGTCGACGACGGCAGCCGGGACCGCACCGCCGAGATGCTCAGCGTCGCGGCGGCGGACTGGCCCCAGCTCCGGCTGATCCGGCTGCTGCGCAACAGCGGTCACCAGGCGGCGTTGTCGGCGGGTTTCCAGCGCGCTCGCGGCGATTACCTGATCAGCATCGACGCGGATCTGCAGGATCCGCCCGAGGTCATTCCGCAGATGCTGGCGAAGGCCCGCAGCGCCGATGTCGATGTGGTGTACGGCGTGCGCTCGGACCGCAGCAGCGACACGGTCGGCAAGCGGGTCACCGCCCGGATGTACTACCGGCTGATGCGGCGCCTGGTCGGCCGGGAGATCCCCCACGACGCGGGCGACTTCCGGCTGGTATCGCGCCGGGTGGTCGACGCGGTGAACGCGCTGCCCGAGGGCGGCCGGGTGTTCCGCCTGGTCATTCCGTGGCTGGGATTCCCGAGCGCTGACGTGACCTACGTGCGAGCCGAGCGGGCCGCCGGTGAGACCAAGTACTCGATCGGCAAGATGCTGCGGCTGGCCTTCGACAGCGTGACGGCCTTCTCCGCCGCGCCACTGCGCCTCGCCACCTGGCTCGGCGCGCTCGGTGGACTGATGTCACTGGCCATCGTGATCGTGGCGCTCGGCATGAAGGCGGCCGGACACACCGTTCCCGGCTGGACCTCGACGGTGCTGGTGGTCGGCGTGATCGGTGCCGTGCAGCTGCTCTGCCTCGGCCTGCTGGGGGAGTACGTCGCCCGGATGTTCCAGGCCAGCCAGGGCCGGCCGTCGTTCCTGGTCGGCTACGACAGCCTCGAGGACCACGGGCACACCGCGTATCCGGAGATCGCCAGGACGGTGGCTCCGGAGCGCGTCGAGATCACGGACGCCGAGCACGCACCATGATCGAGATGCCGGGCATCCTGCCGACCGGCAGGTACCGCTCGGCGGCGATGATCACGCTCAGGCCCAGGTTCACCACCGGGGACAGATCGGTCAGATCGCTGCCCGTGCTGCGGCGCCGCCGCCAGGCCGCGACCGGGCGGAGCAGCACGTTCCAGGAGCGCACGTCGTCCAGCACCAGCCCGGCCGAGGTGAGCAGATCGATCAGCTCGTCGCGCTCGTACCGCCGGACGTGGTCGACGGCGACATCGTGCTCGCTCCACAGGTCCATGTCACAGGGCACCGCGATCAGCGCGTGGCCGCCGGGCTTGAGCACCCGGACGATCTCGTTCGCCGCGGACTTGTCGTCGACGATGTGCTCCAGCACGTCGAACGCGGTCACCAGGTCGAGCGAGCCGTCGGCGAACGGCAGCGTGACGGCGTCGGCCCGGACCACCGGAATGCCGCGCTCGTGCGCGACCTCCGCACCCTCCGCGCCGTACTCCAGGGCGGTCGCCGACCAGCCCCGGCCGCGCAGCACCCGGGTGTTGCCACCGCCGGCCGCGCCGATGTCGAGGGCCTTACCGGGCCGGATTCCCTGCCGGGACAGCAATTCCAGCTCGCGGGCGAGAAGGGCACGGCGCTCCCGGTACCACCAGTGCTTGTCCTCGAGCGCGGCCAGCTTGCGAATCTCAGTCCCCTCCATGGGGGACGAGTCTGAGGCACGATGGGGGTAGGACGCCAGTCAGGTCCTCTTGATGGTGTGCGATCGTCACCGGTGGTCCTGATGGCTCGGCGGCGCTTTGTTCCGTGGGTGCTGTTCGGGCTGCTGTTGTGGTTGCTGCTCGCGGGCATCGACGTACCGGCCCTCGCCATCGCCAAGTACTCGCTCTACTTCGGGTGTGCCGTGGCCCTGCCCGGGCTGTTGCTGCTGCGCGCTTTGTGGCGCAGTACCGGCAACTGGACGGAGGATCTGGCCCTCGGCGCGGCGGTCGGACTGGCCTACGAACTAGCCGGTTGGGCCTTGTTCACCGCGCTCGGTCTGCAGAGCATGTTGATCCTGTGGCCCTTGTTGCTGCTGGCCTGTTTCGCCGCGATTCCGTCGTTGCGGCAGTACTGGCGAATCGCCGAGCCCGATCCGTTGCCGGCCGCCTGGCACTGGGTGGTCGGTTTCAGCTGCGCCCTGACCTGCGCGTTGATCGCCGCCGCCACGATGGGCCCGAACGCCGTACCGCCCGCTGGTGAGTCGTACTACCAGGACCTGCTCTACCACCTGTCGATGGTGCACGAGCTGATTCGGCACGTGCCGCCCGAGACCCCACAGGTGGCGGGCGTTCCGCTGAACTACCACTGGCTGCCGAACGCGCATCTGGCGGCCGCCGTCGATATCACCCAGCTGCCGCCCGAACTCGTGCTGTTCCGGTTGTGGATGTTGCCGATGGTGACGGTCGGCATCATCACGTTCGCCGCGCTGGCCCGGCTGGTGAGCCGCGTGTGGTGGACCGGCCTGCTGGCGGCGCTGATGACCGCGGTGGCGGCGAACTTCAGCATCTGGAACGGCCGGACCGGCGTATCCACCTCGGCCTTCGAATTCCTCAGCCCGTCGCAGACCTTCGGCGTTGTGGTCGGTACGGCGGCCGCGGTGCTGTTCCTGGTGGTTCTGTTCGAGCCGGGCGTACCGAAGCGCACGTGGATCCTGCTCACCGCGGTGGCGATTCTCGGCGGTGGTTCGAAGCCGACGACGCTGCCGATCCTGATCGGTGGCACCGGGCTGCTCGGTCTGTTCGTACTGATCAAGCTGCGCCGGTTGCCGGCCCGGGCCTTGCTCGCCTCGGGCGTGATCGTCTTCGCGGCGGTCTTCACCATGCTGACCGTGGCGGGCAGTACCGGCGGTTCCAAGCTGCAGCTGTTCGGGATCGTCCGGGCGACGGCCGGGTACGTCGGCCTGACCGGTGACGAAACGATGGCGGCGACCGGTGGCTGGATCCTGGACGCGTTGTCCTCGGGCGATGCCTCGACGGTCCTGGCCGGCTGGGTGCTGGTGGTTGCGCTGCTGATCTCCCAGTTGGCCCTGCTGGCCGGACTCGGCGTGCTCGCGACCCGGCGGACCCGGCAGGATCCCGTCGCCTGGTGGCTGGCCGGTTCGATGATCGCCGGCTGGCTCGGCATGCTGCTGCTGGATCATCCCGCGGCCAGCCAGGGGTACTTCCTGCGCAGCCTTGTGCCGTTCGCCGCCGCGGGCGCCGGCCTGCTGATGACCGAGGCCCTGCAAGGGCGGACCCGGCGGGAGATCGGCGGACTTGCCGGGGTCGCCGTCGTGCTCGGACTGACGCTGACCTTGGTGCCGCGACTAGCCGCGCCGGATCCGTCGGCCGATCGGGACAAGCAGATCGCGGCCGTGGCCTTGCCCGAACTCGCGTTCATCGCCCTGGTGCTGCTGGTGATCTCGGCCTGGCTGATTCTCGGCGCGCGCGTCCGCGGGCTGCGCGGTCTCGGCCCGGCCCTGGTGGTTCTGACCCTGCTGGCCGGTTCCTGGCAGGGCGCGGTGAGCTACGGGCACTACGTGATCAAGGCCGGCAGCTATCCGTTGCCGTCTGCCCCGGTCAGCGATCTTGAACGTCTCGATCCGGGCGAACAGGAAAGCCTGCTCTGGCTGCAGCACAACACCGGGCCGGATGATGTTGTGGTCACCAACACCGCCTGCCGTCCGGCCCGGCGCCAACCGCCCGACTGCGACGCCCGCGGCTATCTCGTCAGCGGCCTCGGTGGTCGTCGTACGTTACTCGAAGGCTGGGCCTACACCGAGCAGGCGCTGCAGCACCACGGCGCTGACGGCAAGCGCTACAACCTGCAGCCGTCGCCGTGGCTGGATCGCCTGGAGCTGACCCAACAGGTTTACGCGGCGCCAACACGCGAGCTGCTCAACAGGCTCTACACCGAGTACGGCGTTCGCTGGATCTACGCGGATTCCCTTGCAGGCAAGGTGTCTGAGGACCTGGCCAAGCTCGCCCGGCCTCGCCTGGTCGCCGGCCCGGTCACGGTCTATGAGGTGCCAGCGCCCTAGGAAGTCGGCCCACAACGGCCTGGATCGAGCGTGGGGTCTACGGGGCTTTCGTCTGCACGATCCCGACGGCTACTACCTCCGCCTCACGTCTCGTCAGTTGTGACGGCGTACGTCCGCGACGGGCGATGTGCTCTCACCGCGTCGGCGCCTTAAGAGGTCAGTTCGTAGATGCTGGCGCCCTTGTTGCGGTAGCGCAGCACGGCGAAGTTCTCCAGCTCCGCGGAGACGCCGCCGGAGGCGTTGTCGGCGTAGAGCCAGCGGACCTTGAGCTCGTCGCGCAGCTTGCCGACCACTGTCTCGTTGGGCTGGGCGAAGACCTGGTCGTTCACGTCGATCAGCGTCTGGTCCCAGAACGGCAGCAGGTTCGGATTGCTGTGCAGCCGGGAGGCCTCGGCGTTGATCCGGTTGGTATAGGCCCAGCCTTCGATCAGCACCTGGCGTTCGGACAGCGCCGCGATCCAGAAATGCCGGGTGTCGCAGTCCGTGGTGGTTTTGACCAGGCAGTGCGCGTTCGTCGCCACCAGGTCGTCGATGTTGCTGTGATCGCGGATCCACCGGGCCGCGTCGGCCTGCTCGATGGTCGGTCCGCCCTTGCCGGGCTTGCCGAACAGTTCCCCGGCAACACCTTCGTCACTGACGATCGACTGGACCGGCACGATGCACGCGGCCACCACGGCCGCTGCCGCCAGGGCCGTCGCGAAGACGGTTGTGACCCGGCCCGGACGCTGGATCGACTTCCAGACCACGGTGACTACTACGGCGCTCAACACCAGCGCTAGTCCGGCGTACAGCCAGGGCGTGGTCACGTTGGTCCGGGACATCGAGGAAGTCGCTATCAAGGCGATCACGCACGCCAAGGTGCCAAGGCCCGCACCGGCCCCTACGACGACTACGGCCCGTCGATCCCCGATGCGCTGCACCAGCTGGGCAAGCCCGACACAAGTCAGTACGGCGATCGCGGGGAATGCCGTGCGGAGGAAGTACATCTGGCTGATTCCAGGTTGTGCCGTGAGCAGCATCGCCATCAGACCGCCGACGGAAACCCCAACCAGGAAGGGGATTCCGGGGTCTTTCCAGAGCCTGCGCACGAACAGCAAGCCGAACCCGGCCACGGCCCAGCCGAGCAGCGTCACCACCGCGGTGACGAGTTGTGCGTGCCCGTCCACGTCCGGCCCGCTGGTCTGCCGCAGAGACGGGTACGGCGGCATCCGCGCGAAGGCCTCGCCCAGCTTGAACTCCAGACCCGACGACTGGCCCCCGAAGATCGCGACCACCGAACCGAGGAAGAGCAGGCCGAGCACCACGCCACCGATCAAGGCGGTTCGATCCCGGCGGCGAACCGCGAGCCCGGCAAGCCAGGCCAGGCCGAAGCCGCAGATGATCAGCGGTAAGACCGTCGCCTTGGCGCCCGAAGCGGCCAGGGCCACACCGAGTAGCAACACCCACCTACCGGCGTTCCGCTCGCGCCGCAGCAGGTCCACCGCAAGGATGGCCAGCAGTACGGCGTACATGCCGCCGAGGTTCTGCGACGGACTGAGGTACGCCCCGGTCGCCGTACTGAGACTGGCCAGGGCGATCTCCGACAGCGGCTGGATCGTGCCGCCGATGCCCGCGGCAAGTACCGCCAGCGGGGCGACCCAGCCGGAACGCCGGACGAATCTGTCGGCCAACCCAAAGGTAAGGGCGCAACCGGCCAGCATCAGCGGTAGCCAGCCGATCGTGTAGATCAGGTGGCTCATGTCGATCCCGGTCGCCCAAGAGGTCGCGGCTGCGATCTGGTGGAAGAAGCTGTGGTACTTCATCGGCTCGCCCGAAACCCACAGAGATGTCAGCGGTACGTCGTACATCGCGCTGATGCCGAGAGCCTGGTGGAACGGCATATCCGGGTAGAACGTGTTCGGGTCGGTGTACGGCGGGGCGAAAGCCGCGGGACCGTGCTGGAACACCGCCAGCAAGACCAGGGCAGTCGCCGCACTGAAGAGCCAGGCCGTGACAGGTCGTACCGGCTCGTGGACTCGGGCCCAGCAGGCATACCGCATGTCACGGTCCAGGACGCCTACGAGCAGGACGGGGATGGCCCAGACCCAGGACCACTTCTGGAGGCCTACCGAGGCGCTGGCGAGGTACACGATCAGCTGGGCCGCCGTACCGACGGCGAAGGCGGCACCGAGGTCCTCGATCAGGTTGCGGCGGTAGCGGCCGATACCGCGCCAGATCACCAAACCCGGCAGAGTCACGCCGAAAATCAGGAAGATCAAGTAGCGCGCCACCACGCCTGGAGGTGCGTGAGCCAGCAGCAGAGCGATAACCAGGCCCGCGAGCGGAAGGGCGGCCGCGAGATTGGCGGAAGCGCCAGCGGCGTGCCTGCCCCGTGCATGCATGCGGCTCAGGCTATCGGTTCCGACGCCGGCCGCACCCCGTACTAGGCTCGGCGCCATGAGCGTCGCGCTACCACCCATCCCGTTCACCAAGCCCTACCTGGCCGGTGACGAGCTGTCCTATCTGACCGAGGCCTTCTCCGGCCCGGCCGTCGTCGGTGACGGGCCCTACACGGCCCGCGCGAACGAACTCATCACCAAGATCACCGGTGGGCTCGGCTCGTTGCTGACCACCTCGTGCACGCACGCGCTGGAGATGACCGCGCTGCTACTGGATCTCGAACCGGGTGACGAGGTGATCATGCCGTCGTTCACCTTCGTCTCGACCGCGAACGCCTACGCGCTGCGCGGCGCGATCCCGGTTTTCGTGGACATCCGGCCCGACACGCTGAACCTCGACGAGGCCCAGCTCGAGGCGGCCATCACCGACCGGACCAAGGCGGTGGTGGTGGTGCACTACGGCGGCGTGGCCTGCGCGATGGACGAGATCAGCGCGATCGCCCGCAAGCACGGCATCGCCGTGATCGAGGACAACGCCCACGGGTTCGGCGGTTCGTACGACGGCCGCCCGCTCGGTTCGCTCGGCCTGATGGCCACCCAGTCCTGGCACGGCACCAAGAACATCTACTGCGGCGAGGGCGGCTCGCTGGTCGTGAACGACGCCGACCTGCTCGCCCGCGCCGAGGTGATCCGCGAGAAGGGCACCAACCGCAGCCAGTTCTTCCGCGGTCAGGTGGACAAGTACCGCTGGGTCGACATCGGTTCGAGCTATCTGCCGGCCGACCCGCTGGCGGCGTTCCTGACCGCCCAGCTGGAGCGGTTCGACGAGATCCAGGCGCCGCGTCTCGCCGCCTGGGACCGCTACGACGAGGCCCTGCGCGACTGGGCCGCGGCGAACGGCGTAGCCACCCCGGGCGTGCCGGCCGGTTGCGTGCATCCGGCCCACGTCTACTACCTGGTGATGCCGTCGCATGAGCAGCAGCTCGGCCTGATCAGCCACCTGAAGGGCCGGAACATCACCGCGCCGTTCCACTACGTGCCGCTGCACTCGTCGCCCGCCGGTGAGCGGTTCGGCCGGGTCGGCCCGCAAGGGTGCGCGGTCACGAACCGGGTCAGCGAGTCGCTCGTCCGGCTGCCGTTGTTCACCCAGCTGACGGCCGAGGAGCAGGCCCGGGTCATCGACGGCGTGCTCTCGTACCCGCTCTGATGGACCTGAGCTGATGGGATGGTTCGAAGCGGTCGAGGCCGGCGAGATGCTCACCGCCGCCTCGCCGTACGAGTCCGGCCGGTTCGGCGTATCCGTCGACCGGGTCACCGTGTCCGCCGCAGCCGGTACGGCGCTGCCGGAGGTCCTCGGGGCGGTCAAGGCGTCCCAGGCCGATGTGGTCGTACTGCGCTACCCGGCCCGGGAGGTCGAGTGGTTCGCGGAACTGGCCGCCATGCCGGAGCGACGGGCCATCTTGGCCGACAGCTTGGTGTACTGGCGACTGGCCGTCGGTACCGGTAGCAGGCCCGAGCCGTTGTCCGGGTTCAGAACAGGCGTCGAACACGAAATCGACGATGTGTTGGTGGATGACCTGGTCGGGGACATCTTCGGCGACTACGGCAATCACTACTGCGCGAATCCGTTGTTCGACCGGGCAGCGGCCCTGGCGGGCTACCAGGAGTGGGCCCGGCGCAGTATCGCCACGGCCGGCGCCGTCACGTTGCGCGGTCCGGACCACCGCGTACTAGGCCTGGCCACCGTTGATCATCAGAAGCCGGTCACCGAGATCGAACTCGCCGGAGTGGTTCCTGCCGAGCAAGGGCGAGGGCGTTACGGACACCTGCTCGCGGCCGTCGAGGACGCTGCCGCGGCCGCTGGTTCGACCCGGCTGGTGATCTCCACTCAAGGCCACAACACAGGAGTACAACGAGCTTGGGCACGGTATGGTTTCGAGCCCGTGCACAGCCTCTTGACAGTGCACTTGGTGACCGTCTAGGCGTGTTAGCCTGCTTGCTCATTACCAGCACTCGGGGGAATCCGCATGCCCACCGTGCGCCCTATTTGGCGAGCACGTACTAGGAGAACGCAGTGACGACGCCGCGGTTGAGCGTTGTGGTTCCGTTCTTCAACGTCAGGGATTATTTCCGTGACTGCCTGGACTCCATCGCCCGGCAGACGTATGCCGATTTCGAGGCCATTCTGGTCGACGACGGCTCACAGGACGGCAGCGCCCTGATCGCCAAGGAGTTCTGCGAGAAGGACTCCCGGTTCCGGCTGATCAGCCAGCAGAACCAAGGCCCGGGCCCGGCCCGCAACGACGGTGTCGGCCATGCCCGCGGTGAGTTCCTGGCCTTCGTCGACAGCGACGACCTGATCACCCGGCACGCCTACGAGATGATGATCCGCACGCTGGACGAATCCGGTTCGTCGTTTGTGGCCGGTAACGCGCGCCGGTTCAACAACAGCTCCGGTGTCCGGCAGTCCTGGGTGCACCGGGCGCCGTTCGCGAAGAACCTGACCGCGACCCATCTGCTCGAAACCCCCGAGCTGATCGTGGACCGGATGATCTGGAACAAGGTCTACCGGCTGTCGTTCTGGCGCGAGTTCGGCCTCGCCTTCCCGCCGATCCAGTACGAGGACTATCCGGTCATGCTGCAGGCCCATCTGGACGCCGTCAGCGTGGACTGTGTGTCGGTGCCGGTCTACTACTGGCGCGAGCGCGAGTCGGGCGAGTCGATCACCCAGCAGAAGTTCAAGTACTCCAACCTGGTCGACCGGGTCATCTCCGCCGAGATGGTGGTCGGCATGATCGACGAGCGGGCGCCACAGCTACGGCCGCAGCTGCACAACCACCTGGTGCAGGTGGACCTGGCCGCCCTGTCGCAGGCCTTCGCGACGGTCCCGCCGGAGAGCATGACCACCTTGGTGGAGCTCGGACAGCGGTTGCTGAAGACCCTTGACGACGAGAGCCTGGCGACCGCGCCGCGGTTCGACCAGTTGCAGATTCAGGCCCTGCGTGACGGCGATGCCGCCATGCTGCGCACGCTGGCGCAGTTCCGCGCCGATGGCGGCACCCGTGACGGCGGCCGCGCGGCCCAGCGCCCGGGACGCCCCTGGCAGTACGAGTTCCAGTATCCGGGCCGAACCCGCCGCTCGATGCCGCGCGAGCTCTACCGGGTGCCGGCCGACGAGATCAATCTCGCCACCACGGTGACCCACGTCCGCTGGCACGACGAGACCCTGGTGGTTCGCGGTACGGCCCAGATCCGGCACCTGCGCACCAGCCCGTCGTCGAAGTTGCGGATCGACATGGTGATCGGCGACGACCGGCTGGAGCTGCCGCTCGAGCGGTTCGACACCCTCGACTCCAACGGCGACAAGTGCCTGGTCGGCTACGAGTTCCGCGTCGGTCCGGACCTGCTGGCCAAGCTGCCCATAGCGGGCACGCCGGTCATCTTCGACGTCGAGCTGCGGTCGGGCCGGCTGACCCGCGGTGATGAGCTGCGCGGCCAGAAGGCCGGTAGCGCGAGCTGGTCGCCAGGCCGCTGGGTGCACGGCGGCTGGATCCAGCCCGCGCCGAACGCGCTGGGCAACTTCACCATCAAGCGAGTGCCGCGGCCACACTGCCTGACCTCCGCCGAGGTCGACGGCGACGACCTGGTCATCACCGGTTCCCTGCCGCCCGGCGTGAAGGAGCCCAGGCTCAGCCTGACCCGCACGTTGTCGGGTGCGGACGCCGAGTTCGAGCTCGACATCTTGTCGTCGGACGAGACCGGTTCGACCTTCCGTACCCGGATCCCGATGGCGCCGATCGTCGACAGCGCCAATCCGGACGACCCGTTCACCCAGCGCACCTCGCGCGGTGTCCGGATCCACTCGGCCGCCGCGCCCGCGCTGCTGCTGTGGACGGGACCGGAGAAGGCTCTCACCACCGTCTACCGGGATCGGCTGCTGATCCTGACGCGGTCCCCGGGCAACTTCATCAACCTGCACGAGTCCCCGGTCCGGGTGGTGGCGGACGGTTTCTCCCGGCCGGCTCCCGACGAGCTGGTGCTCGAAGGCCCGCTGGCCGCGCCTGCCGCGTTCACCTGGCGGCGGTTCCTGGAGGATTCGGACGACCACGTCGACGTACCGTGCCGGTTGGTGGTGCCCGAGTCTGGGCGCTGGACCGCATCGGTGGACCTCAGCGACTTGATGCCGGACGACACCGTGCAGTCGTCGCTCGATCCGCTGGCGAACCTGGCCGAGTGGATCCTCTTCGCGATCAACGAAGACGGCAGCGCGTACGCCGTACAGAGCGAGGCGTTCCTGACCAGCCGGTTGCCACTGGAACTGCGGCACTCCCGGCACGACCTGGTTCTCACGCCGCGGGCCGGCACCCTGCATCTGGAGGTGCGCTAGGTGCACGCGCAGAACCACTTCGCCGGACAGGCCCAGGTGTTCGCCCGCTACGCCGGGCTGAACCAGATCCACCCGCCGCGTATCCGTGGCCGGCTGCAGTTCGACTACGCCGACCTCGGTCCGGCCGCGCCGCTGGAATGGCACTTCGGCTGGAGCGACTCGGCCCGCCGAAGAGGCAAGGCGCTCGGCCGGCGGCACCAGTTCACCATCGGCGCCGCCTGGCTGTACCTGCTCGAACTCGCGCCCGCGACCGGATCGACTCCGCGATCCGGCACGCTCTGGTTCCCGACCGGCGACCCGGAGCGGCTGATCCGCGAGATCAAGGCGACCGAGACCGGCCCGGTGACGGTTTGCCTCGACCCGTCGGCACCGGCCGCCACCCGCGCGGCGTACGAGCGGGCCGGGTTTTCCCTGCTGGAGTACGCCGCTACCGAACCGGTGGACTACGACCGGCCGGGCGGCGGTCCGATGACCACCTTGCTGGCGGCGTTCCGCAAGCACGAGCGGGTCGCCTCGGACGTGGCCTCCACCCCGGTGCTGTACGGCATCGCCGCCGGCTGTGAACCCGCGGTGTACGGCGGCACGACCCCGGCCACCGGTGTACTGGCCGGGCCGAAGATCGATCTCACCTCCGCCCGGGAGATCGCCGACCACGAACTGGGCCGTGCCTGGATGGTGCCACCCGGTGAGCTGCGCAGGTTGTTCGATTGGAGAGAGCGTGTCTGAGCTGAACCCGGCCCCCGCCGACGGCGTGGCCGTCGAGGGACCGGTCCTGCGGGCACTACTGGACGACGTACTGCCGTCCGGTTCCCGCGTACTGGTTCTCGGCCCGCACGGTTCCGACGTGCTCGACCTGGTCTCCGCTCGAGCCGCCTCGGTCACCACGGTCGCGTCGCTGCCCGACCCCGCCGGTACCGACGACCTGCGGTACGACCTCCTGCTGGCGGCGGGCGGTCTGGACCTTCCGACGTCCGAGGTGGTTCCGGGCGCTGCTGGGCAGGGTGGTTCCGGTTGGGCGGAGCGGCTCGAGAGGCTCGCGCATCTGGCTGCGCCGGGCGCGGTGGTGATTCTGAGCTTGCCGAACGAGTTTGTGCTGAGCGGGCTACTCGACAGCCGCGGCTCGGCCTGGCCGAACGCTGGTGCGGCGGCCCTGGTGGAGGACGAGAGCCGTCCGGCCTCTGCCGCTGACTTGGCCGCCGAGCTGGATCGTGTCGGCCTGCCTGCTTCCCGCGTGTTCGCCGTCGCCTCCTCGGGCTCTGAACCGCGGGCGTTGATCGACAGCGCTGTCGCGAGTTCGACCCGTCCGGGCCGGTTCGCGGCGCGGGTCGCCGTACAGGCTCTTGAAGCCGCCTCGGCTGATACCGAACTGCTCGCGCCGTTGGCCGACGCCGCCGACGCCGCTGCCCAGGCCGGGCTGCTCAGCTCGACCTTGTCCGGATGGCTGGCGGTCTCCGGGCCGACCGGTGGGCGCTCGCTGTACGCGCGTATCCCCGGCCACGACACCGTGCTGGCCGCAGACCGTTCCCGGACCGCCGACGACGCCTGGGATATCCGCGTCACCCCCGGCAACGCCGAGCACGACCCGTCGGTGCCGGTGAAGTTCTCACCCGCCGCCATTCCGGCGGTCATTCCCGACGCTGCCTCGGTTGAGCACACGCTGATCCGCTTCGCCGCCGCGGAGGACGTGCCGTCGTTCCGGGCGCTGGCCGCGGCGCTGGGGGATTGGGCCCGCGCCCAGTTCGCCGCCACCAAGCCGGTGCCCGAATGCGTGCCGGTGTGGACGTGGGACGAGCTGATCGCCGACGCGGACGGATTCGCGCTTGGCGTCGCACCCTGGCGAACGGCCAAGTCGGACTCGATGGAGAGCCTGCTGGCCGCGGCTTGGCTGCGCTTCCACGACCGGCTCCTCGGCGGCCACCGGCACCACCCGTGGCCGGCCTGGACCGTCGGCGACGACCTGGTCTCGACCTGGCTGGACATGTCCGGTGTCGAGGCGAGCCCGGAGCTGCTGGCCCGGGGCCGGGAGCTGGCCGACGCGATCGACGGCCTGCCCAGCACCGACCCGGACCTGCGTACGGCTCTGCTGGAGGCCGACGAGGCCCGTCAGGAGGCCAGTGAACTGGCCGCGCACATCGGTGGTCTCGAACAGGCCCTGGCCTACCGTGACCGCCAGCTGCTCGTGCGCGAGACCCGGATCCGCAGGCTCCGCGCCGAGTTGCAGGAGGCTGTCGTGGAGCGCGACAAGATCAGCGCGGAAAAGGCCCGCCTGCACACGTCCCGCACCTACCAACTGGCCAACCAGCTCCGCCGCGCCACCCTGCTCGCCCGCCCGGGCAAGCTCGCCTCCCGCGTCCGCAAACGCACCCGCTGAACGACGAGGGCTCAGGCCGTTGGGCGGCGGGCGACCAGGAGTTGGTGGGTCGTCGGCCACGGCAGCGGTGAGGCGTTCAGTGGGTTGGTGATCGCGGCGACCGGGGCGATCCGGTTGTCGATGATCCAGTCGTTGCGCCACGCCTTCGACGCCGGGTCGATCTCGAATCCGGCCGCGCGGGCCACGTCGCACCACTGCGCGAAGGTCAGTCCGCAGAACTGCTCGTGCGTCTCGGACAGCCAGTTGTCCACGTAGTCCTTCCGGGTGAGGAAGTCCATCGCGTCGGCCAGCCGCAGCACGAACGACCCGTCAGGCCGTTCGGAGTACTCGAAAGCCACGTTCGCGTTGCGGCGGAAGTCCTGGGCGAACTGGACGAACCGCGCGCGGGTGGAAAGCCCGCCCACCACCTCCGCCACGGCCGGCCCGGTCATTCCCGTCAGGTCCGCCGGATCAGCCGGGTTGGCGCCGTCGCTGTCGTCGAGGCTCAACGCCACCTTGCGATCGGGTTCGGACGGCCCGCAGACATCCGAGTTGATCCACACGCCGTTCGGCGCGGTATGCGCGAACAGGCCTTCGGCGAACCGGGCCACTGTCGCCGGGCGATCCCCATCGGCGTACGACCAGATCTCGTGGGTGAGCGCGAGGGTGAGGGTGGTGTCGATCGAGCGCGGGCTGAACACCGTCGAGCCGAGCATGTTGCGCTGGTAGAAGTACACGTTCGGATTGCTGAAAACGCCCTGCGCCTTCTTGTGCTCGCACTCGGCGAACAGATGCCGGGCCACCTCGACGCCGATCAGGTCCGACTCGTGGAACCGCGGATCGGCGTCGACCAGTTCCAGCGTGGCACCGGTCGCGCAACCGATGTCGAGGATCCGCCCGGGCCGGACGAAGTCCTTGATCTGCAGCCATTTCCGGTCGGCGGCGGTCTCGAAGGCTTCGGCGTACGTCTTGTAGTCCCGGGTCGTGGTCAGCCCGCCGTCGTCGCCGACCACCGGGTCATTGACACAGGCAACCACCTGCAGATCAAGGCGATACCGGTCGAAAACGTCCACCGTGGCCGGGTGTGCTGCCTCACGCCACTCGTCGTTGCCGGCAGCAATCATCAGCAGGACGTCCCAAGGCCGCAAGGGCTTCTCGGCCGACTCGAGTTCGACACCGGCCACCTCGTAGCCGAGCCGCTGGTACAACTCGGCCACCTCGGGAGTCGAACAGGCCACCAGGGTGTCCGCCGGGGACGGGGTCACCCGCTCATCGGTGCTGGCGGCAACGGCCTTGACCGTGACCTCGGCGAAGTCCTCGGTCGGCGGCGTGTCCACCACCCCGATCACCAGCGACGGCACCTCCGCCAGCACGCTGAACCGCTCGATCGCGGCCTCACGCCGGTGGAAGGGCACCGGATTGCGCTTGGTGGTGTGGTGGTTCGCCGAGGTGACGGCCCAGATGACGATCGCGTCCGGGGTCAGCCGGGTGGCCAGCTGCTCGCGCAGGTACGACGCCTGGAACTGGGTCAGCACGTGGTGCCGGCCCGGGAACAACAGGTAGCGGTAGTCGCTCACGCCGGCGGGACCCGCGGCGGCTCGTCCTGGGTGATGTCCGGGTGGGCGTCCACGTCGGTCCGCTCACGAATCACGTACGTCGGGCGGCCCATCGAGTCCGAGTGCAGGCGGCCGACGTACTCCCCGAGTACGCCGATGGCCAGCATCTGCGCGCCGGAGAACAGCGCCACCATCGAGGCGATCGTGGTGAACCCGGCCACCGTCGTCTGGCCGGAGGCGAACTTGTAGATGATCACGCCGAACAGCACCACGCCGAGCAGGGCGCAGAGGAAGCCGAGGTAACCGACCAGCCGCAGCGGCTTGGTGGAGTAGCCGGTCAGCATGTTGATCGCGTGCTTCATCAGCATCGCGAAGTTGTAGTTCGACTTGCCCTCGGTGCGGTCCTCGAGCCGGACCTTGGTCTCGCTGATCTTGGTGGTCGACCACGACAGCGCCACGTCGACCGAGGCGTGCGGCCCGTCCAGGCCGTCGAACCCGTCCCGCAGGAAGGTCCGGAACACCCGGAAGGCGCCGATCGACTTCGCGCTCGGGATCTCCAGCGCGGTCGCCATCCCGGCCTTGACCGTGCGCGAGAGCAGGCTGCGCAGGAACCCGTGCTCCTCCTCGACCGGTACGCCGTACACCAGGTCGACGTCGTCGGTAAGGGCCTTCAGCAGCACCGGGACCTGGTCCGGCGGGTGCTGCAGGTCGTCGTCCATCGTGACGACCACCTCGTACCGCGCGGAGCGCACACCGGCGATCAGGGCGTTGTGCTGCCCGTAATTCCGGGCCAGCCGCAGCGCGCGGACCTCGGGATACTTCTCCGCGAGTTCGCTGGCCACCTGCCAGGTGTTGTCCGGGCTGCCGTCGACCACCAGCACGATCTCGAAACCGCTGGTGCAGTCCGGCAGGACGTTCTCCAGACCTTCGACAAGGCGCGGCAAGGTGGCTGCCGAGCGGTAGCATGGCACAACGACGGAGACAAGCACTGCTGACCCTTCCGGGGTGGCGTAAGCCTGGGAAGACGGGGACGTGCCGAGTATCCCACCGACACGATCCAGTTCCGTCGAGGACCCGAGGGGATTAGTCATTTCAGTGAGCGAGCTGGGCGCCAAGGTCATCGGTGATCACCGCGTCCGTTATCTGATCGTCGGGGCAGGGACGAACGTCTTGTACTTCTGCCTGTTCTGGCTGGGCTGGCACCTGCTCGAGGGCACGGTGTCCTACCTGGTGCTGACGGCGGCCACCAACCTGTCGACGGCGCTGATCGTCTACCCGTTCTACCGGACCTTCGTGTTCGGCCGATCGGATCAGACCTGGCTGCGGGGCTTCTGGAAGTTCTACACGGTGTACCTGGTCGGTCTGGTGACCTCGCTGCTGGGCATGCCGTTCCTGGTCGAGGTGGTCGGCGCACCGGTGCTGCTCGCGACCGTCATCATGCTGGCGATCCAGCCTGTGGTGTCCTACCTCTTGCACCGGTTCTGGACCTTCGCCTGACAGCTTGTGGAATGCGGACACACCATGGTGATGCACTGCGCGCACCGGGAGTTGCCACAGCCGGGAAAATCGCCCCGATTGTGACCGGATGGCAACCGTTGGTCAGCGCAGGCGCCAGATCTGGGCTTCGCCCAGGTCGTAGGTCTTGGTGGCGATAACGGCCATCTTGTTCTCGTCGACTTCGCCGAAGCGCTTGTCCACGAAGAGGAAGTCGACGCTGTAGCGGCCCTTCAGGATGGCGGCGGTGTTCGGGTTCGGGTCGAGGAAGACGCCGTCGTTGCGGGCCTCGAGCTCGGGATCCCAGAACGGGCCGTACAGGGCGCCGTCGCGTTCCTCGGCCAGGTTCGCCTGCACGGTATAGGCCCAGCCCTCCAGCAGGATGCGCCGCTCGGTGTAACCCGCCAGCCAGAAGGCCCGCGCGTCACAACGGGTGCGCTCGGGAATGCGGCAGTGCGCGTTGGTGGCGACCAGGTCGTCGGGGGACGAGTTGGCCCGCAGGAACCGGGCCGCTTCCTCACCCCGCCAGGGAATATCGGTCGGCCCGATCCGGGTGATGACGTGGTCGAGGCCGTTCGCCTCGACGGCCTGCACGTTCCGGGCGACCACCCGGTACGTCGGCAGCGCGCCCATGCCCATCAGCACGATGCAGGCGAGTCCGGCCGCGGACGCGCGGGCGCCCATCCGCTTGGTCAGCAGCGACAGCAGAGCCCCGACCAGCAAGGCGATACCGATGGCCGCGGAGATCGGGCCGAGCATGTAGCCGAGCGCCTGCCAGTTCTGATCCGGGCCACTGGCCACCGGCTTGGGAAAGGTCTGCCAGCCGATCAGCAGCGCCAGGACCGGTCCGATCACGAAGGCGGCTGCCATCACCGCCTTGACCCGCAGGGGTTTCGAGCGCCGGATCAGCCAGGCCACGCCCCAAACCGCCAGCGGGATCATCAAGGCCGCGGCGGACCGGGTGAAGTAGCGCTCGGAGTTGCCGTGCTGCACGAAGACCATGGCCGCGCCCAGGCCCGCCACGGTGACCGCGAACAACGAGGCGATCGCCGGGTTGACCAGCAGCCTGCGGCCGAAGGCGAACAGCCCGGCGGCGAGCAGGAGATAGCCGTACACGTCGATGACGGCTCCGGCCGCGGTGGCTCCGGCGTACCAGCTGTCACCCGGGCCGGTTCGGAAGCCCCAGAACGGCAGCAACCGGTGGATCGAGTCGAACGGGCGGATCGTCGTACCCTGCGAGGCGCCGCCGAAGATGACGAACTGCGCGAAGGCCAGGCTGCCGATCACGATGACGAGTGCCACCAGGCTCGGCAGGTGGAACCGGCCCCGGAAGACCAGCCAGGACGCGAAACCCGCGACGACCGCCGCCAGCAAAAGCGGAACCATCGTGGCCTTCGCGGCCATCACCCCGGCCACGGACAACGTGAACAACGCCCACACGCCGAGCTTGGGCATCTTGCGGCCGCGCAGAATCCCCACCAGCAAGGCGATCGCGGGGATCACCATGACCTGGCCGAACGACTGCGAGGGGCTTGCCCACCAGGGCGTGTCGAGGACCGTGCCGGAGGTGTGGCGGTTCCACCCGTACAAGGTGACAGACGAGACGCCGATGAGTACGGCGGCGGCGACGGGCCCGGTCCAACGACGACGGGCCCAGCCCTGGGCGAGACCAGCCGTACCGACAGTGACGGCCAGCAGCATCGTGACGGGCACTACCCGGCGGATCAGCGTCTCGATCTCCACATCGGTGGCCCAGCTCGTCGCCGCCACATGGGCGTGGGCGTACCAGTGGTACTGCAGGGGGAGGTCCCACACGTACGGCGTCTGGAACGGCACGTGGTGCTTCAGCTCGGCCGCGAGTGCCAGGTGGAACGGGATGTCGACGTACACGTAGCCGGCGCCGTAGCCCTCGAGCGGCTCGGACCGGAACGCGTCGATCGACAGCATGGCGACGCCGAAGATCACCACCATCGCGATGATCCACGCGCCCCACACGCTGCCCTCGGGTGAGCCTCGCCACCAGCGGCGCAACCGGCCGTCGGTGAGGAACGCCACCACGATGATGATCGGCGCGACCACCACGATCTCGGGTACGCCGATCCAGCGGCCGGGCAGGTACACCGCGAGCTGGAGCGCGCAGCCCACCGCGAAGCCCGCTGCCGCGTCCAGATAGAACACGTCCGTACGCCGCCGCAGCCGCCGCCAGACCAGCATGCCCGGCAGGGTGACTCCGAAGACCAGATAGGCGGTCAGCTTGGCGGAGTCGGCGTACGAGACCTCGTAGTGGTGCAGCGCGACCCACGTGAACGCGAGCGCGGTGAGCGGTGCCAGCCACCGGAGCAGGCCCTGGAGGAGGCGGCCCGCCAAGGCGACGAGGTTCAGAGGATGTCCCAGGTGAGAGGGGTCCCCTTCACCGCGTCGACACGGAACTCGCGGCCTTCGACCGAACCGAAGGCGTCGGGTGCCAGGCCGCCGGCCGGACGCACGGACCGGACGTTGTCGGCGGCAACCTTCTCGCCGGCCTTGACGTCGCGGCTGACGTAGAGCGAACGCCGGAAGCGCAGTACGTTCTGCTCGGCCTGCTTCGGCCCGACCTTCGGCTCACCCAGCGCGAGCTGCGCGATCTTGGTGCCCTCGACCAGCGCCTTGACCTCGTCCGGCTCCAGCGAGAACGCCGAGTCGACGCCACCGTCCGCCCGCGACAGCGTGACGTGCTTCTCGATCACGGTCGCGCCGAGCGCCACCGCGGCGATCGAGGCGCCGATGCCCATCGTGTGGTCGGACAGGCCGATCTGCAGGCCGAGCGCGTCGCGCAGCACCGGGATCGAGCGCAGGTTGGACTGCTCCGGCGGCGCCGGGTAGCTGGCGGTGCAGGACAGCACGATGATCTGCTCGTTACCGGTCTCCCGGGCGGCGCGCACCGCGGCGTCGATGTCGATCAGCGTCGCGGAACCGGTGGAGATGATGATCGGCTTACCGGTCTCGGCCATGCCCCGGACCAGCGGCAGGTCGCCGATCTCGTTCGAGGCGACCTTGTAGGCCGGCACGTTCAGCTTCTCCAGGAAGTCGATCGCGGTCGGGTCGAACGGCGATGAGAACGCGAGCATGCCGAGCTCCTGGGCGAGCGCGAAGATCGGCTCGTGCCACTCCCACGGCGTGTGCGCCTCCTGGTAGAGGTCGTACAGCCGGGCGTCCGGCCACAGCTTGTGCTCGGCCGGCAGCCGGAAGGCCGGCAGGTCGACGTCGAGGGTGATGGTGTCGGCCGTGTAGGTCTGCAGTTTCAGCGCCTGCACGCCGGTCTCGCCCATCGCGCGAACGATGTCGAGCGCGCGCTCCAGGTCCCCGTTGTGGTTACCGGACATCTCCGCGATGATCAGCGGCTGGTGGTCCGGACCAACCGGCACGTGGCCGAAGTTGATCGTCTGGGTTGCACTCACGTTCTCAGTTTCCCTTCGGCTTACGCCGGTTGTCCTTGTGCAGGCTGATCGGGAGAACCGTGATCTCCCGGCCGTCGGCGAGCCGGGTCTGCGGCTCACCCTCGACGAACCGGAACCGCCGGTTCATCTGTCGTACGACGGTGTTGTGCTCGAGCACCTCACCGTGCAGCTCGTCCAGGCCCAGCTCGTCGAACGCGTAGCCGGTCGCCTCTTTCATGACCCCGATCCAGGCCGGCAGTGTTTCGCCGCGCTCGGCCAGGCCCTCGTTGTCCAGGTAGAAACCCCAGGCGCCGGTGCGGGGGGTCGCGTCCAGCTCCAGGTCGAAGAACGTCACGAAGCCCGCGACGACCCCGTCGCGCTCGTACGCCAGGATGCGCCGGGTCTCGTCGACCGAGGCCTTCGCCCACCAGGCGGCGTGCTCTTCGGCGGTGATCCGGTGCGAATTGATGCTGACGTCGAGGTTGGCCTGCTGGTTGCGCAGGGTTCGCATCGTATCGACGTCGCCGTCCGTGGCCCTGCGCAGCACTGTCCGCCCACCCTTTCGAGACTCGATGATCGGCCCCCACGCTACCGGCTCGGTGGAACGGTGCTGTACTCGCTGCCACTCGTGGCTCTTCACCCGGAGCGGAAGCTGTGTGACTATCTTTCGAACAGCCCACGGAGTTCGTTGGAGAGTGACATGCGACGCATCCTCGGCCTTGTCCTGCCGGCCCTGTTGCTGGCCTCGCTGCCGGTACCCGCTCAGGCCCGATCGGACGGCTCCACCAGCATCGTGACCTCGGCCGGCTCTGGCGGCTCGGCCGGTTTTGAGAGCTCGGCCGGATCGTGTGTGGCTGATCCCGCCACGCCGAAGCGGCAGTTCCGGGCCAGCTGGATCGCCTCGGTGGTCAATATCGACTGGCCGTCCCGCCCGGGCCTGCCGGCCGCTCAGCAGCAGGCCGAACTGACCCGCTGGCTCGACGACGCCGTCCGGCAGAACCACAACGCCGTCGTACTGCAGGTCCGTCCGACCGCCGACGCCTTCTGGCCGTCCAAGGTCGAGCCGTGGTCGCGGTACCTCACCGGCGTCCAGGGCGGTGATCCCGGCTACGACCCGCTGGCCTACGCGGTCGCCGAGGCGCACAAGCGCAATCTCGAGCTGCATGCCTGGTTCAACCCCTATCGGCTCTCGATGGGCACCAACCTGAACGAGCTGGTCCCGACCCACCCGGCGCGGCAGCACCCGGACTGGGTGGTCAGCTACGGCGGCAAGCTCTACTACAACCCCGGCATTCCCGCGGCGCGGAAACTGGTCGAGGCCGCGATCATGGACGCGGTGACGCGCTACGACCTCGATGGCGTGCACTTCGACGACTACTTCTACCCGTACCCGGTGGCGGGTCAGACCTTCGCCGACGCCGCGACGTACGCCGAGTACGGCGCGGGCTTCCCGAACATCGCCGACTGGCGCCGGAATAACATCGATCTCCTCATCTCCGAGCTCCAACACCTCATTAAGATGCACAAACCCTGGGTGAAGTTCGGGGTATCTCCCTTCGCCGTCTGGCGCAATGCCGGTACGGACCCGCAGGGATCGGCCACCACCGCCGGCGTTCAGACGTACGACGACCTGTTCGCGGACACCCGGAAATGGGTTCGCGAAGGCTGGATCGACTACATCGTTCCGCAGGTCTACTGGGCGCAGGGATTCGCTCCGGCCGACTACAACAAGTTGGTCCCGTGGTGGGCTGAGCAGGTGCGTGGGACCGACGTACATCTCTACATCGGTCAAGCCACCTACAAGGTCGGTACGTCGACGCAGTCCCCGGACTGGGCCGACCCGAACGAGCTGAGCGACCACCTGGCCTTCAACACGGGTATTCCCGAGGTGAAGGGCGACATCTACTTCTCCGCGAAGGACGTGCGCGCGGACCGTCTAGGCGCGACCAGCCTGCTGAACCGCACCTGGTACTCCCGACCGGCCCTGGTCCCGGCCATGCCCCATCTCGACGCCAAATCGCCCCGGCCGGTACAGACGCTACGAGCCACCCGCCAGGCGGACGGCGTACACCTGTCGTGGAAGCCCGGCTCGACCGACACCACGTCGTACGCCGTCTACCGCCGGGCCATCCCGGGCAACGACCACTGCCCCGACAACGACGCCCGCAACCTGCTCACCACCCTGCGCGGCACCACCTTCACCGACACCACCGCCACCCCCGGCGCCCACTACCTCTACTTCGTCACCGCCTTAGACCGCACCGCCAACGAAAGCCACCCCATCCCCACCTACTCCCACTAGACAGTGATGAGCTGAGGTCAGCGAGGACCTCCATACTTGCTGCCCGATCCCGTCGGCTGCCCCGTCTTTTGCCTGGTCTGTCCGCCATAGGTCGCTGGCACGGCGTGAGCCCGGGCCGGGTACCGGGTTGCGGTGCGCCTACCGGGTTCTGGTGCGCCCACTACCGAGTTCGTGTGCGGCTACCCGGTTGCAGCCAGGTAGCCGCACCAAAACTCGGCAGTCGACCTCGAGACCACCCGATCGCCGGTCGGCCTCCATAGGAGCATCCCGCCACCGCCCGTTAACGGCATAGTCCAGAGCCTGCTAATGGCATAGTTCCGGCCCTGCTGACGGCCTAGTAGGAGCCGGAACTTGCCGTCAGTTGGGGAGGTCTGGGTTGGTGTTGGGGGTGGGTGCGATGCGGAGTTCGTAGACGCGGACGGTGCCGGCGCGGAAGCGGAGGTCGGCCAGTTCGTCGAGGGCGCCCGGGGCGGGGTTGACCCGCTCGTCGAGCAGCAGCCAGCGCACGCCGTACCGCTTGCGGAGGTATTCCAGGTTGGCGATGCTCGGGCCGGTGAAGACGACGTCGTTGGCCCGCAGGAGTTCCGGGTCCCAGAACTCGCCGGCGAGGGCCTCTTGGCGGTCGGTACGGCCGCTGGAACGGGCGGTGTAAGCCCAGCCCTCGACCAGAACCCGGCGCTCGGAGTAGCCCGCGACCCAGAACGACATCGAGACGCAGGGTGGTTTGACCGGCCGCTGGCAGTGCACGTTGGTCGCGATCACGTCCTGGCTGCCGCCGTTGGCGCGGATGTAGCGGGCGGCCTCGATCCCGCCGGGCGCGATCGACTCGTACTTGCCGACGACTGGCCGTCCACCGGCCGCGATGGCCGCTGGAGCCGTGGAGAAAGTCGCACCCAGGGCAGAGGCCACCATCAGCGCGGCCCAAGCCCGTGCGGGCAGTTTGCGCAGCACCATCAACAAGATCAGGCCGAGTATCAATACACCGGCCGCGATGGCCGCCGTGATGACCAGCGGCGGCGCGGCGAACGCGGTCTCGACGCAACTGTTGTCGGCACAACGCCAGGGCTCACCTTCGACGACGGACCGGCCCAGCAATACCGCGCCGACTCCGACCGTGGCGGCCGGCACCGCCATCGCCAGGTGCTGCGCCCGGAGACTGGCCAGCCCCCAGGCAGCCAGCAACACCCCGAAGCCGAACGTGCCGCGAATGAAGAACAGCTGCGACATGCTGTACTGCCAGACCAACGACGTCACGGCGACACCGCTGAGCACGGCGCCGCCGAGCAGCGCCGGCATCGGGTCGTCCGGTCGCTCGCGGGAGATCAGCAGCGAGCCGAGTGACGGCAGCAGCCAGGCGGCCACCAGCCAGGCGCTGAAGAGCACCAGCAACGCTAGCGAACCGCTTTCGAACGTCGTCGGCAACAGCCGCTTGAGCATCGAGCGGAAGGTCTCAGCGGGCGCCCAGATGACGCCGTGAGACTGGCTCCCGAGTACGAGCACGTAGTTCGCGCCGTAGCAGGCCGCGACCAGCACGGCGAGGCCCAGGGTGGGCAGGCTGAGCCGGCGGTGCCGGAGCAACAGATAGAGGAAAGCGACGGCTAGCCCGGCGCCGTACAGCGGCAACATCGATGCCTTGCTGACCGACAGCACGCTGATGAGAACGAGCGCCACCACCCAGTCGCCTGCCGTGGGCCTACGCCGGAACATCAGCGCCGTCAGCGCGATCAACGGCAGCACCAGTGCCGCCGCGAGCGCCTGGGTTGTGCTGATCATCTGGGTGAACGCGAGCGGGCCATCGGTGAACTGGCCGTCGTTGGCCGACCACGACCATGGCGAGAAGTCCGCAGCCAGCACACTCAGCAGGGCCGCCAGCGGTGCGGCGACGACCTTGCCGGACAAGACGACGGCGGTGGCCGCGATGCCGAGTACAGCCAGGATGGTCAGTTCGAGCGGCACGGTGCGGGAGACCAGTACGTCGAGCTCGGCGCGGGTGATCCAGTGCGCCGAGGCGATGTGGTTGTAGACCATCCAGTGGTACGACAAGGACTCACCGGCGACGTACGGTACCTGAGGCGGGAAGTGGTGCGTCAGCTCGGCGGCGAGCGCCAGCTGGTACGGCGTGTCAGAGTTCGGCCGGTTCGCGGCCGGACCCTCCAGGGTGATGAATTGCGACCCGGCCCGGACGAACCAGAGCACCACCACGCCGACGGCGGCGGCGACGCCGGCGATCGACCACCAGGGCAGGAGTCGGCCGCGCGGCGGGCGATGGCCTGGAATCGCGGTGAGGATCACGGCTACCAGCGGCATCACCAAGGGCAGTAGCGGCATGCCGAGCCAGCGGCCGAGGGGGTACAGCAGGCACTCCAGGGCGACGCCGCAGCAGGCGCCAAGGAAGATGTCGACGGTCAGCCAGCCGCTGCCGCCTGTCAGCCGTCGCCAGAACATCGTGCCGGGCAGGCCCAGCACGATGACCACGTAGGCCGCGTGCACCACGATTTCCCCCTCCACGCTCACTAGACGTGATCCTCAGCCGTTTTGTTGCACATGGCATCCCCAGACCGTGTCGCCGTCCGGCGCCGGGCGCCGGATCACGTCGAAAGGACGGCTGGACGAGGGCACTTGGTTGCCCGGCTGCAGGAACCTGCAGCGAGCAGGACTTGTGCCGAAGATCACCTCCGGCACGGCCGACCGGCGGATCGGAGTTACACGATTCCGGTGCGGCGCCCTGCTAGCGATAGGCTCTGGCCCCATGAGTGAGTTGACGCGCGCCCAGATCCGCGACCTGATGGGCGAGGTGATGAAGGCCCAGGGCAAGACCCTGCCGGCCGACGACGCTGCCGACCTGCGGGAGATCGGGTTCCGTTCCCTTGACTTCTCCGAGCTCGCGCTGCGAGTCGAGGACGAGATCGGTGACGAGCTGAACTTCGACGCCCCGGGACTCCGGCAGATCGCCAAGGTCGGTGACGTCCTCGACTTCATCGAGCAGCTGCAGTCGGCGTGACCGCCCGTCGATCGACCGCGCTGATCGGCGACGACAACCGCGTCGTCGTCGGTGGCGAGACGCTGACCTGGCGCACGCTGCACAAGCTGCCCCAGTTGCCGTCGCCGGCCGCCGTGCTGGTGGACAACGGTGCCGACGCGCTCGCGGCCGTGCGGCATCACGCCGTGCACGGCACCGAGCTGTTGGTCGCCACCTCGTCGCGGGTCGACCTGGCCATGCGCGAGGAGCTGGGCGAGTCCGGTTTCGCCGTCGTGATCGCGAACGGTGACGAGCACTCGGTCACCCCGGCCAAGCTGAAGCGGGTCGAGGAGTCCGGCCGGGTCTGGCTGCTGACCTCCGGTTCGACCGGCCGTCCGAAGCGCATCGGTCACACCCTCGAGTCGCTGACCACGGTCCGCGGCCAGCAGCAGCCGCGAACCTGGCTCTGCCCCTACTCGCCCGGCACCTACGCCTGGTGGCAGGTCGTGACGCTCTCGCTGACCCAGGCCGATCAGGCCCTGGTCGTGATCGAGCCGTCCGAACTGGAGTCCTGGCCGAAGATCGCCGCCGAGCACGGTGTCACCGCCGCCTCCGGTACGCCGACCTTCTGGCGCCAGACGATCTACCGCGACACCGAGGCGCTGGCCGCCGTACCGCTGGAGCAGATCACGCTCGGCGGTGAGCCGGTCGACCAGGCCATTCTGGACCGCCTGCGCGAGATCTTCCCCGCGGCGCGGATCTCCTGGATCTACGCCTCGTCCGAGGTCGGCGCGTCGATCGTGGTGCACGACGGCCTGGCCGGCTTCCCGAAGGCCTGGCTGGACCGCGAGCCCGAGCCGGGCGTCGAGCGGCCCCGGATCTCGGTCGACGGCGACGAACTGGTGATCAGCTCACCGCACCACGGCGCGGGCCTCGAAGGCGCGCACCGGACCGGTGACCGGGTCGAGTTCGTCGATGACCGCGTACTGATCACGGGCCGCCTGGACACCGACGAGATCAACGTCGGTGGGTCCAAGGTGTCGGCCGGACTGGTCCGCAACGTGCTGATGGCGCATCCGTCCGTGGCCTGGGCCCGGGTGTTCGCGCGCAAGGCCCCGATCGTCGGCCGGATGGTCGCCGCCGAGGTGGTGCTCGATCCCGGTATGGGCCCGATCACCGATGCCGACCTGGTGCAGTGGTGCACGACCAGGCTGCCGGACTACGGCGTACCGCGCCGGATCCGCTTCCTGGACGAGATTCCTTCGAAGGAGACGTTGAAAAGCGATGTCTGATTCCGTAGCCGTACCGACCCAGGTGCCGCCGTCGTCCGTGGTGCTGGTCTCCGGTGGCTCCCGCGGCCTCGGCCTGGCCATCGTCACCGACCTGATCGAGGCCGGGGTGAAGGTCGCCGCGTTCGCCCGGACGGTGACGCCGGAACTGACCGCCCTGGCGGAGAAGTTCCCCGAGCAGGTGCACGTCGGCTCGGTCGACATCAACGACGCCAAGGCGGGGCAGGCCTTCGTCAAGGAGGTCGAGACCAAGCTCGGCCCGATCGACGGCATCGTGAACAACGCCGCCGTCGGCCAGGACTCGCTGCACGTGCACACCTCGGCCGAGCAGATCGCCGGCATCATCCAGACGAACCTGACGTCGCCGCTGGTGCTCACCCGATTCGTGCTGCGCCGGATGATGGCCAAGGGCCTCAAGGGCCGGATCGTGAACGTCACCTCGATCTGCGCCCAGCGTGGGTATCCCGGCCTCGTCGCGTACTCCGCGACCAAGGGCGGCATGGACTCCGCGACCCGATCGCTGGCCCGTGAGCTCGGCGGCCGCGTGCTGGCCAACTCGGTCGCGCCCGGCTTCTTCGCCTCGGAGATGTCCGCGGTGCTCGGCCAGACCCAGCTCGACCAGATCGTTCGCCGCACGCCGACGGGCCACCTGACCGAGCCGGAAGAGGTCGTGCCGGTCGTGCGCATGCTGCTGCTGGACAACACCAACATCAATGGCCAGGTCCTGGTCATCGACGGTGCCGCTTCCATCTGAGCTGCTCACCCAGGCGGAATCCCACCTGAGCGTGGGCTCCGTCGCGGAGATGGCAGATGCGATCACCCGATCGCATCTGCCCGATTTCCGCTGCGTCGGCTGGTACGGCGAGCCGCCCGCGGGCTGGACCGTCGTCATCGACGCGGAGTACGCCGGCCAGCTGGTGCCGGCCCCACTGGCCCGCCGGTTCGGCGAGGCGGATTTCTGGCCTCGGTGGACCCGGGCGGAGTGCCTCTGCAAGCTCGCGGATGTGCCGATGCTGGCCTGGTGGCCCGAACACGGTCTCGACGTACCGGCGTTGTTCGACGGCGTCTGGCGAACGCTCACGCTACCCAGCCCGGGCGGCCCGCTCGTTGTCACGGTCGCGATGGCGCCGTCATGAGTTCCGGCGTTGTCCACAGGGCTGAAAGTCGTTTCGCGGTCGGCGGTTCTTCGCGGCACATTCTCTGCAGCGCGGGTCATCGGGGGCTCGCGGATCGGTGCGGAAGGATGGGGTGGTGGCGATGAACCAGTGGCCGGATGAGCATGTGGTGGCGGTGTTCCGATCGGCGGCGATCGCGATGGCGACGGGCCAGGCCGGGACGGAGCTGTTCGCCGGTGAGCTCGGGCGGTTCGACGAGATCGACCGGGCACAGGTCGACCGAGCCGTCAGCGCTCTACTCGACACCTTGCTGAGAGACGCCTGGGATCGTGGCTGGCAACCCAATGACCTTGCTGAGTTCGGTCGTCGGGAGCTGGAGGCGGACGCGCTGCCACTGTTGGTGCCTGCCATCGGGTCCCAGCATCGGGCGTATGCGGTGGAGGGTCTTGCGCCACAGTGGGTGGATCAACTTGCCGGGCTTGGGTTGCGTGCGCCGTTCGAGTCGCTGGATCTGACCGCCTGGGCGAAACAACATCGCCAAGTGCGGTATCTCGTCATTGACGCGGTCGTCACGCTGGCAGCCTTCCTGCTGACCTTGCCCGTGTTGCCGCGGCTGTTGCCCTTGCCGGGCACCTATCGGCCTAGTCCGGGCGCCACGTCGTCGCGGCGGGCCTCTGGTTCTGCCGCATCGACGCCGGGAGCCTCCTCGGGTGTTTCCCCGGTTGGTTCCGCGGGGGAGCGGAAGCCTGGGCACGACAAGGCGCTCGGGCGGATCCGTGGGCTGCTGGCGAAGGCGGAGGCCACCGAGTTCCCCGACGAGGCTGACGCGTTGTCGGCCAAGGCGCAGGAACTGATGGCCAAGTTCTCGCTCGACCAAGCCCTGGTTGATGCCTTGGGCAACGGTCAGGGCGATCTCGCCGATGACTCGGCCGCGCGGCGGATCTGGATGGAATCGCCTTATACCGCGGCCAAATCGCAACTGGTGCACGTCGTCGCGATGGCCAACCGCTGCCACGCCGTGATGACCGAGCGGCCGCCGTTTGTCACCGTGGTCGGTTCCGAACTCGACCTCGAACTCACCGAGATTCTGAGTACGTCGCTGCTTGTCCAGGCCAACCGGGCCCTGCTCGCGACGGGTCAACGCGCCCGCAGGCACGACGAATCCAGGACGCAGGCCTTCCGGCGCGCCTTCTTCGTCGCCTACGCCCAACGAATCGGCGAACGTCTGCAAGCCGCGGCCGACGCCACCCAAGCTGCGGTTGAAGCCGAGCAAGGCGACCTGCTCCTGCCGGTCCTAGCCAAACGCGAGCAACAGGTCACGGCGCTGCTCACCACGCTCTTCCCCAAAACCACCACCCGCCGAACCCGCATCTCCAGCGGCGCCGGCTGGGCCGCGGGCCGCGATGCCGCCAACCGCGCCACCCTGGACACCGCCCCCGCCCTCCGCCCTGCGTAGCGGGGAACCGGGCTAGCGGGGAGTGCTGGCGGCCGAAGGGTCACCGGACCGTGTGCTGGGGGCGCGACATTAGTTTGGTTGCGGGCGGAGGCCGGCGAGAATGATGTTGATGAGGCGGGCGGCCTGGTCGGCATCGGTGTCGTGGGTGGCGCTGATGAGGCGGAGCACGTCCATTGCCTGCACGTCGTCGCGGACCATGCCGGCTTGTTTGGCGTTGCCGAAGAGCAGGTCGGCCGCATCACGAAGATTCACCTTGCAGGCCTTGAAGAATTCGGAGTCCTTGCCGAGGGCATCCATCAGTTCGCTGGCGAGCGTGTGCTTGGACGCGGCGTACGACGCGAGCGAGTGCAGCCAGGCCGAGAGCGCTTCGAAGGGCGGGAGTTCTTCGGAGAAGCCGTAGGCCCGATCGCAGACGGATTGGATCTCGTCGACGTAGACCGCCTCGAGCAGCGCCGTGCGGGTCGGGAACCGACGGTACAACGTGCCGATACCGACCCCCGCGCGACGGGCGATCTCCTCCAGGGAGGTGCTTGTGCCGTGGTCGGCGAAGGCCTCGCGGGCCGCCGTCACCAGCAAGTCGTAGTTGCGAGCCGCGTCGGCCCGGGTCGGACGAGCGCAGGTCACCGGAATGGCCCGCGCGCTACTGGCCGACTCGCCAACAGGTCCCGTTCCGCAGGCCTGCGCGGTGCTCGCCTGGGCCTCGGCTGGTGGGGTGGGTGTGGCTTCGGCAGGTGGCTGGAGGTCGTTCGGTGCTCTCACGTCACTTGCCTCCTTCGCGTCGGTCGCACACCTCGGGCCAGACCGGGAATACACCGGCCGGATAAATCGCTTGAAAAGCGGAGGCGGCCTCCGTATCGTAACCGGAGGAGCGCTCCACTTTTCTGCTCGTTTCCACTCTAGCCCCTTCGGGGGAAGGAGCAAGCTGCTCATGTCGGTCACATCCGCGGCGCCGGCGGGCGCTGGTAGCCGCACGCCCGAACGGCGCGCGGCGGTAGTTCTCGCCGTCATCGTCATCACCCAGTTGATGGTCATTCTCGACGGCACCGTCGTCACCATCGCGATGCCCAAGATCCAGGAGACGCTCGACTTCAGTCCGGCCAGCCTGTCGTGGGTGCAGAACGCGTACGCCCTCGCGTTCGGCGGCCTGCTGCTGCTCGGCGCCCGTGCGGGCGACCTGCTCGGGCGGCGCCGGGTCTTCATCACCGGTATCACCATCTTCACCGCCGCCTCCCTGCTGGGCGGGATCGCGCCAACGGCCGAACTGCTGCTCGCCGCGCGGGTCTTGCAGGGCGTCGGCGGTGCCATCGCGGCTCCGGCCGCACTCACCTTGCTGATGCTGACGTTCCCGGAGGGTCCGGAGCGGATCAAGGCGCTCGGCCTTTACAGCCTGGTCTCGTCCGGCGGCGCCAGCATCGGTCTGGTCGTCGGCGGCATGCTCACCGACTGGGCCTCGTGGCGGTGGGGCCTGTTCATCAACGTGCCGATCGGTATCGCGCTGGTCTTCGCCGCCCGCCGGTACCTGACCGAAACGCCCGCGCAGCAAGGCCGGTTCGACATCGCCGGGGCGCTGACCTCGACCGCCGGTATCACCGCCCTGGTCTACGGGTTCATCCGTGTGGCCGAGGTCGGCTGGAGTGCGCCGGAGGTGCTGGCCGCCTTCGCGATCGGCCTGGTCCTGCTGGCCGCCTTCGTGGTGGTCGAGCGCCGGGCGGCACATCCGATCACGCCGCTCAGGTTGTTCGCCGATCGGACCCGCGTGTCGGCGTACTTCGCGATGTTCCTGCTCGTCGGCACGATGTTCGGGATGTTCTTCTTCCTGACGCAGTTCCTGCAGGGCGTGCTCGCGTTCAGCCCGCTCGCGGCCGGGCTGGCGTTCCTGCCGATGACCGGACTGCTCTTTGTCACCGTCCGCACCGTGCCGCGAGTGCTGGACCGGATCGGCAGTGGCCGGCTCATGTTGGCCGGAGGCGCGTTGTTGCTCGGCGGCATGGTCTGGTTGATGCAGATCGCGGTGGACAGCACGTACGCCGCCGCGGTTGTCGGCCCGCTGGTGCTGTTCGGGCTGGGCGCGGGTCTGGTGTTCGTGCCGCTGACCAGCCACGCTCTGGCCGGCGTACTGCCTGAAGATGCTGGTGCCGCCTCGGGCCTGCTCAACGTGCTGCAGCAGGTTGGTGGCGCGCTAGGGCTGGGCATCCTCGTCACTGTCTTCGGAACGGCCTCGCGCAACGCTGTGGCCGACGGGGTTCTGGAGGCCAAGCAGGTGCTCGCAGACGGTGTGGGGGCCGCTTTCACGGGGTCGGTCGTATTCGCCGCACTAACGCTTGGAGCCCTGCTACTCGCCGTCCGGCCGTGGGAGCGTAAGGCGGTGGTCGTAGAGGTTCCGGCCGTCCCAACCGACAGCCACATCTAGCACGACTGCGGGCGGCTCCAAAGCCAGGAGCCGCCCGCACGCAGTAAATCGACGTAGTCCCTTAGCTGATGGCCTTGCGGTGGCGAATGGTCTGCTTGGTCGTGACGTAGCCCAGCGACTGGTAGAGGCCTAGCGCGCCCGTTGGGTTCTCGCCGTCCACGTCGAGGGATGAGCGCTGGTAGCCGAGGTCCTCGGCCTGGCGTAGTACCTGGGCGAGGGCGGCTCGCGCCGCACCTTTCCCGCGGTAGGCCCGTCGCGTACCGACCTGGCCGACGTACACCTCGCGTACGCCGGTAGCGGCGGTGTCGGCCTCGTACTCGTACCCGAGGGTGTACGCGGCGATCTCGTCCCCATCGAGAACGACAACACTCGTGTCCGGGCGGAACGCGCGGGAACCGGTGAACCAGGTTTTCCAGGTCTCGGCGTCCTTCGGGGTCGAACCCCAGTGATCGAGGAAGGCATCGTTGTGCGCGAGCCGCAGTGCCTCGTCGTACTTCCAGTCGAACGCGACGAGGCGCAGGCCATCCGGCAGTGGCGTCGCCGGGACGGGCCCGGTGCCGAGGTCCCGCTGCATCAAGAAGAAGTACCGGCAGGGCTCGAACCCACGGGCAGTGAGCATGTCCCGGGCAATCCCGTGGGTGCTCGGCACGCTGGTGTTGACCTCGCCGACCGCCGCCGGCTGCCGTTCCCGGTGTACGTCGGTCGCCCGCTCGACCAACCAGGTCAGCAAGGCGCTACCGAGGCCGCGGCGGCGCCAGTCCGGGTGGATCGTTCCCTCGGTCTGAACCCGGTGCACGTCCACCACTTCGTCCGGCCCGCGCACGACGCCGTACCCGACCAGTACGCCGTCGAGCCATAACCCGATGGTGTCGGTCTCCGTGTTCACCTTCGGATCGTCGAGTTCCTCATCGAGGTCCTCGACGCTGTAGTTCTCCCCGGTCTGATCGACGGCCTCAGCCGCTGCGAGCAGTTCGGCCCAGTCCTTCGTATCTGGCTTCGTCAGCGCACGCGCTGTCGCCCCACCCGGCCACACCTGTGTCGTACCCATCCTGCCAAGGTACGGCGCTGGGCCTCGCGAAGCATCGGGTTTTACATGCTGTCGGGCGCGGTGATGCCAAGGAGGCCGAGGCCGTCGGCCAGGACCCGCCGGGTCGCGGCGCAGAGGGCGAGCCGGCTGGCCCGGGTTTCGCCATCGCTGGTGAGAACCGGGCAGGACTCGTAGAACGCGGACAGGGTCGTCGCCAACTCGAACAGGTACCCGCACAACCGATGCGGCTGCAACGTCTCCGCGACCTGCTCGACCGTGCTGCCGAAGGCCGCGAGTTGCAGCGCGAGCCGTTGCTCCACAGGGCTCTCGAGCACAGTCACAGCCCCTGGAGTGGTTCCGGCCTTCGCGAGGAGCTTGGTCAACCGGGCATGCGCGTACTGCAGGTAAGGTCCGGTGTTGCCGGTCATCGCCACCATCCGGTCCAACGCGAACACGTAGTCGTTGACCCGATCACTGGACAGATCCGCGTACTTCACCGCGCCGATGCCAACTGCCCGGGCGATCTCGGCACGCGCGTCACCATCGAGCGAGCCGGCCCGCTCGTCCAGCAGGGCGGCGGCCCGTTCGACCGCCGCGTCGAGCAATGTGGCCAACCGGACGGTGTCGCCGGATCTGGTCTTGAAGGGTTTGCCGTTCTCCCCCAGCACGGTTCCGAAGCCGACGTGCTCCGCAGTTGTTGTCGAGGGCAACCACCCGGCCGCGCTCGCGAGCGCGAAGATCTGCCGGAAGTGCAGGGCCTGCCGTTGGTCGACCACGTAAATGATCCGCCGCGCGTGCAGATCGCGCACCCGGTGCCGCACGGCCGCGAGGTCCGTCGCGCTGTAACCGAAGCCGCCGTCGGATTTGCGTACGATCACCGGCAGCGGTGATCCGTCCCGCCCGGTGAAGCCCGGCAGAAACGCGCACAGCGCGCCACCCGATTCGGTCAGCAACCCAGCGGCGGTCAATTCGTCCACCACGTTGGGCAATTCGTTGTTGTAGGCGCTCTCACCGACAACGTCCGCAGGCGTCAGGCCGGTACCGAGCCGGGCGTAGAGCCGCTCGAACTCGGTCAGTGAGACATCCACCATCCGTTGCCAAAGCGCCCGCGTCTCCGGGTCGCCGGACTGCAACGCGACCACTCTCGCCCGGGACCGATCGGCGAACTCCGGCGAGCTGTCGAAGTGCACCCGCGACCGCTGATAAAGGCCTTGCAGCGAATCCAGGTCGAGGCTTTGCTTCGGATCCTCGTCCAGCAGTTGCTCAACCAGCATGCCGAACTGCGTGCCCCAATCGCCTACGTGGTTCTGCCGGATCACCTCATAGCCGACGTACGACAGCACGTTGCAAAGCGCGTCGCCGATCACGGTCGACCGGAGATGGCCGACGTGCATCTGCTTGGCCACGTTGGGTTGCGAGTAGTCGACCACCACGCGTTCGCCCCGCGGCGGGAACGACACCCCGGCGTTCACCCCGTCTGCCAGTACGTCGGTCCGCAGCTCGAGGTTGACGAAACCAGGGCCCGCGATGGACGGCGGGAGGCACAGGTCATCAACCTGGAGGTGCTCCACCAGCTTGGCCGCGATCGCCCGTGGTGCAAGGCCTAACGGCTTGGCGAGGCGCAACGCGAGGTTGGTCTGGAAGTGGCCGAACTCGGGTTTCGTGGCGGGCCGGAGCTCAGGGTCGAGCGCCATTGCGAAAGCCGCGGTCGCGGCGGTGGACAGCCGGGTGGACAGCACAGGCAGAACGAACGACATGAGGAATCCTCAAGGAAAGATGACGCGCCGGAACAGGAAAGACTGGGGTGTTCAGACGGAGCGTCGTCGTCGCAGGCCGGACTGGTCGCGCAGCGCGCAGACAGTGCCCAGGCTCGACGTCATGTGCCTAGTATGCAGACCGCGCCATCGCCTGGCGAATCGAAAACCTCAAGACGCGAGGGCGAGACTTGCGTAGCGGCCGTTGTCCGCGACCAGGCTGTGGTGCGTACCCGACTCGATCACCCGGCCGGCGTCGATCACCACGATCTGGTCCGCCGCCCGTACGGTCGAGAGCCGGTGCGCGATGGTGATCGTCGTTCGGCCCTTGGCCAGTTCGTCGAACGCGCGCTGCACGGCCCGTTCCGTTTCGGTGTCGAGCGCGCTGGTCGCCTCGTCCAGGATCAGTACCCGCGGATCGCGCAGCAACGTGCGAGCGATCGCGATGCGCTGCTTCTCACCACCGGAGAACCGATGCCCACGCGAGCCGACCATCGTGTCGTATCCGTCGGGCAGACCGGCGATCAACTCGTGGATCTGCGCGGCCCGTGCGGCGGCCTCGATCTCCTCGTCGGTGGCATCCGGCTTGGCGTAGCGCAGGTTCTCCCGCACGGTCGTGTGCAGCAGATACGTCTCCTGGCTCACGACACCAACCGCTGATGCCAGATCCGCGAGACGAAGGTCGCGCAGGTCGATGCCATCCAAGGTGATGCGCCCGGCGTCCGGGTCGTACAGCCGGGCCAGCAGCGCGCCGAGCGTGCTCTTGCCCGACCCGGTCTCGCCGACCAGCGCGAGCGTGCTGCCCGCCGGTACGTCGAGGGTGATGCCGTCGATCGCGGGCCGCTCGTTGCCCGGGTACATGAAGGTGACGTCCTCCAACCGGACGTGTCCAGCCGTACGGCGCGGGTCGATCTCGATGGGCTTCGCGGGGTCGTCGACCTCGATCGGCAGGTCGAGATACTCGAAGATGCGGGCGAACAACGCCAGCGAGCTGACCAGTGAGACGCCCACGTTGAGCAGGCCCATCAACGGCCGGAACAGCCCGTTCTGCAAGGTGGTGAAGGCGATCAGCGTGCCGATGGTCATCGCGCCCGAGGTCGCGGGCAGACCCGCGCTCAGGTAGATGATCGCGGGAATGGCCGCGAAGATCACGCTCATTGAGGCCATTCGCCAGCGACCCGCCAGCTCCGCGCGCAGTTCCAGATCGATCAATCGCGTCGAGGACGAGCTGAAGCGCTCGGTCAAAGCCGGGCCGGCACCCATCGTCTTGGCGAGCTGGATGCCGCTGATCGACAGGCCTTCCTCGACCACGACGTTCAGGTCGGCCAGTTCCTGTTGCTGCTTGGTGGTGACGTCGCGGCGCATCCGCGCGACCCGGCGGGTCAGGTAGATGGCGGGCGGCATCACGACCAGCGAGATCAGCGAGAGCTGCCAAGACAGCGCGATCATCGCGACCGCGGTGGCGACGGCGGTGGTGAGGTTCGAGGCGACGGAGGTGGCGGTCGAGGTGACCACCGACTGCATGCCGCCGATGTCGTTGGTGATGCGCGACTGCACCTCGCCGGTGCGGGTGCGGGTGAAGAACGAGATCGACTGGCGCTGCAGATGCGCGAACACGTCGGTGCGCAGCCGGTGCATGATCTGCTGGCCGATCTTGGTGGAGATCCACGTCTGCACCACGCCGAAGGCTGAGGTCAGCACGGCCACGCCGACCATGCCGGCGGTCAGCCAGATCAGCAGCTGCACGTCCTGCTTCGGCAGCGCGTCGTCAATGGTCGCGCGCAGCAGGAAGGGCGAGGCCATGCTCACCACGGACGACGCGACGATGATCGCGATCACGACGGTGAGTTGCCAGCGATAGGGCCGGAACAACCGGCCGATGCGGCGCAGCGATACCTCGCGCGCTTGGGTCTTCTCGGCGTCGGTCACCTCGTGATGGGACCGGCGCGGGCGTTGCTTGATCTCTGCTTCCAAGGGGTTCCTTCCGGCTCAGGTAATTGCTGAGGTTACCTCATCATGAGGTTACAACGCTATTGCTTGGTAGTCTGTTCCCGTGAGTGCGGAGGAGGCTGACGAGACCCTCGCGGAGGCCTTCTGGGCCGTCGCGCGCCAGCTGCGTCAGATGTCCCGCGAGTCGCTGGCGCCGTGGGACGTGAGCCCGTCACAGGCGCGTGCCATCCGGGTGCTCGACCACCACGGGCCGGTGCGGTTACGCGATCTGGCCGAGCGGCTGCACATCGCGCCGCGCTCGGCGACCGAGGTGGTCGACGATCTGGAGCAGCGCGGCCTCGTCGCGCGTCAGGCCGACCCGAACGATCGCCGGGCCACCCTGGTCGAGCTGACCGCGAAGGGCGCCGAGGTGTCCGACGGCATCCGCCAGGCCCGGGTCGCCGAGGCCGACGCGTACTTCCGTGAACTGGACGAGGCCGACCGTGCCGACCTGGTCCGCATCTTGCGCAGCCTGCGCAAGCCCGAGACGTCCTAGCGGTTTGGCGGACGTCTTAGCGGCTCGACCAGTACGGCGACGGCGCGGGCCGGCGCTCGGCCAGTGGGGTGATCGGCGGCAGGTCGGTTTCGCCCAGGTAGACCCGGCGGATCACTCGTTCGGCGGCCCGGCCGTCATCGAACTCGCAGAACCGCTCCCGGAACAGCTGTCGCCGCTTGCTGGCCTCCGCGTCCGCGAAGGCGCCCGTGGTCAACGCCGCCGCGACCTCCTGGGGTGACCGTGCCACCAGTCCCGGCGGGAACTCCGTGATGTCGAAGTACGTGCCGCGCGCCGCGTCGTACTGGCCCTTGTCGTCGACGAGCAGCACGATCGGCCGATCCAGGTTGGCGTAGTCGAAGCTGATCGACGAGTAGTCCGAGATCAGTACGTCCGCCGCCAGCTGGAGGTCTTCCACCCGCGGATGGGCCGAGACGTCCACGATCCGGTCGGAGTGGATGTCCTCGGCGCCCTTGGACAGCGAGTAGTGCGTCCGGACCAGGATGCGCCCGTGGTCGCCGATCGACGCCGCCAGCGCGTCCAGGTCCAGGTGGATCCCGTCGCCGCCGAGGTCGACCACCCCGTCCTTCGTCCGTACGGCGTCATGGCCGTCGCGGAAGGTCGGGGCGTACAGCACGACCAGGTGCGAGTCGTCGAACCCGAAGGACGCGCGGATCTCCCGGACCGTGTCCAGGTCCGCGTTCATCAACCGGTCGTTACGCGGAAAACCGGTCTCCAGGTTTTCGAACCGCGACGGGTAGGTGCGGTTCCAGATGTCGGAGGAGTACCGGTTGGAGCTGAGGTTGAAGTCCCAGCGGTCGACCCTGCGCATCAGCTCGTCCAGGTCGAGGTCCTTCGCCGCGACCGGGTAGTGCCGCAGGTCCGTGCCCATCGTCTTCAGCGGTGTGCCGTGCTGGGTCTGCACGTGGATCTGGCCGTCGCGCTTGACCAGATCGCCCGGGAAGTTCACGTTCGCGATGAAGTACTTCGCCCGGTTCATCAGCTGGTGGTACGCCGGGGAGTTCTCCAGCACGTATTCCACGCCCTCGGGAATGACCGAGACGAAGTCCGGGTGCACCACCCAGACGCCGCGGATGTGCGGGGCCAGGTCAGCCGCTCGTTCGTAGATGGCCCGCGGGTTGCAGGCGAACTGCTTGCACCAGTACGAGTTGTAGACCGCCAGGTTCGGATCGATATCGCCGGAGCGGCGGCTCAGCAGGTTCGCCGCGGTCTGCCGCACGGTTGGCAGCCCGCGAGTACGGACGCGCCGGGTGGTCTCCCGTACGCGGGTGCCGGTCCGGGTGGCGGTGTACGTCGCGTAGTCGTCGGTCACCACCAGCCACCGCTTGAAGCCGCGGCGGGTCAGATCCGGCCGGTACCCCTCGGGCTTCCAGCGCTGGGCGAAGGCTGCCGCGGTGTGGAAGAACTCGGCCTTGTCGTCCGGATGCAGCCGATCGGGCCGGCGCAGCACCGTGAGCATGTGGTCGAGTGACCGGTCGAATACGAACCGGTGCCAGTGCGAGAGCTCTGGGTCGAGGATGAAGCTGAAGACCCGGTCGTACTGGTCGAAGATGTCGAAGTGCTTGCGGTTGCGCGAGGCCTCTACGCCGCCCGGTAGCCGGTGCTGGCGGTAGTGCACGACCACTTGGTCCAAGGTGGCGATGCGCTCGGCGGTCAGCATTGTCGCGTAGGTCCACGGAGCGTCTTGGTAGAGCCCGGGCGTGAAGCTGAAGCCGTGACCGTGCAGGAACTGCCGACGGTAGGCCTTGTTCCAGACGACCTCCAGGAAGGTCAGGAAGACCGGACGCTCGACCGCGGTGAAGACGCCGTTGCCCTCGCGAGCGAAGGCCTCGTGCTGCACGCTGCGAACGACGTTGCCGTTCCAGAACACCCGCTCGTAGTCGAACAGCAGGATGTCGGGCTGGTCCGTGGTGGCGATGCGCGCGCTGATCGCTTCGAGTGAGCCCGGCTGCATGGTGTCGTCGCAGTCCAGGAACAGCACGTATTCGCCGCGACAGCGCGCCAAGCCGGCGTTGCGGGCGCGGCCGGTACCGGCGTTCTCGGGCAGGGTGACCACCTGCACGCGCGGATCGGCTGCGGCGTACTCGGAGAGCAGGTCGGCCGTGAAGTCGGGGGAGGCGTCGTTAACCGCGACAACCTCGAAATCGCCGAAAGACTGCCCCAGGATCGAGTCCAGGCAAGGTCGCAGCCAGGCCCGCTGCGCGTAGCAGGGAACCACGATGCTGAACCGGGGAGCTCCGTCGGCGACCGCGCCGGAGTCCGTACTAGCGACCATGACAGCGCATCCTACGGTCACCGAAGTAGGGACCCACTAGGGTCGGGCGCATGACCGATGTCTTCGCACCACTGGCCGGGCTTGAGGGGGTCGGGTCGTCCGTACGGGCCGCCCGCGACGCCGTGGACGTCCTGCTCCGGGACCGGGGTCTACGCCGGATCAGCAGTGATGTCACCACCGAGGCACTCCTGCTCGGGGCGCACGCCTCCGCGGCTCTGGCCGGCAGTACCTCGCCCCTGGACGACGTACGCCGGGGAGAGGGTGACGCGCTCAGTGCGGGCGCGGTCCGGATGACGACCGAGTTGATGTCGATGGCACCTCAGGCCGATACGGCGCCCGTACAGGTCTGGACCAGGCTGCACCAGCTTGCCGCCGTCGGGATGGTCGCGGACGAGGCAGAGCTCGGCCACCTCCGTACGGCGCGTGAGTCGGTTCCCGATGACATCGAGGGCCTACCGCCGGCACCGGGCGCCGACGAGATGTGGGAACGGCTTAGCGGTCTAGCCCGGGCCTTGACCGAACCGACCACAGCACCCGCCATCGTGGTCGCCGCGATCGTGCACGCCGAGCTGGCGATACTGCGCCCCTTCGGTACGGCGAACGGCCTGGTGGCCCGTGCGGCCGAGCGGCTCGTCTTGGTTGCCCGTGGCACTGATCCGCTCGGCGCGACCGTTCCGGAACTCGGACACCAGGAACTCGCGGGCTCTTATGCGCAAGGGCTTCGCGACTACGCCACTGGTGGTGTCGCGGGTGTTCGGGACTGGCTGCTGCGTGCTTGTGAGGTGGTCACACTCGGCGCCGAGCGATCGCCGCTGACGGGCGATCGCTGACCAGGCTTGCGGAAAAGCCAACCAGGCTTGGGGAAAATGCGAGCGGCGCTCTCCGGGGAGAGCGCCGCTGCTGGCAGGTCATCCTGGTTACCAAGCGTGCACCTAGTCTGTCGCCTCAGGACAAGCCTGTGGTCGACTGCCCAATTCGGATGGGCTGGTCGCGGCGTGGGTGCCTGAATGCCCTGCGAACTTCCTGTAGTCCTTTGTACTCTCAGAACCCCTTCAGGGGAAGGGCTTAACGAGATTGAGAAGATCGCCGGCGGTTCAGATAAAGGACCAGGCCGGCCGTGATCAGGCCGGCGCCGAAGGCCAGTGCTGCGCTGACCGAGAGCTGTCGCTGCCTTGATCGCGTGCGCTCGCGAAGCTTCACCGGCGCGGAGAAATCGAGCACCGGCCAGTTCCGGGAAACGGCGATCCGGCGCAGGCCCTTGTCCGGGTTCACCGCGGCCGGATGACCCGTCACTGCGAGCATCGGCTCGTCGGTGACCGAGTCGGAATACGCGTAACACTCGGTGAGGTCGTAGCCCTCGGAGGCGGCCAGCTCGACGATCGCCGTCGCCTTGTGCGGGCCGTAGACGTAGTGGTCGATCTCGCCGGTGTACTTGCCGTCGCGCACGATCATCTGGGTCGCGATCACCCGGTCGGCGCCGAGCATCCGGCCGATCGGCTCGACCACCTCGTAACCCGACGACGACACGATCACCACGTCGTGCCCGAGCTGGTGGTGGTTCTCGATCAGCGTGACGGCCTCGTCGTACACGATCGGGTCGACGATCGTGTGCAGGGTCTCGGCCACGATGTCGCGCACGACCTGCACGTCCCAGCCGGTGCACATCGCGGACAGGTACTCGCGCATCCGCTCCATCTGGTCGTGGTCGGCGCCACCGAGCAGGTAGACGAACTGGGCGTAGGCGCTGCGCAGTACGGTCCGGCGGTTGATCAGTCCACCCGCGTAGAAGGGCCGGGAGAAGGCCAGCGTGCTGGACCGGGCGATGATCGTCTTGTCGAGGTCGAAGAAGGCGGCCGCTCTGCCCGGCCGGGGGTGCTCCATGGCCCGAGCATAGGGCGACACGGAGTCGGGCCCGGGCCGCAGAGGGGCCGCTGAGGCCCTGGCAAGGGGCGAAGGCGGGCGAAACGCGAGGGGCCCGGGCTTTTGTCTTGACCTCAAGGCGGTTAGACTGACGAGTAGTGTGACAGTGGCACTGGTCCGAACGGTTTCAGCCGCTCGGGCGCACGGAACCCACTCCTGGATTACGCGATCAGATGTGTGGGGTCCAGCGTTGGGGGGTACATAACCTCCTGACAGTGGCAGACTGTCGCCTCCTGATCGGCCCCCGGCTCCTCCCCCCGAGCCCGTGGCCGAAGACGGCCCCCGGTCACCCCCCCGCCGGGGGCCGTCGCCTTTCCTCCTTTAGTGCGTTCGGCGTTCCACGGTGCGGTTTGACCGATCGGTGAGCGCCGTTTTTGCTGTCTGGTCGCGCTGAGCGAGGCAACTTTGTTGAAATTGTAATGAGAGCGCTCCCACTTTATGTAGAGACTTGACAATGTAGTTGCCTGGTCACATTTTGTGGACATGACTCCGCGAACGAACCGCCCTCGATCCGCGATCATCGCCGCCCTTCTATCCGTCCTGCTCGCCCTCGCCACCGTGCTGCTGTCGCCCCTCAGCAGCTCGGCAGCGACCAACCTGATCACCAACGGCAGCTTCGAAACCGGCTCGCTGGCCGGCTGGTCCTGCTCGGCCGGGACCGGCTCGGTCGTCAGCGGCTCGGCCTATGCCGGGTCGTACGCCTTGCAGGGATCGCCCACGCCGGGGGACCACGCCCGCTGCCAGCAGACCGTCTCCGTCCGCCCGAGTTCGACGTACACCCTGAGCGCCTGGGTGAAGGGCTCCAACGTGTATCTGGGGGCCGTCGGTGGCACCAGCACCTGGAGCACCAATAACGCCTGGAACAGGCTCACAACCACCTTCACGACCAGCGCAAGTGCCAGCACCGTGACGGTCTACCTGCACGGTTGGTACGGCCAGGCGCCGTACCAGGCCGATGAGGTGGTTCTTGATGGCGAGGGCGGTAGTGGCCCGCCGCCGGACACCACCCCGCCGACCGTGCCGGGAGGCCTTTCGGTGGGTAGTGCGACCTCAAACTCGTTGCGCCTCACCTGGTCCGCTTCGACGGACGCGAACGGCATTCACCACTACGAGGTGCAGCGTGGTTCGGACTCCGCGCAGAACGTCGGCAACGTCACCACCTGGACCGCGACCGGACTGGCCGCCAGTACGACGTACAGCTTCAAGGTCCGTGCGTGTGACCCGAGCGGCAACTGCTCGGCGTACGGCGCTGCGGCGAGTGGAACCACCACGCCGGGTACTACGCCGCCGCCCGGAACGCTGCCGAAGCACATCCTGACCGGGTACTGGCAGAACTTCGACAACGGCGCGACCGTGCAGCGGATCAGCGACGTGCAGAGCCAGTACGACCTCATCGCCGTGGCCTTCGCGGACGCCGATCCGACCCGGCAGGGCGCTATCACCTTCACGCTGGACCCGACCCTGGCCAGCCGCCTCGGTGGCTACACCGCGGCCCAGTTCAAGGCGGATATCGCCGCCAAGCAGAACGCCGGCAAAAAGGTGATCCTGTCGGTCGGTGGCGAGAAGGGCACGATCACGGTCAACAACGCCGCGGCCGCGACCGCCTTCGCGGACAGCGCTCTGGCGGTGTTGCGCGAGTACGGCTTCGACGGGATCGACATCGACCTCGAGAACGGCGTGAACGCGACGTACATGAGCCAGGCGCTGCGCAGCCTGCAGAGCCGGTTCGGCGCGGGCATGATCATCGCGATGGCTCCGCAGACGATCGACATGCAGAGCACCTCGCAGGAGTACTTCAAGCTGGCCCTGAACATCAAGGACATCCTGACCGTCGTCAACACCCAGTACTACAACTCGGGTTCGATGAACGGCTGCAACGGCCAGGTGTACTCGCAGGGCACGGTGGACTTCATCACCGCGCAGGCCTGCATCATGCTGCAGAACGGTCTACGGGCGGATCAGGTCGGCCTAGGCCTGCCTGCCTCTTCTCGTGGTGCGGGTAGCGGCTACGTGTCGCCCACGATCGTCAAGAACGCCCTGGACTGCCTGACCAGGGGGACGAACTGCGGCAGCTTCAAGCCCACGACAACCTGGCCGACGCTGCGTGGCGCGATGACCTGGTCGACGAACTGGGACGCCCTTAACGGCAACGAGTTCGCCAACCAGGTTGGTACCCACGTGCACAACCTTCCCTGACCAGTGCTGGTACGACGACTAGCCCCGGGGCCGGCGTTCGCGCCGGCCCCGGGCCGGGCCCACGTACTCCAAGGGCTCGGGGTCTGTCGCGAGGACGAACACATCTACCGGGCCCTGCTGGCGCGTCCCGACGCCACTATCGCCGAACTGGTCCAGGACATCGAATGGCCGACCTCGCGGGTGACGAAACACCTTCGCTCGTTGGAAACGCTGGGCCTTGCCTCGCGTACGTCGGGCCGTCCGGCGCGGTTCACCCCGGCTGTACCGGAGGCCGCTGTCGAGGTGCTCGCGTTGCGGCAGCAGGCGGCGATCGTCCAGGCGAGGATCAACGCGGCCGTGCTGGCGCAGGAGTTCCGTGCGGGTGATGGAGCCGGGCCGTTCACCGTAGTGCGCGGGCGGGAGGCCGTCGCACAACGGTTCTTCCAGGCGCAGCAGACGGCCGTCCAGGAGGTACTGCTCCTGCACAAGGCGCCGTACGTCGTGGAACGTGAGCCGGTACAGAAAGGCGTGTCGTATCGAACCATCTACGACATGGAAGGCCTTACGAATCCGAGCGACCTCCAAGCGGCTGCCGAACTAGGGGACGCGCGAATGCTCCGCGACGTACCACTGAGGTTGGTCGTCACGGATCGCCGTACGGGCCTACTGCAGACCGGGGAGGACGTAGTCGAGATAGGCCGTTCTGCCTTGCTGGATGGGCTTTTGACGTTGTTCGAGCTGCTGTGGCAGAAGGCGACACCGCTGGTTGTGTCGCGTGAAGCGGTTGGTGTGCTTAGCGCCGAGGACGAGCGGTTGCTGGCTCTCGCGGCGGCAGGCCTGACCGATCAAGCCATCGCGCGTCGTCTTGGCGTGGCCCAGCGCACAGTGGAACGACGCATGCAACGCATCATGAAAGCCCTTGATGCCACCACGCGTTTCCAGGCTGGCCTGCGCGCGGGACATCAAGGGCTGCTCAAAACCTAGCTTGGAGGACCAGGCCCAGCAGAAGCCAGTGGGGCGACTGCCTCTGCTGGGCCTGGCGCACTTGGTTAGAAGCCGGCGGTGATCCGGGTGAACTCCCAGTCCGGCTGAGCGATACCGCTGCAGTTCGAGACCACGCCGCCGCCCGCGCAACCGCGGTCACGGTTCACCGACCAGAAGGCCAGCCGGGCCAGGCCCTTGCCCTTGGCCCAGTTGGTGATGTTCTGCCAGGTGGCGGTGGTGGTCATCTCCTGCTGGTCGGACAGACCGTTCATACCGGAGATGCCCTGGTGCGCGTAGGCCTGCGCCTCGGTCCAGCCGAACGTTGCCATCAGCTTGTTCTTCAGGCCTTCGCTGGCGCCGATCGTGTCGTTGTAGATGTTGCTGCTGCCGAAGTCGAACGGCATCAGCGTGAACACGTCGATGTTCGCGTTGAGGGCCTTCGAGCGCTCGATCAGCCGGTTGCCCCAGAAGTTCGGGCCGCTGGTTGTGGTGCCGAAGGTGAGGATCGTCTGGATACCGGGGTTGTTCTGCTTGACGATGCGCAGTGCCGTCAGGATGCGGTCCTGCACGACCTCGTTCTCGAACTCGTCGGAGTTCTCGATGTCGACGTCGATCGCCTTCAGACCGTAGGCGTCGATTACCTTCTGGTAGGCGCCTGCGAGTGCTTCCGGCGTACTGCAGTTGGGCCCAAGCTTGTTACCGCTCCAGCCGCCGATCGACGGCACGATGTCGCCACCGGCTGCACGGATCGCCGCGATCGCGTTGGCGTCCGCACTGCCCTGCAACGGCCGTGCGCCGTCCCAGGCCGGGTTGCAGCCGCCGGACGACAGAATGAACGCCATCGTGAACCACTTGATACCGGTCGCGTTCATCACCGTGGTCGGGTTGGGCGGATCGCCCCAGCCCATGTAGAGGTACGGCGCCGCCCGGCGGGTGCCCGTGTCGCCACCGCCCGGCTTGGTCGCGATGGAGAAGGTGCTGGACTTCGCGCCTTCACCCGCACTGTTGGTAGCCGCCACCTGGTAGTTGTACGTCGTCGAGGCCGAAAGACCCGAGTCCGTGTACGACGTACCGGAGCTGGTTCCGACGGCCGAGCCGTTGCGGTAGATCCGGTAGCCGGTGGCACCCGTCGCGGCCGACCAGCTCAGGCTGACCGACGACGCGGTCGACGTACCGGTTAGGCCGCCCGGAACGCCCGGGAGCGTTCCGCTACCGCCGCCGCTGCAGGAGCCACCGTTGAGGCGGCAGGCGGTGACACCGGGGAAGTTGCCCGGGGAACCGTTGAAGCCGAAGGTGACACTCGCGCCCGGCGCAAGCGATCCGGCCCAGCCGGGCGGGGTGAAGGTGTGGGTCTGGCCGCTGCTGCTTCGGGTGGCGTCCCAGGAGCTGCTGATGCTGTAGCCCGCTGGGAAGTCTAGTGCGACCTGCCACGTACTGATCGCGCTGGTAGTGCCGTTGGTGACGGTGACCTTGCCTTCGAAGCCGCTGCCCCAGTCGGACACCTTCACGAAGGATGCAGTGACAGGGGCCGCTTGCGCGGTTGGCGCGACCAGTACGGAGAAGAAGAGTGCTGTGATCGCCGCGACGATCACCGAGACGTGCCTGCGTTTCATGGTGCTCCGATCAGTGGGCGGTCAGAACGGAAGATCACTGCGCTCCCCAGAGGGCGGGAACGTTCGACGGCTCCCAGCCCGGCTGCGACGTGTGTCCCTGGATGCAGCGGTAGGTCTTGCCGTTGTAGGACACGAGCGCGCCGGTGGCGTACGTCGTCCAGGCCGCCCACGGAGTCGCCGTCGGGGGCGTCGGCGTTGGGGTGGGAGTCGGCGTCGGCGTGGGCGTAGGAGTCGGGGTCGGCGTGGGCGTCGGGGTCGGCGTCGGGGTGGGAGTCGGGGTCGGCGTCGGCGTCGGCGTCGGTGTGGGGGTCGGGCCGTCGCAGCCGGGTGTGCTCGCGTTGACCGAGTTCACGACGTGGTTGAACAACGTCATGGCCGGGTCGAGCGCCTCCATCGAATACATCATCGCGCCGGCCAGTCCGTTGCAGTGCTGGTAATCGGCCTTCGCCTTGATGGACTGCAGGTTGTCGCCGGTCCAGAACGTGCCGTTGCGATAGAACCAGGACGCCTTGGTGGTGTTGTCGAAGAACGTGGCGGAAGGACTGTCCACGAAGCCGACCAGCTCCTTGTAGAAGGAGACACCGGGCACGTTGCCGCTCATCGCATGGCCGTCAGCCGGTCCTGTGGCGGTCTGGTACTTCCCGTTGGCCGTGGCGGGTACGCCCTTCCAGCCCCTGTAGTAGAAGGGGTATCCGACCGTGAGCTTGTTCGCCGGAAAACCACCCGCGATGCCGTATGCGGGGTCTCCGTTGATCCAGGCCTTCACCGCGCCGTCGATGCTGTACTTCGCGTTGCCCGGGGGAATGGGTGTGCTTGGGTCGTCCGGCGACGCGTACAACGGGTCCTGGAAGTTGGTCGGCCCAGTGGCGTCCCAACCGCCGTGCATGTCGTACGTCATCACGTTGTTGTAGTCGAGGTACTGGCCGATCTTGTTCGTCTCGATCTTCGCGATCTTGTCCTGGCCGGCCGGGGTGGCGGCGGTCAGCCAGAGGCGCTTGCCGATGCTGCTGCCGTAGGCGTCGATCTGGGCGCGGAACTCGGCCAGCAACAGGGTGAAGTTCTGCTTGTCGGCCTCGCTGTAGTGGTTGCCCACATGGCCGTTCGGCGAGCCCGGGTACTCCCAGTCGAGGTCGATACCGTCGAAGACGCCCGCGGCGCTACCGGCGCCACCGAAGCCGTCGACCATCGGCAGGTTGCCCTTGAGGAACATGTCGACGCAGGAGCTGACGAACTTCTTGCGCTTGGCGTCGGTGGAGGCCGCGTCGGAGAAGTACTTGGAGTACGTCCAGCCGCCGATGGAGATCAGCACCTTCAGATGTGGGTGCTTGGCCTTGAGCTTGCGCATCTGGTTGAAGTTGCCGGTGATCGGCTGGTTCCAGGTGTCGCCGACGCCGTCCACGCTGATGTCCGCGCCGTAGGACTTGCCGTAGTCGGCAAACGCGTCACCGGCGCCGTCACCCGCGTTGGGGTTGTTCTCGTCCTGCGAGGCGGCTTTGTTCGCCATGAAGCAGGTGTGCTCGGTCGGGTGGATGTTGGCGAAGGCGTAGTTGATGAAGTCGAGCTTCGCCGCGGCTCCCGAGGTGTCCAGATTCTTGGGATAGAAGGCGTTTCCGTAGATACCCCACTGGGTGAAGTACGCGAACTTCACACCGCCGCTGGTGGCAGCGGCGGTAGTGGGGACCGCGGCGGATTGGGGTGGTCCGGCGGTGGCGACCGAGACGCCGGCCGTCACGATGACGGCGGTGGCGACGGACGCGGCCAGCGTGCGCAATCTGTTCATGGGTGGTCCTCCGGCTGGGGGCGGTACAGGACTGGTGGACGGTCCCTGGCACGAGCTGTCGAAAACCCCGGACTACTGGCGATGCCTCGTGGATGTAGGGCAAGTGACGTGGGTGGAAAGATTAGATAAAGAGTTTTCGAAAGGTGCCTTGGGGCGAATGTAGCCCCGATGGTTGCCGCGCGGAACTGGCGGATCACCGCTGCTGGCGGAAAGCCGACACAGGAACGCGCTTACCGTCCACAGCCCAGGAACATCGGGCGGAAAACCGCGCAAGTTCGGTGCATCTTCTCGGCATGGTGAACTCCAATTCCGGGCCCTGCGTACTCCTCGCCACCGCCGATGAACTGCTGCTCGACGACCTGCTGCGCCTCGCCGCCGCGGCCGGTGTCACTCCCCAGGTCGAGCCCGACCTGACTGCCGTCCGGCGCCGCTGGCCGACCGCTGCGCTGGTCATCGTCGGCCAAGATCTGGCTGACGACCTGGCGCGGGTCCAACCGCTTCGCCGCCCTGGCGTGGTGCTGGTCGGCGCCGATCCTTCCGACCAGGACGCCTTTCGCCTCGCGGTTGGAGTCGGCGCCGAGCAGGTGTACTTCCTGCCCGCCGACGAGGCCATGCTCGGCGACAAGCTGGCCGACTCCGTTGAAGGTGGCAGCCGGTCCGCGCTCACTTTGGCGTGCGTCGGCGGGTGCGGTGGCGCGGGGGCCACCGTGCTTGCTGCCGCGCTCGCCGTGACCGGTGCGCGTCGAGGCCTGCGCACGATGCTGATCGACGGCGATCCACTCGGCGGCGGTATCGACCTTGTGCTTGGTCAGGAGCAAGGCGCGGGGTTGCGCTGGCCCGAGCTGGTCGGAACCGCCGGCCGGGTGAGCGCCGAGGCCTTGCGAGCGGCCCTGCCAGTGGTCGGCAATCTGGCCGTGCTCTCGTGGGACCGAGCAGACGTGGTCGCGATGCCACCCGAGGCGATGCGTTCGGTGCTGAGCGCGGCTCAGCGAAGTAGCGACCTGGTTGTGGTCGATCTACCCAGACGTTGCGATGAGGCGAGCGAGGAAGCGTTGGTGCGAGCCACCTCTACCTTGCTGGTCGTGCCGCGCGATGTCCGTGCCTGCGCGGCGGCGGCCCGGGTGGCGGGGAGGCTGCGTTCCTTCGCGAGCGATCTGCGGCTTGTCGCCCGCGAGCCCTGTCTGAGTGGGCTTTCCGCCTTGGACCTGGCGAAACACCTGTCGGTCCGGTTGGCGGCGCAGCTGCGTTTCGACAAAAGCCTGGCGGTGCAGATCGACCGAGGCCGATTCCCAGTGGAGCCGCGAACTCCACTTGGGCGTGCGGCGTCGGAGCTCCTCGATCAGTTCGGCCGGGCTGAGCCTTCCAGCCGGAGGGCGGGATGAGAGTGAGAGTGCCCGCCGAACTCGTCGAGCGCGTCCGCGGCATGCTCGCGTCCGACGGCGCCGACCCAACGCCGGACCGGGTGGCCGCCGCGCTGCGCGCCAACGGAAACGTGGTCGGCGACGCGACAGTCCTCGAAGTCGTGGCCACCTTACGCCGCGAGGCGATGGGAGCCGGACCGCTCGACATACTGCTCGCCGATCCCCGCATCACCGACATCCTCGTCAACGGCCCCAACGAGGTGTACGTCGACCGCGGGCGCGGTTTGGAGAAGGTGCCGGTCCGCACCGGCGACGAGTCCGCCGTACGACGCCTGGCGACCCGCCTCGCGGCAGCGGCAGGCCGTCGCCTCGACGACGCCACGCCGTATGTTGATGTCCGCCTTCCCGACGGCAGCAGGTTCCACGCCGTACTGGCTCCGGTCGCCGCGCCTGGAACGTGCCTGTCCCTGCGAGTGCCGTCGCGCAAGGTGTTCACCTTGGAAGACCTTGTCGCGGCCGGATCGCTTCCGCCCGCGGGCGCTGTGGTGCTGCGCGACCTGGTTGACGCTCGGTTGGCCTTCCTGATCAGCGGTGGCACGGGCACCGGGAAGACCACGCTGCTGAGTTCCCTGTTGACGCTCGTGCCACCCGCGGAACGGTTGTTGCTGGTGGAAGACGCGAGCGAGCTGAGACCCGAGCACCCACACGTCGTTCGGCTCGAGGCCCGCCCGCCGAACGTGGAGGGCGCGGGGGAGATCACTTTGCGCGAGCTGGTTCGCCAGGCCCTGCGGATGCGGCCGGATCGCCTGGTGGTTGGGGAGGTCCGAGGCGCCGAGGTGGCTGATCTGCTCGGCGCTTTGAATACCGGCCATGAAGGCGGCTGCGGCACGGTGCACGCCAACTCCGCCTACGACGTGCCTGCTCGTCTGGAGGCGTTAGGTGCGATCGCGGGCCTGGGTCGGGATGCCCTGCACAGTCAGGTGGCGTCCGCGCTGCGCGTCGTCGTCCACCTTGTGCGGGAGGCCGACGGGCGTCGCCGCGTTGCCGAGTTGCAGGTCGTTGACCGGCGGCCGGATGGTTTCACCAGCATGGTTCCGGCGATCCGTTTCGCGACCGATGGGCGCCTCGAATTGTCCGACGGCTCGCACATCTTCAACCGCCTTCTCATCGGGTGAGGCCGCGATGACGATCCAGTTCGGTGGTTTTGCGGCGGCGGTTCTGGTTGGCGTCGCGGTCGCGTTGGCCTTGCCGGCTTCCGCTCGCGGCATCCGGCGGCTGCGCCCTCGGCAGGTTCCCACCCTGCGGTTCACCTTGCGCTCCCGGCGGACGGTGGTTGCGGCCGTCATGTTGGTGCTGGTGGTCGGGAGTCTGCTCGGTGCCCAGGTCTTGGTTTCGCTGATGACGGTCTCCGTGCTCGTCGGTACCGCGCTGCTGCTGAGGGCGAAGGGCCGCGCCCGTGCAGCCGCGGATGGCCGTCGCGGCCAGGTGATCGAGGCCTGCACGATTCTGGCGGCGGACCTTCGCGCCGGTCGTACGCCCCGCGACGCCATGGAAGGCGCGGCGACGGTCTGCCCCGAGCTGAGACCCGCAGCGGCTGCCGCACGCCTGGGCGGTGACGTGAGCGAGGTCCTTGAGTTTGCCGCGCGCTCACCAGGATGCGGCGGCCTCCGCGCCCTGGCCGCCGCTTGGCGCGTCTCCGATCGCTCGGGTGCCGCGTTGGCCGGAATCGCCGAACGCCTCGCGCTCTCTCTCCGAACCGACGAAGCCGTGCGAAAACAGGTAACAGCCGGCCTAGGCGGGACTAGGGCAACCGCACGGCTGTTAGCGGCCCTACCGGTCCTGGCGACCTTCCTCGGCTACGCGGTAGGCGCTGCCCCGCTGACCTTCCTCACGAACACCCCCATCGGCTGGGCCTGCCTGACCCTAGGCCTAGCCCTCGGCGTACTCGGCCTGTTTTGGGTCGAACGAATGGCCACCAAATGCGAATCCACCCAATAGCCTCCCCACCGCACCCGGCCAACGAGCGCGGACGTGCGGCCGTATCGCCTCTCGCTGGCATCCGAACGCCTCCAACCGAGGCCGAGTCCTTCGGCGGACGTGGGCCTCTGGCGCACGGTGTGCTGCTTCGTGAGGTGGCGTGTGATTGACCGTCAGGTTCCTTGGGAGGCGGGCGCATGAGCAGGGCTCAGGTTCTGCCGGCATGCGTGACCTTCGCCGTGGCGGTCGCACTTCTGGCGCCGGGCCGCCCAGGACCGCGCCGCCTCGTCGCTCCGCCACCGCCGCCATGGAACCGGTGGCTGCCAACAGCCGGCCGGGAGATCTCACCACGAGAGCGCCGCCTCCATCGAGCCGCGAGCTGGTCGCTTGCGGCGGCCATGCTGTTCCTGCTGGGCATGCCCTGGGGTGTCTTGCCAGCAGCCGCCTCGATGGTCGCGGTACCGCTGATGCTCGCGCGATTGCAGCCAGCCTCCGTGCGGCAACGAGCCGAGCGAATTCGCGCCGACCTACCCCTGACCATCGACCTGCTCGCGGCATGCCTACGAGCCGGCCGACCACCCGACGAGGCAGTGGCCACGGTGGTCCACGCCCACGATGGCCCGTTGTCCGAACTGCTCAGCGAGGTGGAGCGTCACTTGCGCCTCGGTGCCGATCCGGCCCAGGCCTGGGAAACCCTCCAGGCCGAACCAGCCTGCGTCAGTCTCACCCGCGCCGTCACCCGGGCACTACGCTCGGGCGCGCCATTGGCGGCCACCCTCGAATACCTCGCGGACGACATCCGCCAAGAACGCCGCTGGACAGCCGAAGAACGCGCCAGAGCAGTCGAAACCCGCTCGGTGGTGCCCCTCGGCCTCTGCTTCCTACCGTCCTTCATCCTGCTAGGCGTAATCCCCACCATCGCCGGCTCCCTAACCGGCCTCCTTGCCCTCACCACCCCTTAACCCAAGCCGTCACCATCCCGGCCCGAGCCACGCCACCTCGCCACGAGGCGGCCGACGCTGTCCTCGGGATGGGCGGGGCGGCTCGTTAGGCGGGTGGGTCTTGGCGGTACTGGTTGAGGGCGGGCGCGACGGTGTTCGGATAGAACTGGGTGACGCGGTACGTGCAGATCCCGGCGATGGCGAACGGATCGGTTCCGGCCAGTTCGTTCATCGCGACCCGGTCATTGCCGACAGCAAGGATGATGCCGCCGTCGCGCGGTTCCTTGCGCCCGGACGCGATGAAGGTGCCGGCCTCGAAATGGGTCTTCAGCCAGGCGATGTGTTCGCCGATCATGGCGTCGCGGCGTTCGATGAATCCCTCGTCACGCGTGGCGGGATAGGTCAGCTCCAGAACGAACATGCCCGCCAGGTTAACCGGATTACCGGCCAAAGGTCAGTACCCTCCGGCGTACTAGTTGCCGTGACCCGGTATCGCCGGGAGACGGCCTCGCGCTGATCCGTGGCGCCACGCTCACGTGTCGGACCGTTGACCGGCCGCTACCAGTAAGGCCTCGGCGGCCGCGGTTCGGGCGTACAGCACGATGCGTCCCACGCGGTGCGGCGTGACAAGTCCAGCGGCGCGAAGTGCGCTCAGGTGCTGTGAGGCTCCACCCGGAGTTAGTCCGGTTCGGCTCGCTAGTTCTGTGGTCGACCGTGGCAAGTCAAGCTGCCCGAGTAGATCGGCGCGGGATCGCCCGAGCGCCTTCGCCAGTCCTTCCGGTACGGCGCCGCCGGAGGCCTCCCAGATGGTGGCGATACCTCGCGCCGGATAAGTCAGCGTGGGCTGCCAAGGCGGAATAGCACTCGAGAAGACCGCCGGCCAGACGAACGCCGACGGAACCAGCAGTAGGCCCTCGCCTGACAGCTCCCGCACGCCGCCGAACCGGCGATGCCGGATGAACAGCGAGCCGTTCCGCCACCGCACGGTATCCGCGAGGTCGCTGAACAACCGCGCGTGCCCCTCGTCCGCGAGCTGCCTCGCGCGGTACAGCACATCGCCTTCGAGCAGCGCCCGGATCCGCCCCCAATGTGGACCGATGGCCAGGTCCCAGTAGGCCGCGAGTTCGTTCGCCAGCCGGTCGAGGCCCGTCTCTGGATCGTCGTACAGGTCCCGGATCGGGCCCGCCGGTAGCCGCTCCGGCGTACGCCGATCAGGACCGCGCGGCACCTTCGCCTCGGCCAGCGAGCCGATCTGGTTCGTGCGCGCATAAGCAAGCACACCGAGATCCGCCCGAACCTGGTCGGCCGGCAACCGGCGCAACGCGGCCAGTTCCGACGTGAGATCCGGAACCGGGCTACGCGGCGAAGGGCTCAGCAGATCCGGGAGATACCAGACCGCAGGATCGACCAAGCCGAACAACAGCCCCAGATCGTTGCCGGACCGGTGGAGGCGTTGCTCAGTCTCGACGGCCCAACCCTGGTGAAACGCTCTGGCACGGGGCGACTTCAGCAGTCGCACACTCGCGACGATCTCCCACAGTGGCGAGATGGCGAACCTGGTTCGAGCCAGGTCCTCCACGGTGAAGGCCAGTTCGAGCATGCGGGCCTCCTTCGTCGTGGATTCAGTCCAGTCTAAATCCATTTCGCGGCGGCGATTCGGCGCGGACCATGACGGGCGAACCCGACCAAGGAGAGTTTCATGAGTGAGAACCCGACCCTGAAGATCGGCGAGCTAGAAGTACGGCGCCTCGGCTTCGGCGCGATGAGGCTGACCGGCTACCGCCCGGTGGGCGACCGGCGTGAGGCCATCCGGATCGCCCGCCTCGCGGTGGAGCTGGGCGTGAACTTCATCGACACGGCCGACGCGTATGGCATCGGCGCGAACGAGGAACTCCTGGCCGAGGCGCTACACCCGTACGCCGACGACCTGGTGATCGCCACCAAGATCGGACACACCAGGCCGTCGCCCTCGGAGTGGTTGCCGGTCGGCCGGCCCGAGTACCTGCGCCAAGCGGCCGAGTTGTGCCTTCGCCGCCTGCGAGTGGAACGGATCGACCTGCTTCAGCTACATCGCATAGATCCACTGGTCCCGTTGGCGGACCAACTCGGCGCGCTTGCCCAATTGCGTGCCGAAGGCAAGGTTCGGCATATCGGTCTGTCGGAGGTGAGCGTCGCGCAGCTTGAGGAGGCGCGTCGGCAGATCGAGGTGGTCAGCGTACAGAACCGCTACAACGTGATGGATCGTGAACACGATGCTGTTCTCGACTACTGCACGCGTGTGGGAATCGCCTTTATTCCTTGGCTTCCGATTGCTCGCGAGTCCAGCCCGGTGCTCACCGAGATCGCCCGCGAGATCGATGCGACAGTGCAGCAACTGTCGCTGGCTTGGCTGTTGCACCGGTCTCCGGTTGTCGTGCCGATTCCCGGTACGTCGTCCGCGGCGCACCTGGTGGCGAACATCGAAGCCGCGCGAATGACTCTGAATGTGCAGCAGTCAAGGCGCTTGAACGACCTGCGCTGAGGCTGTCCGATGCCGAGTTTGCGAGTTGTCCCCAGGTGTCGAATCTCTTTGTATAAAGAGTGAAACTCGACTGCATCCTCTCTGTGAACCGCCCTGGAAGCGCCAGGGTGGCAGAGTAGGAGGCTCGACATGTCCAAGACGCTGGTCGCCGTTCAGCACCGCCCTCTCCGTGGTCGCATGCAGGCGGGCCGCGATGCGCTGGTTCATGCCGGTGCGCGATTCCGAACCGGGCTGGCGCCCGGGCGAGATCGTGGCGAGCAGGGTGCGGCGACAGCCGAATACGCGGTGGCCACGGTCGCCGCCTGCGGTTTCGGCGGCATCCTGATCACCTTGCTGAAGTCGGACACCATGCTGTCGTTGCTAAAGGCAATCATCAACGCCGGTTTGCGTGCCGCAGGCATCGAATTCGAGCTCTAACCGCCCGCCCGCAACCGCCTGGCCACGCACCGAACCGTACCTTCACCCCCCGTGGCCAGGCGGGCGCGCGACGCCCTACCTTTCACCCGCCATCCGTGCCCCGCCGCGCCCGACCCGTCCTGCCCAGGCCATCCGCGCTCGGCCGCGCCCGGCTCGGTCGTCCAGGCCATCCGTGCCTGGCCGGGCCTCCCAGATTGGAGTGGAGATGAACGACTACCCGATCCCTGCACCACCTAATGCCCAGACCTCTGAGCACCAATCGCCACCAGCAGCGGGCCGTACGGCGTACCGCGGCCCGCGCCGGTCCTCGCGCTCGCGGCGGGCATTCGCTCGGTCCATCGGCGGGCTTTGCCAGGGGCACATCACAGGAACGTTCGGAGACGCCATTGGTCGATTGGTCGCCGCGGTCCTGCGGTGGCGCACTTTAAGACGACATCAAGTGGCGGCATCCCGACGGTCATCGGCCGCGCATGGATCACCGGCCTGGCTCGTCGCATCAGTCGAGCCGCGGGTCGGGCACGACCGGTACGCGGTATCCGCCGAGACGATCAGGCCCTCGAGGTCGGCGCTCCTGCGGGGAGCCGTGCCGCGAAGGGCAGGAGAGCGTGGCTCGGTGACGGCCGAGACGGCGATTGTCCTTCCGGTGCTGCTGATAGCGATGTTTGGTGGGCTGTGGCTACTCGGCCTGATGGTGGCCAACGTCCGCTGCGGTGATGCCGCCAGAGATGTCGCCCGAGCGATCGCCCGCGGCGAGCCAGAGTCGGTGGCTCGAACACTCGGCGAACGATCCGCCCCACCAGGCGCCCAGATCGCCGTCACTCGTCAAGGATCCGAAGTCGTAGTGACAGTCCAAGCAACTGCCCAAGGCAAAGGAGGATTCCTCAAACTGCTGCCAAGCAAAGACCTCATCGCGCGCGCCGTCGTACACGCCGAAGCGGGAGTGGGCCCGTGACCCCCGCCCTCCACCGACTACGCGGACGACGCGCCAGTTCGCGAACCGCGAGCGGGGCCGTCAGCCCTGCCATCCACCGACTACGCAGTCGACGCGGCGGACCACGAGACGACTGCCAAGGCCGCGCCCCCATTCCGGAACCAGCGATCGGTGGGGCCGTCGGTCCGCGTGCTGCTGACGTCGTTCGGCAACCGTCCGACTGTGCGGCTCGTCCTCGCATGCGCCGTACCGAGCACGGAAGCGGCACGCTGATGGTGCTGGCCGTCGTCATGCTGTTCACAGCAGGCGTCGTCGCGGCCGTGCTTTGGATATCGGTGATCGCGGCCAAACATCGCACCGCGGCTGCTGCGGATCTGGCGGCGTTGAGCGCGGCCGAAGCCTTGCAGAGCAATGCTCGGCAACGACCAAGCGATCGCGCAGATCTCCGTCGTCCTGAAGTCGGTGGTTCCGAGGCTGAGCTTGGATTCTCGGCACGGCCCGGTGCTCCTACCTTAGGTTCCCCTGCGGACGAACCGCTTCGGGATGACGGTGGTGCCTGTCAGACGGCAGCCAGCATCGCGAACGCGCACAACACCGACCTCGAACAATGCTCGATAGACGTGGAAACAGAGGTGGTCGTCGTAGTGACGTCCGTACAGCTGGATCTCGGAGCGCTCGGATCACCGGTGATCCGAGCGGCAGCTCGAGGTGGTCCGATCGGAGCTGCGGAAGCTCCGAGCTAAGCCGCTCGGCCCAGCGGGTCATTCGCAGCGTCCGGTCGGCCGTCGGGTAATGCGCTGGATCGCGGCGATGGGCGGTGGTGCGATGGACGGTCAGGGTCGGTCGGCGTCGGCTCGGCGGGTTGGTCTCACAAAGGCGTCGGGGAACGAGACACTGGAAAGGAGAGTGGTGCCGCCCTGCCGTAACCCGGTCGTGGGCAGCATGGACGGCGACGTCAGGAATGAGGTCCAAGTGACGGTACTCCCGTTACTGGTGGTCGATGCGGCGAACGTGGTCGGCTCGCGTCCAGACGGCTGGTGGCGCGACCGCGCGGGCGCTGCGGCGCGCTTGCTCGCCTCGATCCAGCGCGATTTCGCCGAACCGTACGAGGTTGTCGTCGTTCTGGAAGGAGCCGCCCGCAAGGCCGCGCCAACCGGCCCACTCCAGCCCGCCCATGCCACTCCAACCGACCACTCGCCCGCAACCGCCGCGCCCTCGGGCTCCGCGCCGTCGAACGCGCCCTCGCCTTCAAACGCGCCCTCGGTCGAGAACGCTGAGCAGCGGGACGGTTCCACCGCGAGCGATACTGAACGGGACATCGTGGTGGTGCATGCCAATGGTTCGGGCGACGACGAGATCGTGTCGGTCGTGGCTGCGTCGAGCCAGAACGGCGACCGCGACATCGTCGTAGTCACGGCCGACCGGGAACTCCGCCGCCGGGTCGAGGAGCTTGGCGCCAGTACGGTCGGCCCCAGCTGGCTCCGCGATCACCTGGCCGAATAGCCAACCTGCCCCGCCTAGCACCTTGCAAGGCATCGATTCGGCACAGCCGACCCGGCGCGACGCGTGCCGAGCACCGCGCTGGTGGACCTGCTGCGGCACCTTGCGCTGATCCCGGCTGTCTATTGTTCCGGGCCGACGATCCCGGCCGGGTTGTTGTGCTGACCTGACACGCACGAGTCGAGTCGATGCGGGCGCGGCGGGTGCGTTAGTCGGGGAGCCAGCCGTTGCGTTCTGCGATGGTGATGGCGTCGGCCCGGGTGCGGGCGCCGGTCTTGCCGATGGCGGACCAGAGGCGTACGCGGACCAGGCGTTCGGAGATGGCGAGTTTGTCCGCGAGGGCGGCCACCGTACCGCCGTCCCGGGCGGCTCGCAGCGTGTCGGTTTCACCCGGGTCGAGGGGGGTCTGTTCGTAGCGCAGCGTCTCGGCGGCCAAGTTGGCGTCCACCACGCGTAGGCCGAGGTGGACCCGGCGGAGGGCGTCGGCCAGTTGCGGTCCAGGGCTGTTCTGCAGGGCGAAACCCTTCGCGCCCGCATCGAGACCGCGCCGCAGATAGCCGGGACGGCCGAAGGTGGTCAGCATCACCACGCGGCATTCCGGCATGGAGGTGCGGAGTTCGGCGGTGACGGAGATGCTTTCGCGTTCGGGCAGGCCCGCGTCGAGTAGTGCGACGTTGGCGCGGTGCTGTTTGGCCGCGGCCACCACATCGTCCTTGCGGCTCAGCTCGGCGACCACCTCGAGGTCGCGTTCGCGTTCGAGCCGGCTTCTGAGCACCCCGCGGTTGAGGATCTGGTCGTCGACCAGCAACAACCGGATGCGGTCCTGCAACACGGGCCTCCGTGGCGCTGTCGGAGCGTGGTGGGCACACGTCCGGTGGACTGAATGGGCGGGACGACGTTTCCAGATCATCGGGCTCCCGGTCGCGAAACGTCCAGGTCAACGCCGGATCGCGACCTGATCGCGACCTGATCGCGATCAGCTGATGAGCCCCAGTTCCGGAGCGTGTCTGAGAGGACAGTAATAGTCACCAGCCCCACCAGTCACACCCCGGTACGCGACTCGCCCGAAGAAGTGCCGCCCGCCACCCATCCAGAGCCCACCTATGCGCCGCGAAGTTCAAGGCGCTCGACGCCAACTCCCCACCCTCGTCCGCCGGCCGCCCTCCAATCCCACCGCGCCGGCCGACCCGACCGCGCAGCCGCCGACCATCCAGTCCGCCGACCGTCCAGTCCGCCGACCAGACCGACCGCGCCTCGCCCCGAGGTCGCGAGCCGCCCCATCAGCCGATCACGCCGAGTCCGGGCGAGCCGAACCGCCGACCGTCTTCGTCCGCTGGAACGCAGCGCCGAACCACCTTCTCCGGTATCCGCCGAGCTGCCGAGCCCATATCCGTCGAGCCGGTGGAGCCCGCCGGTCCGTCGAGCCGGTGCAGTCCGCCTGGTTCGTCGAGCCGGTGGAGTCCGCCCGGTCCGTCGGGTACGGGCGAGCCGAGCAGTTCGCGGGGTCCGTGGGGCGGCGGACGGGTGCGGGCGGATGGTTTGTCGCGTGGGGAGGCGGTGGTTGGGTTGGCGGTGGGGATGTCGATTTGCGGGAGGGGGTTCGTGTAGAGGGTGTGGGTGGCCGGAAGGGTCGCCGTGGAATGGATGGAGGGATTGGGATGAGGCAGTACTTGCTTGGGATTTACCAGCCGGACGGGGAGGCGCCGCCGCCGGAGTTTCTTGAGCCGATCATGGCGAAGCTGCAGGTTTGGCATGACGAATTGCAAGCGGCCGGGGCGTGGGTGTTCTCGGGTGGGTTGACGGCGGCGAGTTCGGCGACGGTGGTGCGGTATCGCGACGGGGAGAGCTTGGTTACGGACGGGCCGTTCGCCGAGGGGAAGGAGCACCTGGGTGGGTTCAACGTGATCCAAGTGGCCGATCTTGATGAGGCGATGGATTGGGCCCGGCGGTTGAGCGAGATTCTCACGCTGCCGATCGAGGTGCGGCCGATGGAGTTCGGGTCCTGCGTCGGCCAGGCCGACGGCGGCGATTCGGCAAACCCGCGCAACTGAGTGGGAGGTGGGTAGGTGCGGGGCGAGGTTGAGCGTGCTTTCCGGGCGGAGTATGGGCGTGCGGTGGCAGTGCTGACGAGGGTGCTCGGGGACATAGATCTGGCCGAGGAGGCGGTTCAGGACGCGTTCGCCAAGGCCGTCGAACGATGGCCCGAGACTGGCGTACCGCCGAGTCCGGCCGGCTGGATCATCACGACCGCGCGCAACCGGGCCATCGATCACCTTCGGCGGGAGGGGCAGCGCGAGGACAAGCACGTTCAGGCCGCCTGGCTGCAGGCCCAGAGCCAGTTCCAAACAGACAGCGAGGGCCAGGTAGGTCTAACGGAGGGCGTTGTGCGGGATGACCGGTTGCGGTTGATCTTCACTTGTTGTCATCCGGCGCTGGCGATGCCGGCGCGGGTGGCGTTGACCCTGCGGTTGCTCGGCGGTCTGACCACGGCGGAGATCGCGCGCGCGTTCCTGGTGCCCGAGCCGACGATGGCGCAGCGGCTGGTCCGGGCGAAGGGCAAGATCCGGGACGCGGGCATTCCCTACCGCGTACCGGCCGAGGCGGATCTGCCGGATCGCCTCCGCGGGGTGCTCACGGTCGTCTACCTCATCTTCAACGAGGGCTATACGGCCAGTGCGGGTGACGACCTGGTTCGCGACGAACTCTGCCGCGAGGCGATCCGCCTCGGCCGGTTGCTGGTCGAGCTGATGCCGGACGAACCCGAGGCGGTCGGCCTGCTGGCGTTGATGGTGCTGATCGAGTCGCGTCGGGCGGCCCGTACCGACGAGCGAGGCGAGCTGGTGTTGCTGGCGGACCAGGATCGCGCGAGATGGGACCAGGCGTTGATCGCCGAAGGCCAGGAGTTGGTACGCAGGTGCCTGCGGCGTGATCAGCCCGGGCCGTACCAGATCCAGGCCGCCATCAACGCCGTACACAGTGATGCGTCGACGGCGGACGCCACCGACTGGGGACAGATCCTCCAGTTGTACGACCAGCTGATGGTGATCGCGCCGAGCCCGGTGATCCAGCTGAACCGGGCCGTCGCGTTGGCGGAGGTGGTCGGGCCCGACGCGGCGCTTGAGCAGGTGGATGGGTTGGACCTCGCGAAGTTCTATCTCTGGCACGCGATCCGGGCCGACCTGCTCCGGCGGCTCGGACGCACCCCCGAGGCAGTCGAGGCGTACGACGACGCGATCGCCCGGGCGGAGAACGCCGCCGAGCGAGCCTTCCTCACCACCCGTCGCGCCGAACTCACCCACAACCCGGGCTAGGAGCAAAGCGCCAGCACCTGGCCGGTGTGGTCGATGAGGATGTGCGCGCCTGGTACGTCGGCCGGCAAGACCTCGTACGACGTACGTACCGCCCGGCGGCTTCCGTCCCAGCCGAGGAGCAACGTGCCAGGCGCATCGATCGCCACAAAGCTCTCGCCGTTCCGCAGCAGCACGGGCGCGGTATAGCCCGCCGAAACCGTCGTACGGCCAGCAGCGAGCCCAGCCAGTACGGCGCTTGGCAGGTCCTCCGTCCCGACAGCGGCCGCATCAACCGCCACCCAGGTTGTAGGCGATCCAGGCGGCGCAAGCGACGAAGGGTTGTGCCAGTCGCTCCCGCCGATAGCCGTCGTCGAATGTCCCCAGGCATGCCAGAACGCCACCGGCCCACCCCAACGACGGTCCAACCACGATGAGTGCCACAACTCGGCCAAAGGCGGGTGAACCGGCAAAGGCTGCCGCCACGAGCAATCCCCGCCCAGCGGGTGGTTGACCGACATGAGTCCGCCCCGCCGGGCCACTTCGGCTACCCAGGTCTCGGCCGGTTGGCGGAAGTCGATCACGCCGATCGCGCCGAAGGCGTTCGCGTGGCCCGAATCCGTGGTGATCTCCTGCCCGGGGATCAGCCCGATACCGAGCCGTTGACCGACCGGGGCCAGTTCGGCGTGATGCGCCTCGGTGTTGTGGTCGGTGATCGCCATGACGTCGAGCCCGGCCGCAAGCCCGAGCGCGGCGACGGCTGCCACCGGGGCGGAACCGTCCGAGTGCAACGTATGCGCGTGAAAGTCCGCCGCCACCCAGCGCAACCCGTCCACCGAGGGCAACTCGCGCCGTGGCGGTCGAGCCGGTACGACGACTGCCGCGGAGGCCGTCTCGTACTCGGCCAGGCCGGGGATCGAGTCCACCGGCCCGGTCGAGGCCTCCACCACCAGTTCCACCCCGTCGACCGGGATGCGGTGCAGCCCGAGCACGATCCACCAGACACCGGGCTCGAGCTCACCCGGCACGTACCCGGGAGTCGCCGCCAAAGGGGTGATCGCAAAGGCCTGCCGGGCTCCGCCGGACCACCCGCGCCAACCGGCCGCACCTTCGCAGCCGATGTCGATCACCGCGCCCGGCGGTGGTTCCAGCAGCCGGACGGACAGACCTTCGCAGCCCGGCCGGATGTCCACCGGGAGCGAATGCCAAATCGACTCGGCCCGATCGTCGAGCGTCCAGACCCGTCGGTACGTCGTGATCGCCATTGGTCAGACCGTAGCGGGTTGCTGGGCTAGCAGTTCGCCGGACTCCTTGTCATACAAGAGGACCCGGGGAGCGGCAGCCATCAGTGAGACCGGCGTACCCGGCGCGGGCTCGTCCTCTTCCGGCACGGTGGCGCCGATTAAGGTGCCGTCGCAATCCACTGTCACCAGCGAGATCGTGCCCAGGTTCTCCGTGACGACTACGACGCCCTGCAAGCCTGGGCCGGACGGGGACACCGTCAGGTACTCGGGCCGCACCCCGACCGTCACCGAAGCACCTACCGGCAGCGAGCCGGTTGCTGCGGGCAAGGAGCCACCTGGCAGCCGTACGCCTTCGGGCTCGATCGTGCCGTCGAGCAGGTTCATCGGCGTGGAGCCGATGAAGTTCGCAACGAAGGTGTTCGCCGGGCGGGCGAAGACCTCGCGCGGACTACCGAGTTGGCGCAGTTTGCCTGACTGCATGACGGCGATCTTGTCAGCCAGTGCAAGCGCCTCGGCCTGGTCATGCGTGACGAAGACCGTCGTAATGCCCAGATCCCGCTGCAGCTTCTTCAAGAACGTCCGGGCCTCTAAGCGAAGGCGGGCGTCCAGGTTGGACAACGGCTCGTCCAGCAGCAGCACCTTGCCCTCCGAGGCGATCGCCCGGGCCAAAGCCACTCGTTGCTGCTGGCCACCGGATAACTGACCGGGCCTTCGTTCGAGAAGCCCTTGCAGGCTTAGCTCCTCCGACGTACGGCGGGCGGCCTCGTCGCGCTGGGCCACGGGAGCACGCCGCACCTTCAGGGGATAGGTGATGTTCTCCGACACCGTCATGTGCGGGAACAACGCGTAGTCCTGGAAGACCATCGCCACACCACGTTTGCCCGGTTCCAGCCGGGTCACGTCGGTACTGTCGATCCGGACCTTGCCTGCGCTGGCGTTCTCCAGTCCGGCGATCGTGCGCAGCAAGGTGGTTTTACCGCAGCCGGACGGCCCGAGCAGCGCGAAGAACTCGCCGTCGGCCACGCTCAGGTCCAGCCCGTCCACCGCGCGTACGCCGTTCGGATAGACGGTGGACAGGCCTTCGATATCGATACCGGCCATCAGCTCTTGATCCCTCCGTGGAAGCGGAACCCGTATCGCGAGTTCACCAGCAGGTACAGCACGACCACGGGGATCGAGAACAGCAGCGAGAAGACCGGAATCACCTGGAGGTTGGCGCTGCCGCCCTCGTCGGTGAAGGTCTGCAGCAGCACCGCGCCGGGCTGTTTGTCGATCGACCGGATCAGCAGGAAGGGCACCAGGAAGTTGCCCCAGGAATTGACGAAGGCCCAGACCAGGATGGTGGCCAGGCCGGGACGCGCGACCGGCAGCACGACGTCGCGCAGGATCTGGCCCGTGGAGGCACCGAAGACCCGGGCGGACTCCTCGTACGACTTGGGCACCGCGTCGACGAAGTCCTTGAGGATGAAGATCGCCGCCGGCAAAAGGCCTCCGGTCATCACCAGAGCAACACCGAACCGTGAGTCGATCAAGCCGAGCTGGAACATCATGACGAAGATCGGCACCATCGCGGCGGTGCCGGTCACTACCGACGACAGCAGCAACAACGCGTACAGCAAGGCGTCCCGGCCGGGAATACGCACGCGGGACAACGCATAGCTGGCCAAAGCCGCAAAGGCCGTCACAGCCACGGCGGTGGTCACACAGATCAGCAGCGAGTTCACCATCGCACCAAGGGCGTACGGATGGTTGAGCGTCTTCCGGAAGTTGTCGAGCGTCCAGTCGGGCCAACTCACGCCAAGCCCTGGTGACGCGTCGAACGGCGCCGAGGCGATCCACAGCATCGGTACGGCGAAGAACAAGGTGATCGCGCAGATCAGGACGTAGAACCCGATCCGGCGCACGGTTTCGGCAGGAGTCATGACCGCCTCCGCAAGAGCCGCAGGTAGAGCAGCGCTACCAGCAGGTTCGCCAGCAGCAGCAGGAACGAGATCGCCGAGGAGTAACCGAGTTCACCACCGGTCAGAGCCACGTTGTAGATGTAGACCGGCACCGTCTCGGACTCGTGGTTCGGACCGCCCTTGGTGAGCAGGAACGGCGAGAAGTCGTTCGCGGTCCACAGCGAGATCAGCAGCGTATTCGTGAGCACATGCCCGCGAATATGCGGGAAGACCACGTCACGCAGGGTCTGCCAGCCGGAGGCCCCGACCATCCGGGCCGTCTCCAGCTGTGACGGCGGAACCGCCTGCAGCGCCGACGAGTAGAGCATCATCGAGAACGCCGTACCCCGCCAGGTGTTGAACAGAATCAAGCAGATCATCGGGTACTCGATCAGCCAGGCCGTGCCGGTGGTGCCGAGCACGCTGTTCAACGTGCCGGTGTCGCGATCGAAGAACGCGATCCACAGGTACGCGACCACCGTCGACGGCAGGATCCAGGCCAGCAGCACCAGTGCCTCGACCGTACGGCGAACTGCCGGCCGTGCCCTGCGCATGATCCACGCAAGCGTGAAACCGAGGATGTTCTGGCCGATGATCGCCGAACCGAGCACGAACAGGAACGTCAGCCATAGGGCGTTGTGGAACAGGGCGTCGTTCAGGGCCTTCGCGTAGTTCTCCAGGCCGACGATCTTCGGCGACACCGCCTCGATACCGGTCAGCCGGTAGTTGGTGATGCCGATGTAGATCGTCCAGACGGCCGGAAAGACCAGGAACGCCCCGATCAGCAACAAGGCCGGAGCCATGAACCCGAGCGCCCGCCCGACGCCCAGCCCGGCAACATCCTGCGCGGGCCCACGAACCCGCGCCGGCTTCACCGGCGCGGGACCAGTCGTGGTGGCCATCAGCTCGTGAAGACCTTGTCCTTGCCGCCCGCCGCTTGCTCGGCCGCAGACTGGTACGCCTGCGCGGCCTGCTCCGCGGTCTTACCGCCGACCACGTCGGCCGTCGCCTGCTGTAGCGCCGCAGAAACCTTCGGGTACTCGGCAAGGCCCGGGCGGTACTGCGTCAGCGGGAGCACCTTCTGGCTGACGAAGGTGAGCATCGGGTCTGACGCCAGTACCTCCGCGTTGACGTCCGTGCGCTGGGTGATCTTGGCGTTGCCGTCCAACGAGGCCTTGACCATCTCGGCCGAGTTCATGAACTGCAGCAGTTCCCAGGCCTGCTGCGGGTACTTGGTGTTCGGGTTGATGACGGTCGCTCCACCACCGGACATCGAGATGAAGTCCTGGCCGTTGACGCCGGCACCAGGCTGCACCGCCGGGATCAACGCGTACCCGACGGCGGCATCGCGGTCTGCCATCTTGGCAACGCCTTCCTCCGGCTCGACCACGCTGCGCCAGAAGTAGTCGCTCTCCAGTAGTACGCCGATCTTGTTGGCAGCGAACTGCGCGAACGACTTGTCGCGGCCCTTGGACTCAAGCTGGATCACCCGGTCGCCGAGCTTCTCGCCGCCATACACCTTCTGGTAGAAGTCCAGCACCTGCCGGAGCTGCGGGGTGTCCCCGAGCCACTTACCTTCCTTGTTGACGCTCGCGCCGGTTCCAGCGAGCAGAGGCAGTACGCCCTGCATGGTGGTGGCCTCGCCCATCGCCGTACCTGCGTTGATCTGCAGCGGTGTGACGCCCGGCAGCTTCTTCAGCGCGCGTCCGGCCGCGAGGATCTCCTCCCACGACTTCGGCTGCCAATCGGCGGGAAGACCGGCCTGGGCGAATAGCTTCTTGTTGAAGTAGAGGACGCGGCCGTCGGTGCCGCCGGGGACGCCGTACTTCTTGCCCTCGAACGATCCGAGCTGCTGCACGGTCTCGGGGATCTGCTTCCAGCCCTCCCAGCCGTCCACCTTCGCGGCGTCGCCGACGGTATCGGCGAGCGTCTTGATGTATCCGGCCTGGGCGAACTCGCCGACCCAGATGCCGTCGATCGAAATGATGTCCGCGCCGGACTTGTTCGACAGGTCCAGCGAGAGCTTCTGCTTGTAGATCTCGTCATCGGAGCCGTCACCCTGGTACCGAACGGTGACCTCGACGCCCTTCGCCTTCTGTTCGGCGACGAACTTCGGGATCAGCACGTTCTCGGTGAACTCCGCGCTCGCGCTGCTCTTGCCGCCCTTGACCGCGTTGGACGCGATCACCAGGTCGACCTTCTTCGCGTCGGCGTTGCGGCCGGTGTCCTGGTCGCCGTCGGCGGATCCGGAGGACCCGAGACAGCCGGTCAGCAGCAATGCGGTGACCGTGCCGAGAACGGCCGCCGCGGACAGACGGGTGGTACGTCGCATCAGGGGCTCCTTGCAGATTGTGCAACCGTGCCCGCACAACCTTGGCACTCTCAAACGACTATGTGAAGACTTTTACCGATGCCAAGGGCAAACGTTGTCAACGATTGACCAATGGCAAAGCGAAGGGCGGTCCCGGCCTTGTGAGCCGGAACCGCCCCTCCTTCTAGTGAGGCCTCCTAGGTGGTGCTCAGCGCACCAGGTTGATCATCTGCTTCGGCAGCACCTGCATCTGGGCCGGGATCGGCAGCTTGCCGCCGACCAGCTCCAGCAGCGAGGCCGCGGCCTTCTCGATCGGCAGCGGCAGGCTCAGGCCGAGCGCGCTGAGCAGCGCGTTCACCAGGGCCATCACCGCGCCCAGGATGTCCAGGTTCGGGATCGGCAGCTGACGCCAAGCCTGTGCCGGGGTCCCGTCGGCCGGCTCGGTGGCCGTCGGACGGGCCTGCTTGGCCTTGCCGATCATCGAACTCAGGGCCTGGCCGTTCGCCACGTTGACGAGGGCCTGGGTGTCCTTGTCGTAGGTCCACTTCTGCCCGTCGCCATCGCGGCAGGGCAGCACCAGCACCGGCGCGTCGGCCGGTGTCTCGGCCAGGTCCGCGGCCGTGTCGAGGCAGGCGCCGGTCTTCGCAAGTTCGCCACCGACGGACTTGCTCAGAGCCACCTGCAACTCGCCCTTGGCGGTCCAGATCCACTGCTGTGCCTTGGCGGTCTTACCCGGTGAGCAGGGCAGCATCACCGCCATCGGGATCTTCTCCGCCGCCACGAACGTGAGGCAGTACCTGGTGTCGGCGCTGCTGCCGATCTGCTTCGGCACCCCGACCTTGAGCGTCGCGGCAGGCTTGTCGTCATGGCGCTCGGCCGGCACCGCGGCCTGCGCGGGGACCGCCGTGGCCAGTGCCACGCTGGCGGCCAGTACGGCGACACCGGTACGGGTCAACAATCTACGGATGATCAAGACAACCTCCAGAGGTCGTGCCATCTCGAGTAGGCGACAGGTCGTCGGGACCCCGTCTTGATCGGTCACCTGGTATCTCGGGTCCACCCGGGCGCCCCTTGCGCTGGAGGCGGTCCGCGGTGTCCGGCTCGGTGAGGTTCGGGCCGGTCGGCCGGAGATGTGCTGGTGACTGATCGCGACGTTTACGCCACGACCAGTAAGGCACAGCAACCGCGTTGGTGGTTATGGCAAATCCGCAGAACTTGATGCCAATGGCAACTAACTGCCAGTCATGTTTCGTTGCATGGGGCCCCTATTACGGAACGGGCGGTTTCCGTGTGTGATCCGCGCGCTGGCTGAGACCTAACCTCAACGAATTCGAGGCATCAGGCGATCGGGCGCTCAGGTGAGCGATGCGGTTCGGTGCCTTCGGCAACGGTATCGGTGCCTTGAGCAACTTCTTTGGAAGTGGTGGTGCCCGGGGTGGCGGGGTCAGTGCCGGCCGGAGTGGTCTCGACCTGGTGGCGCAGCTCCTTGACCTCCTTGTGCCGGCGGTAGCCGCGGCCGACGCCCTTCTTGACCAGCCACAGGCCGGCCAGGGCGGCGGCGCCGAGTACCACGCCGAAGAAGAAGACCGCGGTGACGGACATGCCGAGGTCGATGCCGAACACCTCCAGCGTGGTCGCCTCACCCGAGGTGGTGGCGACGCCGAGGCCGAGCAGCACGGCGATGACGATCAGTACGATTCCGAGCACGAACATGGCTGGTGCCTTTCCAGAACTGGTGCGGCCTCACTGCCGATATACGAGGTTCAGTGGTCTGCGAGAACTGCGGACAGGAGGGTGACGGCTCCTGCCTTGTCGAGCGGGTTGTTCCCGTTCCCACATTTGGGTGACTGTACGCACGAAGGGCACCCGTGGCTGCACTCACAGTGTGCGATCGCCTCCCGTGTCGCCGTCAACCACTCGCGCGCGGCTTCGTAGCCGTGTTCGGCGAATCCCGCGCCGCCGGGATGGCCGTCGTACACGAATACGGTGAGACAGCCGGTATCGGCGTGCCGGGCGGTCGATACGCCGCCGATGTCCCAGCGGTCGCAGGTGGCGAACAGCGGCAGCAGGCCGATGGACGCGTGCTCGGCCGCATGTGCCGCGCCGGGAATGTCGTCGAGTCCGAGCGCGGCCACCTGGTCGTCGGGCAGGGTCCACCAGACCGCCTTGGTGCGCAGCGTCCGCTCGGGCAGATCCAGCGGAACCTCGTCCAGGATGTCGCCGGTGACGAGCTGCTTGCGCTGGTACGAGACGACCTGGTGGGTCACCTGCACCCAGCCGCGGAACAACTCGGCCGCGCCCCAGCGGATGGTCGCCTCCGCGCCGAGAATGCCGATCTCGGTCACGTCCCGCGCGAACGTGCTGTAGTCCGGCGCGGCCGGGGCCACGATCGCCGCGTGCCCCTCGAGATCAAGCGCCTGGACCAGGTACGACTCCCCGGCGTGCACGTAGACCGCGCCCTCGTGCACGCTCGCGTGCGCGGCGCCGCCATCGACCGTACCGAGCAGGCGCCCGGTCTCCTGCTCCACGATTTGCACGGTCCTGCCACCGGCCGAGCGGATGTCGATCGCGTCCACGGCCCGGTCGCGCCGGGTCCAGAACCAGCCACGCGGCCTGGCGCGCAGCAGCCCTTGCGAGACCAGCTGGCCGATCACTCGCTCAGTAGTACTGCCGAAGACCTCATAGTCATCCGTAGTGAGCGGTAGCTCCTGGGCGGCGGCACAAAGCTGTGGGCCGAGGATGTACGGATTCTCCGGGTTGAACACCGTGGCCTCAACAGGTCGCCCGAAGATCGCCTCGGGGTGACGAACGAGGTACGTGTCCAGTGGATCGTCCCGCGCCACCAGCAGCGCCAGCGCCTCCGCGCCGGAACGACCGGCTCGACCCGCCTGCTGCCACAACGAAGCCCTGGTGCCGGGCCAGCCCGTCAGCAGTACTGCGTCCAGCCCGGCGATATCCACACCCAGTTCGAGCGCGTTGGTCGCGGCGACACCGGTGAGCTCGCCGCTGTGCAACATGGCCTCCAGCCGGCGCCTCTCCTCCGGGAGATAGCCCGCGCGGTACGCCGAGACCTGGTCGGCCAGAGCCGGGTCCACCTCCGCCAAGTTGGCCCGGGCTGTCAACGCGACCGACTCGGCACCACGTCGCGAACGAACGAACGCCACGGTCCGGACGCCCGAGACGACCAGATCCGACAGGAGGTCGGCCACCTCGGCGGTAGCGGAACGACGGACCTGCGCGCCGTTCTCCCCGCCGTACGACGTGAGGGGCGGTTCCCACAGACCGAAGGAGACACCGCCGCGAGGTGATCCGTCGTCGGTGACCGCCTCCATCGGTAGACCGGTCAGGCGCTCGCCCGAGACGGCCGGCTCCGCCACCGTGGCCGAGGCGCACACGAACACCGGGTTGGACCCGTAGTGCGCGCAGATCCGCCTGAGCCTTCGGAGCACTCCCGCGACGTGTGCGCCGAATACGCCGCGGTAGTGATGGCACTCGTCCACCACGACGTACTGGAGGCTGCCGAGGAATCGGGCCCAGCGCTGGTGGTTCGGCAGTACAGAGCGGTGCAGCATGTCCGGATTGCTCAAGACGTACGTGCCGTGGTCGCGGGCCCAGTCCCGCTCGGTCCGTTCGGAGTCGCCGTCGAGCGTGGTGGCGCGCAAACCCGGCACGGTGAACTGGGAGACCGCTCGAAGCTGGTCATGCGCAAGGGCCTTGGTGGGCGAGAGATAGAGCACCGAGGCCGTACGACGATGAGGGGACGCCGCCTCGGCAATAGCCAGCGTGGCGAAGGCGGGAAGCCAGTAGCCCAGGGACTTCCCGGACGCCGTGCCGGTGGCTACTACTACCGAACGCCCGGCGTACGCCGCTTCCGCGGTCGCGATCTGGTGGATCCACGGCTGCTCGATCCCGACGTCGGCAAGTTGCGCGAGCACTTCCGGCGGCACCCAGCGCGGCCAAGCGCCCGTCCGGCCAGGTCGTGCCGGAACCGGCTCCACATGGGTAAGCCGCTCAGCACGCCCGGGGCCAGCCGCGAGCCGCTTGAGCACGCTCGCCGCCTCACCGCCGTCACGCATGCCTCAAACCTAGTGGGCCCCTAGGGCAACTCAGCAGCCGCCGGAATCGGCGTAGCGCCCAGCTGTTTGTCCACAGATCCCGTAATCTTCCACATAAGTGGATAAGCCTGTGGATAACTTCCATTTCGAGAGAGATATGTCGAGAAATAGACCATTGGACGCGCTGGACCGAGGCCTGGTCCAAGCGCTGCGGATCGACGCCCGGGCGCCGTTCAGCCGGGTCGCCGCCGTGCTCGGCACCTCGACGCAGACGCTCACGCGGCGGTATGCCCGGCTCCGCGCCGAGGCCGGCCTGCACGTTCTCGGCCTGCCTTATCCACAGGGCGAGGCCTGCCTGATCCGGCTCACCACCGCCGGGCGAGCCACCGAGCTGGCCGAGACGCTGGCCGAACGGCCCGGCACGGCCTGGGTCCAGATCGCCTCAGGCGGAACCGAGATCAACGCGCTGGTGTATACGACTCCACCCGAGTTCGTGCTGGGGGATCTCCCGGCGTCGACGGAGGTCACCGCCGTATCCGCGCACTACTTACTAAGGACGTACCTAGGTGGTCCGAACGCCTGGAGGGCCTCCACCCGCGTGCTGACCGAGGACCAGGAGCGGCAGCTTCGGCCACCACCGGTGCGCCCGAGGTACGTCGTACTCGGGGAGGCGGATCGGCGCCTGTTCGACGTACTCCTTGAGGATGGACGAACGCCGTACGGAGAACTGGCCGTCGCGACGGGTTGGTCCGCCGCGACTGTCGCGAAGCGCCTTACCGACCTGCGGACCCGGGGTGCGTTGTTCTTCGACGTCGAGGTGGACGATGCGCCGACGCAGGCATTGCTCTGGTTGTCGGTGGCACCTGCTCAACTGGACGAGGTGGCCGAGGCACTCGCGGAGCACGAGGAGTCGACCGTTGTCGCGGCCACCACCGGACGAACGAATCTGGTCGTCAATCTGTGCTGCCCGGACGCCTCGGGACTGCACGAATATCTGAGCCGGCGGCTGGCGTTCGACGCGATCGTGGCTGTCGAGACCACGCCAGTGCTGAGCACCGTGAAAGCGCTCGGGCCGGTCCGGTACCGGTCAGCCGAAAGTGTTGACAAATAAACCATCCGGGCGTTCGGCAACGAGTTGGTGACCGAGTTGCATCCGGCCACCCTTCTCACGGTCCGTACATGGTTGAATGCAACCGTTCACGGGATCGGAGGCCGAAGTGGATCTGTCGCTGACGACGCGCACCGAAGGTGAGCGCACAGTCGTCGAAGTGGGTGGGGAGATCGATGTCTACACCGCGCCGAAACTCCGCGAGACCCTTGTCTCGCTGGTCGACGCCGGCAACCACCACCTGGTGCTCGACCTGGAAAAGGTCGAATTTCTTGACTCCACGGGCCTTGGGGTACTGGTCGGCGGACTGAAGCGGGTCCGTACCAACGACGGGTCGCTGGCTCTGGTCTGCACGCAGGAGCGGTTGCTGAAGATCTTCCGGATCACGGGGCTGGACAAGGTGTTCGACATTCACCCGGATGTGGCCTCGGCGATCTGAGCCGAGGGGCACCAAAAGCCCGGTGACTACTCGTAGTCACCGGGCCACGGACCGCAAGAAATGTGGCGTAGACCACCCTGTCGCCAGGTCTGGTTTAGCACCCGTTAGAGTGACGCACCGCCAGGTCCCTTGGCGTTCAGTTGTAGTCACATTTCCTCGCGTTCGCGGCGGCACGGGGGCCGCCGAGCCGGGGCCCCTAACAAGGAGGACGGATGTCCGCGCTGCTTGCGGTACAAGCGGTGGATCTTTCGTCGAGCAACACCACGCTGGTCATCGTCGTCGGTGCGATCGCGGTTTTCGCGCTCGGCATCGCGATGGTGTTCCGCGGTCAGGTGCTTGCCGCGAACGATGGCACCGAGAACATGAAGACGATCGCCCTCGCAGTCCAGGAAGGTGCCGCCGCGTACCTGTCCCGGCAGTTCAAGACGTTGTCCGTCTTCGCTGCCGCGGCCTTCCTGTTGCTGTTCCTGCTCCCGGTCCACGGCGACGGCAGTGAAACCTCGCTGAAGATCTGGCGCTCGATCTTCTTCCTGATCGGCGCGGGCTTCTCGGCTTTCATCGGCTACCTCGGCATGTGGCTCGCGACGCGCGCCAACGTCCGGGTCGCCGCCGCGGCCCGCAACGAGGGCCGGGACCCGGCCATGAAGGTCGCGTTCCGCACCGGTGGCACGGTCGGTATGGCCACGGTGGGCCTCGGCCTGCTGGGTGCCGCCGCCGTGGTGCTGTTCTTCCAGGGGGACGCCCCGACCGTGCTGGAGGGCTTCGGCTTCGGTGCCGCCATGCTCGCCATGTTCATGCGGGTCGGTGGCGGTATCTTCACCAAGGCCGCCGACGTCGGCGCGGACCTGGTCGGCAAGGTCGAACAGAACATTCCCGAGGACGACCCCCGCAACGCGGCGACCATCGCCGACAACGTGGGCGACAACGTCGGTGACTGTGCCGGTATGGCCGCGGACCTGTTCGAGTCCTACGCCGTGATGCTGGTCGCCTCGCTGATCCTGGGCAAGATCGCCTTCGGTGAGCAGGGCCTGGTGTACCCGCTGATCGTGCCGGCCATCGGTGTCATCACCGCGATCATCGGCGTCTTCCTGACCAAGCCGCGGGCCGGCGAGAACGGCCTGAAGACGATCAACCGGTCGTTCTACCTGTCGGCGATCATCTCCGCGGTGCTCTGCACGATCGCGGCCTTCGCCTACCTGCCGGGCAGCTTCTCCGGTCTGACCGGTGTGTCGGCCGAGATCGCCGCGCAGAGCGGTGACCCGCGTGTCATCGCCACCGTCTCGGTGATCATCGGCATCGTGCTCGCCGCGGTCATCCTGGCCCTCACCGGCTACTACACCGGTACCGAGGACAAGCCGGTCAAGGATGTCGGCAAGACCTCCATGACGGGTGCCGCGACGGTCATCCTGTCCGGTATCTCGGTCGGTTTCGAGTCGGCCGTCTACACCGCGCTGGTGATCGGCGCGGCCGTGTACGGCGCGTTCCTGGTCGGCGGTTCCGGTGTGGTCGCGCTGTTCGCGATCGCGCTGGCCGGTTGTGGTCTGCTCACCACCGTCGGCGTCATCGTCGCGATGGACACCTTCGGCCCGGTCTCCGACAACGCGCAGGGCATCGCCGAGATGTCGGGCGACGTGGACGGCGACGCGGCCCAGATCCTCACCGAGCTGGACGCCGTCGGCAACACCACCAAGGCCATCACCAAGGGCATCGCGATCGCCACCGCCGTACTGGCGGCGACCGCGCTGTTCGGTTCGTACACGCAGTCGATCGCCGAGGTGCTGTCGGCCGAGGCCATCGCGAAGTTCGACGAGGCGTCGCGGGTCTTCGACCCGTCCACCCTGGTCGGCATCATCGTCGGTGCGGCCGTGGTGTTCATGTTCTCGGGTCTGCTGATCAACGCCGTCGGCCGCGCCGCCGGTGCGGTCGTCTACGAGGTCCGTCGCCAGTTCCGCGACATCCCGGGCATCATGGAAGGCACCGGCAAGCCGGAGTACGGCAAGGTCGTCGACATCTGCACCCGCGACTCGCTGCGTGAGCTGGCCACCCCGGGCGTGCTCGCGATCGCGGCCCCGATCGCCGTCGGCTTCGGCCTCGGCGCCTCGGCGCTGGCGGGTTACCTCGCCGGTGCGATCGCCGCCGGTACCTTGATGGCGGTCTTCCTGGCCAACGCCGGTGGCGCGTGGGACAACGCGAAGAAGCTGGTCGAGGACGGCAACCACGGTGGCAAGGGTTCGCCCGCGCACGAGGCCACCATCATCGGTGACACCGTCGGTGACCCGTTCAAGGACACCGCCGGCCCGGCCATCAACCCGCTGATCAAGGTGATGAACCTGGTCTCCGTGCTGATCGCGCCGGCCGTGGTCAGCATGACGATCGGCGACGACCAGAACCCGGTGCTCCGGGCGGTCATCGCGATCGCGGCCACGCTGATCATCATCGGCGCCGTCGTGGTCTCGAAGCGCCGGGAGTCGGTCATCTCCGACACCCCGGTCGAGGTCAAGACAGCGGCCTGAGCCGCGGCAACACCCTTACCGACAAGGGCCCACAGGCACTCGCCTGTGGGCCCTTGCCCATTCCTGGCCGTGGTTATCCACAGGCGGCGGGTCGATGGCAGCGCGATGGGCTCGTGGGCTGCGAAGATGTGCAGCGACCCGTCCCGGAGGAAAGGAAATCCTTATGCGTCGCGCCCGTCGGTTCGGTGCGGTGGGCCTGGTGGCCTCGCTGGTGGTGCTGGCCGGTTGTTCGTCCGAGCTGAAGCTGGATGGCAAGGACGTCGACGAGAAGGCGCCGTTCCTGCAGCAGCTGGAAGGCGACTGGCGCAACGCCGTCGGGAAGCAGGAAGTCAGCCTGGGCGACGGGTCCCACTGCTGGCTGGCCCGGGCGAAGGAGAGCAAGGAGTTCGACCGGCAGGCGTTCTGCGGTCCGATCCGGCATCTTGGTGCGAAGGACGACGGCGTCTTCGACGTCTGGTCGTTCGAGGCGCAGGTGGGCGAGGACGGCAAGCTCACGATGACCAACGCCGAACCGAAGAGTGTGGGTGCCGACTTCCCGGACGACCGCGAGGCCTGGCGTCCCGACGGCGCGCAGATCCCGGAGAACCCAGAGGCCCTCGACCCGCCGCAAGCGCCCCCGGTGGAGAAGGGCTTCCTGGAGCTCGTCGACGGCCTGCAATTGACCGAGCCGAAGAAGCCCGATCCCAAGGTGGGTCACATCGTCACGCCCTCGGTGGACCTCAAGGTGCACGAGGTGGCCGAACTTCCGACCCTGCCGGGCACGGGTGGCGTCGAGCTTCGCGGACCGGCCGAAGGTGAGGAGCTGCGGGCGATCACCTTCACGATCAGCGCGGGGCCCGAAGGCACGGACGACCCGAAGACCAAAACGACGTACGCCGTGAAGGTGGGCACCACGCGGAAGCCGTTGGAGTTGTCCGGTGAGGACGAGCCGCAGCCGAAGCAGCAGACCCTGGTGGCGGGCATTCCGCAAGGGCAGGACGCGCAGCTGGTGGTGACGTCGGCCGGGCTGGAGCAGACCCTGTCACTGACGACCGGTGAGCGTACGTCGAAGAACGTGCCGGCCTACTACCGATCGGCCTCGGAGGTCCGGCTCGACAAGACCTATCCGTTGACGAAGGTGGTCAACGGGCTGTTCGGGCTGGAGCACACCGTCCGCTTCACCACGGTCCAGCTCAAGCCGTACTTGGGCAACGGTGGCTGGGCGAAGCCGGGCACGGTCTGGCTGAAGTTCGACTTCGACGACGGCTCGCTGCGTCGTACGGCTCCGATCAACTACTACCAGACCGCCACCTACGACAGCGCCAAGAGCCTGACGCTGACCGACGACCGCGGCCGGAAGTACCCGCTCGCCGGCGCGTTGCCGACGCTGCGCGAAGGCGGCGCGAACAAGTCCTGGTTCGCGGTCGGCGTGGCCGATGACGTGAAGTCGCTGACGATGACCTACGCGCCGGTGGCGAACTTCGTGGCCGACCCGTTCTGGATCAAGCAGGCCAATCCCAAGAGCGGCACGCTGAACTTCAAGCCGATGACGGTCACCTTCGCCCTGCCGCAGTAACCCTGACGCCGGGAACCCGCGGCCTGACTGAAGGCTGAAGTAGACCGGGCTCAGGGTCGGCCCTGAGCCCGGTTCAGGGGAACAACCGATGGCGGCGCGCCCGGGGCAGGAGCAGAATCCACCCCAGGGTGGACACGCGGAATCCGCCCCGGGTCCGATGTACTGACCTCTCGGTGCCTCGATACTGATCCTGATACCCGCCCCAGAGACCTGGTGTGCACACGGACGAGGAGTACCGATGATCGAGGCAACCGGCCTCACCAAGCGTTACGGCGAAACTGTTGCCGTCGACAACCTGTCGTTCAGTGTCAAGACCGGTAAGGTGACGGGCTTCCTGGGTCCTAACGGTGCCGGCAAGTCCACCACGATGCGCATGATCCTCGGTCTGGACACGCCCAGTGGCGGCGATGTCCGGATCGACGGCCAGCACTACCGCGACCTGAAGCGCCCGCTGACCAAGGTCGGCGCGTTGCTGGACGCCAAGTGGGTGCACCCGAACCGGTCGGCCCGGGCCCACCTGAACTGGATGGCGGCCTCCAACAAGCTGCCGAAGAAGCGGGTCGACGAAGTGCTCGACATGGTCGGCCTGCGTTCGGTGGCCGGCAAGCGGGCCGGCGCCTACTCGCTGGGTATGTCCCAGCGGCTCGGTATCGCCGGGGCGCTGCTGGGCGATCCCGAGGTGCTGCTGTTCGACGAGCCGGTCAACGGCCTCGACCCCGAGGGCATCGTCTGGATCCGGACCTTCATGCACAAGCTGGCCGACGAAGGCCGCACGGTTTTCGTCTCCAGCCACCTGCTGTCGGAGATGGCGCTGACCGCCGAGGAACTGGTCGTCATCGGCCGCGGCAAGCTGATCGCGCAGTGCACCACGCAGGAGTTCGTCGACCGCGCCAGCGGCACCACCGTGCTGGTGCGCAGCCCGCAGCTCGACGCTCTGCAGAGCGTGCTGCAGCGCCAGAACCTGGTCACCCGGATCGAGGACCAGGGCAAGGACGGCATGGACGGCAAGGCGCTGATCGTCGAGGGTGACGTGACCACCGACCTGATCGGTGAGGCCGCCGCCGCGCAGAACATCGTGCTGCACGAGCTGACGCTGAAGCGTGGCTCGCTGGAGGCCGCGTTCATGCAGATGACGGGCGATTCCGTCGAGTACCACGGCACCGACGAGATCGCCGCGGTGACCGCAGTGAACGCTCCCGGCGTCTCCGCGACCGAGGTGGCCGCCGGGCCGCAGGAGGACAACTGACATGTCAGTGATCGCAGTCGAGCGCATCAAGCTCTTCTCCACCCGCTCGCCGTGGTGGTGCATGATCGTCGCGGCAGTGCTGTCGGTGGGCCTGTCGGCGCTGCTGACCGGGCTCGCCGCCAACGATGACGTGACCGTCTTCTTCACCCAGGCCGGCGTCAGCCTGAGCCGGATGGTGATCATGGTGATGGCGGCATTGGCCATCACCACCGAGTACCGGTTCGGCACGATCCGGACCAGCTTCCAGGCCATTCCGAACCGGACCTCGATGCTGCTCGGCAAGACCGCGGTGGTGGCAGGCCTGGCCGGCCTGGTCGGCCTGGTCGCCTCCTTCGGCGCCTGGGCGGTGGGCACCGTGTTCGCCGGCAGCGCCGACATGGCCATCGACACCGGCGCCGAGTGGCGGATGGTGGCCGGGCAAGGCCTGGTCTACGCGATCGCCGCGGTCATCGCGGTCGCGGTCGGCGCGCTATTGCGGCAGAGCGCCGGGGCCGTGGCACTGCTGGTGCTCTGGCCGCTGGCGGTCGAGAGCCTGGTGAGCCTGATCCCCAAGGTCGGCGACGACTTGAGTCGGTGGGCGCCGTTCGCGAACGCCGACTCGTTCATCATCCAGGCGCAGGACTTCGGTGCCGCGGCCGGCGAGGGCGGCATGGGCACCTTCGCCCTGAGCCCGTGGGCCGCGCTGCTGTACTTCGCCGCCTGGGCCGCGGGTCTGCTCGCCATCGCGCTCTTCGTGACCAACAAGCGCGACGCGTAGCCCCCGAAAGCCCGGCCGGGCTGAGGGGTCCTGGCCGCACTGCCCGTGGTTTCTCCGGTTCGCCGGAGAAACCACGGGCTGTTTTCGTTCCAGGCGGCTAACCTGCCCGGATGACCGACTGGGCGCAGGTGCGAGCCGACGACTTCGCCGTACCGACAGACCGCCCGGTCGAGGAGATGGTCGAGGAGTTGTCCGGCCTGCTCCGTTCGCCGGACCCGCTCACGCGGGACCGGCAGGCCTACTCGACGCTGGCGACCTGGATCGACCGCGGGGTGGTACCGGCCGCGCAGTTGGTCCGCCTCGGTGACGAGATGGCCGAGCGATTCGGGGACAGCGAGATCCAGGCCAGGACGTTCGCGCCGTTGATTCTGGACTGCATCGTCTCGGCGGGGGTCTTCGAGTCGCGCTGGGTCGAGCCGTTCACCCGGTGGTACGGCGCGGAGCAGGACCTTCGCGGTCATGACGCGTCTCTCGGCTGGCTACACGCCGTCGCGCATGGAGCCGATCTGCTCGCCACCTTCGGCCAGGTCGACGAGGTGGAGCCAAGGCCCCTGCTGGAACTTGGCCTGGCTCGAGTGCTCACTCCCACCTCCTACGTCCTTCGGGATCTGGAGGACGATCGGCTCGCATACGCACTCGCGTCGACGCTGACCAGGCCGGAGCTCACCGAGCACGATGCGACGGGTTGGCTCGGCCCAGCGTCCGTTGGATTGCAGTTGAGCGGATTCGACGGTGGTATCCCGGCACCGCTCACAAACACCGTCAACCTGCTGCGAGCCCTCTACGTCCTGGTGGACCGTGGAGTCGAGCCGCCGCTGCAGGACGCCCAGGTCCACGTCCCGCACCGCAAGGCCGTCCTAGGGCGCTTAGCGGACGTCCTACGCGAGGTCTCCCGCCGCCAGGGCTGACCCGGTCCCGGGTTCTGATCCTTCGGCGGGGTGTACCGGTCGTCGTACCGAGGTTTGACAGGATGAGCGGGTGACTACGACCCGAGCCATTCGCGACAACTACAGCCGGGTGGCGACGGCATACGACGGCGTTTGGGCGGACACCCTCGCGCTGCACGCCAAGGCCGTCGCGGATCGCTTGCCGCTCACCGACGCTCGACGGGTGGCCGAGCTCGGCTGTGGTCCCGGGCGGCTCCTGCCTCACCTGGCCGATCGTGCGCCTCAGGCCACCGTCATCGGCGCGGACTTGACTGAGGCGATGCTGCAGCGGGCGCCGGCGGCGTACGGCCGGGTGGTCGCGGATGTGCAGGCCCTGCCGTTCGCGGATGGCGTGCTGGATGCCGTGGTGATGCCGTTCGTGCTGTTCCACCTGCCCGATCTGCCGCTCGGATTGAGCGAGGTACGGCGAGTCCTCCGTACGGGTGGCTCGTTCGCGGCGGTGACCTGGTCAACGCACGATCCGCATCCGGCGTACGACGTGTGGGTGCGGGTCATCGAGGACTTCGGCGCGCCGCCGGACCCGTCCCCGCAAATGCCATCGGGCGCGGTGACGGCTGACCCGGAGGCGCTCGGGCAGGCGGTCCGGACGGCCGGGTTCGGGGAGGTCCGGATCACGCCCGAGCCGTTCCGGCATCAGTCCGGCTGGCAGCAGTTCATCGAGCATTCGAAGGTCGTCGGTTCAATGGCGCGACGGCTGGAGCTGCTGGCCCCGGAGCGCCGTACGGCCTGTCTCACGGTGGCCGCGCGGGAGCTGTCCCAGCTCGACGCCGAGGACTTCGTTGAGTCCGGCAACATCCTCTACACCACGGCAGTTGCTGGGAGCAACGAATGATCCCGCGCCTGCGCGACGTACTCGAAGGTGCCGGTTATACCGTCGACGCAGTGGCGGCCCGGCTGGGTGATGCCCATGCCGCGCTGGCCCGGAACGAGACCACTCCCGCCTGGCGCGGAACCGACTCGGGCGATCCACTCGACACCTTGATCCGGCTGTTCCTGTTGCAGCGCTGGGTGTCGAAAGACCTTGTGGAGAAGGCCTTCGGTGCGTCCATCGAGAATTTCCCTGACCTCCTGGTTGCCGACGGCAAGGAAGTGAAGGCGCTGCTGGATGTCCGGCCGTACGCCGAGGACGATCGATCCTGGTGGGTGATCGCGGATCTCACGCCCGGTCTGGACGGCCGGCGTGAGCCCATGCGCACGGACTACGTGCTCGGCATCGCCCCGGCCAGTATCAGCCTGGTCAACCTCACCGTGCCGGTTCGGGTGGACAGTGCGCTGGACGTTGGTACCGGCTGCGGCATTCAGGCGTTGCATCTGGCCGAGAAGGCCGGCCGGGTTGTCGCCACCGACGTCAATCCGCGCGCGTTGTTGCTGGCCCGCTGGACCGCGGAGCTGAACGAGATCGACATCGACGTCCGCGAAGGCAGTCTGTACGAGCCGGTCGCCGGGGAACGCTTCGACCTGGTCGTCAGCAATCCGCCGTACGTCATCGCGCCCCCGAGCGAAGGCAAGCTCACCTACCGGGAGACGGGTTTCGCCGGCGACGAGGTGGTCGAGCGCCTGCTCCGCCAAGCGCCGGAACACTTGACCGAAGGTGGTTGGTGCCAGCTGCTGGCCAACTGGACCCACGTCCGCGGTGAGCAATGGCAGGACCGCCTGGCCGGCTGGACCGCTGACCGCGCGGCCTGGGTGGTTCAGCGCGAGGTCCTCGATCCCGCGGAGTACGTCGAGCTGTGGCTGCGCGACGCGGGACTGCACGGGCGGCCGGAATACGTCCAGCGGTACGACGAATGGCTCACCTGGCTGGAGGACCAGCAGGTCGAGGCCATCGGCATGGGCTGGATCACCCTGCGCAACGTGCCGGGCCAGGCCGAGTGTGAGGCCTGGCCGTACGAGATCGAGCAGCCGATCGGGCCACACATCCAGGCCCGGTTCGAGCGGGAGGTGCCCGCAGACCTGCTCGGGCAGCACCTGGTCGTCGCGGCCGACGTGATCGAGGAGAGCGCGGGTCCACCGGGCGCGGACGACCCGGCCACGATCGTGCTGCGGCGGCAGCGTGGAATGCGCCGGGCGGAACAGGCCGACACCGTGCTGGCCGGATTCACCGGTGCGTGCGACGGGGACCTGAGCGTCGGGCAGATCCTCGGTGCCCTGGCTGATCTGCTCGACCGCCCGGTGGACGACCTGCATCGCGACTACCTGCCCGAGATCACCCGACTCATCCGCGAAGGCTTCCTCGACCCGGCGTAAGTGCGTCCAGGGAAGTCACCGGCCGCGGCGGCGCTTGTGGGCGTACATACGGATGTCGGCTTCTTCGAGCAGTTCCTCGAACGGTGTGCCGTCGGTGCTGGTGGCGAAGCCGATACTGACGCGCAGCATCGCGAACCAGGGCTCCTCGGCCGTGGTGGCGACCAGTTCCGCCGCGGCCAGGATGCGTTCGACCAGCTCCCGGGCACCGCGCTCGTCGGGGTTGTCCAGCACCACGACGAACTCGTCACCACCGGCCCGGGCGACAACGTCCTCGGCGCGGGACTGCTCGGTCAGGAGTTGCCCGACCCGGCGAAGTACCTGGTCCCCGCAGGCGTGACCGTAGTTGTCGTTGATCACCTTGAGGTTGTCCACGTCGATCAACACGACCGCGACCGATCGGCCGGACCGGGCCGCGGCCATCCGCTCGTCCAGCGCACGGCGGTTCCCGACGCCGGTGAGCGGATCCTCCCGGGCAGCGCGCCATTCCGCGTCGTGCCGCTCGGACAGCTCCTGGCTGGCGAGGGCGCTGCGCACGGCGTACAGCCCGCGTAGTCGCTCGGCCCACCAGCCACGCGCGATCGATCGTGCGTACTGCAGGCCGGCGCGGGCGCCCGCGTCGCCGGTGTCCGCGAGGATCTGGACGGCCGTGTTCCGAATGAGGGCCTCAACGGGCGGATCCGGCGTCGGCGGCAGCTCGGACACCGCTCGGTCAGCGGCGGCCAGGGCCTCCTCGATCCGGCCCATGGCCGCATAAGCCTGGGCGAGATAGGCGCCGGCGATCGCCGCGAGTTCCTGATCGCCGAGCTTGGTCAGCTGGTCGCGGCAATCCCGCAGTACGACGGCCGCGGCCGCCGGATCGCTCGCGCCGTCGCTAGCGGCGAGCCACATCCGCCCGGCGATCGGCCAGTACCCGACCAGGTCGTCGGCCACGATCGCGTCGATCGCCTGCCCGGCCCAGCGCCTGGCCTCGGCCCGTCGTTCGGCGATCTGCGGGTCGTACGCCGGATCGCCGAGGCGTTCCATCTCGTGGGCCCAGCGCAGGTTCGACTCGGCCAGGTTGAGCCGGTCGATCGCGGTGGACTCGGGTAGTTCGAGCGGATCCGTGTCGTGCGCGGCGGCCAGCTCGAAGTGCGGGATGCACAGCTCGAACAAGCGCAGCAGGTCGTAGGCGTAACCGAGGCCGGTATGGGCCCAGCCGGCCAGGGCCTCGTCCTCGCTGCGGCTCAGGGCCTGTTCGGCGGCGACCAGGTCCGCGACCGAGTCACCACCTTCGCCGGTCCGCAGGCGGGTGACGATACGCAGCGCGAGCGCGTTGGCCTCCCAGCCCGGCTCACCGATCGCGCGGGACACCCGAATGCACGACTCGACCGCCTCCAGCACGCCTTCGCTGTCGCTGCTGTGATGCGCCGCGACGGCCCGGACATACTCCGCGGAGGCGCGCTCGTACGTCGGCTCGGGGCCGATCTCGCGCAGCACCTGGCGGATATCGGCGGCGGCCTCGATCGGGCTACCCGACTGGGCGCGGGTCATCGCAGCCGCGATCCGGGCGGACAGGGTCTGCTGCATCTCACCTCCCGGCCGCACAGACGCGGAGTCATTCTCATGCACTATTCGTCCCCGTGTCATCCAGTTGCACTATCCGGCAGCTTCCGGCCGTGTTAGGAATAAACGCACAAATACCTGGGAATGTAAATTTCTGACCCGCCCAACTTCTTCTGGGGATACGATGCGAAAACTGAGACTCACCGCCGCCCTGGGCACCTTGACCGTGGCACTGCTCGCGCCGTTCGCGACAGCCGCGCCGGCGTCCGTGCTGGCCGGTCCGACCGCCATCAACGCCCGGCAGTTCAGCCTGACCACCGATATGACCGGGCTTGCCTCCAAGGTTACCGCGCTGGAGACGGCCCTGACCGGCCGTCGCAAAACCGTTGACCAGGTGATGCAGGCCGCAAACCGCCCGCGCGGTGCGCTCTGCAACGCCTCCGCCTACAAGCCCGCCACCGACCGCTGGGGTTCCGCAGTGGGCGGCTTCTGCTGGAACGACGGTGACGACGCCGCGGATCACTGGTATCCCCAGGGCATCACCACCACCCGGGACGCGCTCGCGGCCGGGCAGTACGACAACCACCAGCTGATCGCGAACAGCTGGTACCACAAGCCCGAGAACGACACGGCCGGTTCGCCGAACAAGGGTGTGCGATTGTCCCTGACCGACTGGGACGCGGATTTCGCCAACAACTACAGGCATCTGCTGCTGGTCGAGCCGATTGCCGGCGGCAACTACAAGGCCGTGCCGATCCATGCCGGCGGCATCTTCTGGTACGGCGACCTGCTGTACGTGGCCGATACCGGTACCGGCTTCCGCATTTTCGATTTCCGCAAGATCTACTCGGCCGATACCGGTAAGGCGAATGCGATCGGAAAACAGTCCGACGGTACTTTTCACGCGCACGATTACGCCTACGTGATGTTGCAGACCGGGTGGGTCCGCAATGCCGGCGCGGCGCTGCGGTATTCGTTCGTATCGCTCGACCGGGCGACGACGCCGGACAGCATGGTGATGGGCGAATGGACCCCGGACAGCTCGGGCACCAGCCGGATCGTGCGATTCCCGCTGGATTACACCGACCGCCTCCCGGCGCAGGAGGCCGACGGTAAGACCTACGGCAGCGAGGCCTACTCGACCGGATTCCTCAGTATGCAAGGCGTGGCGGCGCGCGACGGCCGCTTCTGGTTCTCCTCCAGCGCGGGTTCGGGTGGTCCGACGGGCAACTACGGCACACTCCGGATCTGGAACCGCGGCAGCACCACGGTCACGTCGTACGGCTGGATCTACGGCGCCGAGGACCTCAGCTACTGGTCCGACCCGGCCAATCCCGACTCGATCTGGTCCCTCACCGAATACCCCAACTACCGCGCCGTAATCTCCGTCCCCTCCGGCCTCAACTGACCCACCCCAGCGTGTCATCGGACCCTTGTGACGCGGTGTGTCGCGGTTCATCGGACTCTTGTGGCCACGCCCCCGCGTGTCGTCGGACTCTTGTGACCAAGCGCCGTTGTGCTGCGTGCCGCCTTGGTCACAAGGGTCCGATGAATGCCGACACGCCGCGTCACAAGGGTCCGATGAACGGGATACAGGGAGTGTCGGCGGCGGGTGGGGGTGGGGGCGGGGGCGGGTGGGTTAGCCGGCTTGGGCGGTGGTGGCGGGTTCGGCGTGGAGGCGGACGGGGAGGGACTCGACGCCGTAGACGATGGAGAAGTCGCGGAAGCGGAGTTGTTCCGGGGCGACGGCCAGGGACAGGTCCGGGAAGCGGTTGGCCAGGGCTTTGAAGGCGGCTCGTAGTTCCATCCGGGCCAGTTCGGCGCCGACGCAGCGGTGCATGCCGTGGCCGAAGGCGAGGTGGGCGGCGGGAGCGCGCTGCGGGTAGAAGCGTTCCGCGTCCGGGCCGAAGACCTCGCGGTCGCGGTCGGCGCCGGCCAGCGAGACGGCGACCAGGTCGCCTTTGCTGACCTGCTGGCCGAAGACCACCTGGTCGTGCTTGGCGAACCGCGGGAACGCGACCTGTACGACGGTCAGGTAGCGCAGCAGTTCCTCCACGATGGCGTCGACCGCGCCTTCCTCCTCGCGGATGCGGCGGAAGTTCTCCGGATCGCGCAGCAGTACGAGCGTTCCCAGTGCCAGCATGCTCGCGGACGTTTCGTAACCGCCCAGGAACACTCCGTCGGCGAGGCCGCCCAGTTCCACGTCGTCCAACTCGTCGCCGCGTTCGCGGATGATGTTGCCGATCAGGCCCTCGCCGGGGTTCTTCCGCTGCTTGGCGACGATCTCGAACAGGAACTCGCGGGACTCACTCGCCGCACTGAACACCCCGACGCCACCGCCGGACAGGTCGAACCGGGCCGGGCCCAGTTCGCGGAAGCGGTCGCGGTCGGACTCGTCCACGCCGAGCAGGTCCGCGATCACCAGGAACGGTACGGCGAACGCGAAGTCCGCCACCAGGTCGACGACCGGGCCCTTGGACTGCATCAGGTCCAGCTGGGACTCGACGATGTGCTCGATCTTCGGTGTCAGCCGGGCCAGCCGCCGGACGGTGAACTCCGGCGTGAGGAACTTGCGCAGCCGGGTGTGGTCCGGCGGATCGGTGAAGCCCAGACCACCGATGCCCTCGGCCGGTTTGGACGGGTCGTTGCCGATCATCGGCCGGATGTCGTTGCTGAAGTTCTTCGTATCGGCGAGAACGGCCTTGGCCTCCTCGTGGCCGGTGACCAGCCAGATGTTCAGCCCGAACAGGTTGGCCAGCCGGCTCACTGGTTCGGTTTCGCGCAACTTGCCCAGCTCCGGCACCGGATCCAGGCCGTCGCGTCGCAGCGGCATCGAGATCTGGCTCGGCACCACCCGCAACTTGGACAGGTCCAGACCCTTGCGGGTCGCCCTGCTCAGGATGCGATTGCCCACCCACTTCTTCAGTGATGTCGCAACCATGACTTTCCGCCGCCCTCTCTGACCGCCCCCGACTATCTGCGCACCAGACGGTATCGGTGTCAGGGACCAAATTTGATGGTGGTGGCACTACCTTTGCGGTAGCACCGGCACCACCATGGGAGGGGACCATGGACGTGCCAGAGCAGACATTGTCACGGACGCCGGTTCACTCGCCACCGGCGCCTCCCTGTTTCGCCCCCTGGACTGAAGACCCGGGAAATCCCAGGGCAGGCAGCGACGAAAGTAGCTTGTAACGACGAAGAGCCCTGCGTTATAACGCAGGGCTCTTCGCGGTTCTACCGCTCAGGCACAGGTGAGTTTGGCCTCCGCCCAGTCGGCGTGATCGCTGGTGATGCCGTCACCGGAGTCCGTGACCTGCAAGGACAACGTCTGGCCGCCGGTCAGATCGACCGAGACCGGCACGGTCGGTGAGCTGCCGGTGAGCAGGTCGGACGTGTACTTCACCACACCGTCGACCGCCACCTTGAAGATCACCCGGCCGCGGTCGGCCATCTCGTCGTCCACCCCGATCTTCGCGGTGAACGTGCTGCAGTTACCGCCGAGCCGGACCGAAACGGCCGACGGCGCGTGCGTTCCGAGGCCCTTTGCGTATTGGACGCCGTTCAGCGTCAACGGGCCACCGTCGGCCGGTCCGTCCTCGCCGTTGCTGCGATCCCGCTCGATCGGGCCGTACCCGTTGCTCGAGTCGATCCACTCCAGGTCGCTGACCCAGACCTGGCCGGTCGGAGCCGGTGGCAAGGGCTTGTTCGCCACGGTTGCCGCGAAGAACCCGAGACCGCCGCCAGGCAGCTTGATCGCCCGGACCGTCTTACCCGGTGTGAGCGGCACTGCCGTGTAGAAGACGCGGTAGTCCGTAGTGGTGTTCGCGAGACCTGCCGCCGTGTACCGGCCCTTGACCGCGACGGCCACCTTGGCGCCGCCCGTAGTCGGGTCCTGGCAACACCAGTTGGGTAACTGGAATGCATGGCTGGACTCGGTTCCGTCGGTGTAAATGACCTTCACCGAGCCCTTGGCGTTAAGGCTCGCACCGGCGCCCAGGAGCGCTAGGTGGCTCCCAGTCCCGTTGACGAGGATGGGCGCGCCTTGGTTCTTCACGAGGTTCGCAGTGCCGGGAACACCTGTCGGCCAGGTGAACTCGGCGCCCTGCACAGTGACCTTCGCACCAGGCGTGAAGCCAGCAGCGGCCAGGGCCTCGCCGTTGAAGCTATTGCCCGAGCCGTCGAAGTTGCCCGTGGCAAAGGTGTTCTTGTCCGTCACGCCAACCACTGTGGCCGCGTCGGACAACGAGGCGTAGGGCAACTGTGCGGTCGCGTACGTGCTGCTCCGGTACGACGAACCGCGTGAGGTGTACGTAGCGTCCAGTCGCAACGTGAACGTGGCGGGCTTGACCTCGGCCGCAGGTGTGACCGACAGCTTCGCCGAAACCGTCTGCCCGGGCTCAACCACCGCGAAGGTCCCTTGCCCGGTTGAAGTCCAGCCACTCGGCAGATCGAACCCAAGCCGTACGTCGCGCATCGTGCTGGTACCACCGTTGCGGAAGGTGGCGGTGACCTCCGTGGCCTGACCCGGCGCGTTCCACAGGGCCGGGGTGATGAGCTCGGGAACGCCCAACGTGTCCGCAGCGTTCGGACCACCCACAGCAGAGGTTCCACTGAGCAGTACCAGGCCTTCGCGGTTGGCGGCGATCTTGGCCGTCTTGACCTTCACCACGCCGTCCGCGTAGTACCAGCCGGTCGAGGCCGTCTCGTAGGCGCTCGCGCTCGCGAGCTTCGCCAGCCGGGTGCCGTCGATCGAAACCCCGTGCGGGTTGGTGCCCGTGTGCACGGTCAACTCGTACGCACGGGAGGCGGGCTTACCGGCGTACGAGCCGAGGCTCTTGCCGATCTTGACGGTGACGTCGCCGCGGCCGCTGACCGGCGCCACGGCGTCGAACCGCTGGGTGGCCGAACGGGCCTTGTAGTCCCGGGTGACCCGGTCGTCCTCGTACAGCGAGAATGTCGACTTGCCCTGCGGGTAGACGTCGAGCGTGAGCCGGTCGCCGAAGGCCTGCTCGTTCGCGCTGTTGATGCCCTTCTTCCACATCGGCACGATCGCGCCACCCTTGACGAACAGCGGCAACGTGTCGAGCGGCGCGTGGTAGCCGTTGATCGTGGTCGGGCCCTGGTAGACCTTGCCGGACCAGTAGTCGACCCAAGTTCCCTCGGGCAGGTAGATGCCGTTCTTGACCTCGTCGGCGCCCCACATCGGTGCGACCAGGAATTCCTTGCCGGCGAGGAACTCGTACTTCGTGGTGTCGTCCCAGGTCTTGGGGTCGTCCGGGTACTCCAGGACCAGCGAGCGGTTCAGTGGCGCACCGGTCCGGTGGGCCTCAGCGGCGTACGTGTAGAAGTACGGCAGCAGGCGCTCGCGCAGCTTGAGGTACTTGCGGTTGATGTCCGTGTACGGCGCTCCGTATGCCCAGGGCTGCTTGTACGCCGGAGTGGCCCAACCGCTCATCGTCATGAAGGCCGGGTTGAAGACCTTCCACTGCATGTCCCGCACGTAACTGGTCGGGGAACCGCCGAAGATGCCGTCGACGTCTCCCGCGCTGTAGGCGATACCGGAGTTGCCCGAGCCGTGGATGGCCGGGATCTGCCACTTGATCGCGTCGAGCGAACCACTGTGGTCACCCGTCCACTGGACCGCGCAACGCTGTGCACCGGCCCAACCCTCCACCATCCAGGCGTAACCCCGGGCGTTGCTGTACTGCTCTATACCGCCGTGTGCGGTGTCGCAGGCGCTGAGCGCGTACCGATAGCCCGGGCCGACCCAAGCCACGTCGAGCTTGCGTACGCGGACTCCGGCCTCGCCGACCTCGGACGGCTGACGGTCGAGCGCGGACTGGGTCCACAGGCCCATCTCAATGTTGCGCTTGCGTAGTTCGTCACCGGTCTGCTTGAGCGGCTCGATCTCGCGCTTGCCCCACCAAGTGCCTTCAACCTGCTCGAACTCCTGGTCGTCGGAGTAGCCGCAGCCGTAGTCGTCGTTCACCAGCATCCAGCCGCCGGGCATGTCCTCGTCCTGGAACCGCTGAGCCACCTTGACCGCATCGAGCGTCGTCTGCTTCTCCGGGTGGACCTTCCAGTCGTTGCTCGGGTCCGGGTCCTTGGCGTAGTGCCCGCGGTTGTAGCAGTCCGAGTCGCCGTACTCCAGGCCGTAGATCGGAGGCATGAACGGACGGCCCGTGAGCTCGGTGTAGCGGTTCAGGGAGGTCTTGAGGTCTCCCACGAAGTAGTACGCGTCGAACCGCTTCTCGCTGTGCTTGGCGACCACCGGCTCGTTGAAGGCGTAGCTGCCGGGCGTGAAGGTGTTGCGCAGTACGCCGTACCCGGCGGTGCTCATGTAGTACGGAGAGGCGTTGGGATTACCGCCGTCCTCCCAGTTGAAGTTGCGGGCGACCTCGATCGTCTGGCCGCGGTGCGAGAACCGGCCGTTCTGCATGCCGCCACCGAAGAACTGCTCGGTGGCACCGCGCGCGAGCGACTGACTGGTCGAGTCGTTCGACCACGACAGCGGCGCGGTCTCGGCCCAGACCAGCGAGCCGTCGGCCCGGTGCAGCGAGAACCGCAGCGGCGACTTGGCCGCGCGCAGTTCGATCGCCTTGGTCCGGAGTGAGTAGTAGCCGCCGAGGTCCTGCCAGGTCGTGGCCGGCTTGGCGTAGTCGTTCTTGATCACGATCGTCGACGAAGGAGCTTGCGGATCCTCCGGCGGCGTACTCGCGGGATCGGTGAAGTTGCCGTCCGGGGCCAGCCAGATCCGGAAGACGTCGTCCTTGAGGAAGCTGACCCGGACCTTCGCCGTACCGGCCGTGAGCGTGTACGTCGCTCCGTCGGCGGCGAAGCCGGTCACGGCTCCCAACGCGGTGTCCTGCGCCTGCGCCGTGTCCTGGGTCTTCGCCGTGGCTGGAGCGCCGGCCAGCAGGCCGGCCAGCACGGCCAGAACCAGTCCGGGCACCCAGGCGCGTTTGCGACCGATGATGCTCACATGTGCCTCACTTCAAGCATGAATGAACAGATTGGGAACATTGATAACTCACTCATCCGGCTTTGTCACTAGGTCGCGAGGCCCGTCGGGTGGGGGAGGGGTTTCCCTCCGCGGATGGATGTGAGCTGACCGCCGGTCGCGACAGGGTCGACCCATGACGAATCGATCGACGCCCACCCGTCGGCGGCTTCTCGCCGCCTTAGCAATCGCCGTCGTCCCCATCGCCGGCACGATTTCCCCTGCCACCGCCGCCGGCGCCATCACCGCTACCACCGCAGCCAGCGCTATCGCCGCCGCAGGCGGTTCGAGCGCAGCGGCGCCGCCGTACCGGCCGGAGTTGCCGAAGCCGACCGGCAAGTCCGCGATCGGCAGCACCGAGTTGCACCTGATCGACCGGTCCCGGCCGAACCCGTGGACCAACGCCGGAAAGCGCGAGCTGATGACCACCGTCTGGTACCCGGCGGTTCCGGGCGCGAACGGCCCGCGGGCGCCGTACGCCCCCGCGAAGGTCGCGCCCCTGCTGGCGGCTGACCTCACGCAGTTCCTCCAGCTCCCGGCGGACCGCCTCGACTACGCGACGGTACGGACGCACGCGCGGACCGGCGTACCGGCGCTCGGACGGCACCCGGTCGTGCTGTATTCCCCCGGGTTCGGTACCTCCCGGCTGCTCGGCACGAACCAGGTCGAGGAACTGGTCAGTCGCGGCTACGTCGTGGTCACGATGGACCACCCGGGCGAGGCTCCGGTCGAGTTCCCCGGTGGTCGCGTACATCCCGTCCAGTTGCCGCCGGATCCGGCCGGAATGATCAAGAAGGCCATGGGGATTCGAGGCGCCGACACCCGGTTCGTGCTCGACGAGCTGGAGCGGCTCGCGGCCGGGCGCAACCCGGACGTGAACGGCCGGGCGCTGCCGCGTGGGCTCGGGCGGGCGCTCGATCTGCGCCGGATCGGCATGTTCGGGTACTCGGCGGGGGGATTCGCCGCGGCCGAGACGATGCTGGTGGACCGGCGCCTCGACGCGGGCGTGAATCTCGACGGCACGATGATGTACGACCTCCAGACCCAGGAGCTGAGCCCGGTCGCGAAGCTCGGCCTGGACCGGCCGTTCTTGTTGTTCGGCGCGGACAAGCACACGCATCTGCCGATTCCGGGTCATCCGCTGGACGACCCGGCCTGGACGTCGTTCTGGTGGCACCAGCGCGGCTGGAAGCTCGACCTGAACATTCCGCAGGGCACGCACGGGTCGTTCGCCGACTACCAGTTCTCGCTGCCCGGCCTGGCCCGGGCGAACGGCCTCCCGGCCGAGACGGTCACCGAGGCGCTCGGAAAGGTCGATCCGGCCGGCAGTGTGCGGGCTCAGCGGGCGTATCTGGGCGCGTTCTTCGAGCGGTTCCTGAAGGGCCGGCCGCAGCCGCTGCTGTGGGGTCCGTCACCTGCCCACCCGGAGGTCCGCTTCGTCTTCTGAGCCGGTTACGGGGCCGAAAGCGCGGCCGGAAACCGTCCATCCCCTGGTCTCGAAACGTTACTTCGGGGCCGGGGGATGCGAGGGTGGCAGGCGTAAGGTCGACGCGACCGGTTACCGTGCGTTGAGAAATGCGTTGCCGTCGGCCGTACTCTGTCCTCGGAGCAGAACGGGTTCACGCCCGCGTCACGGGGGAACAAGCGGTCGGACTGGCACGTTGACGAGCGTCGGCACCAACGGTGCGACGCACCACGTAACGCGATGGAGATTCGGGCAAGGAGCGCAGTGGCAGGGGCATCAGGAACCACGGCAGCAGCGGGCGCGGGACAGCGCCTGGTGATCGTCGAGTCGCCGAAGAAGGCGCGGATGATCGCCGGCTTCCTCGGGTCCGGTTACGTGGTGGAGTCGAGCTTCGGCCATATCCGCGACCTGCCCAAGGGCGCCGACGAGATCCCGGCGAAGTTCAAAGGTGAGGCCTGGGCCCGCCTTGGCGTCAACATCGAGCAGAACTTCGATCCGCTGTACGTCGTACCGGCCGACAAGAAGGCCCAGATCCGGAAGCTGAAGGATCTGCTCAAGGGCGCCTCCGAGCTCTACCTCGCGACAGATGAGGACCGCGAGGGTGAGGCCATCGCGTGGCACCTGCTGGACGAGCTGAAGCCGAAGGTTCCGGTCAAGCGCATGGTCTTCCACGAGATCACGCCGAAGGCGATCCAGGACGCCGTCGGCAGCGCCCGCGCTATCAACGACGACCTGGTCGACGCCCAGGAGGCCCGGCGCATTCTCGACCGGCTCTACGGCTACGAGGTCTCGCCGGTGCTGTGGAAGAAGGTCATGCCGAAGCTGTCGGCGGGCCGGGTCCAGTCCGTCGCGACCCGGATGGTGGTCGACCGCGAGCGCGAGCGGATCGCCTTCCGTACCGCCTCCTACTGGGACCTCGACGCCACCCTCGACGCGGGTGAAGGACGCCAGCCCCGGCTGTTCCCGTCCCGCCTGGTCGCGGTCAACGGCGCCCGGGTGGCCCAGGGCCGCGACTTCGCTCCGACCGGTGAGCTCAAGAGCCAGAACACGGTCCACCTCGACGAGCAGACCGCCACCGCGCTCGCGGAGAACCTGCGTGCCGCGCGGTTCACGGTCAACTCGATCGAGTCCAAGCCGTACACCCGCAAGCCGTATGCGCCGTTCAGGACCACCACCCTGCAGCAGGAGGCCAGCCGCAAGCTCGGCATGTCCGCCTCGCAGACGATGCAGATCGCCCAGCGACTGTACGAGAACGGCAACATCACCTATATGCGTACCGACTCGGTGACGCTGTCGGACACCGCGCTGACCGCGGCCCGGGCCCAGGTCCGCGAGCTGTACGGCGCGAACTACCTGCCGGACAAGCCGCGCGTGTACACCTCCAAGGTGAAGAACGCCCAGGAGGCGCACGAGGCGATCCGCCCAGCCGGTGAGCACTTCCAGACCCCGGCACAGACCGGCCTCAGCGGCGCCGAGTTCCGGCTCTACGAGCTGATCTGGATGCGCACGATCGCGTCCCAGATGAAGGACGCCGAAGGCCGCAGCGTCTCGATCAAGATCGGCGCGACCGCCTCGACCGGTGAGAACTGCGACTTCACCTCGTCCGGCCGGGTGATCACCTTCCACGGCTTCCTCAAGGCGTACGTCGAGGGCGCGGACGATCCCTCCGCCGGTACCGACGACCAGGAGACCCGGCTGCCGGATGTCGCCGAGGGCGACGTACTGCCGGCCGAAGAGGTTGTCGCCTCGGGGCACGAGACGAAGCCGCCGGCCCGATTCACCGAAGCCACGCTGATCCGCGAGCTGGAAGAGCGCGAGATCGGCCGCCCGTCGACGTACGCCTCGATCATCGGCACGATTCAGGCCCGCGGCTACATCTACAAGAAGGGCAACGCGCTGGTTCCGGCGTGGCTGGCCTTCGCAGTGGTGCGGCTGCTCGAGGAGCACTTCACCCGGCTGATCGACTACACCTTCACGGCCTCGATGGAGGACGTGCTGGACGAGGTCGCCGCGGGTAACCGCGAGCGCGGCCTGGTGCTGGCCGGCTTCTACTTCGGCACCGAGGGGGTCGAGGGCCTGAAGTCCATGGTCAGCGATCTCGAGGACATCGACGCCCGGGAAATGTCCACCTTCGGTGTCGGCGACGCGGACAGTGGCATCGTCGTGCGCGTCGGCCGCTACGGCCCGTACGTCGAGGACGCCGAGGCCAACCGGGCGAACGTGCCCGAGGACCTGCCGCCCGACGAGTTGACCGTCGACAAGGCCAAGGAACTGCTCAGCCAGCCGTCGGGTGTCGAGCTCGAACTCGGCAAGGACCCGGAGTCCGGGCTGATGGTCGTCGCCAAGGCCGGGCGCTTCGGGCCGTACGTGACCGAGGTGCTGCCCGAGGACGCGCCGAAGAGCGCCAAGCCCCGGACCGGCTCGTTGCTGAAGTCGATGACGCTGGAATCGGTCACCCTCGACGAGGCGCTGAAGCTGCTGTCGCTGCCGCGAGTGGTCGGCAAGGACCCCGAGTCCGGTGACGAGATCACCGCGCAGAACGGGCGCTACGGGCCGTACCTGAAGAAGGGCACGGACTCGCGCTCGCTCGAGACCGAGGACCAGATCTTCGACATCACGCTGGAAGACGCGCTGAAGATCTACGCCCAGCCGAAGCAGCGTGGCCGGCGCGCGGCGGCACCGCCGTTGAAGGAACTGGGCGAGGACCCGGAGTCGGGTCAGCCAGTGGTCGTGAAGGAAGGCCGCTTCGGGCCGTACGTGACCGATGGCGAGACCAACGCGACCCTGCGCAAGGACGACTCGATCGAGTCGATCTCGCTGCTGCGGGCCGCCGAACTGCTCGCCGAGAAACGGGCGCGCGGGCCGGTCAAGAAGAAGAAGGCCCCGGCCAAGAAGACCACCGCCAAGAAGACCACCGCCAAGAAGGCCACCACGAAGAAGACGGCCGCGAAGAAGGCCACCACGACCAAGAAGACCGCGGCCAAGAAGACCACCACCAAAAAAACCGCCGCCAAGAAGTCCTGAGCTGCGACCTCCGTCTTCTTTGCGACGAGTGGACCCGTTTGCCGCTGCGAGGCGACCTGCACCTGACAGGTAGCGGACGAGCGGCAAAACGGGTCCACTCGTCGCAAAGAAGACGTTGCGACCCGCACACCTCGGACCTGCGTGGACATACGAAAGGCCCCTCCACCTGGAGGGGCCTTTCGGTTGTTCGGTGGTGCGTCAGGCAGGCGTGATCAGGCCGGCCGTCTGGGTACGAGCGGCCTCGAAACGCTTGGCGACGTCGCCCCAGTTGGCGATGTTCCAGAACGCGTCGACGTAGTCGGCCTTGACGTTGCGGTACTGCAGGTAGAAGGCGTGCTCCCACATGTCCAGCATCAGCAGCGGCACCTGGCCCTGGGCGAGGTTGCCCTGGTGGTCGTAGAGCTGCTCGATGATCAGCTTCTGGCCCAGCGTGTCGTAGGCCAGGATCGACCAGCCGGAGCCCTGGATGCCGAGGGCGTTGGCGCTGAAGTGCTTGCGGAACGCGTCGAACGAGCCGAAGAACTCGTCCACCGCCGCACCCAGCTCGCCGTCCGGCTTGTCGCCGCCGTCCGGGGAGAGGTTCTGCCAGAACACCGTGTGGTTCACGTGACCCGCGAGGTTGAACGCGAGGTTCTTGCCGAGCTGGTTCACGGTGCCGAAGGAGTCCTTCTCCCGCGCCTCGGCCAGCTGCTCGAGCGCGGTGTTCGCGCCGGTGACATATGCCTGGTGGTGCTTGGAGTGGTGGAGCTCCATGATCTGGCCGGAAATGTGCGGCTCGAGTGCGCCGTAGTCATAGCCAAGATCCGGCAGGGTGTAGTCGGTCACGACGAATCCTCCGAAGAAAGTAAGGCTGGTTCGCTCTCGACTATATTCCTCCGCCCGGATGACCCGACTGCGGCGGTGCGAACGCCCGGAGAACAAGACGCGCAAACGCCCGCGAATGCGGGACACTGGACAGATGGCGACCCCTGCGAAGACGCACCTACGCGACACAGTCGACGTGACGGCGGCCCGGTTGCGCGAACGAGGCGAGCGGGTCACCCCGGCCCGGCTGGCCGTGGTCGAGGTGCTCGCGGCGACCGACGAACACCTGAGTGCCGAGCAGATCGGCGAACGAGCCGAGTCCCTCCGCCCGGGTATCCACCGCGCGACGGTCTACCGCGCCCTCGAAGCCCTCGGCGAGTTCGGCCTGGTCACGCACGTGCACCTCGGCCGCGCCGGTACGACGTACCACCTGTCGGGTGATCTCGTGCCGCGGCACATCCACCTGCGGTGTTCCGAGTGCGGCACGGTGCTCGATGCCCCGGGCAACACGCTGGACCCGGTCCGGCGCAAGCTCCAGCGTGAGCTCGGCTTCCGCCTGGACCCGGAACAGGTCGCCCTGCTCGGCACCTGCGCCGACTGCGCAGGTGCCTGAGCCGGGACTAGCCGGTGACGGTCAGGCGCAGGGTGCCGGCGGCCGGCGCGGTGGTCATGCTGAGCAGGTAGACGGTTTCGCCGGCCTTGACGTTCAGGGTGGTCCGGGCGCCCTTCGTCTTGCAGTCGAAGCTGTGGAACGGCGGGTTCTTCCGGACGCCGATCAGCTCGACGCGGTAGTTCGAGCCGGCCGAATCGACGGTCAGGACCCGGTCGGTCGTCGCGGTGACCTTGTACCAGACGGTGCCCTTGGGCGGGCTGAAGATGTTGCCGCACTCCTCGGAGATGCTGTCGGCGTCGTTGTCGCGCGTCGCCTCCCGGGTGTCCAGCACGTGCCGGCCGACGGTGAGCTCGGCGGCGGTGTCCATCGTGTCGTTGGGCGGGACGGCGAGGGTGGCGGCGCCCGCGGTGGTGGCGGACCCGGCCAGGATGGCGGGAAGGGCGAGCAGAGCGAGTACTCGGTTGATCGTCATGACACCGATCATGCCGTCGCGAGGGTCGATCTCTAGACCATTCGATCTCGGTCGAACCCTCCCGGCCACGCCTGACCTTTGCGACGATCGAACCCTCCGGCCTTACCTGACCTTGGCGACGATCGGACCCGTTTTGCCGCTCGTCCGCTGCCTGGCAGGTGCAAGCTGCCTCGCAGCGGCAACGGGTCCGATCGTCGCCAAGGTGGGAGCAGGGTGTGAAATCCTGCACGATGTTCACAAATGTTGGACCTTGTGTGGTCTTTGCGGTCTTCCGGCGGTACGGTCAATGCCTGTGACGACAGACCACTCGTACGTCGAGAGCTTCGCGCCCGGCGCTTCCGTCCTGCCCGCCCGTGCCTGGCTGCACGACGACGCGGCCCGCCTTCGGCTCACCGGCGACTGGCGGTTCCGGCTCTCCCCGAGCCTGGCCGAGGCTCCGGACGACCTCGGGGATCCCGACACCGGCGCCGACGGCTGGTCGGATCTGGCCGTGCCGTCGCACTGGCAGCTGGCCGGCCACGGCAGTCCGGCGTACACGAATATCGACTACCCGTTCCCGCTGGAACCGCCGTTCGTGCCGACGGACAATCCGACCGGCGACTACGTGCGTACGGTCGGGATTCCGGCGGACTGGGACGGCGCCCGGATCGTGCTGCGGTTCGAGGGCGTGGACTCCCGCTTCGCGGTGTGGGTCAACGGCGAGCTGATCGGCTGGTCCTCGGGCAGCCGGCTGCCGAGCGAGTTCGACCTGACCGGGTTCGTCACGGCCGGTGAGCAGGCGACGATCGCGGTGCGCGTGCATCAGTGGTCTGCCGGGAGCTACCTCGAGGACCAGGACATGTGGTGGCTGTCCGGGATCTTCCGCGAGGTGAACCTGATCGCCCTGCGGCCGGAGGCGGCCACGGACGTCTTCGTACACGCCGACTTCGACCACCTCACCGGTGGCGGCTCGCTCCTGGTCGAGGCGGATGTCGCCGGCACGGTCGTACTGCCCGAGCTCGGGCTCGAGATCCCCACCGGTGAGCGCGTCGCGATCGAGGCCGTCGAGCCCTGGAGCGCCGAAGTGCCTCGCCTGTACGACGCGGTGCTGCGCGCGCCGGGTGGTGAGGTCCGCCTGCGGGTGGGATTCCGTACCGTCGCGATCGTCGACGGCGTACTCCAGGTCAATGGCCGTCGGGTGTTGTTCAACGGCGTCAACCGGCACGAGTTCCACCCGGATCGCGGCCGGGCGCTCACCGAGCAGGACATGCTGGACGACGTTCTGCTGATGAAGCGGGCCGGGATCAACTCCGTCCGGACGAGCCACTACCCGCCGCATCCGCACTTCCTGGACCTGTGCGACGAGTACGGGTTGTACGTCGTGGACGAGTGCGACCTGGAGACCCATGGGTTCGACTACGAGCCCGAGCCGCCGAAGCTGCCGAACCCGGTGATGGACGAGCGCTGGCGCGACGACCTGGTGGATCGCATGCGCCGCATGGTCGAGCGGGACAAGAACCACCCGAGCATCGTGATCTGGTCGCTGGGCAACGAATGTGGCATGGGCGACAACATGCGCGCGATGTACGACTTCGCGCACGATCGGGACCCGTCGCGGCCGGTGCACTACGAACGCGACGGCGATGCCGAGTTCGTCGACGTCTACTCGCAGATGTACACCTCACTTGAGGATGTCGAGGTGATCGGCGCGGATTCCTCGCTGTACAAGGGGAAACCGTTCATTCTCTGCGAGTATGCGCATGCCATGGGCAACGGTCCGGGCGAACTGCTCGACTATCGCGCGCTGTTCGAGAAGTACCCGCGCTGTCAGGGTGGCTTCATCTGGGAGTGGATCGACCACGGTCTGCGTACCACCGATGCCAAGGGCAACGAGTTCTACGCGTACGGCGGAGACTTCGGTGAGACCATTCACGACGGCAACTTCGTCTGCGACGGCCTGCTGTTCCCGGACCGGACGCCCTCGCCGGGCATGGTCGAGTACACCAAGGTGATCGAGCCGCTGGCCATCGTTGCCGACGGCAATAACCTTCGCATCACCAGCAGGTACGAGGTGCTGGACACGTCGAACCTGACCTTCCGGGCCGTCGCCGAGGTCGAGGGCCAGCACGTGGAATCGTTCACCCTCGATGTTCCGGTGCTCGGGCCGGGTGAGACCTGTGTTGTGCCGTTGCCGGAGGTGGACGCGACCCGGCCGGAGACCTGGCTGACCGTCACCGCCGAACTGGCCAAGGAGACCACCTGGGCGGACGCGGGACATCCGATCGCCTGGGGCCAGGTCCGGCTCGACGAGCCCACGGCGATCGGTGGGCCCGCTGAGGTGGGACCGGCCGAGGGCAAGGTCACCGCGGCCGGGATCTCGATCGACGCGCTGCGCGATGTCCGGCTGGATGTTTGGCGCGCGCCGACCGACAACGACCGCATCCCCGGTGTGGCCGCGGCGTGGGAAGAGGCCGGGCTACACCGGGTCCAGCACCGGGTGGTATCGGCCGGCGTGGTCGATGGCGCCTGGCAGGTCGTCGTACGGACCGCGCCTCCGGCCCTGCAGTGGGGCCTGACTTCGACCTGGCGTTGGACCCGGGCGGAGGACGACTCGCTCGGGCTGCGGCTGTCGGTCGTACCCGACGGGCAGTTCCCGGCCACGCTGCCGCGTCTTGGCATCACCTTCGAACTGCCGCGGGTGGAAACGGTCGACTGGTTCGGCGCCGGCCCGGGCGAGGCGTACGCCGACACCAGGGCCGCCGCGGCCGTCGGGCGGTACCAGGCGAGCGTGGACGAGCTGCAGACGCCGTACGTACGGCCCCAGGAGAACGGTCATCGCATCGACACCCGCTGGGCCCTGCTGAGCGGCCTGCGGGTGCAGGGTGAGCCCGACCTGTTCGGGTTGACCGTACGCCGGTGGACCACGGCGGACCTGGCCGCGGCCGGGCACCACCCGGATCTGACCCCGCACGAGTCGACGACGTACGTGACGCTGGACCTCGCCCAGGCCGGTATCGGCTCGAACTCGTGTGGCCCTGCGTTGTCGGAGCAGTACAAGCTGCACACGGCCCCGGCATCGATCGCACTGCGATTCCGCACGGTCTAAAGGTCGGGGTCAAAAGCTGTCGGGGGGTCGCACTAGGCTGCATAGCGTGGCTGAGCCGTTCGATCCCCTGACCGATCCGGCGCCCGCGCATGACCTGCGCGCGGTGCTGCGGATCCGGGCGTTCCGGCGGCTCTGGATCGGCTTCGGGCTGTCCAGTCTGGGCGACTGGATCGGCCTGCTGGCGCTGACCGCGATGGCGAAGTCGTTCGCCGGTGACGACTACCAGCTGGCGAACTTCGCCATCGGTGGCGTGCTGTTCCTGCGGGTGCTGCCCGCGCTGGTGATGGGACCGGTCGCGGGCTGGATCGCGGACCGGCTGGACCGGCGCTGGACGATGATCGTCGGCGACATGCTGCGGGCGGCGCTGTTCGTCACGATCCCGATCGTGCACACGCTGACCTGGCTGCTGGTCGCCACCGTGCTGATCGAGATCGTCAGCCTGATCTGGGGTCCCGCCAAGGACGCCAGCGTGCCGAACCTGGTGCCCCGGCATCGGCTCGAGGCCGCGAACCAGATCAGCCTGATCACGACCTACGGCTCGGCGCTGCCGGCGGCGGCGCTGTTCACCGCGATCACCCTGCTGGCGAACAACGTCGAGCGGGCCACCGGCGGCCTGGGCGTGAACTCGATCGACCTGGCCGTCTATCTGAACGCGGCCACCTTCGCCATCTCCGGACTGGCGATCATGTCGGTGGCCGAGATCGGCAAGGCGGCCGCCTCCGGGCCGGAGAAACATCCGACGCTGTGGCGCACGATGGTCGAGGGCTGGTCCTTCGTCACCGGTACGCCGGTGGTGCGCGGCCTGGTCGTCGGTATCTCCGGGGCCTTCGCGGCGGGTGCCGTCGTGATCGGCCTCGGCCGGACGTACGTCGAGGACCTGCACGCGGGTGATCCCGGCTACGGCCTGCTCTTCGGTGCCGTTTTCGGCGGTCTCGCGCTTGGTATGGGATTCGCGCCCCGGCTGTTCTCCGGGCTGTCCCGGCGCCGGCTGTTCGCGGCCGGACTGGTCGGCGCGGGCATCGGGCTGACCGGCTTGGCGCTGATCCAGCAGATCGAGATCGCCACCATGATCGCGATCTGCCTCGGCTTCTGCGCGGGTGCCTCCTGGGTCTGTGGCTACACCCTGCTCGGGCTGGAAGTGCCGGACGAGGTGCGCGGGCGGACCTTCGCGTTCGTGCAGTCGGCCGTTCGGACCGTGCTGGCGGTGACGCTGGCGATCGCGCCGTTCGCCGCCGGTGCGATCGGGCGGCACAGCTTTTCCATCGGTGGTGGCAAAACCGTCACCTACAACGGCGCGGCCATCACGATGCTGATCGCGGCCGTGCTCGCGGTGGTGATCGGCCTGCTCGCGTGGCGGCAGATGGACGACCGGCCCGGCGTGCCGTTCCTGCGTGATCTGCGGCGTAGTTTCGGTAAGACTCCGGGCATGTATCCGACGCAGGGCCTGTTCATCGCGCTCGAGGGCGGCGAGGGCGCGGGCAAGTCGACCCAGTCCACCGCGCTCGCCGGCTGGCTCACCGAGCAGGGCTACGAAGTGCTGCTGACCCGTGAGCCCGGCGCGACCGAGTTCGGTCAGCAGCTGCGCCAGATCGTGCTCGACCCGGCGACCGGCGACATCTCGCATCGCGCCGAGGCGCTGCTCTACGCGGCCGACAAGGCCGAGCACGTGGACGCGGTGATCCTGCCGGCGCTGCGCCGCGGCGCCGTCGTCATCACCGACCGGTACGTCGATTCCGCACTGGCCTACCAGGGCTCCGGGCGGGACCTCGACCAGGCTGACGTCGAGCGGGTCAACCGCTGGGCCACCGCCGATCTCCGGCCGAACCTGACCATTCTGCTCGACCTGGCACCGGCGGTCGGCCACGGGCGGTTCCAGCGCCGGGACCGGATCGAGGCGGAGCCGGCCGAATTTCACGAGCGGGTCCGGCGGGCCTTTCTCGAACTCGCCGCGGCCGAACCGCAGCACTACCTGGTTCTCGACGCAGGCACGGATCGGGAGACTCTCGCCGCGCTGATCCAGGCCCGCGTCGCGCCGATGCTGCCACCCAAGCCGGACGACGACGCCGCCCCAGCCGCGGCGAAGGCCGCGGCGGACGTGCGGGTGCGGGGCGAGCAGGAGCCGGTGGACAAGGAGCGGGCGGGGCAGGAGCAGCCATGGTGAGCGTCTGGGATGAACTGGTCGGCCAGGAGCCCGCGGTCAAGATCCTGCAGCGGGCCGTCGCCGCCGCGGACAACCAGCTGCAGGGCATGAGCGGCGCGGACGTGGCCGGTATGACGCACGCCTGGCTGATCACCGGCCCACCCGGTTCCGGCCGGTCGAACGCGGGCCGGGCCTTCGCCGCGGCCCTGCAATGTGGTCTGCAAGGCTGCAACGAGTGCACCAACTGCCGGACCGTGCTGTCCGGCGCGCATCCCGACGTCTCGCTGATCCGGACCGAACTGCTGTCGATCCGCGTCGCCGAGATCCGCGAACTGATCCGCCGGGCCGCGATGAGTCCCACCCAGGGCCGTTGGCAGGTGATGGTCGTCGAGGATGCGGACCGCCTCACCGAACAGGCCGCGGACGCGCTGCTGAAAAGCATCGAGGAGCCGTCGCCACGCACGCTCTGGGTGCTCTGCGCGCCCACCGTGGAGGACGTCGTGCCCACGATCCGCTCGCGCTGCCGTCTGCTGGTGTTGCGTACGCCGCCGACCGCCGCGGTCGCCAAGATGCTCGCCGAGCGCACCGGGATCGACCCTGAGCTGGCCACCTTCGCTGCCCGCGCGGCGCAAGGGCACATCGGACGGGCCAAGGCGCTCGCCCGGGACGAGGTGGTGCGGCAGCGCCGGAGCAACGTGCTGAAGGTGCCGTTCGAGCTGCGCACGATCGGCTCCTGCCTGAACGCCGCCGCGAAGCTGGTCGACGCAGCGAAGGAAGAGGCCAAGGCCAGCGCGGCCGAGGTCGACCAGCGCGAGCGTGCCGAGCTCGAACAGGCCCTCGGCGTCGGCACGAAGGGCGCCAAGCCCCGCGACTCGAACGCCGCCCTGAAGGAACTCGAGGACCAGCAGAAGGCCCGGGCCAAACGCTGGGAGCGCGACGTGCTCGACCGCTCGCTGGTCGACCTGATGGCGCTGTACCGGGACGTGCTGGTGGTTCAGACCAACGCGGGCGCCGAGCTGATCAACGCCGAGCTGGAGCGCGAGATCGCCCAGCTCGCCCGCCGTACCACTCCCGAGCAGACGATTCGCCGCATCGATGCGCTGACCCACTGCCGCGACGCCATCGATACCAACGTGGCCCCCCTGCTCGCCGTCGAGGCCCTCACGCTGTCGCTGCACGAGGGCTGAGGCGGGACCGCTAGATCGGTTCGTCGGCCAGGTACGGCGGGGCCGGGTCGTACTGGATCTCGCGACGTACGGCTCGCGCGTGGTCACGGCCGTGCAGACGCCCGACGAGCCACAGCGCGGCGTCGATACCGGCGGAGACACCCTGGGAGCTGACGAGGTTGCCGTCCACCACGTAGCGGGCGTCGCGGACCACGGTGACGTCTCCGCGCGCGGCGAGGGCGTCCTCGTACTGCCAGTGCGTGGCCACCCGTCGACCGCGAGCCGGACCGGCGGCGTGCATCAGGAACGCTCCGGTGCACACACTCACGACCCAGCTGGCCTGCTCGGCGGTTTTGCCGATCCAGTCCGTGACGGTGGCATTGTTCGGCTCGATCTCGCGGGCGCCACGGCCGCCTGGCACCAGAATGACGTCCAGCGGCGGATGGTCGTCCAACGTGTGATCAGGCAGGACCCGCATGCCCTTGCTGCATCGGACCGGGCCTGGGTTCTCGGCGAGCAGCAGCGCCGAGCCGGCGCCGTCGCGTAACTGGGCCGAAGTGGTGAAGACCTCCCAAGGGCCGGCGAAGTCGAGTTCTTCGACCACGTCGAAAAGCAGTAGTCCGTAAGTGGTCACAGGGTTTCTCCCATAGCTGATCGGAAACGCTCGCGGTAGTCGGAGGGGGCGACGCCGAGGCGCCGGTGAAAGCTGCGCCGCAAGGTCTCGGCGGTGCCGAAGCCGTAACGCCGGGCGACGACGTCGATGGGATCGCCGCCGTCCGCCAGGGCGCGCTGCGCCGCCTCCACCCGGACTCGCTCGACGTACGTGGCGGGCGGGATGCCGAGTTCGGCGGTGAAGCGGCGTTGCAGGTGGCGAGGGCTGAGTCCGGCATGCGCGGCCAGGCCGGCGATGTCGTGCCGGGCGCCGGGGTCGGCGTGGATGGCCGTCACGGCCTGGCGGATCGGGTCAGAGGTTGGCTGCATCGACCACAACCCGACGCTGAACTGGGACTGATTGCCCGGCCTGCGCAGGAACAGCACGAGGTGACGGGCGACCTCGAGTGCCACCTGCTGTCCCTGATCCTGCTCCACCAGGGCCAGCGCGAGATCCATGCCCGCGGTCACGCCCGCGGAGGACCAGATGTCGCCGTCGCGCAGGAAGATCGGGTCGGGCCGGACAGTGACAGCGGGATACTCCTGCGCGAGCCGCTCGGCCCTCGCCCAGTGCGTGGTGACGCGGCGGCCGTTCAACAGGCCGGCCTCGGCCAGCAGGAACGCGCCGGAGCAGACCGAGGCGATCCGCCCTGCTCCGCGAGCGGCAGCAGCGATCCAGTCGATCAGCCGCGCGTCGTGCCGGGCGGAGTGGACGCCTGTACCGCCGACGACCACCAGTGTGTCCAGGCCGGCCGGTGACAACGCCGCTATTCCGTGCTCAGCGTGCACCGGCAGACCACTGTCCGTGCCCACAGGCCCGGGCATCGGGGCCACCACCGTGCAGTCGTACCCGCCGGCCCGCTGGAACACCTCATACGGTCCGACGAGGTCCAGCGCCTGGAAGCCATCGAAGATCACGAAGGTGACGCGGTGTGGGTGCACCTTTCCACCGTCGGGTCTGCGCGCGATGGCGTCAACGACAGGTTTCCCACAGATCGCGCCATCGACCGGGTCCGCGAGCGCGCGGACAGATCGAATGGCAGCGCCGGTCGAACCGGCGGCCCGCGCCACTCGCCTCCCGAAGGAAGTTGAACTCCGATGGACTACGGCTGCCTGCCTTTCCCAAGTACCGACCTCGCCGTCGCCGCTCTGCGGCATGCTCGCGACCTCGAGCAACCGGCCGTCTTCAACCACAGCATGCGCAGTTACCTGTACGGCCGCTTCATCGGTGCGGAGCGCGGGCTGCGCCCCGACCTCGACTACGACGACGAGCTGCTGTTCTTCGGCTGCGTGCTGCATGACACCGGCCTGTCCGGGCAGCGCGCCGGCGAGCAGACCTTCGACATCGACGGAGCCGATCACGCCGTTGAGTTCCTTGGCGGCCTCGGGGTGGCACCGGAGCGCCTTGAGGTGGTCTGGGACGCCATCGCCTTGCATCTGCAGCCCGGCATCGCGTCGCGCAAGCGACCGGAGATCGCGCTCGTATCGGCAGGCGCCGGCTTCGACCTCGGCCCGCACGGCCCCTACTCCCTGCCGGCCGGGTACGCCGATCGCGTTCACGCGCTGCTTCCCCGTCTTGGTGGCGCGGCCGCGCTGTACGACGCCATCGTGGCCCAGGCGCTCGAAATGCCAGTCAAGGCTCCGCCGTTCACCCTGCCCGGCGAGCTGCTGCGCCAGCACACCGGTCAGAGCTGGCCTACCTGGCGGCAACTGATGGACCAGCCGCCGAGCTGGAACGACTACGCCACCCGCACGGCCGGCCCACTCGCCCACTGAAGGACACCTCAAATGCCAGACGATTCCATCGAACGACAGGACTGCCCGCCCATGCGCCCCGCCGTCTCGCGGCGCGCGCTACTTGCCTCACTCGCGGCCGGCGCCGGCACCGGAGTGGGGGTGGCGCTGGCGATCGGTGCGAACGACGCGGCGGCTCCTCCGCTCGTCCAGAGCGCCGAGACGCCTTCCGTGGAACGCTTTTACGGTACGCATCAGCCGGGCATTGCCACCGCTTCCCAGCGCTTCGCCGTGTTCGCGGCATTCGACCTCGAAACCGGCGACGATGCGGGAGGGGCGCCGGCCGGCGCACGGGTCGCCGTGAACTTCCAGCACCTCATGAAGCGCTGGAGCGACGTCGCAGCGGCGCTCATGGCGGGCACTCCGGCCGGTCCGCTGCCCGTCAATCGTGCCGGCGCGCCTGCCGACAGCGGCATCGCTGACGGCCTGGCCCCGTCCCGGCTCACAGTGACGTTCGGTCTGGGGCCGGAACTGTTCGACCGGATCGGCAGGAACGACCTGCGGCCAAAGCGCCTGCGCGAACTGCCGGCCTTCTCCACCGACCGGCTCCAGCCCGCTTGGAGTGGTGGCCAGCTCTTCGTGCAGATCTGCGGTGACGATCCGCAGACCATCAGCCATGCCTTCCGGTCATTGCGTGGCCGCGCACCTGGCCTGGCCCGGTTGCGCTGGAGCCAGCAGGGATTTCTCGGCCGTTTCGGTGCCGCCACCGCCCGCAACCTGTTCGGCCAGAAGGACGGCACTGCCAACCCGCGCCCAGGCACGGCGGCCTTCGACGACGCGGTCTGGGCCCATGGGGATGAGCCTGCCTGGTTCGCCGGCGGTACGTACCTGGTCTTCTGCAAGATCCGCATGAACCTGCCCAAGTGGGATACCTCCACCGCTCGGGAGCAGGAGCTGGCCATCGGCCGTCGCCGCGACACCGGTGCCCCGCTCAGCGGCGGACACGAGTTCAGCCCACTCGATTTCAGCAGCACCGGACCGGACGGCCGGCCGCTGATCGCCCCGGACTCCCATCTGGCCCTGGTTCGCGATGTCCCGATGCTGCGCCGCTCGTACAACTACGACTACGCCTTCCAGGTCGCGGCGGATCCGGCCGATGGCCACCACGCCGACCGGCCGGGCCACAGCCACGACGACCCCCTGCACGACCACGCCGGGGCCGGGCACGACGGCTACGACACCGGCATGCTGTTCTGCGCGTACCTGCGAGACCCCGCCGACTTCGTCCGGGCGCAGCAGAAGATGGCTGCCGCCGACCGGCTCAACGCCTTCGTCGAGCACACCGGCAGCGCCGTGTTCGCCATCCCTCCCGGCGTCCAGCCGGGGCGACCTCTCGCAGCCGCTTTGTTCCCGAGGCGTTGAGACGGTCCAGCGGAACCGCCGATCCCGGTTGCCCAGGGACAAGCGGGAACACGTTGGCGGCATCGGCGTGCGTAAAGAACCGGCGAAGCGTGTAACGCAACCGGCAGGCGGGCCGATGTGTGGGTGGCCAGTGGCACACATCGTCATGGGTCCGCACGTACCGCGATCGCGCCGCCACCTAGGGAATTCAGATGACCCAACCGCCCCGTCCGCCCGAAATGGGCTCCGACCTGGACGCCGGTTTCACTACGGCGCCCGGGCGGCGGGTGCTGCCGTCGGCGGAGAGCTGGGTGGACGGCGTTTCGGCCGAGCCGCCGGCGGTCCGGCGGCTGGACGGGTTCTCGGTGGCGGGCTTCGTGCTGGGCCTCGCGGGTGCGATCGTGCTGTCGATCCCGCTCGCGGTGGCCGGCCTGCGCCGGACGCGGCAGACCAACCGGCAGGGTCGGCGGCTGGCCTTGGCCGGGCTGTGGCTCAGCGCTTGCTGGGTGGTGGTCTTCGCGGTGCTGGTGGCCTTCGGCGTGTTCGCCGAACGGGAGGCGGAACTGGGTCAGGCGGTGCCGGTGGAGGACCTGCGGGTGGCCCAGTGTTTCAACGCGGATCTGAGCCAGGGATCATTGCTGGTGGCGCGGATTGCCGACTGCGCCCGGCCGCATACCGGTGAGGCGTACGCGCGGGCGAAGGCCCGGCTCACCGGACTCAGCCCGGACGACAAGGCGGACGCGGCGACGCGCGCCTGCGCCAGTTCGTTCGAGCCGTTTGTCGGTCGCCGCTACGAGGATTCCGAGCTGGACATGTACTACGTCGTACTAGAGGATCGGGCTGTTGCCGACGGCAACGTGCTGTGCATGGTCGGTACGCCCGGCCAGCAGTTGACCGGATCCATGCGCGGATCCCGGCGGTAACGGGGGTGATGTCGCGATGAGCGATTCCGGCGACCAGCCACGCCCGGATGCCACCGCCACCGACGGTCCCGGCAGCACGGGCGGTCCCGGCGGCACCGGCGGTCCCGGCGGCGCGGGCGCACCTACGGCGGCGGGTACGTCGCTCACCGAGGTGGCCGCGAACACCCCGCTGATCCCGTCGGAACTACCCGATCCGAATCAGCCACCGCCCGCACCCGCCGCGAAGCCGGAACCTGAGCCGGAGCCGGCGCAGCAGCCCGCGCCCGCGCAAGCCACCGCACCCGCCGTACCGGCCGGGCCGACCGATGCCGCCGGGCCTATGCAGGCCGCCGGCCCGATGATGGCGTGGCGTCCGGCGGAGGTCGGTGGTGGGTCCGCGGACCCGAATCCCAGTCCCTGGGTGATCCTCGCGCCGCCCGGCCAGGGCCCTGGTTCGCCGGAGAACGAACGCGCGGGCCGCAAGCAACAGCCGGCCTGGACGCTCAACGTCGCGACGTTGTCGTTTGTGCTCAGCCTGCTGATGGTGTTCGCGATCGTGACGCTGCCGATGGCGATCGCCACGCTGCGGCACATGCGCGGTACGGCGGCCCGGCGCCGGGGTCTGGCCATCGCGGCCACCGTGATCTCGGCGGTGTCGCTGCTGGTCGTGCTGCCGACGTCGGCGTTCCTGCTGCTGACGGCAGGCGAGGTCCAGCGCAACGAGGCCGGTGTGGTGGTCAAGGGCGGCACGGTCGACGCCTTCGAGGCCCGGGTCGGGGACTGCTTCGACGAGGCCGGCCGGAACGAGGCGCGCGAGCTGAAGCTGATCCCGTGCCGCGACCAGCACAACTCGGAGATCTTCGCGACGCCGATGCTGACCGGCGAATACCCCGGTGATCAGGAGCTGGAGGACCTGGCCGAGCGGTTGTGCCCGGCCGAGTTCAGCTCGTACGTCGGGTCCGAGCTCAAGGACTCGACCCTCCTTTACAGCTACTTTTATCCCGACCGGCGGGCCTGGGCGAACCCGGACAATCTGCATCTGGTCTGTTTCGTCTCCGACGCCAAGGGCGACCGCCTGCAGGGCAGCGTGAAAGGCAGTGGCCGATGACCCAGCCCCCGTACCAACCCGGCCAGCCGGGCTACCCGGGCCAGCCAGGTCAACCGGGTTACCCGGGTCAACCCGGCTTTCCGCGGTACGGCGTGCAGGACGACGTACCCGGTCAGCGGCCGCAGGATCGCCCGCAGGACACGCCCCGGCCGGAGGCCTCGACCGGCAGCCCATGGGCCAGCCCAGGCGGTGCGTCGTACCCGAACCTTCCCGTGGACACCAGCTACTCGAGCCAGCTCGTGCCGTCGCAGCCGGTTCAGCCCGTTCAGGCGGGGTATCCGGCTCAGCTCGTGTACGGGCCGTACCAGCAGGGCTCGCCGGAGTACGGCTATGGCTACGGCGCCAACACCTCCAGCACGAACGGCATGGCGCTGGCATCCCTGATCCTCAGCCTGAGCGGCCTCCTGGTGCTGATCGCGGCGCCGGTGGGTTGTGTGCTCGGCATCATCGCCATGCGCCGGATCCGCAAGACCGGGGAGCAGGGCGCGGGCATGGCCCTGGCAGGCATGATCATCGGCGGCCTGATCACGGCGATGGTGCTGGGCTTCGTGCTGCTGGTCGTGATCTTCGCCGTGAACAGCCCCGACTACGACTCGTCGCTCGGCTATCTCTCCGCGCTGCTCGCGGCCAGGCCGTAGGTCACCATCCGGCCCGAATCCGCCTGATAACCCTGATCGCCTCCGCCTGAGCACGTAGGCTGGCGGCGTGGGCATGGTGATGGCGGTGTCGTTCGAGCGATACGGGCGGCTGTACTACCTCGACCCCGGCCCGCATTTGCCGCGGGTCGGGGACAAAGTGCTGGTCCCGACCGACGACGGGCCCGAGGTGGCCGAGTGCGTCTGGGCGCCACAGCTGGTGCCCGAGGACATCGGTGGACTGCCGACCTGCGCGGGGATCGCGACCCAGGCCGATCTCGATCGAGACGAGCAGAACCGCCGTCGCCGGGTGGACGCCAGGGCGATCGCGAAGCGGCTGATCCGGCAGCACGATCTGCCGATGAAGGTCGTCGGCATCGACTTCGTGGATCGCCGGGAAGACGTCGACCAGCTCGTCATCGTTTACTTCTCCGCGCCGCATCGGGTGGACTTCCGCGAGCTGGTGCGGGACCTCGCCCGCGGCCTGCGCGCCCGGATCGAGCTGCGCCAGGTGGGCGCCCGGGACGAGGCCCGCCTGCAGGGTGGCATCGGGCCGTGCGGGCGGGACCTGTGCTGTGCGACGTTCCTCAAGGACTTCGAGCCGGTCAGCGTCCGGATGGCCAAGGACCAGGACCTGCCGCTCAACCCGCTCAAGATCTCCGGGGCCTGCGGACGGCTGATGTGCTGCCTGAAGTACGAGCACCCGTTGTACCAGGAGTTCAACGCCAAGGCCCCTGCGAACGGAACGGCCGTCGAGACCCCGCTGGGCGATGGCGTCGTCGTCGGGCACAACGTGCCGAGTGACACGGTCGTGGTTCGTCTGGCCGCCTCAGGCCGTCGTTGCGCCTGCAGCCGCGCGGACGTCTGTTCCCCGCGCCAGCAGTACGAGACCTCCCCGAGCGCCAAGGTGACCCCCGGCAACAACCCGGAGCCCGCCAGCGGCCCGGAGCCGACGCCGGTTGAGATCCGTAAGCCCGACGCCAGTACGCCGCAGGCCGCGGTGGTCCCAGCGGATGGCCCGGGCATCGGTCAGGATGGCCAGGCGGGTGAAACGGCCGCGACGGGCGAACGACCCGCGCGCAAGCCGCGTCGCCGGCGCCGTACGACGTTCCGCGACCAGGCGGGCGACGCCCACAACACGGGAGAGAACGCGGAGTGAAAACGCGCAGGGTTGGGTTCGTGGCGGCGCTGACGGCTCTGGCGGTGATCACGGGCGGCTGTACCGTCGCCACCCGGGCCCAGGACGCGGACGGTGGTTCGGGGCCGAGTGTGCCGCCACCGAGCAAGGGACCGGCCGGACCGATCCCTGCCGGCCTGGAGCGGTTCTACCAGCAGACCCTCGAGTGGGGCAGTTGCGATCCGAACAGCGGTCGCGGTGGCCCCGGCCAGTGCGCGATGGTCGAGGTGCCACTGGACTACGACAAGCCCAACGGCGAAACGATCGAGCTGAAGGCCCGCCGGATCGCGGCGCGCGACCGAAACAACCGGATCGGCACGCTCTTCCTCAACCCGGGTGGCCCGGGCGGCTCCGGCGTGGAGTACGCGTCGGCCGCCAGCTTCGTGCTCGGCGAATCCCTGGTTCGTAAGTTCGACGTCATCGGCTGGGACCCGCGTGGCGTCGGCGAATCCACGCCGGTGCTTTGTCTCGACACCGCGCAGATGGACGCGTTTGTCGCCACCGACGGCAGTCCCGACGACGAGGCCGAGATCAACGCCCTCGACAAGGTGGCAAAGCAGCTCGCGGACAACTGTCAGGCCAAGTCGGGAAAGCTGCTGCCGCACGTTTCGACCAAGGACGCGGCCCGCGACATCGACGTACTGCGTGGCATCGTCGGCGACACTGAGCTCTACTACCTCGGCAAGTCGTACGGCACCTACCTCGGCGCGACGTACGCCGAGCTCTTTCCCAAGAACGTCGGCCGGCTGGTGCTGGACGGCGCGGTTGATCCGGCCCGACCGACCGACCAGATCAACATGGCCCAGGCCAAGGGCTTCGACACCGCGCTGGAGGCCTTCGCGGCCGAGTGCGCGCAGCGGTCGTGCGAGCTCGGCAACAGCAAGGAAGCCGTACTGGCCGCCGTGGACAAGGTGCTCGCCGACAGCGACAGCAAGCCGCTCACCGGCGACGGGACCCGCGAGGTCGGCCAAGGCCTGGCGGTGCTCGGCGTGATCTTCCCGCTTTATGTGAAGGATTACTGGCCGCGGCTCGAGAAGGCCGTCGTGGATGGGCTCAAGGGCGACGGCAGCCGCCTGCTGGCCTTGGCCGACGAGTACACCAGCCGTAGCCCGCAGGGTTATGCGGACAACTCCGGCGAGGTCATCTACGCCGTGAACTGCATCGACCACCCGGACATCACCTCGGTCGCCCAGGCCAAGAGTCAGGCGGCGGCGTTCACCGCGGCGTCACCACGATTCGGGCCCTACCTGCTGTGGGGATCGCTGCCGTGCGCGCACTGGCCGGTCAAGCCCGTGAACACTCAGCACCCGATCAAGGCCGCCGGCGCGAAGCCGATCGTCGTGGTCGGCACCACCCGCGACCCGGCCACGCCGTACGAGTGGAGCGTGGCGCTGGCCGGACAGCTGGAAAGCGGTGTGCTGATCACCCGTGACGGGGACGGCCACACCGGTTACAAGGAAGGTAATCGCTGCGTGGACGAGGCGGTCGAGAAGTACTTCCTCGAAGGCACCGCCCCCACCCAAGACCTGAAGTGCTGACAGCAGCCTGAAGTGCTGTTCGAAGCGCTGAAGGTCTAGCCGGGCTGGCCGGAGGCGGAGCCGTTGACCGGCTGGTAGGACTCCGTGGCCTTGGCGAGCACGATCGCCATGCCCGCGGCGTCCTCCGGGCGGCCCGCGACGGTGATCTCAGCGAGCGTGCCTTCGCCGTCGATGGCCGGGATCCAGCGCGACAGCACCATCCGCGGCTCTTTGCCGGCGTTGCGGGTGTAGGTGTAAACGAGCGTGGTGTCGTCCTCGGAGACGATGCGCAGGTCGGTCTGATTGCGCACCTTCTTGGCCCGGTCGCTGACCTGGCGGTCGGTATCGCGCCGGCTGGGCGAGTTCACGAACCGGATCATCCACACACTGGACGGATGCTCGAACCGGGTCTCGTCGTTGGCCCGCTCGTCCTGCGGCCAGTCGGACGGGACCAAGGCCTGACCACCAGGGCCGAAGGTTTTGCTGACAAAGGTGAGAGCGGTGCCATCGAGGGCGCCGGCGGCCGGGTCGGGCGACGGCTTCTGCACTGGCGTGGTGGCGACGATCTGCGGACGGGCACCGGTCAATGGTTCGTCGCGAACTCCTACGTAAATCCCGAAGGCTGCCACCCCGACGGTCATCCCCAGCAGGGTCGCCAGCAGTGCCTCGTGCCGCGGCGTGAGCATCAGGGCCTCGCTTCCGTTCCAGTCCCGCCTTGATTATCGATCAGACCCCGGCGACACGCCTAAACGGCGGCCCGGTCCCTTTGGAGCTGACGCCCGCGCGGCCGGTTTGGTTGCACCCGTACGCTGACGTGTCGTGACGGAAGACGGATTCGAACCGGAGCTGGCAGCGGCTCTGCGGCGTTACCAGGCAGGCGAGGCGGAGCGGCCCGACCTGAAGCTGCTGACCAAGCACCTGCTGAAACTGCTGGTGGCGAAGGCGCCCGGCCATGCGGTCGAGGTCCGCGTACCGCCGTACGGCGCCGTACAGTGCATCGAGGGCCCCCGGCACACTCGCGGTACGCCTGGCGCGGTGGTGGAGATGCCCGCCGAGATGTGGATCGACCTGGCCCTGGGCCGGGTGCAATGGCAAGAAGCCCGCGGGGCCGGCCGCGTGCGAGCCAGTGGCGAGCGGACGGACCTCAGCGGGCTTCTGCCGTTACTGCGGGTTTGACGCCGTGGCTCAGCGACCGGCGGTCGCGGTGTGCCAGAGCGGGGTCTTGTCCTTGTAGATCACCACGTTGCCGTCGTTCTGCATCGCCAGCAGCGAACCGGGCCGGTTGGTGCGGGTCGACCAGAGCGCCTGCTTGCCGTAGTAGATGACGAAGTTGCCGTCGTGCTGCATGGCGGCGAAGGAGCCCTTGCGGTTGGTGCGGTAGTTCCACAGGCGCTGCGTACCGGCCTTGTAGAGCACCAGGTTGCCGTCGGTCTGCATGATGAACTTGAAGCGGCGGTTCTGCGAGAACAGCGCGATACCCGGCCGCAGCAACTGGCCCGGGCGCAGGAACGTCAGCACCATGTAGCGGGTCCAGATCGGCTTCTTCGCGGCGTTGTACAGCACCAGGTTGCCGTTGTTCTGCATGGCCAGGCCGAAGACCTTGCTCGGGCTGGTGTTCGTCGCCCAAACCGCCTTCTTGTTGTGGTAGATCACCACGTTGCCGTCGGTCTGCATGGCCAGGAAGGCGCCCGGCTTACCGGCGGTACCGGTGCTCCACAGCGCGGTCCGGCCCTTGTAGACGACCGCGTTGCCGTCCTTCTGCATGGCGAAGATGTACGCGCGGTCGGGCGAACGGAGGAGCTGGCCCGGCAACAGCCGCTGGCCCGGCTTCAACAGGTACGAGACGGCGGTGGTGCTCGCGCTGCCCGAGGCCGACGTGGCGGCCGTGGCCGAGGTGGTACCGGCCGAGGCCGTGACGGGGGTCAGCAGGGCGGCGGCGGCCGTCACGGTGGCGGCACCGGCGGTCACGGCCGCGACGACGCGGGTGCGGATCCTCGTGCTCGAAGTCATGCGTTTGGTCTCCGTAGATCGGGGAAGTCGTTCAGATTTCGGGCCCACTTCAACAGACGACGGGTTCACCGGACCGGTTCCAGCCGACGGAAAACGAGTACCTTCGCTGTCGCGGCGGTGAAATCATGTGCCGGTGGCAACCACCTGGCGGGAGCGGCTCGGCCGCTTGCGCGTCGACCTGAGTCCGTGGCGCGGTTCCCGCGACTTCCGCATCCTGGTCACGTCCGGCACGATCTTCTATCTCGGCCAGATGACGGCGTACGTCGCGTTGCCGTACCAGCTCTACCAGCTCACCGGCTCGAACTTCGCGGTCGGCGTGATGGGCCTGGTGATGATCGTTCCGCTGGTCGTTTTCGGCCTGTACGGCGGCGCGCTGGCGGATCACCTCGATCGCCGGAAGATGCTGATCGCGACCGGCGTGGCCCAGGGCCTGATCACCGCCATCCTGCTCGGCAACACCCTGCTGGACGATCCGCAGGTCTGGCTGATCTACGCCTGCGCCGCGCTGACGGCCGTCGCGTCATCGCTGCAACGGCCCAGCCGGGACGCGCTCTTCCCGCGGGTGGTCCGGCACGACCAGATGCACGCCGCCGTCACGCTGAACTCGCTCACCTTCCAGGTCGCCCAGCTGGCCGGTCCGGCGCTCGGTGGTCTGCTGGTGAGCACGGTCGGCGTCACCTGGGCCTTCGCCGTCGACCTCGGCGGTCTGACCATCGCCACCTTGATGTACGTCGCGCTGAAGCCGTATCCGTCGAACGAGCACAGCAGTCCACCCAGCCTGTCCGCCATCGGCGAGGGCATTCGCTACGCCTTCCGGCGGCGGGACCTGCTCGGTACCTACGCGATCGACATGGTCGGCATGTTCCTGGCGATGCCGATCGTGCTGTTCCCCGCGTTCGCCACCGAGGTACTGCAGGAACCGAAGCTGCTCGGCCTGCTCTACAGCGCCGAGTCGATCGGGGCCCTGCTCGCGACGCTCACCAGTGGCTGGGCGGCGCGAGTCCACCATCACGGCCGCGCGGTGGTGATCGCGACGATCGTGTGGGGTGGTTCGGTCGGCCTGGCCGGGCTGGCGCCGAACATCTGGATCGCGATCGCCTTCTTCGCGGTGGCGGGTGGTGCCGACATGATCTCCGGGCTGTTCCGTGCCGTGATCTGGAACCAGACGATCCCCGACGAGATGCGCGGCCGGCTCGCGGGTATCGAGATGCTCTCGTACTCCCTCGGCCCGCTAGGTGGTCAGGCCCGCTCAGGTCTGGTCGCCGACCTCACCACGGTCCGTACCTCGATCGTCAGCGGCGGCATTCTCTGCGTCGCCGGCGTCGTTCTCACCGCCGCCTGGCTCCGCGACTTCTGGCACTACGACGCCCGCACCGACGAACACGCCGTCCGCGAACGCACCCTCCGCAACGAACCGTGACCGCCTCGACAGACGGGTTGGCAGATGGGCGACGTGACTGAAGACCTGATCACCACGAGGCTGGAGACGCTCGCACGGAATGTGGAGGCGTCGTACGGCGAGGCGGTGGTCGTCCAGCGGCCGGATATCTGGGAGGTCGCGCTTAGCGATGCGGCAGGCGCTGGGATCTCGGTCGAGTGGTGCGACAACGGCCCCGGCACACACCTGCTGTACGTGGATGTGGGTCGGCATTCGGTCACGCTGCACCGGGATGACGATTCCGTCGACTACCTGGAGCAGATCGTTCGGGCCGCGGTCACCGGCGGTATCACCGAGTCTCGACGGCCGGGCAGGAGCCGGCTCGAGATTCCCTTGGCCGACGGCATGACCGCGACGGAATCCGGATATGGCGTGTCCTTCGCGCGGGACCAGCCGCACACCTATCCGGCGTACAGCACTGGCCGCGCCTGAACCGGGGTTTGAGGAGGGTGGATGGCCTACAGTCGGTGGTCATGCGTATTCGTGTCGCTGTCGCCGCGTTGGTTCTCGTTGTCCCGTTGGCCGGGTGCGGCTCGGGGAACGAGGCGGGTCCCACGCCTACGCCGTCGCCGTCCGCAGCCGTGACACCGAGCGAAAGCCCGAGCGGCACGCCGAGTGAGACGCCGAGCGCGCCGACGGCGAAGGTGGCCGACACGTTGTGCGTGCGGATCGACCAGACGCTGGTGCAGCGGACCTTGGACGTCTCGTCGGTGGCGATCCAGACGAAGCCACTCCCGGCCGAGCTGGGCCTGCCGACGTACGACGTGTGCGAGCTTCAACTCGGTACGGGTACTCCCGGCGGCAACCTGCGCATCGGCGTCTCGGTGCGACCGGCCAAGCTGACGGATCTCGCGGCGTCCCGGGCGACGTACAACGCGACACGCGGCTCGGCCGAGGTGGCCAAGGACGTGATCGCGGGCGACGGGGGATTCGGTACCAGCCGGTTCGTGGTGGTGCTCGACGAGAACCGGCTCGTGAAGGTGAGCGGTCCCGCCGCGAAGATCGAGAAGTACGCCGCCCTCGCCGCCGCGACCCTCCAGAACCTGCCCGGCCTACCCGAGCCAGAACCCCTCGTGGCCCGGACGGAATGCGAGCGTGGTTCCTCCGAGGCAGCGGCGGTACTCGGCGCGCCCGCGTCGTTCCGCCGGGATGGTGAGACTCCGACGGGCGACCTGATCTGCGGCTGGGGTACGGCGTCGACGGTGCTCTGGACGTCCGAGGCCCTGGTGCCCGAGGCGGCCCGGGTGATGGACACCGCGCGCAAGTCGCCGACCGCCGAGTCGATCCCGCTCGGCGACGAAGCCCTGATCGACCTCAAGACGCTGACCGTGAAGATGCGCGTCGGCGACGACCGGATCGTCACGATGACCCGGCTGCCCGCGGGCCAGGCCGACAAGAACGACATGACCGCGTTCGCCCTCGCCATGGCCGGCCTCTACACGAACTGACCTACCAACCGGTGATGCGCGGCCAGGTCTCGCCGGTCGCGAGCTGGTACGACGCGTGCTGGGCGGCGGTCGCGCACGCGTGATTCGGCAGGATGCGCAGCCGGGTACCGACCGGCAGCTCGGGCAGTTCCCGTGAGCTGCCTTCGCGCAGGCTGAGAATCCCGTGCTCCTGGCTGGCGTCCGTCATCAGCAGATCCGCAATGACCTCGCCGCCTTCGGCACAGACCAGCCCGTAGCCCTGGTCCACCGCCTGTCGCGCGGTACCGCGGTCACGGGACGTCGCCATCCAGCCCGCGTCGGTGAGGATCCAGCCCTGATCCGGCCGATGCCCGATCACGGTGGTGACCACGCTGAGCGCGAGGTCGTCGACGGTGCAGACGCCGATACCGGCCATTACCAGGTCGAAGAAGACGAAGTTGCCGGCGCGGATTTCCGTGACGCCGGTCAAGTCCCGCGCGAAGTGCGCTGTCGGGGTCGATCCGACGCTCACCACCGGAGCCTCGAAGCCCTTGTCACGAAGGGATTCCGCCGCGCGCACCGCGACCGAGCGCTCGTTCTCCGCCGCTTTGACCAGTTCGGCCTCGGTGTAGCAGAAGTACGACTCCCCGGCATGAGTCATTACCCCGCGGACCTCGCCGCCGTCGCTCAACGCGCGGGCAATCGCGATCAGCTCAGGCGAATCCGGTTCGACCCCGCCTCGATGGTCGTCGCAGTTGATCTCGATCAGCGCCGGGATACGCACGCCCGACTCGTTCGATACGGCGGCGACGGCCTCAGCCTGAATCACGCTGTCCAGCAGTACGACGAGGTCAACCCCGCTTCGGCGCAACGCGACCACATCCGGTAGCTTCGCGGGCGTAATCCCCACCGCATAAAGGATTTCGGTGCACCCCGCGGCCGCGAAGCCCTCCGCCTCGGCGAGCGTGGATACCGTGATCGGCCCGGTGCCACCGTCGAACAGCAGGCGTGCGACCTCGACCGACTTCGCCGTCTTCAGATGCGGCCGCAGCGGTACGCCGAGTGGCGCGAGCTGATCGCGAAGGCGCTGGATGTTGCGGACGACGCGGTCGGAGTCCAGCCGCAGGTACGGCGTGCGGGTGGTTGCGGAGGACATGGTCACCTCACGTAGTTGTAGACGGTGGCGCGGGAGATGCCGAGGATCTCGGTCAGCGCCGGAACCGAGTGTTTCACCTCGAGAAAGCCCTGCTCCTTCAGGGATCGAAGCAGTTCCTTGCGGTCGGCAACTTCCAGATCGCGGGGCATTCGACCTCGCGCGGCGGCGAATTCCTCAACGACGGAACGCAGTTCGCCGGTGGTTCGCGCCCGCAGGTTCTCGGTCAGCGGCTGCTCGGGCGAATCGGTCTGGACCAGGTTGCCGAGGGCCCGCGCGACCGTGGAGAACAGGGATACGTCGAGGTTGAGGCAGATCGCGGCGACGTACACGCCGGCGCTGTTCTTCAGGCCGATCGAGGTGCTCTTGGCCGGGCGCCCGTCGGGAAACCTGTTCGGGTAGTTCTGGATCACGCTGGGGTAGTCCGGGTCCTCGACCCGGGCCAGCCCGAGCTCGGTCGCGGGCGCGCCGACGGCCCGTCCGGACAGGTTGTTCTCGATCACGCGGATCGCGTTGTCGGGCCGGCGCAGATCGTGCAGCACCACCTCGCAGACGCCGGGAAACATCTTGCCCAGCGCAACAACGATGGTCTCGGCCTCGCGCAGCAGTAGTTCGTCCTCAGTCAATCGAGTCAGCTCAGGCATCGAAGACCTCGGCCATCCGGGTGGTTGCCTTCAGCCCCGACCCGGTCAGGATCACCACGGTCGTTTCGCCCGGGCGGATCTGCCCGCGGGCGCGGAACACCTCGATCGCCGCGGCGGCCGTCGCGCTGGTCGGTTCGGCGTAGAGCCCGACCGAGGCCAGGCGCCGTACCGCTCCGGCGATGCCGGCCTCCGGAATGGCCGCGAGGTCCCCGCCGGATCGCCGGATGGCCGCGACCACCTCGGGCAACCGGATCGGCCGCTGGATCGCCGTACCCTCCGCGATCGTCGGCGTGAACTCCACCGGCTGATCGTGGAACGCGCCGACGATGGGCGCACACGCCTCCGGCTGGGCGACGAGCAACCTTGGCAGCCGGGGGATGTGCCCGGCCGCGAGGAGTTCGGAGAAGCCCAGGTCGCACCCGAGCACGATGCTGCCCGCCCCGGCCACGGTGACGACGGCATCGGGCGCGCGGAAGCCGAGGTCCTCCCAGAGTTCGTAGGCCAGGGTTTTGGTCCCTTGCAGGAAGAACGGATGCCAGTTGTGGCTCGCGTAGTACGTCTCGGCTGATTCCGCCAGCGCGCGGGCCGAGGTGGCCTCGCGGTCGCCCGGGACGAGTTCGACCTCGGCGCCGTACGCGCGACTCTGCAGCACCTTCGCCGGGGAGGTGCCCTCGGGCGCGAGGATGCGGGCCTGGATGCCGGCGCGAGCGCTGTACGCCGAGACCGAGGAACCACCGTTGCCGGAGCTGTCCTCGATCACGCGGTCGATGCCCTGGCCCGCGAGGTACGACATCATCACGCTGGTACCGCGGTCCTTGAAGCTGCCCGTCGGGCTGAACCACTCGAGCTTGAACAGCACGTCGGCGTCGCCCCAGCGCTGATCCACCAGCGGCGTACATCCCTCGCCGAGGGTGACCGGTTCGCGGATGTCGCCGGGCAGAGCGGCACGATACCGCCACAACGAGCGAACGCCCGGGTCGATCTCGTCGGGGCCGATGCCCGGCAGCGCCGACACGGTCAGCGGTGCGCCATCGTCCCCGCGCCAGCGGGAAACCTCCAGCGGGTAGTCGCGCCCGGACCGCGGATCGACGTACGTCGGCTCACTCATACGATAAGTCTAATCGTAGACATTTAGTCTATCAATGTCGGCATGGGCTACCGTGGCGCCGTCGTGGTGCTCGGGAAGCCGGTGAGATACCGGCGCGGCCCTCGCCACTGTGATCGGGAAGTGCATCGGCCACCCTGCCCAGCAGGGGTCACTGGTTGCGTGAGCAACTGGGAAGGCCCGTCGGCGCACGAGGTATCCCGTCAGCCAGGAGACCGGCTACGACGCGTCAGACCCGTCCACGAGGTGCTGGAGGAGCGGTCCTATGGCCGTTGGTGCGTTGCTGAAACCTGTCCTGATTCTGACCGCGCTGACCGTTGGCAGCAGCCTGGTCGCCGGCTGCGGTGGTGCCGCCCAGGCGGGTGACGAAACCGGGGCCGCCGCCATCACCGTGCGGAACTGCGGCCTGGACGTCACCGTCGATGGCCCACCCAAGCGCGTCTTCGCGGCGTACCAGCCGGCGATCGAGATGGCCCATGCGCTGGGGATCTCGGACCGCCTCGTCGGTACGGCGTACCTGGACGCGGTGGTGCTGCCCGAGTACGCGGAGGCCCAGAAGTCCCGGAAGTACTACAAGAACCTGCCCAGTCGCGAGGAGCTGCTCAGCCAGAATCCGGACTTCGTGCTGTCCGGGTTCAACGACGTGTTCAGCAGCAACGGCAGTGACGCGAGCTTCGGCGCACGCAAGGGCCTGGCCGAACTCGGCGTGCGGACGTGGATCTTCAGCCCGCTCTGCCCGACGGCGGACGGTCTCGGGGACGAGGCGATCGACCCGAAGACCGTCTCGATGGACAACGTGTACGCCGATCTGCGCGACCTCGGCCGGATCTTCGGGGTGTCCGAACGGGCCGAAGCGGTAGTCGCCGACCAGAAGACCCGGATCGCGGCCGTGCGCCAGAAAGTGGCCGGGGCCGACCGGCCGACGGTCGCCATCCTGCGGGCCAACCTCGAAGGCGGCATGACCGTCTCGGGCGGTCCGGACTTCGGCACCGTGCTGATTCGCGAGGCCGGCGGTGTGAACGCCTTCGCCGATCTCACCTCCCGGCGGAACGTGAAGATCAGCATGGAGGAGTTCATCAAGCGCAATCCGGACTACGTGCTGGTGAGTGACTGCTGCGACGCCACGATGACCGAGGCCGACGCCGCCGCGGAGGTGGCCGCGTTGATGAACAACCCGGCGCTGGCGAATCTGAAGGCGGTCCGGAACAAGCGGATCAAGCCGTTCCTGTTCGCGCATCACTCGGCCGGTGTGCGGGGTGCGCACACCACCGAGCTGATCGCCGGCATCATCCATCCCGACCTGGTCAAGTGAGGTTCCAGGCTCAGCGTGCGGCGGGTCTGCTGATCGCCCTGGCCGTGCTGGCCGGTGTGGTCGTGGTCTCGGTGATGGTCGGTGACCGCTTCCTCGGACCCGACGAGGTGTACGCCGCCGCGCGCGGCTTCACCGGTTCCGATACCGACCGCGTGATCCGGTACCTGCGGTTTCCCCGCACGATGGCAGGCCTGCTCGCGGGCGCCGGCCTCGGTCTCGCGGGTGCGGTGATCCAGGGCGTGACCCGGAACCCGCTCGCCGGGCCGGGCATCCTCGGGGTGAACGCCGGTGCCGCCCTCGCGGTCGTGGTGGCGATCGGCCTGCTCGGCATCCACAGCCTCAGCGGTTACGTCTGGTTCGCGATGGCTGGTGCTCTGGTGGCAACCGTTGTGGTCTACCTGGTCGGCTCGGCCGGCCGCGGCGGCGCCACCCCGGTGAAGCTGGCGCTCGCGGGCGCGGCCATTTCGGCATTCCTCGGCTCGGTCACGTCCGCGATCACCTTGCTCGACATCTCCACGTTGAACGAGTTCCGCTTCTGGGTGGTCGGTTCGCTCGGGCGTGCCGACGTACCGACCATCAGCCAGGCGTGGATCTTCATCCTGGCCGGATCCGTTCTGGCGCTTGGCCTGGCCAGTTCGCTGAACCAGATCGCGCTCGGTGACGAACTCGCCAGCACCCTCGGTACCAAGGTCAACCTGGTTCGCCTCATCGCCGCCCTCGCGGTGATGGCGCTGGCCGGTACGGCGACCGCCATCGCCGGGCCGATCGCCTTTGTGGGGTTGACGGTTCCGCACATGGCGCGGGCGATCGTCGGCTCGGACTACCGCTGGATCCTGCCATGGTCGATGGTGCTCGCGCCGACCGTACTGCTGCTCGCCGACGTCATCGGCCGTCTGGTGGTCCGGCCCGGTGAACTCCAGGTGGGCATCGTGACCGCGCTGGTCGGCGCGCCGCTGTTCATCGCGCTGGTCCGCCGCCGGAAGCTGGCCGAACTGTGAACCGCCTGGTCGTACTGCGTTCCGGGCCGGTCTCGGCGCGGGTGGATCTGGTCAGCCTGGTCACCGGTTCGATCGCGTGGGTGCTGACCTTCGCTGTGGCGGCGGTGTCGCTGACGCTTGGCGACTACGAAATTCCGCTGGCGGATGTGCTCAACACCCTTGCGGGTAACGGCTCCCTGATCATGACCGACGTGGTGGTGAACAGCCGGCTGCCGCGCGTCCTGGTCGGGATGGGCGTCGGTGCGGCGTTCGCGATCTCGGGTGCGATCTTCCAGCGGCTGGCGCGTAATCCGCTGGTGAGCCCGGATCTGATCGGCATCAACGCCGGTGCCGCGCTCGCCGCCGTCGTGATGATCACCGTGCTCGGCAGTGGCGCGGGCTGGATCCCCGTCGGCGCGTTGCTCGGTTCGTTGTCGACGGCAACGATTATCTATCTGCTGGCCTATCGTCGCGGCGTGGCCGGATATCGCCTGGTTCTGGTGGGCATCGGTATCACCGCCATGGCCGGCGCGGCAACGTCGTACCTGCTCACGCTGGCCGATATCTACACGGCCAAGAGTGCCTCGTTGTGGCTGGCGGGCAGTCTGTCCGGCCGGACCTGGGCGCACGCGGCGCTAATGGGTGGCACCTTGCTCGTTGTGGTCCCGTTGGCCGTCGGATTGTCCCGCCAGCTGAGGCTGCTCGAACTGGGTGACGACCTCGCTCGTACGTTGGCAGGCCGGGTCGAACTGGCCCGCGGCCTGCTGATCCTCGCCGGGGTGGCTCTCGCCGCGCTCGCCACGGCGGCGGCCGGGCCGATCGGGTTCGTCGCCCTCGTCGCGCCGCAGATCACCCGGCGGCTACTGGCGGAACGCGTGATCGGCCTGCTCACCTCGGGCGCGATCGGGGCCTTACTAGTGGTGGTTTCGGATCTGGTGGCGCGCCAGATCTTCGCGCCGACCACCTTGCCGGTAGGCATCGTGACGGCCTTTCTCGGCGCGCCGTACCTGCTCATCCTGATGGCCCGCGCGAATCGCGTCGGGCGGGGAGGCTGATCCATGTCCCTGCAAGCGCAGCACCTCACTCTGGCGTACGACGCCGAACCGGTGGTCGCGGATCTATCGGTCCACATCCCGGCCGGACGGGTCACCGTGATCGTCGGGGCCAACGCCTGCGGCAAGTCCACCCTGCTTCGCGGATTGGCCCGGCTGCTCGCGCCTCGTACCGGGGTGGTTCTGCTGGACGACGTAGACGTGACTCGCCTGGCCGCGGGCGCTTTCGCGACCCGGCTCGGCATGCTGCCGCAGCAGCCGATCGCGCCGGACGGCATCACCGTGGCGGACCTGGTCGGCCGGGGGCGGCATCCGCATCAACGGTGGTTCCGTCAGTGGTCGAAACAGGACGAACTGGCCGTGCTGGAAGCGATGCGGGCCACGGACACCCTGGAGCTGGCCGATCGCTCGCTGGACGAGCTGTCCGGTGGTCAGCGCCAGCGGGTGTGGATCGCCCTCGCCCTCGCCCAGGACGCCGAGATCATGCTGCTGGACGAACCGACCACCTTCCTCGATCTGGCCCACCAGTTGGAGGTGCTCGACCTGGTTCGCGATCTGAACGTGGACCGGGGCAAGACGGTGGTGCTGGTGCTGCACGACTTGAACCTGGCCAGCCGGTACGCCGACCACCTGATCGCGTTGAAACACGGCCAAGTGGTCGCCGAAGGCCCACCGTCCGAGGTGGTGACGGCGGACCTGGTCGAGGACGTCTTCGGCCTGCCCTGCGCGGTCATCCCGGATCCCCTCACCGGCACCCCGCTGGTCCTGCCGAGGCCGCGCTCGTCCCGCACTCAGCGTTCTTCGTCGGCCTCCGCCCTCCACCCGCCGGCTCGCGGGTGGAGGTCAGCTGAGCTGAGGGCGGAATCCGACGAATGAACGCAACCGAAGGGGTTACGCCGGGCGGATGTTGTGGTTGCCGGCGAAGAGGTTGTTCGGGTCGTACTGGCGCTTGACCGTCGCCAGCCGCTCGTACGTCGCGGTCGGGTAGATCGCGGCCACCTCGTCATCGGTCGCCGAGGCGGTGAAGTTCGCGTAGACGCCCTTGGTGTTCGGCGCGAGCCGCCCCCAGATCGCGTCCAGGCCTGGCCGGGTGGCCTCGATCACCGGCTTCGGGCCCACCGTCGCGGTCACGATCATCAACTCCGCTTGGCGATGCGCGTACGCCGTCGCGTCCTCGGCCACTCGCGACACGGCGCCACCGACGCTGCGAATGGCGATCGCGGGTGACCGTTCGGAGGTGCCTACCTCGGCGAGGGTGGCCAGGGCCGCGGACACGGATTCCCGGTGTACGAAGGCGCTTCGCGTCACGATCTGGATGCCGGGCGGCGGGACCACGCCCTCCTCGAGCGTGTCGGCGTACGGCTTGAGCGTGACGTTGTCGTCGAGCACCGTACCGAGCCGCCGAATCGGGTCGATCGCCTCAGCAGCGCTTTCGGTGTCGTCGCCATCGAACACCACGTGGATCTCCACCGGGGCCTCGTGCCCACCGGCGAACGGGTTGGCCAGCGCCACGATCGACGTGAGGTCCGCGGTGGCCGTGCGGAGGTACTCGGCCCAGCCCTGCAGTACGGCGCTCGCCTCCGCCGCCGGGAAGGTGATCCGGCCATGGAAGACGTCGGTGGCCGGATGGGCCACGAACTCGAAGGCGGTCACGATGCCGAAGTTGCCTCCGCCGCCGCGAAGTGCCCAGAACAGTTCGGGGTTCTCCTCGGCGCTGGCCCGTACGACGTCGCCGGTGGCGGTGACCAGTTCCGCGGCGGCGAGGTTGTCCAGGGCCAGGCCGTATTTGCGGACCTTCCAGCCGATGCCGCCGGTGAGCGTCAACCCGCCGACGCCGACGGCCTTGTTGTCGCCCGACGAGATGGCCAGCCCGTGCGGGGCCAACGCCGCCGCGACCTGGCCCCAGACAGCGCCGCCGCCGATACGAACCAGGTGACGGTCCTTGTCGATCACCTCGACGTTCGCGAGTTGGCTGAGGTCGATCACCACGCCCCCGTCGTTGGTGCCGAAGCCCGGAAAGCTATGCCCACCACCTCGCACCGAAAGCTCGAGCCCAGCCTCGACGGCGAACCGAACCGCCGCCTGGACGTCCTCGGTACTGCCGGGGCGGAGCACGTACGCCGGCGCCCCCAACGCCAACACCGCCCGGCTAGCCCCCTCGTACTCCGCCGTCCCCGGCTCAACAACCCCGCCACCGAACGCACGCCGAAAGGTCTCCACCTTTGCACTCATAACTTTCCTCCCAGGGGATCAGCTGTTTCCCCGTTGACCCCCACCACCCCCAAGATGTGACAACCCCACGATGTGGCCTGAGTCACATGCGTCCCCCAGCCCTGGCCCGCGACCACGCCGGCCACGTCAGGGTGAGCAACCGGTGAAAGTGGCGCCACTGACAGGCGACGATTGGGCGCATCCATCACGCCCGGTTGAACCCGGCATCCGACGGTTGCCCCCTGCGCCAAGAGGGCGCAAGATGCGCCGAATCGTCGCAACATCACCAATCGGCCGCCGTACCGCGGCGAGTGGCGCCACCCTCAGCGGTTGCCCGCCCTACCGTGCGAGGGCGGTTCCGTCCCCGGCTTAGTCCTCCGACGAGGTGGTGAGGCCGGTGCGGATGAGGTTCATGACGTTGGTGTCGGCCAAGGTGGACGTATCGCCTACCTCCCGGTTTTCGGCGATGTCGCGCAGGAGGCGGCGCATGATCTTGCCGGAGCGGGTCTTGGGCAGTTCGGCCACGATCATGATCTGACGGGGCTTGGCGATCGGGCCGATCTCCTTGGCGACGTGATTGCGCAGCTCGGTCACGCTGTCCGCCGTCTCGGTCGCGGTACCGCGCAGAATCACGAAGGCGCACACCGCCTGCCCGGTCGTCTCGTCCGTCGCGCCGACAACCGCCGCCTCGGCCACGCTCGGATGCGAGACCAGGGCCGACTCGATCTCGGCCGTCGAGAGCCGATGGCCCGACACGTTCATCACGTCATCCACCCGGCCGAGCAGCCACAGATCGCCGTCCTCGTCCTTCTTCGCGCCATCGCCCGCGAAGTACAGCCCCTCGAACCGCGACCAGTACGTCTCCCGGTAGCGCTCGGGATCGCCCCAGATACCCCGCAGCATCGACGGCCAGGGCTCGGTCACCACCAGCAGACCGCTTTCGCCGTTGCCGAGCGGCTTGGCCTCGTCGTCGACCACCGCCACGTTGATGCCCGGCAGCGGGACCTGCGCCGAGCCGGGCTTGGTCGCCGTCACGCCCGGCAACGGGCTGATCATGATGGCGCCGGTTTCGGTCTGCCACCAGGTGTCCACGATCGGGCAGCGGCCGCCGCCGACGACCCGGTGGTACCAGCGCCAGGCCTCGGGGTTGATCGGCTCACCGACGCTGCCGAGCACCCGCAGGCTGCTCAGGTCCGCCGCCGCGGGGATGTCGTCGCCCCACTTCATGCAGGTCCGGATGGCGGTTGGTGCGGTGTAGAAGATCGTCACGCCGTACTCCGCGATGATGTCCCACCAGCGGCCTCGGTGCGGCGAATCGGGTGTGCCCTCGTAGATCACCTGGGTGGCGCCGTTCGCGAGCGGGCCGTAGACGATGTAGCTGTGCCCGGTGATCCAGCCGACGTCTGCCGTGCACCAGTAGACGTCGGTGTCGGCGTGCAGGTCGAAGACCGCCTTGTGCGTGTACGCCGTCTGCGTCAGGTATCCCCCGGTGGTGTGGAAGATGCCCTTCGGCTTCCCGGTAGTACCCGAGGTGTAGAGGATGAACAGCGGGTGCTCCGAGTCGTGGGCCTCGGGTGTGTGCTGGTCCGAGGCGCCGTCGACGACGTCGTGCCACCAGACATCGCGTGAGTCGTCCCAAGCGACGTCAGACTTTGTACGTCGTACCACCAGGACCTTGCTGACAGGGGAGTCACCAGAGACTGCAGCGTCTACAGCCGGCTTGAGAAGACTCGCGGTGCTCCGGCGGTAGCCGCCGTCTGCAGTGACTACCAGGCTCGCCTGCGCGTCTTCGATCCTGCTGCGCAGTGCATCCGCGCTGAAGCCGCCGAAGACGACACTGTGCGGCGCACCCAGCCGGGCGCACGCAAGCATGGTGATGACTGCCTCAGGGATCATCGGCAGGTAGATCGCCACCCGGTCGCCCTTGCGGATTCCTAGCGAGGTGAGGGCGTTAGCGGCCTTGGAGACCTCCCGCTGCAATTCGGCGTACGTGATGTCGCGGCGGTCCCCAGGCTCGCCCACGAAGTGGATCGCCACCTTGTCCCCACGGCCTGCCAGCACGTGCCGGTCGACGCAGTTGTACGACACGTTGAGCCGGCCGCCGACGAACCACTCGGCGAAGGGCGCGTCCGACCAGTCCAGGGTCTGGTGGAAGTCCTGGTCCCAGCTGAGCAGTTCCCGCGCCTGACGGGCCCAGAAGGCCTCGCGATCCGTCGCGGCCTCGTCGTACAGTGCCGCGCCTGCGACTGCCTGGGCGGCGAATTCGGGACTGGGCGGGAAGGTCTCGGGCATGGCGGTGCTCCTTGCTCGGGGATTGAGCAAGATCCTGCGTGCCTCCCGTGCTGGTGCCAACCCCCAGCCCGCTCCCGTACGACGAAACGGCCCGGCGCCTCGGTAGACGCCCGCAACGCCACGCCGAACGGTCCTTCTCCCACGCCCAACGGTCACCTGCACCGGCGGCTGGCGAGACGCGTGTCCCGGGTTCTTCGGACGGGAGAAGAGTTGAGTGGGCTGGTAGGAAGGAGTATGGCCCGTATCGAGCAGTTGGAGATCGAGACCAAGTACGACGTCGCCGAGCGCGTGGTTCTGCCCGCGCTGCACGAGCTGCCCGGAGTCGAGCGGGTGGCTCAGCCGGTTGAGCAGGATCTCGAAGCGGTCTACTTCGACACCGCCGCCTACGACCTCGCGACGGCCGGGATCACCTTGCGCCGCCGAACCGGCGGGGACGACGCGGGCTGGCATGTGAAGTTCCCTGCGGAGACGGGCGGACGGCTGGAGGTCCGGTTCCCGCTCGGCGAGGAGGTGCCGCTCGAGCTGGTGCGCATGGTCCGGGTGTACGTCCGGGACCGCCCGCTCGTGCCGGCCGTGACGCTGCGGACGCACCGCGTCGTACATCGCCTGCTCGGCGCGGACGACGTCGTACTCGCCGAGTTGAGCGACGACCAGGTGAACGCCGAGATCGCCGGGTCCGAGCCGAACGTCTGGCGCGAGTGGGAACTGGAGCTCGTGGACGGTGCGCGCGACCTGCTCGCCGCCGCGGAACCAGTCCTGCGCGAAGCCGGCGCCGAGCCCGCGGCGGGCCCGAGCAAACTCGCCCGGGCGCTGGGGGATCGGGTGCCGGTCAGGCCTACCTGGGAGCTACCGGCGAAACCGACGGCCGTGGATGTTTTCCGGGCGTACGCCGCCGAGCAGGTGAACGCGATCCGCCGCCGCGATCCCGAGGTACGGCGCGACCAGCCGGACGCCGTACACAAGATGCGGGTGGCCACCCGGCGGTTGCGCTCGGCCTTGGCGACGTACCGGCCGGTGGTCGATCGGGCCGAAGGTGACCGCATCCGCGCCGAGCTCAAGTGGCTCGCCGGCCAGCTGGGTGGCACGCGAGACGCCGAGGTGATCCACGAACGCCTTTCCGCCGCGGTCGCCGCCGAACCACCGGAGCTGGTGATGGGCCGGATCGCCGGTGCGATCGATGACGAGCTGCGGGCGACGTACAAGGCGGCGCACGAGGTCTCGCTGGAGACGCTCGAGACCGAGCGGTACTTACGTTTGCTGGACGATCTCGACGTGCTGGTCGCCGAACCACCGCTCACCGAGGCTGCCGCCGAACTCAAACCGAAGAAGTCGGCACGCCTGCTGAAGTCCCTGCTCAAGCATGACTGGAAGCGGATCACCAAGGCGGTCGACCGGATGCGCGCCGCCGAGCAGGGGGCCACCGATGCCGCGGCCAGCGCGCCTTCGGTGGAGGCGGCGAACGCGGCGGTGGAGGCCGAGCGGCACGAGGTGCGCAAGGCGGCCAAACGGCTGCGGTATGCGGCCGAGTCGGTGGCGCCGGTGCTCGGCGAAACCGGCGCCACCGGCCTGGCGAAATCGGCTGAGCGGGTCCAGGAGGTCCTCGGGGCCTATCAGGACAGCGTGGTGGCGCGACAGGTGTTGCGACAGCTCGCGGTTCAGGTGCAGCTCGATGGGGGTAATGCCTTCACGTTGGGTCGCCTGCACGCGCTGGAACAGACCGCGGGTGAGGCGGCCGTGCGGTCCTTCGACTCGGTCTGGCCGCTTGATTTCCCCTTCTAGGATTGGGATTTCTGGCCGGTTGCCAAACAGTCAGCGCCCTGTGCAACCTTTGCGGGCTGTGGATGCGTCTCCAGTCATCAGCCGCTCGCGAGGGGTGAGCGGCTCTACTTCCGGAGGCGTTCCGCTATGCAAAATCTCAAGAAAATCACCCTTGGCGCCGCCACGGTGCTCGCCGCGCTGGCTCCGGTCGACGGCATGGTCGCGGGTGGCCAAGACGCAAGTGCCTCGACGCAGGAGACCCGGCTGCTGCTGGCCATTGACGAGAGACCGGCGCTGCAGGCCGATGGCTCTGTCGTGCTGACCGGTACGGTTCGATGCCCGGCGGGCGAGAGTTTCCTGCTGACCGCGAACCTGGCCCAGGGCAGCGAGTTCCACGGCAACTTCATCGGCGGAACCTGTACCGGTGAGGTCCAGCCCTGGTCGGCCAATGTCGCGGTTGCCGGTGCGGACTACCGCCGCGGCGACGCCCTTGCCCGGGCCATCTTGCAGCCGTCGAACGACACTTTCGACCAGGTCGAAACGGCCAACACCGTGCGCGTCCGCTGAGCTGTCTCGTTGCGACATCTTCACGTTGGCCGCTGATGGAGGTCTTCGTCAGTACCTTCGGTGTCGGCAGCTGAGCTGATTCATCGCAAGTACCGACTGTGCGGCCCGGGACCGCACAGCAGGGCGCTTGCGCTGGGTCCTGGTGTGCCGGCGAGCGGGCCGCGCACGCATTCCGGGCGGTTGTGGATCGGGACTCGGAAACTGTCGGCAGCTGTGCCTATTATCGAAAACATGTTCGAATCGATCCAGCGCTGGTGGCTCCGGCGACAGGGGCGTGGGTGCGCCCAGAAGCCTGTGGTGACAAAGATTTCGCCGCCGGCTGATGGGGTCAGCTGCCGGCGGCGAAACCTGTTTCAGGGGAGGGGGCGGATCTTGCTCCACCGGCCAGGCCGGTGGAATTCGTGGGTCCCTTCGGTCAATTACTGGGTGCAGGACTGGTCAGTGCTCGACCGCCTTCTCGGCCCCTGCCCCGGTGAGGGAGCGGACCTCCATCTCGGCGAACTTGTCCACGTTGACGGGCTCCTTGCTGGTCACGGTGCCCAGCCAGCCGAGGAAGAAGGCCAGCGGGATCGAGACGATGCCCGGGTTGTCCAGCGGGAACCAGTGGAAGTCGATCGACGGGTCGGTGATCATCGACAGGCTCGCGCCGGTCTTCGCGTCCACCTTGCCGGAGACGACCGGGCTGAAGGCGATCAGCAGGATCGCCGAGCCCAGACCGCCGTAGATGCTCCAGAGTGCGCCGCGGGTGTTGAAGCGCCGCCAGAACAGGGAGTACAGGATCGTCGGCAGGTTCGCGCTCGCCGCCACGGCGAAGGCGAGGGCGACCAGGAAGGCGATGTTCTGGCCGTTGGCGAAGATACCGCCGACGATCGCGACCACACCGATCACCAGCACGGTGATCCGGGCGACCCGGACCTCGCCGTCGGGGTTGATCTGGCCCTTCTTGATCACCGAGGCGTAGACGTCGTGGGCGAACGACGCGCTCGCGGTGATGGTCAGACCGGCGACGACCGCGAGGATGGTGGCGAAGGCGATCGCGGAGATCACGCCCAGCAGCAGTTCGCCGCCGAGGTGGTAGGCCAGCAGTGGCGCGGCCGAGTTGGCCTTGCCCGGCGCGGCCTTGATCGCGTCCGGTCCCACCAGGGCGCCGGCGCCGTAGCCGAGAACCAGCGTGAACAGGTAGAAGATGCCGATGATCCAGATGGCCCAGGTAACGCTGCGGCGGGCCTCCTTCGACGTCGGCACCGTGTAGAAGCGCATCAGCACGTGCGGCAGGCCCGCGGTGCCGAGCACCAGCGCCAGACCGAGCGAGATGAAGTCGAGCTTGCTGATGCCCGTCGCGCCGTACTGCAGACCCGGGTTGAGCAGCTTCTCACCCGCGGTCGGGTTCTGCGCGACTGCGGCGCCCAGCAGCGACGACAGGTTGAAGCTGAACTTCGCCAGGACCCAGATGGTCATGATGCCGGCGCCGATGACCAGCAGCACGGCCTTCACGATCTGGACCCAGGTGGTGCCCTTCATGCCGCCTACGAGAACGTAGGTGATCATGATCAGGCCGACGACCGCGATCACGAGGCCCTGACCGGCGCGGTTCGTGATGCCGAGCAGCAGGGCGACCAGGCCACCGGCACCGGCCATCTGCGCCAGCAGGTAGAAGAAGCAGACCACCATGGTGGAGAAGGCGGCGGCCATCCGGACCGGCCGCTCCTGCAGCCGGAAGGACAGCACGTCGGCCATCGTGAACCGGCCGGTGTTGCGCAGCAGTTCGGCGACCAGCAACAGGGCGACCAGCCACGCGACCAGGAAGCCGATCGAATAGAGGAAGCCGTCGTAGCCGTTGATCGCGATGGCCCCGGCGATACCGAGGAAGGACGCGGCCGAGAGATAGTCACCGGCGATGGCGACACCGTTCTGCGGGCCGGTGAAGGAGCGGCCGCCCGCGTAGTAGTCCGCGGCGGTGCGGTTGTTCCGCGACGCGCGAATCACGATCGCCAGCGTCGCCACCACGAACAGCCCGAAAATCAGGATGTTCACCGTCGGGTTGCCGATATCGGTTGCCATCGGCAACAGCATGGGCGCGCTCACAGGCCCTCTCCCTCAATCAGCTGGCGCATGCGCTCGGCGGCCGGGTCGATCTGCCGGTTCGCCCACCGCACGTAGATCATCGTGATGGCGAACGTGGAAACGAACTGCCCGAGGCCGAGCAGCAGGGCGACGTTGATGTTTCCGAAGACCTTCGTGGACATGAAGCTCGGCGCGTAGTCGGCGAGCAGGACGTAGAGGAAGTACCAGGCCAGGAAGAGGCCGGTCATCGGAAAGACGAAACGCCGGAACCTGCGGCGCAGTTCGGTGAAGTCCGGGGAGATCTGGACATCACGGAACGACGACAGGTCCGGTTCGCCGGCCGCGTTGTGCGTTTCACTCATCGCGGGACCTCCAGACAGATCGGGCCGGGCGGAGACCGGCGACAGGGGATGCTTCGACGACTGTGCTCCACGTCACCCCGCCTGCCCAGCACCAGCGAGCACTCCGTCGGTGAGCGGCCCCCAAGCCTCGTTCGGCGGCGCCGCCCCCAACGACGAACGGTCCCATCCACACGACGAACGGTCCGCCAACCACTAACCACTCGCCTCTCTCCGTCGTACGTCCCCCACCGACCATCCACCTCTCCCTGCCGTACGTCCCCACCAACCGTCCACCGAAGCCGGGCGCGCCGTACGTCCCACCGGCTGTCCACCGAAGCCGGGACCGCCGGACTTCTATCGAGCGTGGGCCGGGTCGTGCTGCCGGCGGTCGCAGGCCGCCTGCTGCGAGGCGGCCACCACTGCTGTTCGCCAGATTGCGTTACACCGCCACCAGCCTCAGCCGCCAGTCCGAACTCGAAGATCTGCTCGGACGCGGCTAGCACTGCCAGGAGCCGACTGCACTGCTTGGACCGGGAGCCCAGGCCTGGGCTGGCTCACGTTCTTACTGTCAGGGGGTGAAGCTGCGGTCTACGTCTACGGCTTCGGGCGTGTGCAGGCGGACCATGCTGCGGGAGGTGCCGGCGGGGATCTTGTGTGGGGTAAGTAGCGAGGCGACGATGACAGTGCCGAAGGCCAGCGGCATGGTCCAGGCGGCGGGTTGGGCGATGAGCGCGCCGCCCCAGCCGCGCCAGCCCTCCGGTGGGCGGGCGATCACGTTGACCAGTACGGCGGTGATCGTCAGGGCGCCACCGACGATGAGCCCGGCGGCGGCTCCGACCGTGGACATCCGGCGCCACCAGATGCCGAGCACCAGCATCGGGCAGAACGTCGACGCGGCCACCGCGAACGCCAGTCCGACCGTGTCCGCGAGGCTGAGCGAACCGATCACCCGCCACGCCATGAACGGCACCGCGATCGCGATCAACGCCGCGATCCGGAAGCTGTTGACCGCGACATAGTCCCCACCGGTCAACCGGCGCAGGCGCGCCCGCAACAGGTCCTGGTCGATCACACCGGCGATGGCGACGGTCAACCCGGACGACGTCGACAAGAACGCCGCGAAGGCCCCTGCCGCTACCAAGGCCCCGAGCAGGTCACCCGCGGTACCAGGGAAAACTCGGCTCGGCAGTTCCAGGACCACACTGTCGGCCGCACCCTGAACCAGCTCTGGCGCGAACTCCCGGCCCAGGACGGCGTACAGCGGTGGGAACACGTAGAACGAGCCGAGCAGCGCAAGCACCACAACGGTCGTACGACGGGCCGCGCGGCCGTCCGGGTTGGTGTAGAAGCGGACGAGTACGTGCGGCAGGCCCATCGTGCCGAAGCACAAGGCGAGCAACAGCGAGTACGTCGCGTACAGCGGGTGTTCCCGGCCGTTCGCGCGGGACAGCGGTTCGGCCCATTCGGAGCCGGCGCCATGCAGGGAGTCGAGTACGCCGCCTGGATGGCCGGCCGAGTTCCACAGGATCAGGATCACGAAGATCGGCGTAGCGAGTGCGGTGAGCTTCAGCCAGTACTGGAAGGCCTGGACGAACGTAATCGACCGCATACCGCCTGCGGCGACGTTGATCACCACGATCACTCCGACGGTCAATGCGCCGACCCACGGCGGTGCGCCCGTCACGGTTTGCAAGGTGAGTCCCGCGCCTTGCAACTGCGGTAGCAGGTAGAGCGTGCCGATACCGACTACCAGTACCGAGCAGATCCGCCGTACGACTGCCGACTCGAAACGGGTCTCGGCGAAGTCGGGCAGGGTGTACGCGCCCGAGCGGCGTAGCGGCGCGGCGATCAGTACCAGCAACATGAGGTAGCCGACGGTGTAACCGACCGAAAACCAGAGCATGTCGGCGCCGTTGACCAGTACGAGTCCGGCGACGCCCAGGAACGACGCGGCCGACAGGTACTCGCCGCTGATCGCAGAGGCGTTCCAGCGTGGGGATACGGCCCGGCTGGCGACGTAGAAGTCGCTGGTGGTGCGGGAGATCCGTAGCCCGAACAAGCCGATGCCGATGGTGGCCGCGATTACCAGGCCGATCGCGGTCAGGCTCATCGCGGAGGACATCAGCGCCGTCCGACGAACTCGGTGAACTCGGACTCGATGCGCTCGGCATGCCGGACGTAGATCCGCGCGGCCACGTAGACGGCCGGATAGACCGCGACGCCCAGCAGCAGCCAGGGCAGTGGGATGCCGAGGACGTTCAGCGTGCGCGAGGCTGGGACCAACGCGAACAGCAAGGGCAGTGCGCCGAGCGAGACGGCGGTGCCGAGGATGACCTTCAGGGCGAGGCGGAGCTGGGACTGGATCAGCGAGCGCATGTAAAGATCGCCGACCTGGGTCTGCTCGTCGATCTCCCGCGTCCCGCCGCGCGTCGCCTGCCGCCGCGCCGCGCCCGCTCGCGGTGACGTGATCCGCACCCGCCGCTGGACCTCCGCGCCACCACGTCGCGCTCCGTCGCCCCCGCGCCGCGCCCCCTCGCCACTCCCACGGCCCGCGTCGGCAGGGCGCGACGGCACGCCGGGGTGGGCGCTTGGGCGGGGCGGCTCGTCGGTGTTGGCGTGACTCGGCGGAGGTACGTCGGAGTGGGCGCTTGGGCGGGGCGGTTCGTCGGTGTTGGCGTGGGCCGGCGGAGGTACGTCGGGGTGGGGTGGGGCGTCGTCGGCGGGTGGAGGGCCGGGTGGGGTGGTCATCCGCGGAGGGAGGTTGAGCGGACTAGGAGGTCGCGTAGTTCGCGGGTGTGGCGGCGGCTGACCGGCAGCCAGTCGTCGCCGACGCGGACCGAACACCGGCCGCCGTCCACCCGCATCTCGTCCACATGTGCGAGCGCGACCAGCGTGCTGCGGTGGATGCGGGTGAAGCCGGCCGAACGCCAACGTTCTTCCAGCGTGCTCAGCGGGATGCGGACCAGGTGGGAGTTCTGCCCGGTGTGCAGGCGGGCGTAGTCGCCTTGCGCCTCGACGTACCGGACGGAGGAACGCTGCACGAACCGGGTGACGCCGGCGAGTTCGACCGGGATCACCTCGTCCTCGACCGGTTCCTCCACGGCGCCCGCCGCGCCGGCGGAACCAGCTGAGCCGGCCGCGGCCGCGCCGGTGACCACCCGGCGGACCGCCTCGGCCAGTCGTTCGGCCCGGACCGGTTTCATCACGTAGTCCGTCGCGTCCAGGTCGAACGCCGCGACCGCGTGTTCGTCGTACGCCGTGACGAAGACGATCCGCGGCCGGGTGGCGAACTTCGACAGCACCCGGGCCAGGTCGATGCCGTCCAGCCCGGGCATTTTGATGTCGCAGAACACCACGTCGATCGCCGAGGCCTGCAGGATGCGCAGCGCGTCCGGGCCGTTGGAGGCGGTCTCGATCTGGCCGATCCGCTCGTCCTGGGACAGCAGGTAGACGAGTTCGGCCAGCGCCGGCTCCTCGTCGTCGACGACGAGAGCGCGCAACGGAACCGCGGGATCGGACATGAGCCACAGGCTAATGTCCCCGCTTCCCTTGTCGCGAGTAGTCGCCTCTCACCGGTGCGGCGCGCAGACCGCCGACTGGCCGGCCGCAGGTGTGCAGACGCGACCACTCGCGGTGGGAGGAAGGCGGTGCAGACGCGTCCACTCGCGGCAGGAGGGGAAGGTGGGTGGGATGCTCCTATACAGCCCGATCGGCGGCCGTCGGGATTGTGGTCGGGCATGATCGGCAGGGCCGGTGCGGCGGGAGATGCGTCTTCACTGGCTAGTGCGCGTCCGCTTGCTGAGCCGGGATATTGCGTGGTCACCCGTCCCCCTGAGGAGTCGCGGAATGTCGGGCCGGATTGGCCCGCGTCAAGGTGGACGTGGCTGTCGGGGTGGTCGGGGCTGTCGGGGTGGTCGGGGTGGCCCCGAGGTCGGCTACCTAGTTTTTGCGCGACTACCTGGTTGGAACCGGGTAGTCGCGCAAAAAGTCGGTAGCGGGCCTACCAAAAGCCGGTAGTCGTCCCACAACCCGGTAGCCGGCCTGGGAACGGGCCGTACCAGGGCCTGTTCGACGGACCCAGCTGAGCGCCAAGGCGAAGAGGCGCACCGGGCCCGAAGCAGGACCTACGGCGACAGCCCGGGGCGAATCGGGGGCGAAAGACGGGCAGCCCAGGGGATCGGGCGCAAGGGTGGAATCCTCGCTGACCTCAGCTCATCACTGTTAGGCGGTGGCGTGGACGCCGGGGGCGTATTTGGGGACTCGGAAGGTGACGCGGGTGCCGGCGCCGGGGGCGGTTTCGACAACGAGGCCGTAGGCGTCGCCGTACACCTGGCGCAGCCGGGCATCCACGTTGCCGAGGCCCATCGACTCGGTGTCGGACTCGCCGGACAGCACCGCGCGGATCACCTCGGGATCGCTGCCGGCGCCATCGTCGTCCACGCTGATCTCGGCCTCGGAGCCGCTGTCCTTGGCCCGGATGGTGATCCGCCCGACTCCGGTGGTCCCCTCCAGACCATGACGTACGGCGTTCTCCACCAACGGCTGAACCACCAGGAACGGAATCGCCACCGACAACACCTCCGGCGCGATCAGCAGCGACACGGTCAACCGGTCACCGAACCGGGCCTGCTCCAGCACGAGATAGCGCTCGACGTTGCGCAGTTCGTCCGCGAGCGTGGTGAACTCGCCACCCCGGCGCAGCGCGTACCGGGAGAAGTCGGCGAATTCCAGCAACAACTCGCGGGCGCGTTCCGGATCGGTCCGGACGAACGACGCGATCGCCGCCAGCGCGTTGTAGATGAAGTGCGGGCTGATCTGGGCCCGGAGCGCGCGCAGTTCGGCCTCCATCGCCCGGGTCCGTTCCTTGTTCAGCTCAGCCAGTTCGACCTGGCCGGACACGAACCGGGCGACCTCCTCCGTGGCGCGAACCAGCGCCGCCGACGAACGCGGGCTGTACGCGACCAGCACCGCGACCACCCGGTCCTCGGTGACGATCGGCGCGACCACGGCCGACCGGACCGGGCATTGCGGATCTCCGCACGCGACGTCACCCGGCCCGAGCACCGACGTACGGCCCGTGCGCAGGGTGGCCGCGGCGAGCTGGCGGACGTCCCCGCGATGGTGGGACTCGTACGCGCCGCCGACGCCGTCCCACGCGAGCACGCCGGTCGAGTCGCAGATGGCGATCGCGGCGGTACCGAGCAGATCGCGCAGGTGCTTACTGGCCCGGCCCGCAGCCGCGGGGGTCAGGCCTTCGCGGAGATGGGGCGTGGCCAGGGAGGCGGTGTGCAACGTGGCGTACGTCGCCTTGTCGGCGGGGGTGCCGAAGTGCTGCCTGCGACGCGCGAACATGCACCAGACGGTAGCCGCTCAGCCCCGCGAGCGTGGTGTGAACGCGGCGAGCGCCTCGGCGTCGGAGTAGTTCGTCCGCACGTACTCGTCGGCCCACGCGTCCCGTTCCGGGTACGCCGACTCGGCAACGATCTGGTCGGCCGCCGCGTTCAGATCCAGCGCCGTACGGCGGAACTGGACCCCGTCGCCGAGCACCATCCAGTGCGGACCGGGCGCGCCGTACGGCATGCCGACGCTGCCCGGGTTGAGCACCAGACGTCGGTCGACCTGCCGGGCGAACGGCATGTGGGTATGGCCGCAGACCACGGTTCGGACCTCGTCCGGTACGTCGCCGAGGACGTCTGCCCAGCGGGACATCGGGCTGTCGACCAGTACGACCTCCTCGTCGTCGCGGGGAGTGGCGTGGCAGAACAAAACCGGGCCGAGGCCGTCGATCTCGAGCGTGAGGCTGAGCGGGAGACCTGCCAGCAGCGAGACCTGATCCGGGCGGAGTTGCGACGCGGCCCAGCGGGAGACGGGCTCGCTGGCATCGGGCCGCGTCAGCTCGCGATCGGCATTGCCGCGAACCCAGCGGGCGCGATCACCCAGCGAGACCAGCAGGTCCAGGGTCTCGACCGGTTGCGGGCCGGCCGCGAGATCACCGGTGAGTACGACCACTTCGGCGTCTCGCACCAGCGGTTCGGCCAGCACCGCCGTCAAGGCCGGTAAGACACCGTGGACATCCGACAACACCGCTACAGACGAGACCATGCCGCCAGTCTGCCCACAACCACCCACCTCGCCGCCCCAATCTGCTCCCGGCAGACCGAAAGCCCGGCAGACCGAAAGCCCGGCAGACCGAAAGCCCGGCAGACCGAAAGCCCGGCAGACCGAAAGCCCGGCAGACCGAAAGCCCGGCAGACCGAAAGCCCGGCAGACCGAAAGCCCAGCAGACCGAAAGCCCAGCAGACCGAGAGAGAAGAGATTCAGGACCCGAGGACCAGTTCCGCCGTCGAGAGCTCGGTGGCCAGTTCACAAGCCCCGCCTGCGATCGTGCAGCGAATGATCGCGCCCTTGGTCTCGGGTCCGTCGTCGGCAACGATCAGCAGATGCTGGTCGTCCTCCGGGATGGCGTCCCGGAACGACAGGCCGCTCCACTCGGTGATCGCGTTACCGGTGATCGCGTTCAGCGCGACCGAGATCCCGTCGGCGTACCCGTCCTGATAGGCGGATCCGCCATAGGCGACCGTCGCGTCAGGAGTGAAACCGGCGATCGAGTAGTCGCAGGTGCGCCAGTTGCGGCGGCCCTGGACGACGTCGGTGACGGCCGAGCAGGAGGCGTAGTCGGCCAGCGTGTCCATCGAGGCCGCGAGTTCGCCGTTGGCGGACAGCGCGGTGGGACGGGTGACCGTGGTGACCTGGTTCGCCTTGCTGCTGGCGGGATCCCACGAATGGAGCTGCCAGGTGTCGGATTCCAGCGTGGTCTTCGAGCGGAAGAACACCTTGCCGTCGATGATCGACAGCACCCGCAGCTCGAAGTCGTTCGGCCGGGACAACTTGCGCAGCGGATAGGGAGCGTCGTACGCCGTGTCCTCGAAGGTGATCGTGCCGCCCTTGAGTTCACCGCCGTCCTTGCCGAACTTGTTCGTGACGTAGGCGGCTTCGATACCGCGCGGATCGACCGTGACCGAGGTGACCCCCAGAAGCCGGGGGCCGGACTCCTCGTTGAAGCCGAAGCGCGCCATCTCGGTGCCGGTGCCGGTGGCCAGGATGACCAGGGTGTCGTTGCCGAGCCGGGCGACCTCGATGATCTGCTGGTCACCTGGCACGGTGAGCTCCTGCCCGGCGCCACCGAGGATCTTGCGGCCGCGGGCGTAGGTGAGCTGCGGTGCCCGGCCCTTCGGCAGCTTGGCTAGCTGGAGCTTGACCTTCTTCACCCCGGCCGGGGTGGAGGGCGCGAGCGTGGGCGTTCCCGACGGGGACACGGGCGACGAGGCTGTCGAAATTGGCCTGCCCAGGGGAGACGCGCCGCTTCCGGGCAGCGCGCTCGGGCCCTGCTGGGACGCGACCACGGCTCCGGCCACAACGGCGGCGACCGCTACCGCGGCGACGACCGCGACCAGCGTCGCGTTCTGGTTCTTCTTCATCGCTGCCCCGATTTCCGCATACCGAACTGGTTCATGATGGCCGGCCTCACACCGCGTCGATCAAGCGCAGGTCGAGGGACCGAACCGGGTTCTTCTTCGACAGCTCGGTCGCCCGCTCGCACCCGCCGGTACTGATCGCGCAGCGAATGATCGCGCCGGCCGTGCCCTCGCCGCTGTCCGCCGTGATCAGCAGATGTTCGTCGTCCTCGGCGACCACCTGCACGAATCCAACGCCGGTCCACTTTCGCACTACCGCGCCACTGTCGGCGTTCACGACGGTCAGGCTCGGATCCGCACCGCCGTTGCGGAACCCCGGTCCCGCCATTGCGAACTGGTCGTTCGGCGTGAAGCCCTTGATGGCCAGTTCGCAGGTCTGCCAGCGGATCGACCGGGACTTGATCGCGACAAGCGCCGTACAGAAGGTCTGGCTGCCGCCACGAACCGAGTCGGCCACGGCGGTGGCGGCGTGGTTCATCACCTGAGGCAGTACGACGCCCTCGAGCTGCTCCACCTTGCCGGTGTGGGAATCCCAGCGCGAGAAGGTCGCGCGGTCGCGGCCAGGGCCTGCTTCGGACCTGAAGTAAACGGTGTTGCCGGTCACGGCCAGCACGGTCGATCCCCAGTCGGACGGGCGATCCAGCCGCCGCAGGTTGTCCGGTTCGTCGGAGCGCTGCCAATAAACGGCGCTACCGCGCGCGGCGGTGTGGTCCGCGTTCTTCGGGGCGGTGCCGAAGGCAACGATCGTGTTGTCCGGGGTGGTCTTGATGCTCTGCACATCCGGCAGCCGGTTGGACTCGAACCTGGTGCCGTTGACATCGAGCCGGGCAAGCTCAGAACCACCAAGGCCGACTTCGAGCAGGGCCAGGGCGGTTCCGCCGAAGCGCACGGCGGCGAGGATGTTCTGCCGACCGGGAAAGGTGATCTCCGTTCCCGCGCCGCCGATCAGCGCGCGGCCGCGCAGGTACGTCATTTGCGGAGCGCGGCCTTGCGGCAGTTTCGCCAGATCGATGGCCGAAGCGGATGTGCCGTACGTCGATGGCGTAGGCGTATCGACCGGGGCGGAGGGTGCCTGAGCCGAGGCCGGTTCGGAGGCGACCAGCGGAATCGCCGGACCGTTGTACGTCAGCGGCGGACCATGCCACGCGGCGATCGCGCCGCCGGCCACCACGGCGGCCACGCTCACCGCGGCGACGGTCGCGATCAGCGCTCCGTTCGTCGATCTCACGCTCGATTGTCCCATCGGCTCAGGGGTACGTCGGCGGTTTGACGCCGCCACCGTGCAAAAGGTTCGACCGGGCTGAACCCGAGGGCCCGGGGTTCGACCTCAGGAGCCGAGCAGCAGGGGTTCGGTCGCGACGGGCCCGGCCAGCGCGCATTCGCCGGTGCTGACGGTGCAGCGCACGATCGCCGAGCGGGCGGTCTGCTCGGCCCGGTCGAACCATGCCAGCAAGACGTGATCGTCGTCCTCGGCAACCATTCCCCGGATCGACCGGCCGGTCCAGGCCCGCAACACCGCGCCGGTCTCCACGTCCAGGACCGTCGCCACCTCATCGCCGTACGGCGAACTGCCGGGCGGCCCACCGACCGCGAGCCGGTTGCCCGGGCTGAAGCCGTACAGCTGGTGCTGGCAGGTCCGCCAGCGTTGCCGGGCCTCGCCGAGATCCGTCACCGCTGAGCAGGAACCACTGTCGGTGAAGACCGCAAGGCCCGCCGCCAGCGAGCCGTCGGGGGAGACCGATGTGGGATTGACCACCTTCTTGACCTCAGCGACCTCGTCCTTGTCCGCGTCCCAGCGGAACAACTGGGTCGGGGCCTCGGCCGTCGGCGCGGAACGGAAGTACACCGAGGCGCCGACCACACCCAGGACCGCGAGGTCGTGCACGCGAGGACGTTCGAGCCGTGCGGTCGGGGTGTGACCCGGGCGCTGGAAGAACACCGTGCCGCCCGCGCCGTACGTCTCGGCGTACCGGCCGCCGCTCGCGTACGCCGCGGTCTGCCCGTCCGCGCTGGTGACGAGCGAATCCACCTTCGGGATCCTGGCCACGCGTTCGCCTTCGGCGTCGAGGGTGAGCAACTCGCTGCTGGTCGCACTGTTCGCGACGACGACCAGAGTCAGATCCCAGAGCCGGCCGGCCGCGATGATCTCGCCTTTGCCCGGGACGCGGACCGGATTGCCGATCCCGCCGGAGACCAGCCGACCGCGGACCGAGGTGATGCCGGCCTCCCGCTCCCGCGACAGGGTCGCGAGTTCCACCGGGCGGGACGTCGTCGGCGCGTCCGCCGGGGGCAACGGTCCAGCGCCGCCGGTCTGGGCTCGTGGCCCGCGCAGCGCGCCCGCGGTGGCCCCGAGCGCGATCGCCACTACGGCGACGCCGGCGACCACGGCGATCAGTGGTCCGTTCCTGCCTCGCAAGCGGCTGATCCGATCGTTCGGAAAGCGATTGCCAACCCTGGTGGAGCCGGGTCGACCGGTCCGATCGAGCATAATGCGGGTATGGACCAGCGAGACCAACTCGGCCGGTACTCCCTGGTCCGCCGGGTGGGCGCCGGGGGTTTCGCGACCGTCTGGCTGGCCCGTGACGAGCAGCTCGACGCCGAGGTGGCGATCAAGGTGCTCTCCGAGAACTGGATCGACGAGGACGACGTCCGGCGCCGGTTCATCGCCGAGGGCCGGTTCCTGCGCCGGGTGCAGTCACGGCACGTGGTCGGTGTGCACGACATCGGCGAGACCGAGGACGGCCGGCCCTATCTCGTCTTGTCGTACGCCGATGGCGGTTCGCTCGCGGAGCGGATCAAGGCCGGGCCGCTCGAGATCGCCACGGTGGTCGAGGTGCTGAGCCAGGTCGGCGCCGGGCTGCAGGACCTGCACGACCGCGGAGTGCTGCACCGCGACGTGAAACCGGCGAACGTGCTCTTCCAGTCGGAACCCGGTGGCGGGGAACGAGCGATGCTAGGCGACCTCGGTCTCGGCAAGTCCCTGGACGCGGTCTCCCAGCTGACCATGCCCGGTGGAACTCCGGCGTACGTCGCGCCCGAGCAGGTGATGGGCGAGCGCCTCGACGAGCGCGCGGACCTCTACTCCCTCGGCGCTGTCGCGTATGCCGCGCTCACCGGTCAGGCCCCGCACGGCCCGATCAGCCTCGGCGCGGTGATGCGGATCGACGCGCCTCCGCCGCCGATGGCCACCCTGCGTCCCGAGGTGCCCGCCGCCATCGATGCCGTCGTACGACGCGCGCTGCAGCCGGATCGCGATCAGCGCTGGCCGAGCCTGGCGGCGTTCCGGGCGGCTCTGGCCGAAGCGCACGAGACGGGCCAGTTCCCGGCCGGCGCGTTGGACGTCAGTGGTCCCGTGCACGCCTCCGGACCGAATCCCGGGCTCATCGACCAGCCCACCGCGGCGGCCAATACCGCCCTGCCGACGAGCGCGGCCGCAGCACCGACGGCGCTGGCCCACCGGAAAGCCGCCGAGGCCGAATCTTCGTCGGCCGAGCAGTCCGGCCCGAGCCGGCTCGCGTGGGTGCTCGCGATAGTGCTGGCCGTCGTGCTCGGAACCGGCGGTGGCTACGCGGGCTACACCTTCATGGCGCAGCGGCCCTTCAAGGTCGAGCATCAAGGGCTGATTGTCGAGGTGCCGCGGGCGTGGAGCCAGATGTCGAAGGCGACTCGGGAACCGATCGCAGGCAAGGGTGAACAGCCTGCTCTGCTGGTCGGCGTGGACATCACCGACTGGGCCAGTGGCTTGGCCTCGGAGGGCGTATTCCTCGGCCGCATCCCGAGTGGCACGCTGCCGGCGAAGAGGACCCCGCCGAGTACCTGTACCGCCGCGGACGGCCCTACGTCGACGAACGTCAAGGGACATCAAGCAAAAACCTGGCGGTACTCCTGTCCCGGCAGCCGTTTGGTCTACGAGCGCTACGTCCAGCTGGACAACGGCCACCTGCTGCAGATCCAGGTCAGGAGCCCGGACGCCGCTCAGGCCGAAGAGGTCCTCAGCTCCGCTAGTACCAACAGCGTCAACGGATAGTCCCTTCGCTGCCTGCCATCCGCGACCGGCTCCTGCCGGGGCTGCGGCTGTCGCCACGAAGTCGACGGTTTCCACGGACCGATTTCGATCAGCATCGAAGCGAATTCGGCGATTCTGCCGCTGGCTTCGAGCTGGGTTCAAACGCTCAGCCGTGGCTGGAACCGCGTGCTAGACACCCGTACTTCGACCGCGATGGAAGGAGTACGGATGGTGAGGCGTCAGCTGGCGGCGGTTGGTGTGGCAGTGCTGGGCATGATCGCGTCCGGGATCATGACGGCGGTGCCGGCCAACAGCGCGCCACCGGAATTCGAGCATCTGAGGCCGGGCGGACAGCCAGAGCTGACGGAGCGGGTGCCGGTCAACGTCGTGTTCCTCGGTTACAAACGCGAGAGCATCGACACGGCCGCGTTGACCGGTGCACTGCCGATCAACCACAAGCCGAAGGTGATCACCCGCCTGCTCGCGGGACTGCACGAGACGATCGGCCTCGAGTACACCTACGACTACCGGGTGAAGTTCGCCGACGAGGCGTACCAGACCAAGTTCTTCCAGCAGCTCGGCGCGCTGGCGCGTCCCGTCGAGGTGAGCACCGTGCAAGCGCGCTACAACGCGCAGCAGAACAACAAACTCGACGTCACCGCCAACCACCACATCGACGCCACGGCCGTCGAGAAGTGGCTCGCGTTCAACCCGCCGACCGGTGTCGACACCCGTGAGAACACGGTGTTCCTGATCAACTGGTACGACCGGCCCGACTTCAAGTTCCACGTCTACACGAAGACCGACGAGCCGGACCCGGACACCGGGCAGAACTTCGGCAAGTTCGCCAGCCGCGACCTCGTCGCCTGGGGTGGTACGACGGCCGACGACGAGGAGAGCGGTCTCGGCAGCACTCGCCGGGTCTGGTTCCACGACCTCTCGGCTGGTCCCGTGCAATCGACCGGCAGCTGGAACGTCGACAACCCGGACCTCGACGGTGACGGCCAAGCCGACTACCGGATCCCGCCTGCATGGGAGTACGGCGCCTACCGCAAGGCCGGCGACCTCACGGCAGATCTCGGCCGCCTGCTGCGAACGGTCGCCGTACAAGCGCTGTTCACCGGCTCGCCCGTCTATCCGGTGGAGCTTCCGGTCGCGCGGCCGGCGACAACCGTCAACCTCGACAGCAACACGTATGAGGGTTGGGCCGGGACCGACGCCAGCGCGAAGTACATCAAGCCCGAGCTGGTCCAGGCCGAGCTGAGCGAGGTGTTGCCAGGGGTCGAACTGAGCTACGACAACCAGGATCTGCCGTACGACGGTGAGGCCAAGCGGTGCATGGAGGCATGGCTCGGCGATCTTTCCTGCTACCCGGAAGCCAACCTGCCGCCCTTCGCGAACATGTTCCTGCAGAACAAGCGCGAACTCGATCGGGTGCTGGACGACCAGGGCAAGGTCGACTACGAGTTGCCGATGTTCAACTACGCGGTCGAGAAGGACAACCTGCCGTGGCTCGGTTATGCCGACAGTAATTGGTCCGACGGCACGGCGAGCTTCGTCTACAACTGGATCACACCGCAGTTCGTCGGCTACGGCTACGGCCTCACGGCCACGATGATCCACGAGGTCGGGCATCACGTCGGCGTCACGCATCCGCACGACGGGTACGACGGGCTGGCGGACAAGTTCTTCGAGCCGACCGGGCCGTACTACTTCGCGTGGATCGGCGACCACTCGAACTCGGTGATGAGTTATCTCAACCTCAACTGGGACTTCAGCCAGTTCGACCGCGACAACATGGCCCGGTTCCGTGGCGCCGCGCTGAACGAGGCGGCGAACTCCCTGGCCGCCGAGGTGCTCGCCGCGCCCAACGCCGCGCTCGGGTACGCAGATCTGCAAAAGGCCGACGTACTGATCGGCCGGGCGAAGACGGCGTTGGCCGCACATCAGTACGAGAGCGTCCGGGTTCACGCCGCGGCAGCGTACGCCGCGACCGCCGAGGCCGCGCGCAAGGCCAGCGTCGATGTGAAGACCTTCGAAGCGAAACACCTCGCGCAAACTCAGGCCGCGCGCAAGCAGCCCGTCCCGGCCACGGTCGACCGTGTCATCGACCCGCGCGCTACCGGTTCAGCGGCGGTGCGAAAGCCGCTCACGGCCGGCGGCCGGTAGATCGGGCGACCGCCAACTCCCCATCAAGCTTGGTGTGGAGTTGGCGGTGCGCCGCCGGCTGCAGTGGTCTTGATTGTGACGGTGTCGCAGGTGTGACCAGACAAGGTCTGATGGGCTCCGCCACAACCACCTAAGGTGGTCCGCATGACCCATGAAGACCTGTCCGCGGCCATCGACCGCGTGCTGCCCTCCGTCCGTGCCGATCTCGAGGACCTCATCCGGATTCCCTCGGTCAGCGCGGACCCGGCCCGTGCGGCCGACGTCCAGCGTTCGGCGGAGGCGACCGCCGCCCTGTTCGAGGCCGAGGGTTTCACCGCCCGGATCGTGCGGGCCGGTGCGGGCGCGCCCGCCGTGATCGCGAAAAAGGCCGCGCCCGCCGGTGCCCCGACCGTGCTGCTGTACGCGCACCACGACGTACAGCCGACCGGCGAGGCCGCCGAGTGGACCTCCGCGCCGTTCGAGCCGACCGAGCGCGACGGCCGGCTGTACGCGCGCGGTGCCGCCGACGACAAGGCCGGTATCGCGGCCCACCTCGCCGCGGTGCGTGCCCTGGGCAACGACCTGCCGGTGGGCGTGACGGTTTTTGTGGAGGGCGAGGAGGAAATCGGCTCGCCGACCCTGCTGCAACTGCTCGACGAGTACGCCGACGAGCTGACCGCCGACGCCATCGTGATCGCCGACTCGGCCAACTTCGCGATCGGCCAGCCGGCCCTGACGATCTCGCTGCGCGGGCTGGTCGACTGCTATGTCGAGGTGCGCACGCTCAAGCATGCGGTCCACTCCGGCCTGTTCGGTGGTGTCGTACCGGACGCGCTGTCCGCGCTGTGCCGGCTGCTGGCCACCCTGCACACCGAGGCCGGTGACGTCGCGGTGGACGGCCTGCACGCCGGTCGCGCGGCCGATCTCGACTACCCGGTCGACCGGTTGCGCGCGGAGTCCGGCGTACTCGACCAGGTTCGGCTGATCGGAACCGGCTCGCTGGTCGACCGGCTCTGGGCCCGCCCGGCGATCGCCGTACTGGCCATCGACGCGCCACGGGTCGCCGACGCCAGCAACACCCTCGTCCCGGTCGCGCGGGCCAAGGTCAGCCTGCGGATCGCCCCGGGCGACGACGCGGCCAAGGCGATGGAGGCGCTCCGCACCCACCTGGAGCAGCACGCGCCGTGGGGTGCCGAGGTGACCGTCACGGACGGCGATCTAGGCCAGCCCTGCGCGATCAACGCCAACGGCCCGGCGTACGACGCGGCCCGGTCGGCGTTCGAGACCGCCTGGGGTGTCGCGCCGGTGGACATGGGCATGGGCGGATCCATCCCGTTCATCGCCGAATTCGCCGAGACGTTCCCGCAGGCGGCCATCCTGGTCACCGGTGTGGAGGACCCCGACACCCGGGCGCACGGTATCGACGAAGGCCTGCATCTGGCCGAATTCACCAAGGTCTGCCTGGCCGAAGCCCAACTCTTGGTCAACTTGGCTCACCGAGCGTAGGGCGAGTCTGGCCTCTCGCACTGCTTTTGGCATAGGTTTTCGCGAGTGAAGATCGCAGTAGTGCGAGAGACCAGACCGGCGGAGCGCCGGGTGGCGCTGGTGCCGGAGCAAGTCGCCAAACTCATCCAGCTCGGCTACGAGGTAGCGGTCGAACCCGCGGCGGGTGAGCGCGCCTTGTTTTCCGACGACGCCTACCGGGCCGCGGGTGCCGAAGTGGCCTGGGGAGCCGACCACGCGGCCACCGTCGTGGTGTCGGTGCAACCCCTCGAACGGGAGCGGCTGTCCCGGCTCCACGCCGGGACCGCGCTGATCTCGTTCCTGCCGACGAACCCACCCGACGTGGTGCGAACGGCCTGGCGGGCGAAGCTCACCACCTTCGCGATGGAACTGGTACCGCGGATCTCCCGGGCCCAGTCGATGGACGCGCTGTCCTCCCAGGCGATGGTGGCCGGTTATCGCGCCGCCATCGTCGCGGCCGAGCGCCTGCCCAGGTTCTTCCCGCTGAGCATGACCGCCGCCGGTACGGTGCCGCCCGCCCAGGTCGTCGTACTCGGCGCCGGGGTGGCCGGCCTCCAGGCCATCGCCACCGCGAAGCGCCTCGGGGCCGTGGTGAAGGCGTACGACGTGCGCGCCGCCGCGGCCGAGGAGATCGCCTCGATGGGGGCGATTCCGATCGAGCTCGAGCTCGGCAGTCTGGAAGGCGCGGGTGGCTACGCCCGCGAGATGACGCCGGAACGGGCCCAGCTGCAGCGCGACCTGCTCACGCCGTACATCGAGGCGGCCGACGCGCTGATCACCACCGCGGCCGTGCCGGGTAGAACCGCGCCGATGCTGGTCAGCCGCGCGATGGTCGAGCGGATGAAGCCCGGCTCGATCGTGGTCGACCTGGCCGCGGAGTCCGGCGGCAACGTCGAGGGCTCGGTCGCCGGTACGGAACTGACCATCGGCAACGCCCTGGTCTGGGGTGGCGCGAACGTGCCGAGCCAGATGGCCGGGCCGGCGAGCCGCCTGTACGGGCAGAACATCGCCAGCCTGATCCAGCTGATGACCAACGGCGGCTCGTTCGACCCGGACTTCAGCGACGAGATCGTGGCCGGCTGCTGCCTGACCCATAACGGCGAGATCCGGTACGAGCCGATCCGTGAGTTGCTGGAAGGACCGCTGGCATGACCGAGTCCATCGCCTTGCTGACCATCTTCGTGCTCAGCGCGTTTGTCGGCGTCGAGGTGATCAGCAAGGTCAGCTCGACCCTGCACACCCCGCTGATGTCCGGCGCGAACGCGATCCACGGCGTCATCCTGGTCGGCGCGATCATCGTCACCGGCCAGGCCGAGTCGACCTGGGTGGTGATCGTCGGCCTGCTCGCCGTACTGCTGGCCACCATCAACATGGTCGGCGGTTTTGTGGTCACCGACCGGATGCTGGAGATGTTCCGCGGTCCGAACGCCGGCAAATCCGGCAAGCCCGGTATCGCCGGTAAGAAGAAGGGCCTCACCAAGTGATCTCCACCTGGGCACACCTCGGTTACCTGGTCGCCGCGGTCTGCTTCATCGTCGCGCTGAAGGCCCTTTCGTCACCGCGCTCGGCCCGCACCGGCAACCTGCTCGGCGCCGCCGGTGCCGCGCTCGCGGTGATCGTCACGTTCTTCGCCTACAAGCCGGACCGCGTGCTGGCCATCCTGATCGCGATCGTGATCGGTTCGGTCATCGGCGTGATCGGTTCCCGCCGGGTCGCGATGACCCACATGCCGCAGCTGGTGGCGCTGTTCAACGGTGTCGGTGGTGGCGCCGCCGCGCTGGTCGCGCTGATCGAGCTCGGCCACATCGAGTCCAGCCAGACCGTCTCGGGGATCGCGACCGCCTTCACCATCCTGGTCGGCGCGATCAGCTTCTCCGGATCGATCGTCACCTTCGCCAAGCTGCAGGAACTGATGACCAGCCGGCCGGTGACCTTCCCGGGTCTGCCGGTCGTGTTCATCGCGGGCCTGGTCGGCAGCATCGCCCTGTCCGTGTGGCTGGTCTCGAACCCGGTCGCCCTGGTCGGTGTGCTGCTGTGCGTGATCGGTCTGGCCGTCGGCGTGATGCTGGTCCTGCCCGTGGGCGGTGCCGACGTACCGATCGTGATCTCGCTGCTGAACGCCTTCACCGGTCTGACCGTGGCCGCGGGCGGTTACGTGCTCGGCAACACCCTGCTGCTGGTGGCCGGCACCCTGGTCGGCGCCGCCGGTACGTTGCTGACCAAGCTGATGGCCGACGCGATGGGCCGCTCGGTCTTCAACATCCTGTTCGGCGCGCTCAAGGGCGGTTCCACCCTGGGTGGTGGCGAGGCCTCGGACCGGCCGGTCATCTCCGGTGGTCCCGAAGATGTCGCGATCCTGCTCGGCTACGCGCAGCGCGTCATCATCGTGCCCGGCTACGGACTCGCCGTCGCGCAGGCCCAGCACACCCTGCGGGACCTGGTCGACGAACTGCAGAGCCGCGGCGTCACCGTGGACTACGCGATCCACCCGGTCGCGGGCCGAATGCCCGGACACATGAACGTGCTGCTGGCCGAGGCCCAGGTGCCGTACGAGCAGCTCCGCGAGATGGACGAGATCAACGGCGACTTCAAGCAGGCCGACGTGGTGCTGGTGGTCGGCGCGAACGACGTGGTCAACCCGGCCGCGCGGAACTCGCCCGGAGCGCCGATCTACGGCATGCCGATCCTGAACGCCGACGAGGCCAAGCGGGTCATCTTCCTGAAGCGGTCGATGCGCCCGGGCTTCGCCGGTATCGAGAACGAGTTGCTCTACGATCCTCGCACCACCCTGCTGTTCGGCGACGCGCGTGATTCCCTCGGGAAACTGCTCGCCGCCGTTAAGTCGGTCTAGTCCGCCGTCTGGAGCCAGCCATGCCCGAGTTCGACCCTGCCGAGCCCATCCCAGCGCACACCTATGCCGAATTGGCGATGGAGCTGCACGACGCCGATGGGGTCGAGGAGACGGTCGAGACCGTCCTGCAGTTCGCGCTGCAGGCGGTCAACTGCACGCACGCCGGGCTGGCTCTGGCGGTCCGGGGCCAGCGCGCCGAGCCCGGCCTGGTCACCGATCCGCTGGTCGAGCAGATGCACCAGTTCCAGATCGACGCGGGCGACGGGCCGCTGCTGAAGTCGCTCGTCGAGCAGGTCACCATCCGCATCCCGAACGCCCCGGCCGAGACCCGCTGGCCCGAATGGGCGGCCAAGGCCGAGGCGCTGGGCATCGGCAGCGTGCTCGACATCCCGCTGGCGGTCAGCGCCCAGACCATCGGCGTACTCAGCCTGTACAGCACCGAAATCGACGCCTTCGCCTCCGACGACGAGGCCGTCGCCCACATCCTCGGCCGGCACGCCTCCATCGCCGTCGCCGCCGCCCGGCACGAGGAAACCATGGCCAAGGCCGTCGACGCCCGCAAACTGGTCGGCCAGGCGATGGGCATCCTGATGATGAAGTACGACGTCGACGGCGACCGCGCCTTCGCCATCCTCAAGCGCTACTCCCAAGACACCAACACCAAACTCCGCGACGTAGCCCAACACGTCGTAAACCACCGCGGCCTCCCCACCTGACCCGGCGCCCCTGCTTCTTCCGCCGGTAGGCGCGCGCCCAGTACTCGACTCTCCGTGCAGATGCGGACATCCTCCGCAGCCGCTGCTGCGCGCGACTGGGAAAGTAACGTTCAGATGTTACTATTGAAGTCGTGGAGGAGGTGAGCGGCATGCAATCAGTCGACGTATTGGAGACGCTGGAGCTGCTCGCTTCCAGCCAGTGGGGCCTGGTGACAACGGCTCAGGCCTCCGAGGCGGGCGTGTCCAAGATGCACCTGTCTCGCCTGGCCGACCGTGGCACCGTGCACCGGGTCCGCCATGGCGTCTACGCACTGCCTTCCACCGACGCTGGACCGTTGCAAGGTCTGCGCGCCGCTTGGCTGGCTACGGGCAGCCAACCCGCGGGAGATCAACTGCGGGCTGTGGTCTCTGGCGAGTCCGCGGCTGCCGTGCACGGACTCGGTGACCTGCTGCCCTCAAAGTACGAGTTCGCCACTGCGGTACGGCGTCAGACCACGCAGCCGGACATCCGGTACCGCAAGCGCGAGCTGCCGGATGAGGACGTCACCCAAGTCAACGGCTTGCCAGTGACCACCGTCTCCCGCACAGTCAACGATCTGGCCACTGGCGGCACTGACTTCGACCACCTCGCCACGGTGGTTCGCGATGCTGTCACCGTCACAGACGTTGCGCCCGCCGCGCTCGTGCGGGCGCTCGATCCGGTGGCGAAGCGGTTCGGATCCTCTGATGGGGGCGACCTGGTGTCTGCACTGCTCAAAGCAGCCGGCTACCGACCTGACCTTCGGGCTCTGGAATTGCTTTCGCCTGCGCTGCAAGAGAACTTCGCCCAAGCGGTCGCGCCTCATCTCAAGAACACCCTCAGCGAAGCTATCGCCGAGCACTTCCGTCGGTTGACGCCGAAGCTCGATTTTCCCCACTGACGGCACAGAAGAGCGAACCACAGCATGCCGTTCGTCGGCAGAACAGGAAGGCCGGCAATGGCGCAGCCGCTGACCCAACTCGAAGCTAACCGCCTGAGGGCGTCCCTGAGCGCCAAGCTGGCCGCTGAGGCGAAGCGCCGCGGCGGACCCCGTCCGCAAGCAGTACATTTTCACGATCTTTCTCAGCCGCATCTTTCAGCACCACGACGCACCTTGGGTGCTGCTCGGCGGAAACGCTTTGCTGATCCGGACCGGCGGCGGCCGATTCACTCAGGATGTCGATCTGGCTCGGGAGAGTGCCTGGGCCAGTCGTGAAGACGCGTTGGCCGAACTGCGGCGGCTTTCGAGTCGACCGCACCACCGCGATCCATTTGAATTCGATCTGCACTCAGTGGTCGCCCATCAGGAAGCCGACCCGTACGGCTACGCCGCCGAAACCGCCAAGGTGAAGGCCCGGGCGTTGCTGGGCGGCCGGGATTTCGAAACCTTCAGCATCGATCTCACAACCCGCCGGCACCTCGACGCCCCGGTCGACCACGTGCCGTTGAAGCCGATCATCGATCACGAGACGCTGCGAGACCTTCCCACGGTTCCCACCACGCCAATCGAAAACCACCTTGCCGACAAGCTTTGCGCCCTCTACGAACGGCACGGCCCGGCCGACGAAAAGGTGTCTACCCGCTACCGCGACCTGGCCGACATCGTCCGGATCGTCGCAGAGGTTCCGTTCGATGCTGCCCGGCTGGTCACAGTCCTACAACGCGAAGCTGGTCGACGTCGGATGGCGCTGCCGAGCGAGCTCCAAGCACCGAGTGACGGTTGGAGAGTCGAGTTCCCCCGAGCGGCGGCAGGGTTCGCAGAGTATTCACGCGACTACTGGGACCTGAATGCGGCGCTCGCGTTCTGCAGCACCTGCCTGGGCGACGTCCTCAGCGGAAGCCGAACCAGCGGTACATGGGATCCGGACCGTCACTCGTGGCAGTAGGACTGTCCGTCTAGTTGCTCTTTGCTGACGCTCGGCCGGTGCACGAGTGGGCGAGGCGTGGTCGATGGTGGGCGCGGTTAGTGGTGGTGGCGGACGCGTTCGGGGTCGAAGAAGGGGCGGGTGGGGTAGAGGTCGAAGGGGCGGGGGGAGAGGCGGGCGCCGAGTTGTTCGAGGGCTTCTCCTGGGTCGAGGTTTGCGAGTGGTAGTTCGCTGAAGCGGGTTCGGGTGGCGACCACGCTGGCGAGGCATGGGCGGGCGGGCCAGCCGGTGGTTCGATCGCGGATCGGAACCAGGGCCGCTACCGCCACCTCGGTGACGAGATCGCCCGAGCAAGTGGCGAAGGCGTCGTGCAGCCGTACTAGGACTAGCTGCGCCACCAAGTCGGCGTACAACTGCTTGCGGTCTTTGAGCGGCCTGACGCGTTCCTCGATCGTGTCGCGGGTTCGGACGTACCGATAGCCAGCGATGGCTGGGATGACGCCGGGGCCGGGAAGGTCGAAAACTACCGAGAGGCGGCTCGACTCCGGCTGGTACCTTACGTCCACCTTGGCAGGTACGCCGGCCGGGAGGCGTCGATGCGACAGCACCAGCCCGGCGTACTCCCGGACGGCGTCGGGCTGTCCTACGCGGTAGCCAACCTCTAGCTCGTCGATGCGCGCGTTCTCGGCCTCGGCCCGTCGGCGCAGTACGGCCATCTCGACGGCGTGGCGGTTCCGGCGCTGCCGCACGCGGAAGGCCCGTTCCTTCTCGCGCCGGTGGTACGCCGCCTCGTCCGCGGCGAACCGGGCATGGGCCGCATTGCGTCGGGCCTCGATCTCCTTGGCGCGCAGGAGTCTGCGCCACCCCGACGGTTCCGGTACGGCGTAGTCCGCCCAGCGAGGCGGTTCCTCCGGCTGCTCGTCCGGGCCGGGCTCGAACGGCCGTAGCGCGGGCTGCCGGCGCAGCGCAGCGAACGGGATGCGGACCGGTTTCCGCAGACTGCCGGCCAGGATCTTTCCAAGGGTCGCCGTCCGTTCCTCCACCTCGGCGGTTCCGGCTTGGGCCTCAGCCTGCCGCTCCCGCACCCGGTCGGCCTCACGCGCTCCCCGTGCATTGCTCCCAGTCGTCATGATGTCCCCCAGCGCACTTGGAGTAATCACACTGACACGTAAGGTAACCATACGTTTGTTCGAGCTTTGTGGGAAGGCAGACCGGCGCGCCCTGGATCAAGCAGGCCAAGCCGTTGAGATGAAGGGGTTAGACCCAGCCGCGTTTGGCGGCGGCTACGCCTAGTTCGAAGCGGCTGGTGGCGTCCAGGCGCTCGGAGAGGTTGGCGGTGATTCGGCGCGCGGTGCGCAGGGAGATGCCGAGGAGGCGGGCGACCTGCTCGTCCTTGGCGCCGCCGGCCAGCAGGCGGAGGACCTCGGCCTCGTGGGCGGTGAGCGGGGTATCGCTCTCGCGGTCCTCAGGGGCGAAGATCTCGCTCGCGCGGGACCAGTACGCGTCGAAGAGGGCCGTCGCGAGCGCGACCACGGCCGGGCTGCGGTGGATCACCGCGCCGGTCGAGTGCGACTCCGGGTCGAGCGGCATGATCGCGAGTTCGCTGTCGATGATGAGCAGCCGCAGCGGCAGCGTCGGAGTGGCCCGCACCTCGCCGCCGAGGCGGTGGATCGTGGCGGCGTACTCCAGGCCGGTCTTGCTGACCGTCATGCTCTGGAGGTAGACCGTGCGCAGCCGGATGCCACGTTCGAGCAGCGGAATGTCGGGGGATTCCTCGGCCGGGGACAAGGTGTCGTCGACGTGTGCTGGGATCAGCGCCCAGAACGAGTCCTTTGCCTTCATGCCGAGTTCCTCGATCCGGCGCGACGCGTTCGCCCGGCCCTTCAGCACCTCGATATCGGCGCTGGTCCGGGCGCCGAGTAGCTCGTTGTACTGCTCGGCGAGCACCTCCGCGGACGACTCGGCCTCGCGCAATTCGCCGAACAGCCGGTTCAGCTCGCTGCGGCGGCGCTCGGCCAGACCGGTCAGCCCGACGCGCGGATGTACGGCGTGCTCGAGGCCCGGAGTGGTCCAGGTCGGCACCAGCAGTTCCAGGCGGCGCAGGCGTTCCATCAGGCGGTACACGTCGTCCAAAGTCATTTCGAGTGACTTGGCAAGCATTTCCGGCGTACTGTCCGGGTCACGTAAGAGGGCGTGGTAGACCGCGAACGTGGCTTCGTCCAGCCCGAGCGGTTCCAGCACTGAGCACCTTCCAACGCGTGTTTGGAACCGACCTTAATCGACAGCGCGTCGGATTGCGGTCGCAATTGGTTGTTTTTGAGGTGCATTAAGGAGTGAGGCGATGAGACGCATCCTGGTCGCGCTAGCCGCTGGACTGGCACTGAGCGTGATCTCGGTCATGCCCGCGCACGCCGGTGACGGTCACCACGGGGAGCCCCCGATCTGTGTGCCGTGCTGGTGACGGTTGGACCTCCCGTAGACTGGCGGCGTGGCCCGTGGCGATGGACGACTGACCCATGACCTTGATCCGCAGGACCTAGGACCCCAGGACGCGTGCGGCGTCTTCGGTGTCTGGGCTCCAGGCGAAGAGGTTTCCAAACTCACCTATTTCGGGCTTTACGCTCTGCAGCACCGCGGCCAGGAATCTGCCGGTATCGCGGTCAGCAACGGCACCCAGATCCTGGTCTACAAGGACATGGGTCTGGTCAGCCAGGCGTTCGACGAGGCCACGCTGGCGTCCCTCAAGGGCTACATCGCGGTCGGCCACTGCCGGTACTCGACGACCGGATCGAGCGTCTGGGCCAACGCCCAGCCGACGTTCCGGTCCACCGCCACCGGCTCGATCGCGCTCGCGCACAACGGCAACCTCACCAACACCGGTGAGCTGGCCTCCGCGCTGACCGGCGGTGACGACCTCGATCTCGGACTCGAGCTGAACGGCGAGCAGGCCCCGGCGCACGCCCGGGCCAACGCCAAGCACGGCGCCTCGTCCGATACCGACATCCTCACCACCATGCTGGCCGGATACGCCGACCTGACCATCGAAGAGGCCGCCGCGAAGGTGCTGCCGAAGGTTCGCGGCGCGTTCAGCCTGGTCTTCATGGACGAGGGCACGCTGTACGCCGCCCGCGATCCGCAGGGCATCCGGCCGCTGGTGCTGGGCCGGCTCGAGCGCGGCTGGGTGGTCGCCAGCGAAACGGCGGCCCTCGACATCGTCGGAGCCACCTTCATTCGCGAGATCGAGCCCGGTGAGATCATCGCGATCGACGAGCAGGGCCTGCGGTCGACCCGGTTCGCCGAGGCCGAGCCGAAGGGCTGTCTGTTCGAGTTCGTCTACCTGGCTCGTCCGGATACCCAGATCTCCGGCCAGCGCATCCATTCCACCCGGGTCGAGGTCGGCCGCGTGCTGGCCCGCGAACACCCGGTTGAAGCCGACCTGGTGATCGCGACTCCGGAGTCGGGCACCCCCGGCGCCATCGGGTACGCGGAGGAGTCCGGCATTCCGTACGGCTCCGGCCTGGTCAAGAACGCCTACGTCGGCCGGACCTTCATTCAGCCCAGCCAGACCATTCGCCAGCTCGGTATCCGGCTCAAGCTGAACCCGCTGCGCGAGGTGATCGAGGGTAAGCGCCTGGTTGTGGTCGACGACTCGATCGTGCGCGGCAACACCCAGCGCGCGGTGATCAAGATGCTGCGCGAATCCGGTGCCGCCGAGATCCACGTCCGGATCTCGTCGCCGCCCGTGAAGTGGCCGTGCTTCTACGGCATCGACTTCGCCAGCAGGGCCGAGCTGATCGCCAACGGCCTGAACACCGAGGAGATCTGCCGCTCGATCGGTGCGGACAGCCTCGGCTACGTCAGCTTGGACGGCCTGATCGAGGCCACCACCGTGCCGAAGGACCGGTTGTGCCGGGCCTGTTTCGACGGCGTCTACCCGGTGGCGCTGCCCGAACCCGAACTGCTCGGCAAGCACCTGCTCGAGGAGCCGAACGGGCGTACGGATGTCGACGGCCTTGCCAGCATCACTGGTGGCGCCGGTGCCGCGGACGCGCTCAGCCGGCCCTGACCGGCCGCAAAGCTTTAGCCGGTCCCGGGCCGGTCGCAACGCTCAGCCGGTCCCGGCCGGCCGCAACAAGGGAGATCTGACGTGACTGAAGGCGCGAGCTACGCGGCCGCGGGTGTCGACATCGAGGCCGGTGACCGGGCCGTCGAGCTGATGAAGGAATGGGTGGCCAAGGCGACCCGTCCCGAGGTCGTCGGTGGCCTGGGCGGTTTCGCGGGCCTGTTCGACGCGTCCGCGCTGAAGAATTACCGGCGGCCGCTGCTGGCGACCTCCACCGACGGCGTCGGTACCAAGGTGGCGATCGCGCAGCGCATGGACCGCCACGACACGATCGGGTTCGACCTGGTCGGCATGGTCGTCGACGACCTGGTCGTCTGCGGCGCCGAGTCGCTGTTCATGACCGACTACATCTGCTGCGGCAAGGTGGTACCGGAGACGATCGCCCAGATCGTGAAGGGCATCGCCGAGGCCTGTGTCGAGGCCGGTACGGCGCTGGTGGGCGGCGAAACCGCTGAACACCCCGGCCTGCTTGGCCCCGCGGAGTACGACATCGCCGGCGCCGCCACCGGAGTGGTGGAGGCCGACGAACTGCTCGGCGCCGACCGCGTCCGCGCGGGTGACGTCGTGGTCGCGATGGCCTCGTCCGGGTTGCACTCCAACGGGTACTCCCTGGTCCGGCACGTCTTCTTCGACCGCGCCGGCTGGGAACTCGACCGGGAGGTGCCCGAGTTCGGCGGCACGCTCGGCGACACCCTGCTGGTACCGACGCGGGTCTACGCCAAGCACTGCCTGGAGTTGATCCGCGCGCTCAACACGGCCGACGCTCAGCCGCTGCACGCGATGTCCCACATCACCGGTGGGGGATTCGCGGCGAACCTCGGCCGGGTCATTCCCGATGACCTGACGGTACGGATCGACCGGTCGACGTGGACACCGGCGCCGGTCTTCCACCTGGTCGGCGAACTCGGCGGAGTGCCGCAGCTCGAGCTGGAGAAGACGCTCAACATGGGTGTCGGCATGGTCGCAGTCCTCGACCCGGCCACCGCGGACCACGCGATCGCCGTACTGGCCGAACGCGACATCAAGGCCTGGGTCTGCGGCGAGGTTTCCACCGCCACCGACGCCCCGGGCGTAGAACTCCAAGGCGACTACGCCGTCTGACCCTGCCGTCTTTGGCTGGGGTAGTCCCGAGCGCATTCATCGGGCCCTTCTGACCACTGAGTTGCTCTTGCCTGGGTCGTGACGGGTGGGCGCAGTGGTCAGAAGGGCCCGATGAATACCTAAGCGGGCTGGGGTCATCCCGGGCACGCCGCTAGCTCGCGTGGTGCGGCGTCCGGGCGCGCGTGATCCTGGGCGCGGCGCTAGCTGGCGTGGTGGCCTCGGCCTGGGGATCACCGGACGTGGTGGTGCCACGCGGGGTTGAGCTCGGCGCTTGGGTGGTGCCGCGCGCGGCATGGCCTTGCGCGGTGCGGGCCGGGGCTCTTCCGGGTGGCTTCCTGGCGCGTGGCGGGGCCTGCGCTTGGCGTTAGGCCTGGCGGTGTGCCGGGTGAGGTGTACCGGGGCGCGTGAAAGTCTTCACGTGGCTCGGGTGTTGCCGTCAGTGCCAGACAAGGATCGATCTGCCCAGTGCCTCAGCGACCGGGCAGATCGTCTTTGCTGATGCAGCTTTACCGACGGGGGTGGTACTCGTCGGCGTCTCCGCCAACGTCTGAGTCGTCACCATTCACAGCTCGGTTCCCGCCCTCGTCGCCGCCGGACAGCTCTTTTTTGAGCTGCTCCAGATCGGTGTCCCAGGTGCGGTACTTCAGGTCGCGTGCGACCTTCGTCTGCTTGGCCTTTGCACGGCCGCGCCCCATAGCGTCGACCCCCTCGCACAAGTCAACCGGGTACGCAGCGCGGCGCCCACGGATCAGTCGTCAGTAATCGTGGCTCTAGATTACCCGGAGGAGGGGATCGACACACACCCCGCCCCCTCTCCGGGCCCTGCGGAAAGCCGGAAAGACCCGGCTGGTCCCCTCAAACCAGCCGGGCCCTCCGTGTTCAGGGGGTCATTTGACCTCGCGACGTGAGCTTGCCCACAGTCCCGCCACGATCGGCAGCACGATCCAGACTGTGAGCGCGGTGAGCGTCTCGGGCAGCATGCCGTTCAGGTCGCGCTCGGAGATTCGGCCGAAGGCGCCGAAGACGTCCAGCCACTGCGCGTTGTCCTTGAACAGGGCCGGTCCGGCCAGCGACCAGGCGGTCGGCGCGATGAAGTAGACCACGATGGCGATCGCGGTGTTGGCCAGTACGGCACCGAAGGCGGCGGCCATCACAACGTTCAGCGCGGCCGTCAGGTACATGCCGGCCAGCAGGCCGCCCAGTCCGGTGAAGGTGCTGCCGTCACCGTTGATCGCGCCGCCCAGCGGGATGGCGGCGAGCGCCAGCAAGGTGACCACGGTGAATACGACGACGCTGAGCACGATCGCCGAAACGAACTTGGCGAGCTGGACCCGGATCCGGCGTGGCGACAGCGTGAAGGTGGTCAGCGCGGTTCGCTGGGTCCACTCGCTGGTCATCGCCATCACACCGATCACCGGCAGCAACAGCATCACGCCGGTCGAGGCCGGCCCGATGAAGAACTCGGGGGTGATGCGGCCGGGCTCCAGGTGGGTCAGCTGCCAGGTGATCGCGGCCAGGGCCAGCGCCACGATGGCGAGGATCAGCACCCGGCCGCTGCGGGTGTTGACCGACTTACGCAGCTCGGTCCGGACCAGCAGCAGGAAGGACTGGCCGCGCACCGGCGGCAGGTCGGCGGCCTCGGCGCGGTGCCGCGCGGTGACGCCGGTCTCGGCCATACCGGCCGGGCGATTCATTTCGGTGACGCTCATGTGGCTTTGCTCCTGGCAGTCGAAGAAGAAGGGGGATCAGGCGGCGAGCTGGTCGGCCGGGCCGGTGAGCTGGAAGAACAGGTCCTCGAGCCCGGCGCCGTCGCTGTCGCGCAGCTCGATCAGAATCTGGCCGGCGGCGTAGGCCGCGCGGCCGACCTCCTCGGCCGTGGCTTCGACGCGCAGACCGCCATCGGCGACCGGCTCCACCGCGTATCCGGCGGCGACGAGCGCCGCCCGCAGGGCGACCGGGTCGAGACCGCGCACGAGCGTGCCCTGTCCGGCCAGCAGTTCGCCCAGCGAGCCGTTGGCAACGATGCGGCCGCCACCGATCACGACCAGCCGATCGACGGTCGCCTGCACCTCGCCCAGCAGGTGGCTGGACAGTACGACGGTGCCGCCGCGGGAGGCGAAGTCCTGGAGCAGCCCGCGCATCCAGCGAATACCCTCCGGGTCCATGCCGTTGGCGGGCTCGTCGAGAATCAGGATGGCCGGATCACCGAGCAACGCGGCGGCGATACCGAGGCGCTGGCGCATACCGAGCGAGTACTGCCCGACGCGCTTCTTCGCGGCCGCGGTCAGGCCGACCGCCTCGAGCATTTCGTCGGCACGTTTGGCCGGAACACCGAGCAGGCCCGAGTTCAGCAGCAGCGTCTCCCGGCCGGTGCGACCCGGGTGCTGGGCGGCGGCGTCCAGCATCACACCGACGACCCGGCCCGGGTTGGGCAGTTCGGCGTACCGACGGCCGGCGATGGTCGCCGTACCGGACGTGGGCGGGGTCAGTCCTGTCAGCATCCGCAGGGTGGTGGACTTGCCCGCGCCGTTCGGGCCGAGGAAGCCGGTCACACTGCCGGGCTCCACGGTGAAGGACACGTCGTTGACGGCCGTGTGGCTGCCGTAGCGCTTGCTCAGGTTCTCGACGGTGATCATGACCAGAACTCTGCCGGTCCGCAGGGGGTCGGCACATCGACCAACCGGCTGTTCCCACCCCCTACGAAAGTCGTGCGAACACACCCGCAGACCGAGACCTATGGGGGACGTCTGGCCTGCACGAGCGACTTAGGGTGGTCAAGTGGAACGTCTGCGGCGCTGGTATGCCTGGTTCCGTCGCCACGGACCGCGGCTACGGGACCTGATCTTCATTGGCTTCAGCCTGCTCTACACGCTGGCTCAGGCCATGTCGCAAGGTGGCGCGCAGTCGAGCATCACGTTCGTGGTCGGCATCGCGGCCTCGCTCGCGTTGTGGTGGCGGCGCAAGTATCCCGTCGCGGTGACGTTCGTCGCGATCGTTGCCCAGGCCACCACAATGGTTTTCGCGCCGCTGGGCTTCGCCTTGTTCACGTTGGCGATTCGCCGCCGCGACACCGTGCTCGCGCTCACCAGCCTCGCCGCGTATGCCGCGTATGTGCTGGGGTACGGCCCGGAGAACGGGCGGAACGAGCTGGCCGTGCTGTTCGTGACCGGCCCGTTCGTGGTGGGACTGTGGGTTGCCGCGGGCGCCTATATCGGTGCGAGGCGGGATCTGATGGCCTCGTTGCGGGATCGAGCCGAGCGGGCCGAGTCCGAGCGGGAGCTGCGCGCCGAACAGGCCCGGCTGGGAGAGAGGGCCCGGATCGCGCAGGAGATGCACGACGTACTCGCGCACAAGGTTTCGCTGATCGCCTTGCACGCGGGTGGTCTGGAGGTGAATCCGGGAGTTGGTCCGGAGAAGGTGGAGAGTTCCGCGGGCCTCATCCGCGAGACCGCCCGGCAGGCGATGGAGGACCTGCGCGAGGTTCTCGGCGTACTGCGCACGGACGTGAGCGCTGATGGCGCGGACCTGGCACCGGTCCCGGCTGCGACGGATCTGAGCCGGCTGGTCGACGCGTCCCGGGCCGCCGGGGTGAACGTTTCGGCCCGGATCGAGTTGCCCGCCGAAGTGCCCGCAGCGCTCGGCCGGACCGTGTACCGGATCGTGCAGGAGTCGTTGACCAACGTGCACAAGCACGCCCGTGGTGCCGCAACCGAGGTCCTGGTCACGCCGGAACGGCAGCAGATCGTGGTCCGGGTGGCGAACCTCCGGCCGGTCGCGTCCGGTGCGCTGCTGCCGGGTTCCGGCGCCGGCCTGGTCGGCCTGCGGGAGCGGGTCAACCTGGTTGGTGGCGCGCTCATGGCCGGGCCCACGGTTGACGGCGGTTGGCAGGTCGAGGCCCGCCTGCCATGGACGCCCGCACCTCCCGACCCCAGCGCGGCGCCGGCCGATCCCACCGCGGCGCAGACCGGTCCCGCCGCGGCGCCGGAGCACGGCGAGGCGGCGGCCGATAGACCTGATGAAACCGAGGGAGAGAACAAGGTGGCACAGTGACGCGACTGCTCATCGTCGATGACGAGGCACTGGTCCGGGCCGGACTGAAGATGATCCTCGAATCGGCCGACGACCTGGAGGTGGTCGCCGAGGCGGGTGACGGCGCGGACGCGGTCGACATGGTCCGCAAGCACCAGCCGGACGTCGTACTGATGGACATCCGGATGCCGCGGCTCGACGGGCTGGCCGCCACTCGGGACGTGCAGGCGTTGCCGGATCCGCCCAAGGTGGTCGTACTGACGACGTTCGATCTGGACGACTACGTGTTCCGGGCGTTGCAGGCCGGGGCGAGCGGATTCCTGCTGAAGGACACTCCGCCACGCGAGCTGGTCCAGGCCGTTCGGGTTGTCGCGGCGGGAGACGCGATGCTCTCGCCCGCCGTGACCCGTCGCCTGATCGGGCATTTCGCGGCCAACGGCCGGAACGACCGGCAGCGATCGGCGGCTGAGCGCCTCACCGCGCTGACCGATCGCGAGCGCGAGGTCCTCGCCGCCGTCGGCCGGGGTTTGTCGAACGCCGATATCGGGCGGGAGCTGTTCATGAGCGAGGCCACCGTGAAGGCCCACGTTTCGCGTGTGCTGGTGAAGCTCAACGCGACGAATCGGGTCCAGGTCGCCATCCTCGCCCACGAGGCCGGCCTGCTCGACTGAGCCTAGACGTGCGAAACCGGTCGTACGGGCCGCTGGAGGGGTGGGGGCAGCGTTGTACGACCGGTTTCGGGGTCAGCGTCGTCGCACGAGGCGAGGGCTGACGGGCTGGAACTTACGCGCGACCGAAGGCGACGCGCGAGCTCCAGATCTTCGACTTGGCAACCGGCGAACCCGGCTTGGAGGAGTGCCAGAGCATGTTGCCGCCGGCGTAGATGCCGACGTGGTACACCCGGCCGGAGCTGTTCTTGAAGAACACCAGGTCACCCGGCTTCGCGGCGCTGCGCGAAAGGTGCTTGGTGGCCGAGTACTGGGCGCGAGAGGTGCGAGGCACCTTCTTGCCGGCCTTCTTGTACACGTAACCGGTGTAGCCCGAGCAGTCGAAGCCGTTGGGCGTCGTGCCGCCGTAGCGGTACGGGGTGCCACGCAGCTTGTAGGCCTCCCGCAGAACGCGATTGTGGAAGGTGGTGCTGCCGGTGGACTTCTTCTTGATCGGGTGCTTGGCGATGTAGAACAGCGAACCCCAGGTCCGCTTGTTCATCGTGCCCGTACGGGGCAGCTTCACCGCGCGCTGGAAGTCGCTGACCGCGGTGCGGGTCTTGGCGCCGTACCAGCTGGTCATCGGGATGCGCAGGCGGTACTGCACGTACTTGACCGCGCTGCCGGAGTCGCCGTAGCGAAGGGCCGGCTTGGTCTTGATCGGCATGCTGCCGCGGGTCTTGGCCGCGGAGGAGGTTGCGGCGTCCGCGGTCTGCGGCGTGCCGGCGAGGCTGAGAGCTGCGCCGCCGCTGACCGCGAGGCCGACCGAAAGGGTCATGGCGGCTGCGGCGCGAGGTGCGGTGGCGGGCTTGGTCTTACGGTGCTTGGCCAGGGCGCGACCGATCGGTCGGGTGCTGGCCTCGCTACTGATCGGACTCTGGGCGCGCGAAAGCGACGTCCGTCGGGCAGTGACGGGCATGGTTGTCTCCCGACGCCTGCGGAGTTAGCTGTCGGGTTCGGGCTGGAAAACTTCGCCCGGTCGCTCCCGCGACTTCACCCCAGGGTCTCCGACCAACTGGTCTCGGACCCAACTTCCTGGGTCCCCCACTCCCGCCAGTAGTTGTTTGAGGGGAGCATGCACGCCCTGGCGGGACTCGGCGTTGACGCACATGCAGTTCGACGAATTCGGCGAACCGTCGACGACTGTATAACAGAACGGTCACGACGCAAACCCACCTGTCCACAGAAGGCCACACAAAAGCCTCTGAACGCCCCTGTGGCGGCTTTGCACCGCGGGGTGAACACCAGGTGTCCTGAGCGCGCCTGAGCGCCTCTCAGGCGGGCAAGCAGCGGTTTTCTGTGACCCCAGTCACAATCGGCGATTCAGCCCGGTCGCTCCCTGTGACAACGGCCACAAAGCGTGTCCGTCGACCTGGCTGACGCGGCAGCCGAACTAGCTGCGCAGTCAGCCGCTGTGCGTGATCCGCGCCTGTGGATAACTCTGCGTTCAGAGCCGGTTACAGCTTCGCGGCGCGCTTCAGTCGTCCGAATCGTCGGCGCGGACCTCGGGCGTGAACACCGGCTGGCCGCCGCGGCATTTGACCCGGACCTTGACGTCCGAGGCCGGTCCTTCGAACTCGACCTCCACCTCGGCGGCGGGTCCGCGCCGTACGTCGTCGTCGACCTGCCAGCCTGCCGCCGGCGCCCAGCTCTGAAGACCGGCCTGGTCGTTCGTGCAGTAGGCGAGCACCGAGTTGCCCAGGTGCTGGAAAGGCACGGCCTTGGCCGGGACGGCCGATGGCGACGACGGCCGGCCAGTGGACGGGCCAGGGGTGGACGGGCCGGGGCTGGTCGGGGCAGGTGTGGTCCGGGTCGCGAGGGCCTTGCTCACCTCGGGACCCGTCAGCGGCTTGTCGCCACTTGCGCCCGCGCCGGGCAGGCCTGGGCCGGCGAATGAGACGGCGAGCAGGCCGATTCCGGTGGCAGCCAGTACCGCCACCGTCCAGAAACCCACCAGCAGCAGAGGTCGTCGCATGGTCGCCAGTCTGCCGCCTCCCGCGCTAAGCGGAGGCTAAGACAAGGCCAAGCCTGGGCCGGGACGTCGCGTCTGCCGCCCGCTCGGGTGATCGCCCGGTTACGTTGGGCGGGTGGCGCAGCTACTGGTTATCGAGGACGACGCACGGATCCGTACGGCGCTGCTCCGGGCGCTGACCGATCTCGGCCACGCGGTGAGTTCCGCGCCGACGGCCATGGCGGGCCTGCAGCAGGCCATCGACGGCCGGCCCGATCTCGTCGTACTCGATCTGGGCCTGCCCGACCTCGACGGCAGCGAGTTGTTGCGGATGTTGCGCGCGGTCAGCCGGGTTCCGGTGATCGTCGCGACCGCCCGCGATGACGACCCCTCGATGGTGGCGGCGCTGGACGCGGGCGCCGACGATTACGTGGTCAAGCCGTACAGCGCGATTCAGCTGGACGCGCGGATTCGGGCGGTACTGCGCCGGGCCGCCGATACGGAGGTGGCGGAGACCCCGGTCGAGGTGGGCCGCCTGGTGATCCGGCCGCGGGGCCGTACGGTCGAGCTGGACGGCGTACCGGTGGATCTGACGCCGAAGGAGTTCGACTTGCTGGCGTTCTTGGCGGCCAGGGCGGGCGAGGTGGTTACCAAGAAGGAGCTGCTGACCGAGGTCTGGCGCCAGCCGTACGGTGGTTCCGACAAGACCGTCGACGTCCACCTGTCCTGGCTACGGCGCAAGCTCGGCGAATCCGCACAAGAGCCGCGGTACCTCCATACAGTGCGCGGTGTCGGTGTGAAGCTGCTAGCGCCATGAGACGGCAGATCCTCGTTCTGGTGGCGGCGACGACCACGCTGGTGCTGGTGGCGTTCCTGGTCCCACTGGCACTCGTGATCCGTCAGGTCGCGGCCGACCGGGCCATCTCGGCCGCGCGCCAGCAGATCGAGCCACTCGTCGCCATCACCGGTACGGCGACTCCCGGGCAGCTCGAAACGATGACACTGGCCATCGACGCCGACTCGCCTGAGCGGCCGGTGTCGATCTACCTGCCGGACGGCACGATCCTCGGCTCGCAGGTCCCGCCGACAGAGCGGGTGACGCTCGCCCAGCAGCCGCGATCCTTCTCCTATAAAACAGACAACGGCATCGAGCTGTACGTCGGTGTGGCAGTCGGCGCGCCCCAGGCGACGGTCATCCGCGTGTTCGTCCCGACCTCCGGACTGACCGCGGGAGTCCGGCAAGTCTGGCTGATCCTCGCCGGGCTCGGTCTGGTCCTCCTGGCCGTGGCAATCCTCGTCGCGGACCGCCTTGCCACCTCTCTATTGAGGCCCGTACGGCGACTCGCGGACACCGCCTCCCGTTTGGAGGCAGGGGATCTGACCGCTCGCGCGGAAGTGACGGGCCCGCGCGAACTCCGTGAAGTAGGTGGCGCGCTCGACCGGTTGGCCGCGCGGATCAACGAGCTGCTGGTCGCCGAACGCGAGCGAGTCGCGGATATCTCGCACCGCCTTCGTACTCCGCTCACGGCCTTGCGCCTGGAGGCTGGTTCATTGCGCGACCCGGAAGAACGAGCCGGCCTCGGCGCCACCGCGGAAGAGCTGCGCCGAGTGGTCGACGACGTGATCGCCGCCGCCCGGCTACCGATGCGCGAGGCCGTCTCGGTCGAATGCGAGGCGGTCGCGGCGGTCCGGGCCCGGGCCGAGTTCTGGAAGGTGCTGGCCGATGACCAGGACCGCGAGCTGACGATCGACCTGCCGGCCGGGCCGATCCCGGTCCGCCTGGCCAAGGCCGAACTCGACTCGGCGGTCGACGCCCTGCTCGGCAACGTCTTCGCGCACACTCCGGATGGAGCGCCGATCGCCATCAGCGTGACGCCCGAACCAGGTAGTGGTTGCCGCCTGGTGGTCGGCGACGGCGGCCCGGGTCTGCCCGACGCGGACCTGGTCGCGCGCGGCGAAAGCGGAGCGGGCTCAACCGGCCTAGGCCTCGACATCGCCCGCCGAGCCGCCGAATCCTCCGGCGGCCACCTCACCCCAGGTCGTTCCCCCTTGGGCGGCGCCCAGCTAACCCTCACCCTCGGCCCACCCCTTTCCTGACCCCGTCCCGCATCCGGCTTCCGGGCCCGCAGAAGTCCGGTCAGCAGGGGTTTGTGTTCATTCGACGGGATGCGGCTTAGATACCGGCCGTATTCCGACGAATGAACGCATGAGAAGAGGCCCGGGCGAGGTGAGGGAGCCTCGGCCGGGCCTGCTTCTGGGGGAGGGTCAGCGGTCGGCGCGGTCCTCGGCGGCGTCGAGGGCCTCGCACTCGCGGGCGTCATCGCCGTACTTGGCCTCGCACTGGTCTTCCGCGGCCTCGGCCTGACGCTCGGCCCGGCTGTCGTCGTCGCGCTCGACGCCATTCACGTCGCGGTCGTCGCCGGCCTCGGTCCGGTCATCGCGATCGACCCGGCCGTCGTTGTCATCGCCCGGCGCCACCTGGCCATCGCGGGCATCGCCGGCCTCGTCCCGGTCATCCCGGTCGCCGTCGTCGCTGTCGTCGCTGTCGTCCGAGGCTTCTGCGCGGTCGTTGTTGTCGTCGGAGTTGTGCCGGCCGTTCGCCTGGTCGTTGGCCCGGTCGGCGCGTTCCTCCGCCGCGTCCAGGGCGGCGCACTCGCGGGCGTCGTCGCCGTACTTGAGCTCGCAGGCCGCCAGTTCCTGCTCGGCCTTACGCTCCGCCAGGCTGTCGTCATCGACCGACGGACTGGCCGACGGATTGGCCGACGGGCTGGGGGAGCTGGCGGGGCTGGGCGACGGGGAACTGGTGGTGATGGCCGAGGGCGAGGCGCCGTTGTCCAGGGCCCGGCCGAGTGCCGGGGTGGCCAGGCCCAGCGTCAGGCCGGCCACCGCCATCGTGCTGATTCCGGCGAGGGCGAGCTTGCTGCGCTTCGTCATGGTCTTCTCCTTGTTCGGTGCATCTCCTGACACCCATGACGATGTCGCGCCGCCCCTCAAGCCCACACCCGCCGAACGCTAAGCCGAGGTTAAAGCCCTCAGGCCGTTGCCCCAGGCATTCAGGGCAGCGAGTAAAGCCGACGCCGAGAAACTTCGGACACTGTACGCTGTTTAGCGTGAGTTCAGTCAGTGAGCGAACGATCCCGATCCTGCCCTGCCGCGATCTCGACGACGTGGTGCCCTTCTATACGGCCCTCGGTTTCACCGTCACCTATCGCCAGGCTCGCCCGAATCCGTATCTCTGCCTGCGGCGCGGCGGTATCGACCTGCATTTCGCCGGCATAGCCGAGTTCGATCCGGAGAGCTCGCTCGGCAACGTGCTCGTGGTCGTGCCCGATATCGGCGCCCTGTACGACGAATTCGCCGCTGGGTTGCGCGCGGCGTACGGCAAACTGCCGATGAGCGGGTTGCCGCGGATCACCCGGCCGCGCCGCAAGCAGGGCACCACCGGCGGCTTCTCGGTCGTCGATCCCGGTGGCAACTGGCTGCGGGTCACCTCCGCGGGTGAGACCGAGGAGAACGAGGCTCCGGCCGGGCGGCTCGACCGGGTGCTGCTCAATGCGGCCCGCCAAGGTGACGCGCGGGGCAACGTTCCAGCGGCCATCACCGTGTTGGAGGCGGGCCTGACTCGCCATCTGGACGCCTCCGCGGCCGAGCGCCTGCCCGTACTCGTTTATCTGGCCGAGCTCCACCATCGCGCCGGTGATTCAGTCCGGGCGCTGGAGACCCTCGCTGCCATCGATGCGCTCGATCTCACCGGCGCGGACGCCGATCTCGCCGCGGTCGACGAACTCCGCGCTCAACTGGCCCGCTGACGTCCTGTCGTTGGCAACGTTGCCTTCGGTTGGCGCAACGACACTGGTTAGTACCGGAATGCCAGGTGGACTACTCGCGGTTCAGTGCATGAATGACGTAGCCAACGGGCACCTGTCCGCACAGGAGAGGGTGTCCGCTCGAGCGTTGCTCTCTCCAGGCCCCGGCGTTGAGGCAACAGCGTTCGGGGCCGACCCATGTCCAGGTGGTTTCCCGTCGGGTTCCCGAAGCGACCGCCACGGCGCGAAGTGGGCCCGGAAGGCAAAGGGAACGGCCCGTCCTCGGGCCCCGGGGGGAGGTGGGCTCAAGGAGGACGGGCCGTGTCCCGACAACGGTGCCATATCGCGCGTCCGCGTGGGGTCAAATGATCGTTAAGACGACAACAGCACCCGCGCCTCGACCTCGGGATCCAGCCCGGTCGCCGATCGAACCGTCCGGGCCGGCTGTCCGGTGGGCCCTTGCATCCACGCCCAGGTGTCGCGAATCGTCTCCGCCACCGGCCGAATCGTCAGGCCGGCGGCCAACGCCTTCGAGACATCCGCGTTGTGCAGCGCGTCGTAGCTGGGTCCGGGTTCGACCCAGATCGGTAGCTGGGCCCAGCCCTCGATGCCTGCGGCAAGGATTACATCGGGTTCAGTCCAGCGCAGCTCCGCGTCCGATCCCGTCACCTCGACGCAGGTCTCGAGGATCTCGCCAATGGTCGTGTACGCCGGTGGGCTGACCACGTTGTACGCGCCGCCTTGTCCACGCACGGCCTGATCCAGCGTCCAGGCGGCGAGATCCCGGGCGTCGATGTACTGGATGCCGAGGTCGCGCGGGCCCGGTGCCAGTACGGGACCGCCCTTGGTGATGCGGCGCAACCACCAGGGCAACCGGTCGACGTTCTCCCAGGGCCCGAGGATGAGCCCGGCCCGGACCAGCAGGCCTCGATCACCGAAGGCCCGTTCCACCGCGATCTCCCCGCCGCGCTTGGCCCGGCCGTAGTCGACGTCCCCGTCGGTCGGATCGGCCTCTACCAGCGGGAAGTCCTCAGCGGCTCCGGAAGGCGGCGGCCATTCGTACACCCCTCGGGTCGACACGTACGCGTAGAACCCGGCGCGATCGGCTAGGAGCCGCGTACTCGCGTCAACCGCTCTAGGACTCTGGGACCAGGCGTCGACGACTATGTCCCACTGGCCATCCTTCAAGGCGCCTAGGCCTTCGTCGGTGGTTCGATCGCCGACTAGTGCGGTTACACCCTTTGGCGGGTTCGGGTCGGTGGTACCTCGGTTGAGTACAGTGACGTCCCACCCGCGGGCTAGCGCGTCTTCGACAACGGCCCGGCCCACGAACGCCGTACCGCCTAGCATCAGCAGTCTCATGCCCCCACCCTGCCGTGCGGTTAGGCCGGGTCAAAGCCCTCCTGCTGACAGCAGAACGCTAGTGCGCCAGGTACGTCGCAGTCGCGGCCTGAACCGCTAGAACGAAGGCGGCGATCGCAGGATGGCTGGAAGCACCTTGCCGGTAGGCGATCTTCGTATGGCGCCTAGTGGCCAGTGGGATCAGGTGCACGCCGGGAGGGGCTTGAGCCGTTGCTAGTTGCGGTACGAGCGATACGCCCTGGCCAGCGGCTACAAGCGCTAGTACGGCGTCGAAGTCGTCCGCGTGGTGCCGAACGCGTGGGCTGAACCCGGCTGCTCGACACACCTGCAGGGTTACGGCGTGGCAGACCGTTCCAGGCGTACCGACGATCCAGTCGGCGTTCCGGGTGGTTCCGATCGGGTCGTCGTCACTGCCGGTGGAACGCGTTGCCAGGAAGACGGTTTCGTCCAGCAGGGGAACCGCGTCGACGGTCCGGTCCGGTTCCACGGGCATGATGTCGTAGTCGTGAACCAGCGCCACGTCGAGCCGTCGTTCGCGCAACGCCTCCGGCACGGCGACCGGATCGAGCTCGGCCACCATCAACTCGAGTGCGGGATGGTCCCGCCCGAGCGCGACCAGCGCCGCTGGGAGCAACGTCCGTACGGCGGTCGGGAACGCGCCGATCCGCAACGGACCGGACAACTCGCCGCGAGCGTCGGCCAAGGCGGCGTCGGCACTTTCGAGCGCGGCCAGCACGGTTTCCGCATGCCGGACCAACACGACGCCCGCGGGAGTGAGGACCACCCGGCGGCCGGTACGTTCCAGCAGTGGCACACCCGCTTCGCGTTCGAGCACGGCCAACTGCTGCGAAACCGCCGACGGCGTATAGGTATGCGCCTTCGCCACGGCGGCGATCGTGCCGAGTTGGGCGAGATCGCGCAGGAGGCGGAGACGTCGTACATCCAGCATCAGTTCAGCTTACGTGTTGCCGTACAAAGCTGAACTGGAACTTCCGGGTCTGCCGGTTGAGGGTGGCTGCATGACGCTTTCCGGGTTGTACGTCCCTTTGATCACGCCGTTCGATTCCGACGGCACCGTGGCGCTCGACGCGCTGGAGGCCCTCGCGCATCGCCTGCTCGACGCGGGTGCGACTGGTCTGGTCGCGCTTGGAACCACCGCGGAGCCGACGGTGCTTTCCGCGCCCGAGCGGCACGCCGTACTCGACGTGATCGCGCGGGTCTGCGGTTCGCGCGGCGCGCAACTGGTGGTTGGCGCGGAAAGCCCGCAGGGATTGGCGGAACTGCGTGATCGCCCGGAGGTGGTCGCGGCGCAGATCCCGGTGCCGGCGTTCGTACGCCCGGGTGAGGATGGCGTGGTCGCGTACTTCACCCACCTGGCATCGATCAGCCCTGTGCCACTGGTGATCTACCACATCCCTTATCGCACCGGGCAGGCCTTGTCGCCCGCTTGCTTGCGCCGCCTGGCTGGCATCCCGGGTGTCATTGCGTTCAAGTACGCCGCGGGCGGGATCGACGCCGACACCATCGAACTGCTGGCCGACCCACGCCCCGGATTCGCCATCATGGGCGGGGATGACGTGGTCGTCTCGCCGTTGCTCGCGCTCGGCGCATCCGGCGCGATCCTGGCCTCCGCGCACCTGGCGACGTCCGATTTCGTGGCGCTGATCAACGCATGGCGATCCGGCGACGTTGCCCGTGCCAGGGCCCTTGGTCATCGTCTGGCTGCCATGTCCGCAAGGCTTTTCGCTGAACCCAACCCGACGGTTATCAAGGCCGTTTTGTACGCCGAAGGGCTGATCCCGACTCCGGCGGTCCGGTTGCCGCTCGTGGCAGCGAGTCCTGCTTCGGTTGAGGCGGCTCTCGCGTCGGTCGCCGGGCATACTCACAGCACCGACGTCGAGGGATCCCCACATGTGCCGAGCAGTGAAGTGCCGTCAATGCGGTAAGACCACCTGGGCCGGCTGCGGCCAGCACGTAGCCCAGGTCAAACAGGCGGTTCCGGCCGACCAGTGGTGCCCGGGGCACGCCAAATCCCCGGGCCTGCTAGCCCGCCTCTTCGGCCGCTAACCCCAACTGCGCGCGCCTGACGCCCGCCACTTTGTAGCAATATGATCTGCCACAACGAGAGGGGCTGCCTTGCCGGGAGTCGAACTACTTACGCAGCCACTGGTCACCGAAGCAGACTTCGCCGTCGGTTTCTCAGCCGTCGCCCTCGCAGGGATCAGCCTCATCTTGGCCGTTGGCTGGGTGAGGCGAGACCGGACCGCCGCTTCCGAAGTGGCGCGATACGTCCGACTGTCTTGGCTGCCTCCAGACCAGGCGTCGTACCACGAGGCGCTACGCCAAGAGCGACGCCGACTCAGTACCCGGCTGTACAGCGCACTTGGTGGGCTCGCCCTCGCCGGGCTGGTCCTCACGCTGCCGCTTCTGCTGAGTGAGCAGCGGGGCATCTTCGAGTCCAGCATGAGGTTGCAAGCGGCGCTCGCGGTCAGCTGGCTGGGGCTGCTCCTCAGCATCTGGCTCGGTCAGCTTCGCGAGGTTCGCCGCCGACGCAGCCTGGTGACGGCTCGGGCCGCTCAACTCCGGCCGCGCCGTTTCGCGGACTACCTCACGCCGATGGAGATCATCACCTCCGTTGTCCCGGCCGGCCTTGCTGTGTGGCCGGCCTTGCTGGCAATAGTCCTGCTTGATGCGGGTGACCAGGGTTTGGCGTGGTTGCTTTTCGCGGTGTCGCTGCTCCAGATGGTCTTCCTGCTGATGGTCGGCCTGCTGGCGCGTGCCGCCTTGCTGCTGCCATCTCTCGCGACCTCCGAGAGTCAGCTCCGGTGGGAAGAGGCCGAGCGTGCGCGCAATCTAAGGGATATCGCCCAGTTGGCGGCCCAGTTCGGAATGGGGTTCGGCGGGTTCTGGCCGTTCATGATTCAGCTGCAGGCGTCGTCGCCACTGCCTCTAGCCGTTTCAATGCTTACGACGCTCCTTTTCGGTCTGAGCACAGTGCCGCTGGCCTATCTGACCTACGCCAGCCACAACGCGGCAGCGGTCGGGAGATCCCAGCGCTCGTTCGTCGCACCCGGCGCCTTCCGTTAACCGTCGCCACCCCGCAAGGCAATCCGGCCACGCCGACTTGCTCCGCGAGCGCATCGACGGAGTCACGGGCGAATAGTTCACCGGCGGCCGAGAACAGCCAGGACGGCCGCAGCGGTCAACGCCGTCAGCACAGCTGCAACCAACGCGCTGATGCCGAAGCCGTTGGCAAAGGCGGAGCGGGCCGTTTCCAAGAGAGTCGCGGCTTCTCCAGGCGGGAGAGTCGCGGCGGCCGAGACCGCGCCGGTCAGCGTATCGCCGGATGGTCCGGTAACGCCGTCCATCTCCGCGCGGTAACCCGCGGTCAGGATGCTGCCCAGGATCGCGATGCCCAGCCCGCCGCCCAGTTGCGGAGCGGTCGAGGCGATCGCCGACGCCGCGCCGGCTCGTTCGGACGGAGCACTGCCGACCACGATGTCCGTGGCCAGCGCCATCATCGGTCCTAGCCCGGCGGACACGATGAACGTCGCGGCGACGAGAAAACCAAGCGGAGTGTCTGGTTCGACCTGAGCGAGCATCACGAAACCCGCGGTGGACAGCAGCATCCCGGCTCCGATGATCCGCCCAGCAGGCACCCGCCGTGCCAGCCGGCCCGCACCGAGTGAGCCGATGATCACGCCGAGAGCAGGCGGCGCCGTCCAGAGCCCGGCGGCCAGGGGATCAAGCCCGGCCACCAGTTGCAGGTACTGCGCAACCGAATAGTTCGTTCCCCAGAGCACGAAGATCCCGAAGACGAGTGCGAGCGTTGCCGTGGTGAACGCCCGTCCCGCGAAGAGCCGCAAGTCGATCATCGGATCGGCCAGCCCTCGTTGGCGGCGTACGAAGATCGTGGCGCAAACCAGCCCCGCCACGATTGCGACGTACGACGTCAGTCCCGGGCCAGCCGCGGCAACGTGCTTGAGCCCGTAGACGATGGCCAGCACAGCGCCGATCGAGAGAGCTGCGCTCGGCATATCCAGCCTGCGCGCGACGGAAGCCTTGTGCTCAGGCAATGTCAGCGGCCCAAACACAACGAACACCAGCATCAGGGGAATCGGCAGCAGGAATGCCGAGCCCCACCAGAAGTTGTCGAGCAGCCAGCCGCCGATGAGCGGCCCGATCGCCGTACCGGCCGAGACGGCGGCGACGACGATGCCGACCGCCTGCGTGCGCTGACGTGGCTCGGTGAACATCGCGACGGTAAGCGCCAGGACCGACGGCATGAGGGTGGCTCCGGCCACGCCGAGCAGGGCCCGTACGGCGACCAGGACCTCCGGATTCGGCGCGTACGCCGCGATCACGGAAAGCAGACTGAAGGCGATCGCCCCACCAAGCAGGAGCCGTCGCCTTCCGATTCGGTCGCCCAGCGTGCCCATCACCACGAGCGTGCCGGCGAGCAGGAACGCGTACCCGTCGACGATCCACAACAGCTGCGTACTAGACGCGCCGAGATCGCGGCCGATCGCGGGCAGCGCGAGATGGGTGATGGTCAGCTCAAGCGAGGCAAGCAGCGCCGGCAGCAGCAGTACGGCGAAGCCGAGCCACTCCCGTCGGCCCGCCAGCCGGGATTCGGTCAGTTCAGTGGTCATGCCGATATCCTCAAACCTCAGGTTAAGTCGAGGTCAAGCCCGTATATTCGTGCCATGCCCGAACCGACTGCCGAACTCACGATCGGCCAACTGGCCAAGCGCGCCGGGGTAACTGTCACGGCGCTGCACTTCTACGAGGAGCGCGACCTGATCCGGAGCCGCCGGACCAGCGGCAACCAACGCCGATTTCCCCGGCATACGCTGCGCCGGATCGCCTTCATCCGCGTCGCCCAGCGTGTGGGCATTTCCTTACGCGAGATCGGGTTGGCCCTGGCCGAGCTGCCGGCGGATGAGCCACCAACCCAAGCGGACTGGGAACGCCTCTCCACCAACTGGCGGGCCGACCTCGATCTGAGGATCGCCCAACTCATCCGCCTCCGCGACAAACTCACCGACTGCATCGGCTGCGGCTGCCTCTCCCTGGACCGCTGCCTCCTCCGCAACCGCGACGACAAACTAGCCACCACCGGCCCCGGCCCCCGCCGCCTCTGGATAGACCCACCCACTCAGTGACACCGTGCCGAGGCAACCAACTGGACGCTGACGCCGTTCCAAAACCCCAACTCGAGTACGTGAGGAGGAGCATGACTACCCCGCCCGAGTCACCTGCGTACGTGACTATTCGCGAGGGAATTGCCCTGCGCGAACAGGGCCGCTCGCCTGAAGCGAAGGCCCTGATGGAGCCCCTGGTCGCTGATGTCGAAGGTGGTGACGATGCGTTCGCCAAAGTCTTCCTTGCTCACTCGCTGGCTGACGTGCAGGAGGACCCCGAAGACGAACTCGCGTGGGACCTCCGAGCGCTCGCGTTCATGGATGAACTCACCGACCAACGAGCCATCGAAAGAGGCAATCCGGGCGGCAAGAACGCCCTCCTGCCGTCCCTTCATCTGAACTTGGCCGTGGACTACCGGCGCCTCGCTGACATGGCCAACGCTCGTCACCACTTTGAACTCGGGCAGACGTACCTGGACGCGCTCTCAGACGATGAGTACGGGAACAGCATCCGAAGTGCGTTCGCCGAGGGCCTCTGAAGTCGACGACCCGAAACCGTCGGATTGGGCCTCGTGCGGCGACGCGACGGTCTCGGTGCGCACGCGTGGAAAGAAAAATTCCCTCCCCGTATGCCGGAGAGGGTGCTGTGTGGTCAGGGGCGGTCTCGAACCGCCGACCTTCCGCTTTTCAGTTCGACAGCGGCCCATGTTGAAGCCGCCTACATTTCTGCTGGGCGTGGGGCTGTGCTCTTGGCGGTCGCAGGCCGTTGCGGTACTCGTTGCGGTAACGGCTGCGGTCCAGTGCTAGGAGCGATTGATCCAAGGGACCTGCCCCGGTTGAGCAGTGCGCGATCTTCTCTGTGCGCCCTGACTGTCGGGTCGCTCGTCGCGACAGGTCCTCAGGTGGGGATCTAACCTGGACTAGTATCGCTGTAAGTCCAGGTTAGATAGATAACCTGGACTTAACGACGAGGAGATCCAGGTTTGAGTCAGCAGATCACCGCAGTCTGGCAAGCCAATCCAGACGCCTACGGACCGCGCAAACACAGGCGTCCATGTGAGTACACAGCGTACGTGCCTGACCTGCTCAGCGCCCACGGGCTGGATTTCAGTGCTGAATTCGCGGCAGACATCGTCGACGCCGAACGCGCCCTGGCAGCCTTCGGCGGACCCGGCGAGCACCACCTGGAGCAACTGGCACGGTTCTTGCTGCGAGCTGAGGCCGTCGCATCGTCTAAGATCGAGGGCCTGCAGGTCAACAGCCGCCGGCTAGCCAGACATGAAGCGAGGTTGGCGGCCGGAGTGCAGGACAAAGACGCGACAGCCGACGCCGTTCTGGGCAACGTCAAAGCCATGAACCACGCGGTGCAGTCGGTTGCAGTGGCCGAGAGGGTCGAGGTAGAGGATCTTCTCGACATCCACCGGGCTCTCATGGAGCATTCGGACCAACCCGAGATCGCCGGTCTGATCAGAACCAAGCAGAACTGGATCGGTGGCAACAACTTCAATCCCTGCCAGGCGGCCTTCGTGCCGCCGCCACCGGAGTACGTCGAAGCATTACTCGAGGATCTGTGCGCGTTCGTAAATCGCGACGATTTACCCGGCACGGTGCAGGCCGGATTGGCCCATGCGCAGTTCGAGACGATCCATCCCTTCGCGGACGGGAACGGCCGAACCGGTCGTGCCCTCATCCATGTCATCCTCAAGAGGCGAGGGCTGACAAGGGACTTCATCCCGCCGATCAGCCTTGCACTCGCGACTCGCGCCTCGGCATATGTCGACGGACTGTCCAGCTTCAGATACACAGGCCCCCCGGACGGACAAGCGGCGCTCGATGGTCTCCGTGACTGGCTGGATCTGTTCCTGACTGCAACCCGGCGAGCCACCGCCGACGCAGCCGCCCTGCAAAAAAGTCTGGGGGATCTCGAATTGGATTGGCGAGCCAAACTCAACCCTCGCAAAGGCAGCGCGGCCGAACGTCTGCTTCCCGAGTTGATCGGGCATCCAGTGATCACCGCAGAAGACGTCATGCAATTGACCGGGGCGAGCAGATCCGCTGCGTTCGCGGCCATGGAAAGCTATGTCGAGGCCGGAATCCTTCAGCCAATCGGCAATCAGCGGCGCTCACGTCTCTATGAGGCTCCGAAGGTGTTCGGGATCCTCACCGACTATGAGCGAGCGTCCGCCACCGAGTCAGGCAACACCCGGGGTGAGCAGCCTAAGCGCGCGGTTCCTTATCGACAGAACCATTCGTGAGTGGGGTAGCTGTTGCGGTCTCAGGAGCGGTCGAGGGCTCGCTTCGCCAGCGGCCCAACTTTTGTCACCCGGGCGGACCATCCCGGCCGGGTACCAGGTTCAAGCCAGGCGATGGGCCGTTCGCGAAGCCGGATCTCCGCTCTGATTCCAGGTCCATCCGCCGCCACCGGACGCCCACCGCGCTCGACGCCACAGGCTCGCCTATGTCATCTCCTGATGTGAGCTCCGCTGGGTTGCGGAACGGCATCTCGGCACCGTTCTGTCATGGTCGTTCGAGCGGGTCAGGGCCATAGTCGTACAACCACACGTCGCTGACTATTGCGTCTTCGTCCAGGAGGTACGCGTAAGCCACAGCATCGTCATCCTCCACGATGACGCGCAGTTCTCATGATCGAACCCCTGCAGGAAGCCCACCGCTGCCACCTTCCGCAAGCCACTACGTCAGTGCTGACTGCCCGTCGTCGGGAGGTCATGCGCGACGCGCATATACGGTCAACCGTCCGCAGAAAATCGGCGGACGTTGCGGTACTCACCGATGTGTTGGCGGTTCTCCGATGGAGAAACCGCAGGTCAGAAGTGTGGTCAGGGGCGGTCTCGAACCGCCGACCTTCCGCTTTTCAGGCGGACGCTCTACCAGCTGAGCTACCTGACCGGGAGAGAAATGATGGCGGCGGTGTGTTTCCACTCCGCCGCCACTCTCCTGGCGACCCAGACGGGACTCGAACCCGCGACCTCCGCCGTGACAGGGCGGCACGCTAACCAACTGCGCTACTGGGCCAGGCTGCGCGACGATGGTACACCATCTTTCGCGCCGTTCTCACCACACTTACTGCTTGTACATCCTTGCACATTCACACGTTTCCGAGCGTATCCCCAACGGGATTCGAACCCGCGTTACCGCCTTGAAAGGGCAGCGTCCTAGGCCACTAGACGATGGGGACTCGGACCCGCGGGAGCCGAAGCTCCTGCATCAGGGACAGCCGTTAGCTTAGAGGATTCTCGGCCCAGCACCAAAACGAGATCCCTGGCGCTCGGACGGACCGCCTGCGACAGGCGGAAGCGGCCACTCGGAGGACGCTGCGCGCGATGTTCTGGAGGGGCCCGATTACCGGGGGAGGCCTAGGCTGGGGTGGTGATCGAGATGAGCCGGCCGGAGTTCGAGGTGCTGGTCGCGGAGGCGCTGGATCAGGTGCCGCCGGAGCTGGCCGCGATGATCGACAACGTGGCGATTTTTGTCGAAGACGAGGCGCCGGAGAAGGATCCGCATCTGCTCGGGATCTACGAGGGCATTCCGTTGACCGAGCGTGGTCAGTACTACGACGGGGTGTTGCCGGATCGGATCACGATCTTCCGCAATCCGACCTTGGCGATCTGCGACACGGTCGAGGATGTGATCGATGAGGTGAACATCACCGTCGTTCATGAGATCGCCCATCACTTCGGCATCGATGACGCCCGGCTGCACGAACTCGGCTACGGCTGAGCCCTCGCCGCCTCACCTCTGCCAAAGCGACACGACCGTCGTGCGTGGGTGGATGGCAACCGTCGGCGGCGGCTGGATCACCTCCTGTGACGAGCTGTCCAGGTCGCCCATGGCGGGGTATGAATTGGGAGGTGGAATGGGTGGAGACGCCGTAGCGTGCGGGTATGCACAGGGAGATCCGCGAGGTTGCGGCCGGCGCGGGGTGGCGGCGGTTCGAGGGCGCCGGGGGATCGGTGGAATTGCGCTCGGCCGGGTTCGACCGGGCCGTACGGCTCCAGGTGGATGCGGAGGACCCGGGCATCTGGATTTCCCTGCTCGAGTACGGCGTACAGCAGGCGCGGGCCGACGGCATGAACCTGGCGGTGAGCGTGGTCCGCGAGGACGACGTGGCGGCCGATCGCCTGGAGGGCGCCGGGTACACCGTTCGCTGGCGGTCTTGGGGCGCGGAACTGGTGCTGCCGGACGATCCCGACTGGAGCGCGTACGACGCGTTGATCCCGTCCGAGGTGGAAATTCGCGAGCTGGCTCCGGGAGATGCGGAGGCTGCCTACGAGATGTACGTCCGGGCGGCTGGGGATTTCCCTCGGACCCCCGCGACGGTGCATGAGACGCAGAGTGCGGCGGAGTTCGCCGCGATGGTGCGGGAGCAACGGGTCTTCGGGGCGATCGCGAACGGCCGCTGGCTGGGTATCACCGTCAGCACGCTCAAAGGCCGCGAGGTCGACACGTTCATCACTGCGACTGATCCGGAATGGCGTGGCCAAGGGCTTGCCGCCGCGATCAAAGTGGTGATGATCCGGACGTTGTTCGCCGAGGGTGGCAGGGTGTTCCGGACCGGTGGTGCAGAGGTCAATCTGCCGATGCTGGCCGTGAACGCCAAGCTGGGTTACGTCCGCGAGCCCTGGTGGCTCACCTTCGGCAAGGAGATCTGACATGCACGCCCCGGGCAACAATCCTCATGCCGAGGGCAACGACGCAGATGCCCCTGGCAATAATCAATACGCCGAGGGCAACGAAGTGGCGAGGCGGGTAACCGGGCTGATGGATGCTGCCTGGGAGCGTGCACTAGAGCGCGACCCGGTGACGGCGAACCGCCTCGGCCGTACCGTCGAACACCTCCCTGTCGGCTCGCCCGAAGAGATCGCTAGTGCCGTCGCTCAAGCACGGAAGGCCCTTGCGGACCTGTCGGAAGTGGACCTCGCCACGGCGGACCGCGAGACCCGGATCGCGGCGGGCTTCCTGCAAGACCACCTTGAGCAAGAGGTTGCCGAGGAAGATCGTCACTGGTACCGATTCGGCGTAACGCCGTACTACTCCATGCAGCTGGGGTTCTACCGCAGCGATCTGCCGCACCTCGCCGGCAACTACGTTCAGGTGGTCGAGCAACTAGCGCGCAACCTCGACGAACAACGCGCGCGCGGCATCCGGATCCCCTCCTGGGCCTGCGGCATCGTCATCGACACCATGCGTTCCTATGCGGCCGCAACCCCGGAGATCAAGGCCTTCGACAAGATCCTGGATGGCCTGCAACAAGATGCTGACAGCAACAACAGCGACGTAGGGATCGGCCAGTACGACGGAGGCGCCGCCGCCTACGAAGGCCTGATCCGCCTGCACACCGGGCTCGACCTCACGGCGGAAGAGGTGCACCGCATCGGTCTCGCCGAGGTGGAGCGCCTGACCGGGCAAATTGCCCAAGAGCTGCAGCTTACCGACGAAGAGGCCTATCGGCGGCAGCTGGCGAACGATCCCGCCTCGTACGCGAAGGATTCCGCCGACCTGGAACGGCGATACCAGGCGCACCTCGATCGGCTCTCCGGCGTACTGGACGAGGTGTTTGAGAAGTTGCCCGAGGCTCCTTTCGCGATTCGTCAACTGGATGACGGGCTTGCGGGTGGTCTGACGTACGGGTATTACGAACCACCGGGTGCTGACGGCGTTGGGTACTACCATTACAACGGTTCCGATCTTGCGAACAGGCCGTTGATCCAGGCGGCGAGTGTGATGTTCCACGAGGGCCTGCCCGGGCATCACTTGCAGCTCGGGCGCCAACTGGAGAACAAGGCGTTGCATCCGCTGCGGCGGGAACAACTTGAGCTGCCGACGTTTGCCATCGCCGGGTACCACGAGGGCTGGGCGGAATACGCCGCCGGGTTGTGCAAGGAGCTCGGGCTCTACCCGGATCCGATCGACCACTACGGCCGGTTGTCGGCTGAGCGGTTCCACGCGGCCCGGCTGGTGGTCGATACCGGTCTGAATGTCCTTGGCTGGAGTCGCGAACAGGCGGGGGACTACCTGGCGCGGGCGGGGTTCCTGTCGCCGGTTGAGGTTGAGTCCGAGATCCTGCGGTACGCCGTGGACGATCCGGGCCAGGCACTCGCGTACCACTTGGGGCATTGGCACTTGAAGCAGCTACGGGCCGGCGCCGGTGGTGACTTGAAGCAGTTCCACGAGGCGATTCTCGCGGACGGGCCGCTGCCGCTCCGGCTGCTGAGCGTGTGACGTGGGCTGGCTCGGCATCGACGTCGGCACCACCAACACCAAGGTCACCCTCGGCGATCGCACCCTGACCTGCCCGACACCGAACGACCCGGCTCTGCTGGTCAGCCGCGTCCTCGGCCTCATCAGCGAGATCACCGAACCCCCTCCCCGCGAGTGGACGCGTGCAGGCGGGTCCACTCGCGGAGGTGGTGCGGACGCGTCCACTCGTGGCGGGAGTGCGGAGGCGTCTGTTCGGGGAGAGGGTGGGGAGGGCGCGACTTGTGGGGGAAGGGGTGGAGCGGGTGCTCGGGGGGCGGGGGAGGCACGGCCGGGGGTCGTGATTGAGGGTGTGGGGATTGCGGGGATGGCTGAGACGGGGGCTGCGTTTGATGCCGATGGGCGAGCCGTTACCCCGCTGATCAGTTGGCGGGATCAGCCTGGCGTTGAGCAGGTCCAGGAGTTGGCCGAGCAGGTCGGTGCCGCCGAGTTTTTCGCTCGTACCGGGCTGCGGCTGAGCGCGAAGTTGCCGATTGTGACGTGGCGTTGGCTTGGCGCCAGGATGAACGGCGCTCGCTGGATGGGGGCGGCGGACCTCATCCTTTACGCGTTGACCGGGACGTACGCGACCCACCTCACGCACGCGCAACGACTCGGCGTACTCGATCTGAGGTCGAAAACCTGGCATGCCGAGTTGCTCGAATTCGCGAAAATCCGACCGGATCAGCTCCCCGTTATCGCTGATCCGATGACGGTCACGGGCCGGGTCCGGCCGGGCGTCGCGGGACTTCGCGAAGGTACGCCGGTTGTTCTCGCTGGGCATGATCACCTGGTTGCCGCGTGGGCGGCGGGCGTTCGCCAACCAGGTCAGGTCGCCGACTCGATGGGTACTTCGGAGGCCATCGTCACCCCGAGCGCCGAGCCGGTCGTGGACGAGCGCCTCCGTCGGCAAGGCATCAGCTCCGGCTGGTACGTCGACGGCCGCCACGGCTGCGCCATCTCCGGCCACGGCGCCGCGGGCGGACTCGTCGCGGAGCGCCTGGCCTCGTTCAGCAAGGGCAAGGAGTATGACTGGCTGGCATGGGCCTTGCAGGACGATTTGCCGGGTGAGCTTGTTGCGCCGTATCCGGCTGGCAGGCAGGCGCCCGAGCCGGATCCTCGCAGCAGGTACGACGCCACGCGGCCAGTGGTCGACGAGGAAGTCGAGATCCGCGCGCTGATCGACGGGCTCGCGATGCACGCGCGGTGGATGGCCGAGACGCAGACGGCGTTGCTCGGCATCGACTGGCGGGAGACCGTCGCCTTCGGTGGTCCGACCGCGATCGACGGCTGGATGCGGCGGAAGGCGCTGGCCTCGGCGCCGCGGCCGTTCTTCGTCGCCACCACCACGGCCGCCGCCGGCGCCGCCCTGATCGCCGCCGAACTCGCAGGCGCCGAACTACGCCGCCCCGAACCACGCGCCGCCGAAGAACGCCGCGCCGAACCACCCGGCGCTGAGCGGTCTACGCACCCGCGCGTCCGGGTACCGGTCGATCCCGCCGTCGCCGCGCACTGGGATGGCGGTCACTGGCATCGATTTCATAGGCTTGCTACCGAACCACCCGCACCGACGGAACTCCCACCGGCAGAACCACCACACCGAACCACCGGCACCGACTAGAACCACCCACAAAGAGCTCACCTCGCCCCAAGGAGCCGAACACCGCATGCCGTACAGCCTGGACGTCCTGGCCTATCCGAACGGCACCTTCGCCATGGTGGCGATGGACCAGCGGGAGAGCCTGCGCACGATGCTCGCCGAGCACGGTCGCGCCGACGGGCCGGAATCGATCACCGCGTTCAAGGCGGCCGTCGCGGACACGCTGGCGCCGCTGGCCTCGGGCTTCCTGATCGACCAGGGGTACGACGCGCTGCGGCCGCCGGGCATCGGGCGGATCCTGGCCGTGGACCAGCTGACCCAGGAACGCGGCGGCGGTGTCACCGATACCCACCTGGACGAGTCGATCGACCCGCGCCAAGCCCGCCAAGACGGGTACGTCGCGCTCAAGCTGCTGGTCATCTGGAAGCGCGACGACCAACAGCGCAGGCGGCTCGAAATGGCCGAGGAGTTCGTTTGGCGTTGTGCCGAGGCCGGGCTGTTGTCCGTACTGGAACCGGTGGTTCAGCCCGCGCCGGGTGAGGACGACTTCGACCTGGACAGCGCGATCGTCGAGGCCGCGTGGTCGCTCGGTCCGGTGCGCCCCGATCTGTACAAGGCACAGGTGCCCAGCCGTGGCATCGGTGATCCGGCCGAGATCGTGAAGACCTGTGAGCAATTGACCGAGACTCTCAGCGGACCTTGGGTGGTCCTGTCCAACGGCGTGGCCCGGGACGACTTCCCCCGGGCGGTCGAGCTGGCCTGCGCGGGCGGCGCCTCGGGCACGTTGGCCGGCCGCGCGCTCTGGACCCCCGCGCTCGAGGCCGACGATCCCCGCCCGGTGCTGGCCGGCCCTTGCCGCCAGCGCCTGACCGAGATCGCCGACCTGGTACGTCGTACCGCCCGCCCCTGGCACGAAGCCGTCATGCCGTAAGGCCGAAACCCCGGGGCCGATCAAGGCCGAAACCCCGGGGCCGATCAAGGCCGAAACCCCGGGGCCGATCAAGGCCGAAAGACCCAATCAGGGACGGACCCCGGCAGGAAGCGTGCCAGGGATCCACTCCAGCAGGTCCAGTTCGACCGGTACGGCGTCAGGGGCGGACGGCAGCAGCAAGGTCTTGATCTCACCCGCGCCGAACCGCACCGGGAACTCCCGGCCCAGGAACGGCACCGCGATCTTCACCTTCGCCGGTGCACCCGTCGTCTCGTACGCGCGCAGTACCACCGAGCCCGTGTCGTCCTCGTCGTGCTTGAGCACCGACACCACCACCTGGTCCGCACCATCCCCGGACACCGAGCAGTACGACGCGCTCTCCGGGAGCGGTCCGTCGTGGAAGCACTCGATCAACGGCGTCACCGGCTGGTTCAGTTCCGCGGCGGCCCGCACCACCCCGGCCGCGCGCCAATCCCCGGCATGCGGTTGGAGGCGGTACCGGAACCGCTGGATGCCCTGGTCCAGGTACTCGTACACGCCGTCGTCCGTGAGCTGATGCGGATCGTGCCACGCGTAAACCGGCGACCGGGCGCAGGTCATCGCCAGGACGGGCCGTCCCGGCACCGAGCCGTCCACCGCGAACGAGTACTTCCCGTCGTTCAGCACCGCCACTCCGCCCTGCCGCCCCGATACATCCACCCAGGCCTGGCTCGGCACCTCCTGCCGGTTGGTCTCGCGGACGAGATGGCCGTACGGGATCTCGTGAGTGGCCTCCGCGTCGTCGAGCGCGAAGGGGAAACACAGCTTGAAGGCCTTCAGCTGTTCGCGCCAGTCGAGCGTGACCCGCACCTCCACGGCGGCAGCGCCCGCGTCCAGGACGAACTCCTCGATCAGGGTGGATCGCCCGTACGCCGATTCGACCCGCACGACCTGGCGAACGGGCCCGTCCCAGGTACGCCGTACCGAGGTGACTTCGAACGAGTCGGATGTCCGCCACAGCGAACGCACGCCGTGGCTCCAGGTGTCGGTGTCGTCGTCGATCACCTGCGCGTGCGGTACGGCGTTGCGGCGCTTCGCCGGCAGCAGGTTGGTCCCGTCCGGGCCGGTCAGTTCGCGCAGCCAGCCGGTCTTCGGATCGACCTCGGCCGACACGATGCCGTTGTCCAACCGGAAGTGCTGCTCGGCCGGCAGACCCAGGTGGTACGTTCCCTCGCCCGGTCGCATCGTGTAGAGCTGGTATCCGAGCGGAGGTAGCGAGGCGGCGAAGGCCACCCGGCGACGCCCGTTCGAGCTGGCGGCCGAACGGATCTCCTGGGCCTGCAACCGCTGTCCATGCAGGCCTTCGAAGACGGCGATCGAACCGCGCAGGGGGTACGGATAGCCGAGCTCGAGTTCGACCGTGGCCCGGACCGGCCAGGGATGCGGGTTGAACACGGCCACCGGCATCATGCGTTCCTCGGCCGGGATGTCGATCTGCCGGGCGATGGACTGGATCGAGCGATTGGCCAGACGCGCCGCGATCGACTTGGCCTCGCCGAGCTGGTCGCGCGCGTCCTCGTAGGCGGGCGCGATCGCCGTACCGGCCGCGATGTCGTGGAACTGGTTGAACAGCACCTGCTTCCACGCATGCCCGAGTTCGGCCGTGGCCTCCGGCATGCCGCCGATGGAACCGGCGATCGTGCACCACTTCTCGGCGGCGAGCAGTTGCTGTTCGGCCAGCCGGTTCTGGCGTTTGACCTCGGAGTGGGCGGCGTAACAGCCGATGGCGTGCGGTTGCAGTTCGGTGCGGTGGACCGGGATCTCGGGATTGGCCCGGACCTCGTCGAAGAACCGCCGGGCGCTGGACGGGAACATCTCGGGGAACAGGTCGCGCTCGGCCAGCTGCTTCATCGACTCGATGTTCTCGATCGTCGGCCCGCCGCCGTGATTGCCGACGCCGTAGAACACCATCAGCGGTTCGGTGGTGACCGGCAACTGCTGCAGGGCCTTCGTGACATGGCCGGAGATCTCCCCGGCCGGCGAGCAATACTCGTGCGGGATCCGGTAGGCCAGCACGCGGGAGCCGTCGGCGGATTCCCACCAGAACAGGGGTGCGGGCAGTTCCCGTTCGTGCGCCTGCGGGCGGAGGAACGCGTACGAATCGAGGCGGGACTTCTTCAGCAGTTGCGGCAGCGTCGCGTTGTGGCCGAAGGGATCAACGTTGCAGCCGACGGTTGCGATCGTGCCCAGGTTCTCCGCGAGCCAGCGCTGCGAGTACAACGCGTGCCGGGCGAAGGACTCACCGCCGGGCAGATTGCAGTCGGGTTCGACCCACCAGCCGCCGACGATCTCGAACCGCTTCTCCGCGACCCGCTTGCGGATCCGGTCGAACAGGCCCGGATCGTGTTCGGCGATCCAGCTGAAGTAGGCCACCGAGTCGGCGGTGAAAACGTAGTCCGGATACTCGTCCATCCGGTCCAGCGCCGACCGGAAGGTGGCCCGGACCTCTTGGTAGCCCTCCTGCCACTGCCAGAGCCAGACGGCGTCGATATGGGCATTGCCGATCATGTGCAGGGGTCCACGGCTCATGGATGCGGGCTGTCTCTCTGTGGGGGATCGGTTGCGGCCGCCCAACGGTCGACCAGTTCGCTGATCAAGTGCAGCGCGAGTAGGTGCATCTCCTGAATGCGGGCGGTCTCTTCCGCCGGAACCACCACCGCCAGGTCGGCGGACCGCGCGAGCGCCTGGCCCCGGCTGGAGGTGAACGCCACCGAGCAGGCGCCGTTCGTTCGCGCCGCCGCGAGGCCATTCACCACGGTAGGTGAGGTGCCGGAAGTGGTGAAGCCAATGACGATGTCCTGCGGGCGGACCAGCGCACGAACCTGGCGGGCGAATACGTCGTCGTACGAGTAGTCGTTCGCGATACAGCTCACCACGGCAGCGTCGCCGATCAGGGCCACCGCGGGCAGTGGGCGTCGTTCGCGCAGGTAGCGGCCGATCAGCTCGCCGACCAGGTGTTGCGCGTCCGCGGCGGAGCCGCCGTTGCCGTAGGTGTAGAGGATTCCGCCGCCGTCGAGCCGGCGGATCAGCTCGTCCGCGACGGCCTGGATGGCCGGGAGCTGGTCGCGAAGCGCGGTGGTGACCTCATGATGGCGCTCCAGTTGCCGCACGAGGATGTGGTCGACGTGCAACTCCGTCACGCGCCCTCACTCCGCTCAAGGTGGTGGAAGGCGATCGCGGCGGCGCCGAGGACGCCGACGGTGTCACCATGGCCGCTCAACGCCACGTCACAGGCCTTGGCCGCCGGGAGCATCGCCTGCCGCAGCGCGCCTTCCCGGACCGGGTCGAGCAGATGGCCGCCGGCCCGGGTCACCCCGCCGCCGAGCACCACGAGTTCCGGCTCCCAGACGTTGATGAGTACGGCGACCGTGCGAGCCAGGATCGCGGTGGTCTCGTCCCAGATCGCCCGGGCCAACCGATCACCCGCCCGGGCATGAGTGACCACCTCGCGTGCCGTGATCGCGGGCAACCCGGCCAGCGAGGACGCCGGATCCGCTTGCCGGGCTTCCTCGGCGCGGCGGGCGATCGCCGTACCGGAGACGTAGGCCTCCGCGCACCCGCGCGCGCCACAACCGCACTCACGTCCTTGCCAGTCGACCACCACGTGACCGAGTTCGCCGCCTTGCCCGGCCGCGCCGCGGAACAACTCGCCATCGAGGATGACGCCACCACCGAGGCCCGTCGAGACGGTGAGATAGACCAGACTGCGCACGTTCCACCCGCCCCAGCGGTACTCCCCGAGCGCGGCGGCACTCGCGTCGTTCTCGACGTACGCCGGCCGGCCGAACCGCTCCGCCATCAACGGCCCGAGCGGTACGTCGTACCAGCCGGGCAGTCCCGGCGGCCCGAGGATCGTGCCGGTACCGGGATCGAGTGGCCCGCCGCAGCCGATGCCCAAGGCAACAACATCATTGCCTGTGACACCTGCTTTGTTGCCCAGAGCAGCTGCGGACCGCAACGCCTCGTGGCCAAGCTCGGTCAGGCGGTCGACCACTGTCGCCGGACCGTCGTCGATGCCGGTCGGCGCGGTCACGAACGACAGCGCGTGCCCGTCGGGCGTGACCACGCCGGCGGCGAGTTTGGTGCCACCGACATCGAGTGCGAGAACGGTCATCGGCTCAGCCCTTCTGCGCGCTCGTCGCGACCCCGTCGAGGATGTGCCGCTGCCCGAGCGCGAACAGAATGATCATCGGCACGGTCGCGATCACGCTGGCCGCCATCGCGATCTCCCAGTGGTACTCACCGGACAACGCGAACGCGTCGACGATCTGTTTCAGGCCGCGCGGCATCGTGAAGTACTCCGGCGTCTGCAGGTAGATCAGCGGTTTCATCAGGTCCGACCAACTCGCCTGCAACTCGAAGATGAACACGATCACCAGCGCCGGACGGCACAACGGCAACGCGATCCGCCGCCACAAGCCGAAGAACGTACAGCCGTCGACCCGGGCCGCCTCGAACAACTCCCGCGGAATGCCGAGGAAGAACTGCCGCAACAAGAAGATGTAGAACGCCGAGCCGAACAGGTTCTGCGCCCACAACGGGACCTGGGTGTCGATGAAACCGAGCTTGTTCCAGATCAGATAGACCGGAATCATCGTCACCGCGCCGGGCAGCATCATCGTCGCGAGCACCAGCCCGAAAAGCACGTTCCGCAACGGGAACCGGAAGTACGCGAAGCCGAACGCGACCAGCGCGCTCGACAAGGTGACGGCGATCGCGGCCATCAGGCCGACCATGATCGAGTTCAGCAGCCACTGCAGAACCGGCGCGACCGTCCAGACCTCGACATAGTTCTGCGGCTGGAACACCTCCGGGATCAGCCGATTGTCGAACACCTGCGACTTGGGCTTGAACGAAGCGGTGATCAGCCAGACCAGCGGATAACAGAACGCGAAGGTGGCCAGCGTGAGCCCGAAGTAGAAGGGCAATCGTTTCACCTGCTGCATCAGTCCCGGCCTCCTTCGTAGTACACGAAGCGATTACCGAGCCGCAGCTGGATCGCCGTGACGATCAGGATGATCACGAACAACAGCCAGGCCATCGCGGAGGCGTAGCCCATCTTGAAGAACTGGAAGGCGTTCTGGAACAGGTACACCATGTAGACCAGTGACTCTTCCGAGGCAGTGGCTTTCTGTTGTGGCCCGTAGAACATCGTGTAGGCCTGGTCGAACATCTGCAGCGCGGCGATGGTGTTCGTGATGATCGTGAAGAACAGTGCGCCCGAGATCATCGGCAAGGTGATCTTGAGGAAGCGGGTCACCGGCCCGGCGCCGTCGATCGACGCCGCCTCGTACAGCTGCGGTGGCACGTTCTTCAGCGCGGCCAGGTAGATCACGATCGTGCCGCCCATGCTCCACAGGCTGACCATCGCGATCGACGGTTTGAGCCAGGCCGGGTCGGTGGTCCAGTTCGGCCCCTGGATCCCGACCCAGCTCAGCACCTCGTTGACCAGCCCGCGCTGTCCGTTCAGCAACAACAGGAACATCGCCGCCGCGGCCACTGCCGGCGTCATCACCGGCAGGTAGAACGCCGTCCGGAAGAAGCCCGCCGCTCGGCCGACCCGATTCAGCATCATCGCCAGGCCGAGCGCGACCACCGTTCCGGTCGGGATGAAGATCAGCGCGTAGATGAACGTGTTCATCAGCGACTTCGCGATCCGCGGGTCCTCGATCAGCTGACGGTAGTTGTCGGCGCCGACGCCGCGCGGCGCCCGGATCATCTCGTAGTCGGTGAACGACAGCACCAGGCTGGCGATCATCGGTCCCGCGGTGAAGATCAGGAAGCCGATCACCCAGGGCGAGACGAACAACCAGGCGGCGCGGTTCTCACCCCGGGCGAGCCCACTTCCTCGCGCCACCTCAGCCGCCCTGCTGGGCCTTGTCGAAGGCGGTCTTCGCCTCCTGCTGCGCCTGCGCCAGCGCCGCGGCCGGGGTGGCCTGTCCCGCGAGCGCCTTGGCCACGGCGTTCTTCCAGGCGGCGTCGATCTCCGAACCGGCCGACGACGGGTTGAGCGGCTTCGCGATGTCCAGCGTGGCGTAGTAGTTGTTGATGGCCTGGTCGAATCCGGCGTTGCCCACGGGCTTGAGGTACTTCGCCTTGATCTCCTCGTCGGCGGTCTTGTTGCCGGTGAAGAGCCCGGTGAAGAAGCTCTTGTCCTTGCGTACGGTCTCCATCCGCGCGTCCGCCGCCTTGTGCCAGGTCTCGACCGAGGTCATCGTCTTCGCCCACTTGCAGGCGGCGTCGAAGTTCTTCGCACCCTTCGGAATCACCCAGGCCGAACCACCGACCGTGCTGATCGGCTGCCCCTTGCGGTCGGTGAACATCGTCGACTGCAGCTCGAGCCCGTTCTTCATCGAATCGCGCAGCACGTTCACGTACCAGTTCTCGATCGGCATCACGCCGAGCTGGTCCTGGGTGAACTGGTTCTTCTCACCGAACACGTCGAAGGTGTCGCGGAACGTCTTGAAGTTCGACCAGCCACCCTGGTCCTGAACCAGCTTGATCGTGTAGGTCAGCGCCTCGACCGCCAGCGGGTCGTCGAGGTTGGGCGTGCCGTCGGGCTTCACCAGCTCGGCGCCGTTGGCCATCGCCCACAGCGGAAAGAAGTCCGGCATGCGCGGGTCATACCCGATCCGGGACGGGCGTCCGCCCTTGTCGCGGTACAGCTTCTTGGCGGTCTGCTCCAGCTTGGCCCAGTCGGTGGTCTGGATATCGGCCGTCTGCACGCCTGCCGACTTGAGCGCCTTCGCGTTGATCAGGTTGACCGTGACCGTGTAGAACTCGGGAATGCCGTAGACCTTGTCCTTCAGCGTGACCTCGCGCATCGCGGCCTCGCGGTACTGACTGGTGTCGATCTCGTTGTTCTTGATGCAGTCGTCGAGCGGCTGGATCGCACCCTTGGCCGCGTACGTGCCGATCAGCGCCCGGGCCATGTAGGCCACGTCCGGCGGGTTCCCGCTCGAGACCGCCGTGAGGAACTGCTGGGCGTCGAAGTCACCCTTGTTGTTCTTCACCGTGACCCCGGAGTACGCCGCCTTGTACGCCGCGATCCGCGACTGGGCCACCTCGTCCTCGCCACTGAACCCCATCACCGCAAGGGTTCCGGAGGGCGTCGAGGAGGTGTCCCCACCTCCGCCACCCTTGTCGTCCCCACCGCCAACTCCCGCACAGGCGGTGAGGGCGAGCGCGGTGGTCACCAGTACTGCGGGCAGGCGGAGATGCTGCATGTGACGAGCTCCTAACCGGGTCAGGGCCGATCCAAGGGCCGATTGTGGCATCGTTGCCACAATGCGTCGCACGCTAAGTGCGCCCTCCACTCACCGTCAACCCCCAACCCCGCCTGACAACCTTTCCCCGCTCCCCGGACAGCGGCCACCGAGTCGGTATGGCGGCGGGGTCTCACGGCGTTGCGTCGGCCACGAGTCGGTACGGCGAGGGGTCTCACGTCGTTGCGTCGGCCATCAGCCGTACGGCGGCGGGAGCTCACGTCGTTGCGTCGATTGGTCTGTATTCGCTCGCCCCTGCGTACGGCGGCCCGCCGTGGTCGCCGATGTAGGCGGGCGAGTTCGAACGAATCGTCGCCTACTCCCGCCACGAACCACCAAGCCGGATATCCCGTCCGGCACCCGTCCCCCTGATAGCCCGCTGCCTCGGCTAATCCCGTGCGCTCCGCGCCGAGTTCTCCGGCCTCAAGCCTCGGCGGGTCTGGTCCCGTGGAGGCCCGGCCGGTCGCCCGCCCGCCCTGGTTCGACGCGGTCGGCCAGTCGTCGGCGGCAATCGCCCGCAAGTTTCAGGGGTCGACGTGCCAATTGGGGCGTCGACTTCTGAGACTTGACGAGCCAACCCCCCATTTCACACGTCGACCCGTGAAATGGCCGCCGTGAGCCGCCCCGGGCGGACGCGATGGCTAGCACCTCCGCGCACCGCGGGATGGCTAGCGCCTCGGGATGGGTGACCGCCTTCGGAAGGCCGACCGGGTGGTTATGGCGTGGGGGCGGGGCCCGTGGAGCCTCGGACTATCAGGCGTGGGGGTACTCGGATGATGCGGCGCTTTGCAGGCAGTTCGGCGCGGATTCGGGCGAGGAGGAGGCGGGCGCAGGAGCGGCCGAGTTCTACCGTGTGCTGGTCGATCGTTGTCAGGGCCGGCTGGACGAGCGACATCCACGGTACGTCGTCGTATGCCGCGAGGCTGATTCGTTGCGGGATCTTCAGCCGGCGGTCCTTCAGTTCGGCCAACGCGCCCTGGGCCAGCACGTTGTTCGCCGAGACGATGGCCGTTGGTGCCTGGGCGCGGAGCAGTTCACGGGTGGTCACTCGCGCGGCCTCGGCGTCGAAGCTCGTGAACGCCACCAACCCCTCGTCCAGGTCCAGCCCGGCCGCGGTATGGGCCGCGCGAAAACCCGCCAGCCGGCCGGCGCCGGTAGACCACTTGGTTTCGTCGATCAGCAGGCCGATCCGGGTATGTCCGAGGGCGATGAGGTGTTCGGTGAGCTCCCGCGCGCCCGCTTTGTTGTCGCTGAGTACGACGTCCACGCCCTGGCGCGGGAACTCCCGGTCGGCGCAGACCACATGGACCCCGTTCTCCTGCAGCATCCTCGGGCAGGCCGCGGTGACGGGGGTGACGATCACGCCGGGTACTCGCATGGCCAGCAGGGTCTCGGCCGCGCGCATTTCCTCGGCCGGGTCGCCGTTGTCGTTCACCAGCATCATCTGGTGACCTTCGGCGCGCAGCACTTCCTCGATGCCCGCGGCCAGGTCGGCGTAGAACGGGTTGCGCAGGTCGGAGATCAGTACGCCGATCGAGGTGGAGGTCCGGCTGCGCAGGTTGCGGGCATTGTGGTTCAGCACGTAGCCGATCCGCTCGGCCGCCTGCTGGACCCGCTCGCGTACGTCCGGGGAGGCATAACCCCGGGTGTGCAGCGCGCGTGAGACCGTCGACGGCGAGACGCCCGCCTCCCGGGCGACGTCCTGCACGGTGGGGCGCTTCGAGGCCGCCGCCGGGCTGCCCGAAGGCGACTGCCGACGGCTCATGCGCCGAAGTCTAGTGTCTTCGGACTCAGGACACTCGGGCTTCACCCCCCGAACCAGCCGCACGTGCCGTCCCCGTGGAACCGGCCGCACCAGCTCCAGCCGCTGCCCCGGCGGCGGAGAAGCGCTGCCAGCTGGACTGGATCGCGGCGAAGTCCTCCGGGCCGAAGTCGTACTGGTCGGTGTCGGTGCCGTCGACGTAGTACAGCGCCGGTACGCCGAGACCGTGCTGTACGTCGAGGTACGAGCGCCATTCCGCGTGGCTCGGCATCATCCAGCCGTCGGTGTCGATGCCGAGTTCGGGGCAGACGGCCTTCACCACGCCCGCGCGATACGTCATATGCCGCGCGACGTATCCCGGTTCGACCGCGTCCACCGCGCGCAGGACGTCGTTCAGCCGGATCATGTCGGTCACGTCGATGAAGGCCGGGTTCGGCGTGTGCGTGACCACCAGCGCGTCGGGTTTCACCCGTTTCGCGGCGGCGTACACGAGGCGGAGTTGCTCGTGCAGCAACGCCGTACCCCAGCGTGGTCCGGCGCCTTGCAACGAGCTGCCCGAGGGGGTCCGGGCGGTGAAGTCGACCTTGAAGCCGTCCGCGTCGAGACCGTCCGGCGACAGCATGTACTCGACCGCCTCGGTGATCAGCCGCGCGCACGCGGGCGAATCCGGGTCCAGCGCGACGGGATCACCCGCGGCGTCGAGCAGGCAGGCTTCGCGCGGCGCGCCTTCGGGGTCCCAGGCCTTCCACCACAGCAGCACCCGCTGGTCGTGCGAATGGCGTTCGGCGATCCATCCGCGCAGATCCGGCCATTTGCGCGGATCAGGACGGCAGGTGGCGTATTCGGCTTGCCATTTGTCGTCGACCACGACCGTCTGCGGATCGATGCCCTGGTCGCGCAACGCCGCCAGGAACCGGTCGTAGTTCAGCTGGGTCGCCAGCGGCTGCGGGTCCTGACCGGTACGGGCGCCGAGCGCGCACTGCGCACCCCATCCGCAGAAGATCGTGCCCTGCCACCACGCGGGCGCCGGCGCCGTACGACGTACCGGGGTGGCGCCGTACGAATCGTGCAAGGCGCGATGCCGGGCCAGCACGTGCTCCGGGTCCCGCCCGTCCAGGTGGATCACCAGCGGTGGCGTGGTGAACTGGCCTTCCACCGCAGTCTGGCCTTCGTAGTCGAGCCGCAGGCTGAAACCACCCGTCACCGGGGCGTACACGTAATTGGTGAACGTCTGCTGCTCGATCGGCGCTATCACGCTCAGCCCGAACCAGTGCGGCGACGGTTCGTCCGCCGCGTCCGGCGTGACCGCGAAACACCAAGGTGCCGGGCTGAACAGCCAGCGCTCGATGCCGGGTTCGCTGCCTTCGCCGCAGGGGCTGATCGTCGCCGGTTCGAGGGCGTCCCGGATCACGCGCGTCGGGTGATCCGGATTCGGCGAGTACGCCCGCCGCAGGCTGGACCCGCTGGGCAGGAACCCGCGCGGCGTACGTCGCCCACCGAGCAGGTGGACCTCGGTGAGCCGGCCCTGCCCGGTCACGGTGGTGGTCGACTCGATCCGGTCGGCCAGGAACCGGGTGGTCGTGGTCCGGGTCTCCCAGACCGTGCTCCGGCAGGTGGCGACGTACGTGCCGGGCGAGGTTTCGGTCACCTCGATGTCGCCGAAGGTCTCGTCCGGCCCGGCCAAAGTGTCGAGCGAGCCGTACAACCGGAGGCTGAACCACGGCCGTCCGTCGGGTCCGTGAACGGCCGCGTACGCCTTTTCGGCATGCACGTGCACGGTGTAGTTCCGCATGGATTCTCCTTGGGGTTAAAGAGAGACGTCGACCAGGGCCTCGCAGTGCTGACCGAGATACCGGCCGTCGAGCATCACCGTGGCCGCGATCCGGGCCCGTCGTACCGGGCGATCCACCGACGGCGTCACGGTGAACACGTCGCCTTCGGCCTGCCAGCGCCAGCCGTCCGGAACCACCAGGGCGAACTCGGCCTTCGAACCGGCCGGAACGGACGCGTCCACCCGCACCTGGAACGGCTCGCCGTCGCGGGCATCGATCCGGTACGGCGTAAGGCGGGCGTCGAATCCGTCGGCGAACACCGCGTCCTCCGGCGGCAGGAGATCCCGGTGTACCTCGGCGACCTCCCGGCCGAGGAGTACCAGCTCGTCCAGATATTCCGGTGTCACCAGCACCGGCTGCCAGTGGCCCGTGATCATCAGGTCCGGCTGGAGCCGCTGGTACAACTGGGCCGACGCGATGTAGTCGTTCGCCGAGAAGCCGTTGGCGTACTGGAAGTTCGGGATCTCGGGTTGCGCGCCCGGCACCCACGTCCCGGTCTGCTGGTCACCGGTCGCGACCACCCGCCGGCCGTCCGCCTCGAACGCGATGGCCGAGGCATACCGGGTGTGCCCGGGCAGCGCGTGCATGGACAGCTCGTACTCGCGCCAGCCGAAGGTGGTGCCGTCGTCGATCCGCCGGTCGCAGCGGACCGCGTCGTACCAAAGGCAGGGCAGGTCGTAGTCGCGCGGATTCTCCAGCACATCGGCCACGGGCGTGGCGGCCCACACCTCGGTGCCGTGCACGTCGCGCAGCAGGTTGAACGCCGCGATGTGGTCATCGTGGTAGTGCGTCGGTACGGCGACCTCGACCCGGTCGATCCCGTAGTCGCGGCGCAACACGTCCACACTCGGCAGCCAGGGCCGGACGGCGAACCGCTGACCGCCGACCGGAATGCCGGTGCTCAGGTCGTACCCGTAGTCGATCATCAGGGCGCTACCGGAATCGCTCAGCAACACGTACGACCGGGACTCGCTGGTCGCGTTCATCAGCAGGTGCGAGCTCAGCTCGACAAACGGGTGGTCCAGCCGATGCAGGATGTCGGTGGGGTAACCGAGCCGCACCTGGATCAGGTCGGCCAGCCGGTCCGTCGTACGGGCGACGGCGTCTTCCGGGTCTTCCATCGGGTCGCCGTGACTCGGCAGCAGAACGTCGGGCCCTTCGCGGCGCAGCAACTCCAGCGAGGCCATCGTGAGCGCCGCGCCTTCGAGGCCGACGTAGCTCCATTGCAGCGCGCTCGCGGACCAGACCTTGCCCGGGCTGTGGATGAGATCCCCGGTGAAAGCGAGCCGACGCCCGCCGAGGGAAACCAGATAACTGACACTGCCGGCGGTGTGACCAGGTGTCGGCAGGGTGGTGATGTCGAGCTGGCCGACGCGACGCGTTCGGTATTCGGGCATCGTGCCGTCGATGGGGACCGGCTCGAGCAAGGAGTACCGATCGGCTCTGAGGTCGTAGTTGTTGACGACGGAGCGTCGCTGCCAGTGGGTGCCGACATCGGCGATCAGATCCTGCTCCACCGGCGGTACCCAGATGCGGGCGCCGTGTGCGGCGAGTAGCGGCAGTCCCTCGGTCTGGTCGCGATGATGGTGCGTGACGATCACGTCGGTAACTCGATCCACGCCGAAATCGGCCAGTTGCGCCAGCCAGCGGCCCGATCCGGCGTCCACCGCGACGGCCGTTCTGTTGCCGGGATCGACCAGCAGATAGACCACACAGCAGTCGTCGATCGCGTAAACCTCCGGGCCGACGCGCCGGCTCTTCAACGCCATCTCAGCACCCTAAGTGGCGGTTGTGGGGGAAGAGCAAGACCGGCCTGGCAACGATTCCACTTTGCCGGCTGACCGCTCACCGGACGGCCGATCCGGAAGAAGCGCTACTCCACGTGTATGCGCCTCTCGCCGGGGTACCAGAGCGCCCGTTCCCGCCGGGAGGCCGGTGGGTCGCTGTGAGGAGGTGCGGTCATGCGGGTGCTAGGAGTGAATGCGATCTTCCATGATCCGTCGGCCGCGCTGGTCGTCGACGGCCGGATCGTGGCGGCGGCCGAGGAGGAACGATTCAGCCGGCGCAAGCACGGCAAACGCCCAGTTCCCTGGTCTGCTTGGGAATTGCCCGATCAAGCGATTGCTTGGTGCCTGCGCGAGGCCGGCCTGAAACCTGAGGACATCGACGTCGTCGGCTACTCCTTCGACCCGTCCTTATGCGTCGACCTGTCGGAGCTCGGCGTCTGCGATCCGGGCGATCAGGTGCGGGTGGACTACGCCCGTCGCGCACCGGGATTCCTGGCCGCGAGTATGCCCGGCCTCGACCCGGCCAAGGTCAAGTTCGTGCCGCACCACGTCGCGCACGCGGCTTCGGCAGGTCTCGCCGCGCCGTACGAGCGCAGCGCCTGCCTGGTGCTGGACGGCCGCGGCGAACGGGCCTCGCACCTCGGCGGCGTGTACGACGGACCGCGGCTGGAAATCCTCGCGGCGCAGGATCTGCCGCATTCGCTCGGGCTGCTCTACGAGGATCTGACCGAGCATCTCGGCTTCCTCCGGTCGAGCGACGAGTACAAGGTGATGGCCCTCGCGTCGTACGGCAAGCCGCGGCATCTCGACGACTTCCGGCACCTGTTGCGAACCACGCCCGAGGGCGGATTCGTGACGGAGAAGGTCGATTGGGCCGGATACGCTCCGCGATTGAACGGCGCGAGCGAAGGTGAGCTGACCGAGGCGCACGCCGACCTGGCCTGCACCGTGCAGCAACGCCTCGAAGAGGTCCTGCTCGAACTCGCGACCTGGTTGTACGACCGCACCGGCGCGAAGGCCCTCACGATGGCAGGCGGTACGGCGCTCAACTGTGTCGCGAACTCCGTACTGGCCCGGCGCGGTCCGTTCGACCACATCTGGGTCCAGCCCGCCGCGGGTGACGCCGGAACCTCCCTAGGCGCGGCCCTGCATCTCAGCGGCACCGAGCGGAACGAACGACCCGAACCCATGACGACGGCAGCCCTTGGCCGCGGCTGGAGCGATGACGAGTTGGCGGCGCGCCTACGCCAGGCGGCCTTGCCGTTCGAGACCCCGGCCGATCTGGCCGAGGTGGTCGGTGAAGCGCTGGCGGGCGATGCGATCGTGGCTTGGTACCAGGGGCGTGCGGAGTACGGACCGCGCGCGCTGGGACATCGCTCGCTGCTGGCACATCCTGGCCGCCGGGAGAACCTTGAGCGGCTCAACGACATCAAGGGCCGCGAGCAGTTCCGCCCGGTTGCGCCGCTGGTCCTGGCCGAGCGCGCGGCGGACATCTTCGATGGCCCGCTGCCCAGTCCGTACATGTTGTTCGTGCACGACGTGGCCCCCGCTTGGCGCGACCGGATTCCGGCCGTCGTCCATGTCGACGGTACGGCGCGGATCCAGACCGTCGACCAGGCGGACGAGCCGGTGCTGGCGGATCTGCTCCGGGCCTTCGAGCGACGTACGGGACTGCCGGTGCTGGTGAATACCAGCCTCAACACGGCGGGCCGTCCGATGGTCGACACCCCGGCGGAAGCTCTGGAGTTGTTCGGTTCCGCGCCGGTGGACCTGCTCGTACTCGGGCCGCACGTGGTCCGGCGGGCGGGTGCGTTCCGATGAGCTACGCGGTCGTCATTCCTACGGTCGGCCGCGCAACGCTTACCGAGTTGCTGGCCGATCTCGCCACACAGCCGAACCAGCCGGACGAGATCGTCGTCGTGGACGATCGGCGGGGAGGTGAGCCGTTGGACCTCGGCAGCGAGATCCGGGTGTTGCGTGGTGGCGGTCGAGGACCGGCCGCGGCACGGAATCGCGGTTGGCGGGCGACCTCTTCCTCGGCCGACTGGGTGGTGTTCCTGGACGACGACATTCGTTTGTCGCCGGACTGGTCGCGCGACCTGGCCGATGACCTGCGCGTACCCGATTCGGTGGCCGGCGTGCAGGGCCGGATCGTCGTACCGCTGGACGAAGGGCGGGCGCCGACCGACTGGGAGCGCAGTACGGCGGGGCTGGAGAACGCTCGCTGGGCCACGGCCGACATGGCGTATCGCCGCGACGCACTGCGCCGGGCCGATGGCTTCGACGAGCGATTCCCGCGCGCCTACCGCGAGGACGCCGAACTGGCCTTGCGGATCCGCAGGCAGGGCGGCGACTTGCGTCAGGGGAAGCGGCACGTCCTGCATCCCGCGCGCGCCGAGGGGTACTGGGTCAGCGTCCGGGTGCAGCGCGGCAACGCCGACGACGCGTTGATGAAAGCGGTGCACGGACGGAACTGGCGGGGTCTCGCGGAATGCCCTCCCGGCCGGTTCCGCTGGCACCTGCTGACCGTGCTGGCGGGCTGCACGGCGGCCGGTGGCGCGGTAGCGGGGCGTCGCCGGCTCGCCGTTGGGGCCGCGGGTGCCTGGTTCGCGCTGACCGTGGACTTCGCGCGGCGGCGGATCGCGCCCGGCCCGCGGACCCGGGACGAGATCTCGCGGATGAGCGTCACCTCAGTGGTGATTCCGCCCGTCGCGAGCTGGCACCGGCTGCGCGGCTGGTGGCGTCACCGTGGTGCGACGGCTTGGCCGGGTCCGGTACGGGCCGTGCTCTTCGACCGCGACGGCACGCTCGTACAGGACGTGCCCTACAACGGGGATCCGGCCAAGGTCGCGCCGATGCCCGGCGCCTCGGACGCGATCCGCCGCCTGCGCAAGGCCGGGATCAAGGTCGGGGTGGTGACGAACCAGTCGGGTGTCGGCCGCGGCCTGCTCACGGCCGAACAGGTCGCGGCGGTGAACCAGCGCATCGATGCCGAGTTGGGCCCGTTCGAGACGTGGCAGATCTGCCCGCACACCGCCGACGACGGTTGCGCGTGCCGCAAACCCGCCGCCGGGATGGTGCTCGCGGCTGCGGAGGATCTCGGCGTACGGCCGCAGGAGGTTGTCGTGATCGGGGACATCGGGACCGACGTGCAGGCCGCCGAGGCGGCTGGTGCCCGCTCGGTGCTGGTACCGACCGGCGTGACCAAACGGGACGAGATCGACGCGGCGCCCGTTGTTCGGCAGAACCTCGCGGAGGCGGTTGACCTCGTCCTGGAGCGGCGCTGATGGAAACCGTGCTGATCTGCCGTCCCGACAACGACGGCGACGTCCTGCTGGCGGGTCCGGCCGTGCGCGCGGTGGCGGCCTCGGCGCGCGTGATCATGCTGGTCTCGCCCTCGGGCGAACAGGCCGCGTGGCTGTTGCCGGGTGTGCACGACGTCGTGGTTTGGCCTTGCCCGTGGAGCGGTTTCGAACCACCGGCGGTCGATCCGGTACTGACCACCGCGCTGATCGAGGCCCTCAAGCTGGAATGCATCGGCCGGGCGTTGATCCTAACCTCGTTCCACCAGAGTTCGTTGCCGATGGCCCTTATATTGCGACTGGCCGGGATTCGTTATATCGCCGCCGCCAGTGCGGACTACCCGGGTTCGTTGCTCGATCTGCGGCATCGGCCCGAGGTCGGCCACGAGGTGCGGCGCTCGCTCTCGCTGGCCGCCGCCGCGGGGTTCCACCTGCCATCACACGACAACGGCCAGCTGGCGGTACGCCGTACGTTGCCGGCCATGTCATTGCCCGAGGCCCCTTTCGTGGTGGTCCACCCGGGCGCCTCGGTCTCGGCGCGGGCACCTCAGCCGGATCGGGCGCGCGCCTACGTCTCGGCGTTGGCCGCCGTGGGTTGGCGGGTGCTGGTGACCGGGTCGGCGCGGGAGCGCGAGTTGACGGCGTACGTCGCGGGCGATGACGGGGTCGACCTTGGCGGCCGGACGACGTTCCGCCAACTGGCGAAGGTATTGCGCGAAGCCGCGTGCGTGGTGGTTGGGAACACCGGTCCGGCTCATCTCGCCGCCGCCGTCGGTACGCCGGTGGTGTCGCTGTTCGCCCCGGTCGTGCCGGCCGGGAGCTGGGCGCCCTGGGGTGTGCCGACGATCGTGCTCGGCGATCAGCAGGCCGCCTGCCGGGGGACCCGGGCGCGGATCTGTCCCGAGCCGGGACATCCCTGTCTGTCGGACATCACGCCGGACGAGGTCGTGGTGGCCGTGCGCAAATTGATCGAGGAGGTGGCGGGATGAGGATCCTGGCGTGGCACGTGCACGGCTCGTGGATGACGTCGTTCGTGCAGGGCGGGCACGACTACCTGGTGCCGGTACTTCCCGATCGCGGTCCGGACGGGGCCGGCCGGGCCCGAACCTTCGACTGGCCGCCGAACGTGGTGGAGCTGACGCCGGAGCAACTGCGCTCGGCCGAGATCGACCTGGTGGTGCTGCAACGGCCGATCGAGCTGGAGTTGTTCCAGCGCTGGACCGGCCGGAATCTCGGTGCCGGGGGAACGCCCGCGATCTACGTCGAGCACAACACTCCGCGCGGTGACGTGAACGATTGGCGGCACGTGCTGGCGGATCGCGCCGACATCCCGCTCGCCCATGTGACCCGGTTCAACCAGGCCATGTGGGACAACGGGTCGGCCCCGGCCGTCGTGATCGATCACGGTGTGCCCGACTACGGCTATCGCTATACCGGCGAGCTGGAATCGCTTGCGGTGTCGGTGAACGAGCCGGTCCGGCGGTCCCGGGTGGCGGGCACGGACCTGGCCATCCGGATCGCCCGGGAGGTGCCGGTGGCCTTCTACGGCATGGGCACCGATCAGTTGAAGGAGCGGGTGCCGGTCGGCCTGGCCGGTGTACGGGATGTGTCTCAGGACGAGCTGCACTCGCTCTTGCCGATTCACCTGGCCTATTTGCATCCGTATCGCTGGACCAGCCTCGGGTTATCGCTGATCGAGGCGATGACGCTCGGCATGCCCGTGCTGGTGCTGGCCGCGACGGCCGCGCCTGAGGCGGTACCCGCGACCGCCGGACTGGTCAGCTCCGACGTCGACGAACTGGCCGCCACCGCGAGGCGCTGGCTGGCCGATCGCGACGAGGCGCGCGCCTGTGGTGAGGCCGCCCGGTTGCACGCCCTGAAGTACTTCGGACTCGGCCGGTTCCTGGACGACTGGAACCGCCTGCTCAAGGAGGTAAGCCGATGAGGATCGCGATGGTCTCCGAACACGCCAGCCCGCTGGCCGTTCTCGGGGGTGCCGATGCGGGCGGCCAGAACGTGCACGTAGCCGCGCTGGCCTTGGCGTTGGCCGAACGCGGTCACTCGGTCGAGGTGTACACCCGCCGCGATGACGAGGTGTCGACCGAGGTCGTGCCGCTCGGTGCCGGGGTGGACGTCATCCAGGTCCCGGCCGGGCCCGCTCGCACGGTGCCGAAGGATGAGTTGCTGCCGTACATGCCTGCCTTCGGGCGGTGGATGGCCGGCCGGTGGCGCGAGGACCCGCCCGATCTGGTGCACGCGCACTTCTGGATGTCGGGAGTCGCTTGCCAGGAGGCATTGCGGGCCGTGCCGATCCCGATGGCTCAGACGTTCCACGCGCTTGGTGTGGTTAAGCGCCGCCATCAGGGCTCGCAGGACACCAGCCCGCCGGAACGCCTGGGGATCGAAGAGCGACTTGCTGCGATGTCAGACGCGGTCATCGCCACTGCGACCGATGAGGTCCGCGAGCTGCTTGAGCTCGGTGCGCCGCCTTCCTCCATGCACGTCGTGCCTTGCGGGGTGGACCTTTCTCTGTTTGGCGTTGGCCCGCAGGACGACCGGTGGTGGTCCCGCCGTACCGGCCGGATCCTGTCGGTGGGACGTCTAGTGGAACGTAAAGGCGTCAGCACGATCATCAAGGCCCTGCAGGATCTCCCGGACGCTGAACTGGTGATAGCCGGTGGACCCGCCGGTGACGACTTCGAGAACGACCCAGAGGTACGGCGCTTGCGTGCGGAGGCCGGCCGCCTCGGGGTGGCGGACCGGGTCCGGCTGATCGGGCCAGTCGGGCGCGACGTCGTACCGCGGTTGATCCGTTCGGCCGACGTAGTTGTCTGTACGCCTTGGTACGAGCCGTTCGGCATTGTGCCGCTGGAAACGATGGCCTGCGGCCGACCGGTGGTAGGCGCCGCAGTGGGCGGTCTGCTCGACACGGTCGAGGACGGCGTCACGGGACTCCTAGTGCCACCTCAGGACCCGGAACGGTTGGCCGAGGCCTTGCGTGAGTTGTTGGCGTCACCGGCTCGTCGGGAGGCCATGGGCGCCTCAGGGCTTCGGCGCGTGCGCGAACGCTATTCCTGGCACCAGGTGGCTGCGGACACCGAGGCCGTCTATACGCGTCTGCTGGCTGGCCGAGCCACTACAGCGGTGGTTGGAAGGAAAGGCCAATGAGCCGGTTCGGAACGCTCGTCACGCACCTTGAGGATCTTCACCAGGCCCTACAGTCCCTACGCGCGCAAGGCGAAGAGATGCAGGCTTGGGGGCTACAACTCGCGCGAGTGCTTAGCGGCGGCGGACGCCTACTTGCCGCGGGTAACGGCGGTAGTGCCGCCGAGGCGCAGCACCTGACGGCTGAACTGGTCGGGCGGTTCGAAACCGGCCGAGCCCCGCTCTCGGCGATTGCCCTCCATGCGGAGACGTCAAGCCTCACAGCGCTCTTGAACGACTTCCCGCCGGAGGAGGTCTTTGCCAGGCAGGTAGAGGCCCACGGCCGCCCGCGCGACGTACTGCTGCTGCTGTCGACCAGTGGACGTAGTCCGAACCTCCTGCGGGCCGCCGAACGTGCGACGCGGCAAGGCCTGCAGGTCTGGGCGATGACCGGGCCCGGCCCGAATCCCCTTGCAGAGTTGGCGGATCGCGTACTGATGATCGATTCGCCCGCCGCCACTGCTGTGCAGGAGGTCCAGTTGGTCGCCGTACATGCGCTTTGCGCCGAGGTCGAACGGCAGTTGCCCGAACCACAGGAGGTGGCGTTGTGACCGTTCGCGTACTGGTGATCGGGGATGTGCTACTCGACCGGGATATCAATGGCGACGTACGGCGGATCTGCCCGGACGCGCCCGCGCCGGTGGTCGAGGTCGGAACCGTCTCGGAGCGAGCCGGTGGCGCCGGACTAGCCGCCACGCTGCTGGCCCGCGACGGTATCGACGTACACCTGGTGACGGCCTTCGCCGAGGACGAGCCGGCGAAACGGCTTGAGGCCCTGCTGACCGAGAAGGTGACGGTGGTTCCTGCGTTGACCGCGTCGGGCACTCGCTGTAAGACGCGAGTGCGCAGCGCCGGGCAATCCCTGCTGCGGCTGGACACGGATCCACCTGCGGACGCTCCCGGCGTACTAACCGACTGGGACCAGCAGGCGGTCCTGGACGAACTGGAACTGGCGGACGCGGTTCTCGTCTCCGACTACGCCGGTGGCGTCTTGGACCACGAGGGCCTGCGGAACGTCCTACGGCGGTGGGCCTCGCAACGGGCGATGGTGTGGGACCCGCATCCGCGTGGGATTGGCCCTGTGCCGGGAGTCACCCTTGCGACGCCGAACCGGGCCGAGGCGATGCACTTCGCCGAAGCCGGCCCGAAGGACCCGCTCGACTTGGTGGCGACAGAGCTGTGCGCGCGGTGGGAGGCGTGGGCTGTCGCCGTTACCGATGGTGGGAACGGCGTGTTTACCGCGGCTGGTGGCGGGCCGCCGTTGTTCACTCCGACGCCTGTGCGCTACCAGGGCGACTGCTGCGGCGCGGGCGATCGGTTCGCCGGTACTGCGGCCGCGCGGCTCGGCGCGGGCGCTACGGCCCGGGACGCGGTTGCGGAGGCTGTTGAGGACACTGCCAGTTGGTTGACCGCTGGTGGTGTTGCCGGTGGTTCTTCCTCCGGGACTTCCTCGAGCGCGACTCCCTCCGGCGGTTCTTCCTCCGGTGGGGCTGACGCGGTGGACGTCGTACGGCGGGTTCGGGCCGGTGGTGGAACTGTTGTGGCTACTGGCGGCTGCTTCGACGTACTGCACGCCGGGCATATCGCCAGCCTGGAGGCGGCTAGGCAGCTTGGTGACGCCCTCGTAGTGCTGGTCAACTCCGACGAGAGCGTTCGCCGGCTCAAGGGCGACTCCCGCCCAGTGAACTCGATTGAGGATCGCTGCCGCCTCCTGCGCAGTCTGCGCTGTGTTGACGCGGTTGAGGTGTTCGAGGAGAACGCCCCGACTGCCGCGCTGGATCGGCTTAGGCCGGACATCTGGGCCAAAGGCGGCGATTACACGGTCGAGATGCTGCCGGAGACACCTCTCGTGACGGGCTGGGGTGGACGCGTCGTATTGCTCCCGTACCTGCCCGGCCGGTCCACCACCGCCGTACTCGACCACTCCTATGGAAAGGACTACCGATGACTGAGGATTCTGCCGCGGCCTGGACGCGAGTGGCCGTGACCGGAGGTTCCAGCGGCCTGGGCGCCGCCGTCGTACAGGCCGTGCAGAAGCGAGGCGGTACGGCGATCGCGCTGGACCGGCAAAAGCCCGCCGACGGAACTCCCTGGGTCGAGGTGGACCTGGCCGATCCAGCGGCGGCCGAGACCGCGATCGCCGCGGCGGAGCAACAACTCGGCTCCCTGACCGGTGTGGTGACCGCCGCCGGGGTGGACGCCTGCGGAAAGCTCACTGACGTCGAGCTGGACGACTGGGTCCGGGTGATCCAGGTGAACCTCATCGGTACGGCCGCCATCGCCCGAGCCGCCATCCCTCGGCTGGAAGGCTCGCGCGGGCGGATCGTCACGGTGGCCTCCACTCTTGGTTTGCGGGCGCTTAGCGACGCGACGGCGTACTGCGCGTCGAAGTTCGGCGTGGTCGGGTTCAGCCGGGCGCTCGCGGTTGAGACAGGCGGACGCGTTGGCGTCACGATGCTCATCCCGGGCGGTATGCAGACGGCGTTCTTCGACGGAAGGCCCGAGCAGTACAAACCCGGCCCGGACGCCGACCTGGCCGATCCCGCCAACATCGCCGACGCCGTGCTCTACGCCTTGAGCCAACCGCCGGGCATCGAAGTCCGTGAACTCCTGGTCTGCCCCTCCACCGAACCCAGCTGGCCCTGACACTCCCCGCGAGTGGTCCCGTCTGTACCGGTTTGGTGTGGACGCGACCACTCGCGCGGCGGGTGAGCCACGTTTGATACCAGGGATCGCGGTCACCGGTAAAAGGTCTGGCGGAGTGCTCAAGCGCTGGTGGAGGAGTTCGAGTGAACGAACCGGTGCTCGTCCTGCGGGCCCTCGGCCTGGGTGATGCCCTCACCGCGGTCCCAGCGCTCCGCGGCCTGCGCCGCCTGCACCCGGACCGGCCCCTCATCCTCGCTGGCACCGAACCAGTCGGCAGCTGGCTACGCGACCAAGGTCTTGTGGACGACGTCATCCTTCTACGCGATCTGGACGATCACCCGCCGGGCGCGGATCTGGGGCCGCACCTGGCCGTCGACCTGCACGGCCGCGGTCCGCAAAGCCATCGGCTCCTGCTCGAAGGCAAACCCACCGAGCTGATCGCCTTCGACTGCCCGGAAGCAGGCCACTACAGCCCGTCCGTGTGGCGCGAGGACGAGCACGAGGTCCACCGCTGGTGCCGCCTCCTCACCGACGCCGGCGCCCCCTGCACCCCCGCCGACCTCCGCCTCCCACCACCCACAACCCCCGCCCAACACGCCCTCTCCCACCTCCCCAGCAGGGGCTCAACCAAGCCCCCGGCGGCGCGGGCCGATCCAGCGACTGGCACCGGGCCGCCATCGGCCACCCCGGCGCCCGCTGTCCCGGCGCCGTCGGTCGATCCGGTGCTCGCTGTCGCGGCGCCGTCGGCCGATCCGGTGAGTGGTGTCGCGGTGGCTTCGGCGCATCCGGCGACAGACGGTCTGGTTGTATTGGTTGATCCGGGGGATGAGCGGCGGGTGGTGCTGGTACATCCAGGCGCGGCGAGCGGTTCACGCCGCTGGCCGGCCAACCGCTGGATCACCGTGGTACGGGCGCTGCGCGAACGAGACCTCCGCGTCCTCATCACCGGTTCCTGCGCCGAACACGACCTCTGCCGCGAAATCGCCGAGGCCTCCGACGCCGAAGACCTCAGCGGCACCCTCGACCTGGACGACCTCGCCACCCTCGTGTACTCGGCCGAACTCCTGATCAGCGGCGACACCGGCGTAGCCCACCTGGCCACGGCGTACGGCACCCGATCCGTCACCCTCTTCGGCCCCACCCCACCAACCTGGTGGGGTCCAGCGATCGACCTGGACCTGCACACCGTTATCTACAAGGCAAAACCGGACTACCGCGGCAACCCCCACGCCGCCGACCCCGACCCCGCCCTGCTAGCCATCACCCCCACCGAAGTCCTATCCGCCAGCCACCCCCACCTAACCGCCTAGCCCCTTCCCAACCCCGCATGCCCACCGCGCGGTGCCTCCCGCGCCGGCGGGGCATCTTTAGGAGTTTGCTGGACGTTTTTCAGCCCGCGAAACGTCCAGCAGACTCCTAAAGAACGCGCTGGACAACTACGGACATCGCGATGTCGGTGAGGCGAGTCGAGGCGGCGTCCAGCCACGATCGGAGTAACCAGCGATGCCCCCATAGGCCGTGATGCGGCGGCGCAAACGGTCACAAGCGTCCGATGAAGCGCGACACGCCTGGTCACAAGCGTCCGATGAGTGGGATACCGGGGGCTTGGCGGAACCAGGTGACGGTGGTGGTCAGGCCTTCGTGCCAGTCGACTTCGGGTTTCCAGCCTAGGAGTTCGCCGGCGAGGGTGGTGTCGGGGCGGCGGACGCCGGGGTCGTCCACCGGGCGGTCGATGAACTCGATGGTTGAGCGATCGCCGGTGGCGGCGATGATGTCCTGGGCGAGCTGGAGTACCGAGCGCTCGTCGGGATTGCCGATGTTGATCGGACCCGGGTGGTTGCTGAAGGCCAGGCGGAGGATTCCGTCCACGGTGTCGTCGACGTGGCACACCGACCGGGTTTGCCGGCCGTCGCCCGCGACCGTCAGTGGAGCGCCGGACAACCCTTGCCGGATGAACGTCGGAATGGCCCGGCCGTCGTCGGGGCGCATGCGCGGGCCGTAGGTGTTGAAGATGCGCACGATCGCGGTGTTGACGCCTTCGCTGTTGCGGTAGGCCGTTGTGAGGGCTTCGGCGTACCGCTTGGCCTCGTCGTAGACGCCACGCGGGCCGATCGGGTTCACGTGGCCCCAGTAGTCCTCGGGCTGCGGATGTACCTGCGGATCGCCGTACACCTCGGAGGTGCTGGCGAGCAGGAAGCGCGCGTGTTTGTCCTTCGCGAGGCCTAGGGCGTGCCAGGTGCCGATGGCGCCCACCTTGAGGGTTTCGATCGGTAGGCGCAGGTAGTCGATCGGCGAGGCCGGGCTGGCGAAATGCAGTACGAGGTCCACCTCGCCCGGGACGTGCAGGAAGTCGGTGATGTCGCAGCGCAGCATGGTGAACTCAGGCCGGTACATCAGATGCGCGACGTTCTCCGGAGTTCCGGTGACGAAGTTGTCCAGGCAGGTGACGCGATGGCCGTCCCGCAGCAGGCGCTCGCAAAGATGACTGCCGACAAAGCCCGCTCCACCTGTCACGACCACATGCGCACCGTTCATCCGCGCGGGGTACCCCCGGGCCACGCCAGCGAAACGGCAACTGCCCCGAACCAAACAGGTCCGGGGCAGCCACCTCAACGCATCAAACCTCAGTGCAACAAAACCTCAACGCACGGTAGAACTTCAGCCCCAGAAGGGCGGCTGGGTCTGGACGTTGAGTTCCTTCAGCTTGACCCGGGCGGCCGGGTCGGTACGTCGGTCCTTGATCTTGAACGTGTCGAAGGCCTTGACCGACTCCGTGCCGTAGATGAAGCCGTTGTAGTAGTAGACGGACCAGTAGCCGCCGAAGCCGGCCGGGTTACGCGGCGGGCGGTCGAAGTAGCCGATCTCCTTCGGGTTCTTGGAGTCGGTGAAGTCCCAGACCGAGAAACCACCCTGGTACCAGGCTTGTACGACGATGTCGCGACCGGGCACCGGAATCAGCGAGCCGTTGTGGGACACGCAGTTCTCGTTCTCCGCCTGGTGCCGGGAGATCTTGTAGTAGCTCTGGAAGACGAGCTTGCGCTTCTTGATGTCGAAGATCGCGGTGGCGCCCTTGTTCGGGCCGACCTCCGCGTTGCACATCGCGCCGCCGCCACCACCGAGCTCGTCCTGGAACATCACCTTGGTGCCGTCACCGTTGAAGGTGGCGCCGTGCCAGAAGGCGAAGTTCTCGGCGTCCTGGACCTTGTGCAGGATCTTCGGCGCCTCGGGCTTGGAGATGTCCAGCAGTACGCCGTCACCCATGCAGGCCGCGGCCGCGATGTTCTTCGCCGGGAAGGCGGTGATGTCGTGGCAGCCGCTGGTCGCCGTACCGGTCTCGCTGCCCGGGAAGCCGCCGTCCGGGAAGAGGATCGGCGAGGCCACCACGGCGGCCTTGGTGGGATCGTTCAACGGGACCTTGAGGATGTCGATCCGGTCGTTCGGCGGCTGGCAGTCGGGGAACTTCGTGTCCGGGAAGTACGACGAGTTGTAGATGTAGACCGACTTGCCGCGCTTGTCCGGGATCAGCGTGTGCGTGTGTGAACCACACTTCGTCTCGACGGCGGCGAGGTACTTCGGGTTCGCCGGGTCCTTCACGTCGAAGATCTTGATGCCTTCCCAGGACTCCTTGATCGTCGGCGACTGCGAAACGCTCTGGCAGGAGCTGTCGCTGCGCGAGGAGTCGGTCGACAGGAACAGCAGACCGGCGTACACGCTGACGTCGTTCTGGCTGCCCGGGCAGTGCACCTGGCTGATCAGAGTCGGCTTGGCCGGGTCGGCGATGTCGTAGATCTGGAAGCCGTTGTAGTTGCCGACATAGGCCTTCTTGCCGGCGAACGCGATATCGGTGTTCGCACTACCGGCCAGCGGGCCGACCATCGGCACGCTGGCAAGGTGGGTGATGTTGTCGCTCTTGGCGGCACCGGTCTCCGGAGCCGGATCGGCGGCCGAGGTGCCGACGGCGGCGGTCGTGAGAGACGCGACGAGAGCCGTCGTCAGGACTGAACGGACTAGCGTGCGGTGGCGGCGCATACGCATGGCCAGGTACCTCCGATGGAATTGGCTGGGAGCAGCGTATGTCCGCCGGTTAGGGTTTCGGTAGTCATTTGACGACAAGGAGTGAGACGGTTGTGAAGGTTTTCCCTAGCGTTGTGGCCCTGGCGGTCGCCGTCGCGCTGACTGGTTGTTCCGGCGACGGGGACAAAACGGCGGACGCGACCGTCTCACCCAGTGGACCGGTGACGGTCTCGCCGTCCGCGCCGATCATCGTGCCGGGCACGCCCGGTGGTGCGAACCAGACCGTCACGGCGGTGCCGACGAACCCGGAGACCGTTGATCCCGAGGACGTGAAGTTCCTGCAGGACATGATGCTGCACCACCAGCAGGCGGTGCAGATGACCGAGTGGGCGAAAACCCGCGCGGCGAACGCCTCGGTGAAGTCGCTGGCCGAGCGGATCCGGGTCGGCCAGAAGCCCGAGATCGACGCGATGCGGGTGATGCTGACAGATCGCGGCCAGCAACCGCCGAACCTCGAGCACGCCCATCACACCGATCACAGCGGCATGGCCGGGATGGCGAGTCCGGCGCAGCTGGCGGCGTTGGAGAAGTCCACCGGGGCCGCGTTCGACAAGATGTTCCTGCAGCTGATGATCCGCCACCACCAAGGCGCGGTGACCATGAGCGGTGTGGTGATCGAAAAGGGCAGCGACCTGCGCATCGGCGAACTCGCCCAGGAGATCAGCATCACTCAGGCGAAGGAGATCCAGACGATGCAGAAGCTCCAGAAAGTGGTCTGACCGTCTGATGGCGTCGGGAGTCGCGGAGCTCATCGCGAGCATCGACGCGGTCGCGGATCCCGAGGCGGCCGCGATCCTGACGCGCTTCTTCCAGGTCAAGCCCGGCGGGTACGGTGAGGGCGACCGCATGATCGGGGTCAAGCTCTCCACCATCCGGGCGTTGATCAAGCCGTACGTGCGCGCCGGGTGGCCGTTGCCGGAGCTGGAACGCGCCCTCGCGAGCCCGATCCACGAACACCGGCTGGCGATTCTCGCGCTGCTAGCCGAGCGGGCCATCCGCGCGGCGAAGCCCCGGACGGCCGATCCGGACGAATCGCGGGCGCTCTACGAGTTGTACCTGCGCAACACCCGGTTCGTGAACAACTGGGACCTGGTCGACTGCAGCGCGGCTCCGGTGGTCGGCGGATATCTGGAGCACCGACCACGCGACGTGTTGCGCACGCTCGTGGCATCACCGGACCGGTGGGAACGGCGGATCGCGCTGGTCGCGACGCACTGGTTCATCCGGCGCGGTGAGTCGGCCGACATCTACGACCTGGCGGCCCGGGTGCTCACCGATCGCGAGGACCTGATCCACAAGGCGGCGGGCTGGATGCTGCGCGAGGCCGGTAAGCGGGTGGACGCCGACGAGCTGCTGGGCTTTCTCGACGCCAACGCCGCGCGCATGCCGCGAACGATGCTGCGGTACTCGATCGAGCACCTGCCGGCCGACGTACGGGCGCGGTATTTGGCGGCTCGCCGGGGTTGTTAGCCACCCTTTTCGTTGTAGTGAAATGGTTCCCTCATTCTGCACGAAGTGGTTACTTGTTGACTTATGGTGGCGGCAGAACCGCAGCCTGTGACCACCTCCTCCCGAAGGAACGTGCCATGAGAACTCGCTTTTCGCAGCGGCTGGTCCGCCTCGCCCTGGTGGCCGCGGTCGCCGCGGCCGGGCTGGTCGGCTTCTCCAACGCCCAGCCGGAACCGGCCGACGCCGCCGTGCAGGCCCGCCCCGGTTTCCAGATGCCGATCCCGTGCAACCTGAGATGGACCACGGCCACCCACGGTGGTCACGCCAGCCAATGGATGCTGGACATGGTCTCGCCCAGCGGCGCGACCCGCGGCACCCCGGTGCTGGCCTCGGCCGGCGGCCGGGTGAGTGCTTCGCTGAACTCGAGCAGCGGTGGCCAGATGGTGGTCATCGATCACGCTGACGGCTGGCAGACCCGCTACCTGCACATGGACAGCCGGTTGGTGGCCGTAGGCAACAATGTCAGCCAGGGCCAGCAGATCGGCACGGTCGGCAACACCGGCCAGAGCAGCGGCCCGCACCTGCACTTCGAGCAGAAGCTGAACGGCGTCGTCCAGCAGTCCTGGTTCAACGGTCACGCCGTCCCGCTCACCTGGTCGTACAACCAGCACTTCGAGACCAGCGCGAACGCGTGTGGGGGTGGGACTACCAAGTTCTGGGTGGACACCTTCGCCGACGCGCCCGGCCACTCGTCACCGGGTGGCCCGGTGACCGGGAAGCTCTACAAGGGCACGAACTACGTGTTCTGCAAGGTCTGGGGCCCGGAGGTTCGTGTGGGCACGGCCTTCAACCACTGGTGGCTCAAGACCGATCTGGACGAAGGGCCCGCCGGTCAGTGGGTCTCGGCGTATTACCTGTCGCGCTGGGGTAACGACGAGGCCAAGGACAACAACGGCACCGTGATCAAGGACTGCTAGCCGGTCTCTCTGGTTCGTTTGTCACGCTGAAGCTCGGCGCGGGAGACCGCGCCGAGCTTTCGCAGTACCTTGGCGACGTGCTGCTCGACGGTTCGCGGCGACAGGAACAACACCTCCGCGATCTCACGGTTGGTGTGGCCGCGCCCAAGGAGCCGAGCCACCTCTTGTTCCCTGGGCGACAGCTCGCCGCCGTAGCCGCGACGGCCTCGGTGTGAGGGCGCCGTACCGCCTCTTCTGCGTAGTTCGTGCCTGCAGCGGGCTGCGTCTCTAGGAGCGGCCATACGGTCGAATACCTCGGCAAGTTCGGCAAGCTCGTCGGTGGCGGTCGAATCGCCTTCAGCCAGTCGTACGCGTAGGGCCTGCTCGCTAGTCAGTGCAGCGAAGTACGGCGCACCTAGGTCTTCATAACCGCGCGCGGCCTCGGTGAACAACTCGATCGCCACCGAGCGGTCCTTGGCTAGTTTGGCCCGGCAACTGACCAGACCGGTCGCCGCAAGCGGGGCCTCGCGACCATCGATCCCCTTGGCTAGTTCGTCGCATAGCCTCTGCGCGGCGTCGTAGCGGTCGTCGGCGACTAGAACGGCTACGGCGATCGGTACGAGCTCGCCGGACCACGACCAGACCTGCTTGTGCCGTAGCAGCTCTAGACCGTTCTCAACCGCTTGAACTGCGCCCGCCAGGTCGTTGCGGGCTAGGCGCATCCAGGCCTGCAAGGCGAATCCGCCCAGCGCGATCGGGCTGATCGCGCCCGCAGGCGCCTCGATTCCCGTGCCCGCCAGGTACGTCTCGGCCTCGGCCCACTCGCCTCTAACCACCGCTAGCGATCCGAGAACCAGCGACACCTCACTGGTCACCGGGAACAGGTCACGGTACTCGTCCAGGAGTTGGCTGGCCCGCTCGTCCAGATCCGCCCAATCGCCAGTGAACCAGCTGAGCCGGGCCCGGGTCGATCGCGCCGTGCTGACCGTGAAAGGCGCTCCGCAGTCGGCCGCGAGACGTAAACCGCTGCGTAGCAAGGCATCCGCGTGCGCGAACCGCCCGATCGACGTACAGGCGTCGGCGAGGTTGCAGTGCGCCCGGGCCAGTTGGCGTTGCTCGGAACCGGTGGTGCCGGCTCGCGGGAGTTCCTCGATCTCGGCGAGCACACTGGCGTCGCCGATGTGCAGCCGGGCGGAGAGGTGGTTCGCCAGCATGGAGGCGCGCTCTTCCGGATCTGTGCAGCGCGCGATCTGCTGGCGCGAACGCCGGGACCACGGCTCGATCTCGCTCAGGGGAGTTGTACCGATGTACGGCAGGGCCAGCACGGTGGTGGCGATGGCGGCGAGATCCGACCGGTCCGTGAGGTCAGGCAGGGCGCGTTCGATCTCCGCTCGGCTGGCGGCGATTCCCTCGGCATCACGGATCAGCAGCAGACCGGTGTACAGGCGGACCTCGCCCCGGATCGCCGGTGAGAGCCGGTGGTCGGTTAGAAGTCGTTGCAGGGTCTCCATCGGGTCGCGCTGATCCAGCCCGGTGTAGGCGACTTTGCCCAGCTTGCCCGCCAGCCGATCTACATCCGACCCAGAGACGCCCAACCCGGCCAGGTCCGGATCGGCTAGTACTCGCTGTAGAAGATCTGTGGCCGTCCCGGCCTCGCCTATCTCGCTTGCACGGTCCGCGGCAGCCTCGGCGTACCGCAGCCAGTCCTGCGTTCTACCAGCCGCCCTGCTGTGTTCGGCCAACTGCAGCAGAGGTTGCGGCGTCAGCCCGGCTAGACGGTCTGCAACTCGCCGGTGCAGGCTCTGCCGCTGTGGCCCGGGCAAACTGTCGTACACGGCTTGCCGTCCCAGGGCATGCCGGAACGTGTAGCGGCCCTCGTCGACCTCACGCAGTACGCCGGCCTGCAAGGCGATCGTCAGAGCGTCCGCGCCGGCTTGTTCGTCCAGGCCCGTAATGGCGGCTAGTAGGTCGGTAGTCGTCGGTACGCCCAGTACTGCGACCGTATGCGCGACTTCGCGGGCCTCGGGCGGTAGAGCCTCAAGGCGCTCGCTCATGGCGTCCCGAAGGAGTACGGGTACTTCCATCCGATCGAGCAGGTGATCGCCTCGCAAGGCCTCTTCGACCACGAACGGGATTCCAGCGGTCCGCTCGTACAACAAGGTCGCGAGGCGGGTTGAGACGCTGGCCTCGCCACGGATGGCGGCACTCAGTTCGGCCACTTCGTCCACGTCGAGCGGCTGCAGTTCGATCACGGCGCTCGACAAGCCCGCAGTCGGTCGAAACGCCGCGCCCAGGGGTGGCCCGCTCAACAGGTCTTCGCGCCGGTAGGTGGCTAGTACGGACAGGTTGTCCGGCGGATCGGTCATCAGGAACCGTAGGAGCTGCCGAGAGCCGTCATCCGCCCAGTGCAGGTCTTCCACGACAAGCAACGTGGGACCGGCTGCCGCAAGCAACTCCCGCACTGCGCGGAACAACCGGTGCCGGTCGGCCGCTGCATCTCCTGTCGAGGGCGGTTCCGCCGGAAGCCTCGGAGCCAGCTCGGGCAGCAGAGGTCGCAGTACGCCGGTCAGCGGGCTGAGCGTGGCGCCGGGCTCGGCGACGTACTCGCGTAGTGCCTCGATCACCACGCCGTACGGGAACGGTTCGCGCAACGGCTGGCAGTAGCCGATGAGGAGTTGCAGGCGCGCGACCTCGGGGCGCTTCAGTACTTCGCGAATCAGGCGGCTCTTGCCGATGCCGGCCTCGCCCTCGACCAGGGCCACGGCGGGACCGGACCCGATCGCGGCAGCCAGCAACCGCAGCTCGTCATCGCGTCCGACCAGGATCGGCGAGGTGGTGCGCTTCAGGATTTCGCGTGCCATCTGTGCTCCCCACATACCCCCGACCGAGCCCGAGCCTAAGCCCGGGACGGAGCAGTGGGAACCCCGTTCGTGCGTTCCGGGTAATCCTGAGCGGACTCCCCGTGACGAAAGTTGCGTAGCCGATACCTACGGATGCCCGGATTGTTCGGACCTGATGGCGGGCGGAAGGTGAGCCGCGTGTGGCCGTCCGTCATCGAAAACGCCCCGTCGGCCACCGCAGCGAACGGAGAAACTCATGCGTCGAAGAGTCCTGCTGGCCACCGCGGCCGGCCTGGTCACCCTGCTGGCAGCCCCCTTCGCCGGCGCCGCGCCGGCCCCGGCCCTGGCCCCGGCCGAAGGCTCGTACGTGCCCGCGTCCCAGCCGGTGCCCGGCAGCTACGTGGTGGCGCTGGCGGAAGGCCCGCGCACCACCGCCGACGCGGGCGTGATCCAGTCGGTGTCGTCCACGCTCGCGCTGCGGTACGGCGGTACCGTGCGCACGGTCTTCACCGCCGCGATGCACGGCTTCCTCGTGCACGGTCTGTCCGACGCCGAGGCTCGTCGCCTCGCGGCGGATCCCGCGGTCCGCAAGGTCTACCAGGACGGCACCGCCCGCATCGCCGATACCCAGCCGAACCCGACGTACGGCCTGGACCGGATCGACCAGAAGCAACTGCCGCTGGACCAGAAGTACACCTACAACACCACCGCCGCGAACGTCACGGCGTACGTGCTGGACAGCGGTGTCCGGGCCAGCCACACCGAGTTCGAGGGCCGGGCGAGTTCGGGGTACGACTTCGTGGACGAGGATCCCGAGGCGCAGGACTGCAACGGCCACGGTACGCACGTCGCCGGCACGATCGGCGGCAAGACCTGGGGTGTTGCCAAGAAGGTCAAACTGGTCGCGGTCCGCATCCTCGGCTGCGGCGGCACCGCGCCGGACTCGGACGGCCTGCAGGGCATCGAGTGGATCGCCAAGAACGCCGTCAAGCCCGCCATCGTGAACGGCAGTTTCACCTTCGACACCGCCAACATCGGTGACGAGGCGGTCGCCCGGCTGACCGAAGCCGGTATCGCCTTCGCGGTTGCCGCGGGCAACGACAACGGCGGTAACGCGTGCAGCCGCGGCCCGGCGAAGATCCCGGCCGTGATCACCGTCGCCTCGACCGACAGCCAGGACAATCGGTCGAGCTTCTCCAACATCGGCTCGTGCGTCGACTTGTTCGCGCCGGGCTCCAACATCACCTCGGCCGGGATCAGCAGCGACACCAGCTCCACCGGCATGAGCGGTACGTCGATGGCCAGCCCGCATGTGGCGGGTGCCGCCGCGCTGTACCTCGCGGGCAATCCGGCGGCCTCGCCCGCGGAGGTCGCGAGTGCGCTCACCACCAACGCGACCGCGGGCGTGGTGAAGAACGCGGGCACCGGTTCACCGAACAAGCTGCTCTACACCGGCTTCATCGGCGGCGGTACGCCGAGCTGCGCGGGTGGTTCGAGCAGCGATCGGCTGGCCATTCCGGACGCGGGTGAGCCCGTCACGTCGACGGTCACCGTCGCGAACTGCGCAGGCGCCGGTACGGCCACGAGCAGCGTGCGGGTCGACATCACCCACCCGTACTCGGCGGATCTGCAGCTCGACCTGATCACGCCGAGCGGTGCCGTCATCAACCTGCGCAAGCCCGGCGGCGTGGGCGGGACCGACCTGCACGAGAGCTATCCCGTCAACACCTCGAGTGAGACCAAGAACGGCGCGTGGAAGCTCCGCGTCCAGGATGTCTACCGCTACGACGCCGGCACCCTCGACACCTGGTCCCTCACCTTTTGACCGCTGACCTTGCTTCCGCCTGACCGCTGACCTTGCTTCCGCCTGACCGCTGACCTTGCTTCCGCCTGACCGCTGACCTTGCTTCCGCCTGACCGCTGACCTTGCTTCCGCGAGTGGTCGCGTCTGGTCTCAATGCGCCGGCCTCTTCCGGCCTTGCCGACCAGATGCGGCCGCTCGCGGTTTTGCGTCAGCTTTTGCGGGCTACGAGCAGGTAGGTCACGGCGGCGAGAACGAGATAGCCCGGGATGATCAGAATCGCGTTCTCGTTGACGAAATCGGCCGACCAGCCCGCGTCGCGCTCTTCGCCGAGCAGGGTGACGCGGTTGACGGTGAGGAACGTCAAGTGGGTGCCGATGCACGTCCACAGACTCGCCGTACTCGTGGCGGTCCGCGCGGCCACCAAGGTCAGTCCGAAGATCGTCAGCAGGAAGAAGTACGAGAACGGGTCCTCCCCGGCCGGCGCCAGCCCCAACGCGGGCGACTCGCCGCCGAACACGCTGGTCACCGCCTTGTGCACCACAGAGGAACCAGCCGCCACGAAGAGGAACAACACGGTGGTACCGACGGCCGACGCGAATCCGCCGTGCTGGCGGCGCAAGGCACTCCAGGTCATACCCCGCAGCGTGAGCTCCTCGGGAAAGGCCTCCAGCAGTACGGCGACCAGGGCGTTCGCCGCGACGTAGAACAACAGCGCGGGCAGATCCAGCCGGCCCCAGGTGATCCAGCCCGCCAGCGACGCGATCGCGAACAACAGGGCGGCGCTGCCTCCGGTGACACCTACGCCGAGCAGGAAGGCCCGAGTGCTGTCGCGGAACCCCGTCAGGCCCAGCCGTTCGCGAGGCCAACCGATCAGTAGGCGAACCGCGGCCACAGCGATCGCCGTACAAAGGAGCGCCGGGACAAGCCGATCACCCCAGGTGCCGAGCGAAACCCCCTCGCGCAGGCTCGTCCCGATCCCGCCCGCGGCACCAAGAGCAACGGCCATCACCACCGCACCGGTAATCGCCTGAGCCCAGGCGGCCCGCTTCGTCAAGATATCCCGCGCACGCATAGCCATACCGCGAAACAGTACAGTCGTACCGGATCACCCGCCCCGCTTTTCCTCACGCCCATCCTTTCGTCGCGCACACCCGCGACGGCCGGACCCAAAATACGAACGCGGCGATCCGTTCGACCAAAAACAACCCGACGGTCGGACCCGAAATGCGAACGCGGGCGATCCGTTCGGTTGAAAACAACCTGACGGTCGGACCCGGAATACGGCATTCCGGGTCCGACCGTCGGTGTCGAGTCGGGGCCAGTTCGCATTTCGCGTCCGACCGTGGGCATGACGGCGGGGCCTAGGCCCGCATTTTGCGTCCGACCGTGGGGTGGAAGGGGAGGTCGGCTCGCATTTTGCGTCCGACCGTGGGGTGGGGAGGGGAGGGGGCGGGGAGGAGTTAGCGGGTGATGGTCAGGGTGTAGGTGGTGGTGCCGGTTTTGCCGTCGGAGGAGCGGGCGGTGATTTTGATGGGGTAGGTGCCGGGGGCGGTTTGGAAGTTGGTGAAGAACCAGACGTTGCTGGTGCCGCCCTGGGCGATGGTGGCGGGGTTGTAGAAGACCTGAGTGCCGGCGGGGGCGCCCGAGGCTGAGATGGTGAGGTTGCCGGTTCCGCCTGTGGCTGTGACGGCGGTTTGGGCGAGTTGGCCTTGGCGTACGGTGCCGCTGGACGGGGTGGCGGTTACCTTGACCTCGCCGCTGGTGCTGCCTTCGACGGTGAGCGTGATCGTGGTGGTGCTGGCCTTGCCGGCCGCGTTGGTGCCGGTGACCGTGATCGTGTGGTTTCCGGCGGGTGCGGTGGTCGCCGCGTCCAAGGTCAGTTTGGCCGTCGCGCCGGTGGTGATCGAGTCCGGCTGGAAGGTGGCCGTCACGCCGGTGGGTAGGCCCGAGGCGGTTAGGCGGATGTTCTCGGCGCCGGTTTGGCCGGCGGTGCTGGTCACGGTGGTGGAGATGTACTTGCCTGGGGCGACCTTCACCGTGGACGGCGAGGCGGCGATCTTGAAGTCGGCTTGCGGCGGGGTGTCGACGATCTGCGCCTTGACCCAGTCGCCCATCTCGTTGGTCAACCGGCCGTAAACGCTGTACCACTTGAAGTCCGAGCGGCTCCAGGACGCGACGCCGATGACCTTGCCGTCGACGATCAGCGGGCCGCCGCTGTCGCCGGGCAGGATGGTGGTCCGGCCGTCGGCGTATCCCGCGCACACCATCGTGGCCGACTTGAAGCCCGCGCCGACGCCGGTGCAGACCCGGTCGCCGTCGACGATCGGCAGCGTCGCCTTGTCCAGCGTGACATCTCGGCTGCTGTCGTCGAACTCCTTGCGGCCGTAGCCGAAGCCCAGTCCGCTGCCGCCCGGCTTCTCCAGTCCAGCATCGGCCGAGGTCGCCACGGTCGCGTACTTGCCGCCGCGGACCGGGATGTCGGCGGCGACGGTCACCACGGCAACGTCGTACCCCTGGTCGAAGTTCACGTACTTCGGGTGCTTCTTGTAGTCCACCACGGCGACCCGGGTGCCACCGGCGTCGTTCAGGTCGTCGAGCCCGTACAGGAAGCTCTTTTCGCCCGAGGAGTCCGCGCAGTGTGCCGCGATCAGGATCTTGCGCGGGGCGATCACCGAGCCGGTGCAGGTCTGTCCCTGCGGCCGGGTACCACCGGCGCGAAGTCCGGCGATGATCGCGGGGAACTCGTCGACCGTGGCGGGCTGTCCGTTGTGGAAGCTGGTCGTCGGGCCGCTGGGGTCAGGCTCGGTATCACCCTCGTACGTCGCCGCGCGCCAGGCCGGCGGCTCGTCATCCTGCATATCCGAGCCATACGCACCAGCCGAGCCATAGGCGCCGTACGCGCCATAAGCACCGTAGGAGCCGGCCGCGGCGGGTGCGGCGCTGAGGGGGACCAGGGCGGTGAGAGCGGCTATGCCGAGCAGCAGTGGGGTTGTCCTGCGCATGGGAAATCCTTCCGGGCGGTGCGTCGGCCCACCGGATGCGTGCGCCGATCGCCTCGTCACTGTCGGACCACCGCTCGCGCGGAACAATCAGGGCGGTCATCCGTAGACCTACGGCACTTTCAGCCTTCACATTCCGTGCCGAACCGCGTACTCTCCGAGAACCTGAGAGAAGCTCACCTTTCGCCCCCAGGAGTTCCCGATGGTCTGGACGCGTGCGCTCGCCCCGCTGGTCGCTCTCACCGCCGCTGTTGCCCTCGCGCCACTACCGGGCGCCGCGACAACCGACGCGGCTACGGCCGGAACCACCTATCTGGTCGGTCGCGGCATCTCCGACGTGACCGGCCCGGCCGCCGAGAACGGCATGATGGGCTACTCCAAGTTCGGCCAGAACACCACCGGGATCCACCAACGGCAACGATCACGCGCGTTTGTTGTGGTGGACCAGGCGAGCTCACGGCGGATCGCCTACGTGAATGCCGATCTGGCGATGATCTTCCAGGCTCAGCGCGACGCCGTACTGGCGAAACTTCAAGCCAGGTTCGGCAATCTCTACAACGAGCAGAACCTGTTGCTCTCGGCAACGCACACGCATTCCGGCGTCGGTGGGCAGTCGCACCACCTGGCGTACAACCTGTCGATTCTCGGTTTCCAGAAGCAGGCGTTCGACGCGACGGTCGACGGCATGGTCGAGTCGATCGCCGAGGCGCACCACAACCTCAAGGCCGGTTCGATCAGCCTCGGCCGCGGCGAACTCACCAACGCCAGCGTGCAACGATCGCGCGTCGCGTTCGAGGCCAATCCCGCCGCGGACAAGGCCGCGTTCCCGCAGGCGATCGATCCGGCGATGACCGTGCTGCGGTTCCAGCAGAACGGCGTCGACGTCGGCGCGATCAGCTGGTTCGCCACCCACGCCACCTCGATCACGAACAACAACACGCTGATCAGCCCGGACAACAAGGGTTACGCGTCGTACGGCTGGGAGCACGACGACAAAGGCGTGCGCTATCTCGACGACAACCCGAACGGTTTCGTGGCGGCCTTCCCGAACACGAACGCGGGCGACATGTCGCCGAACCTCAACCTGCGCCCCGGTTCCGGCCCGACCGAGAACGAGTGGGACAACGCCCGCATTCTCGGTGATCGCCAACGCCAGAAGGCACAGCAGGTGTACGACGGCCCGCGCGTGCCCATCGAGGGTGGCGTCGACGCGCGGATGCGATTTGTCGACATGTCGTCGGTCCAGGTCGATCCGCGGTACACGCCGGACGGTCAACCGCATCGCACCTGCCCAGGCGTGGTCGGCGTATCCACCCTGGCAGGCAGTGTCGAGGACGGCCCGGGCATCGCGGTGATTCCCGAAGGCGTGACGAATCCGTTCTTCGAGGCGCTCAAGCCGTTCAAGGTGGATGTGCCGCCGTGGTTGATCTCGTGCCAATCGCCCAAGCTGGCGGCGGTTCCGACCGGCCTGATCGAGGCCACGCCGAACATCGTGCCGATCCAGTTGGTGCAGCTCGGGCAGTTCCACCTGGTCGCCGTACCGGGTGAGGTGACGATCGTGGCCGGGCTGCGGTTGCGCCGTACGATCGCGGCCGAACTCGGCGTACCGCTGGAGAACGTGCTGATCCAGGCCTACGCGAACGCCTACAGCCAGTACGTCACGACCCCCGAGGAGTACCAGCTGCAGCAGTACGAAGGCGGCTCGACGTTGTTCGGCAAGTACACCCTGCCCGCCTACCAGCAGGAGTTCGCGGCGCTCGCCAAGGCGCTCAAGGCCGGTACGACGCTGCCGGTCGGGCCTCGGCCGACGAAGCCCGCGACGGCTGAACTCAATCTGCAGACGGGCGTGGTGATGGACAGCCCGCCGCCGTTCAAGTCGTTCGGCCAGGTGCTGACGGATGCGGCCGCGTCGTACCAGCGGGGGGCGACGGTGACAGTGGAGTTCGCGACGGGCCACCCGAAGAACAACCTGCACCGCAACGGCACGTTCCTCGAGGTGCAGCGTCAGGTCAACGGCCAATGGGTACGAGTCGCCGACGATGGCGACTGGTCCACCCGCTACCGCTGGACCCGGCTCGGAATCGCTGATTCGAAGGCCACGATCAGCTGGACGATCCCGTCCTCGGCGACGCCCGGGACCTACCGGATCTTCCACCGGGGTGACTCGAAGGCGCTGAACGGCACGATCACCGGCTTCACCGGATCGAGCCGGACCTTCACCGTGACCTGACGTGTGAGCTGAGCGGTGGAGATTCCAGCGCGCAATGCCGATGGGACTCCGCCGCTTCCGGCGTACGGCGAACCGGCCGCGGGCCGAGCGTGACGGCGGCCAGTACGGCGCCGGCGAGGGCCAACGCGGCGGACAGCCACATCGCCGTACGGAAGCTGTTGTCGAAGGCAATGGGATCCCGGTACACGTCACCGGTGATCCCGGCCGCCAGCGGAATCGCCGCCACCGCCATCAACTGGGCCGACCGCGCCACCGCGTTGTTCACCCCCGACGCCACGCCTGCGTGCTGGTCGTCGACCGACGACAACACCACCGCGGTCAGCGGCGCCACCGTCAGCACGAGGCCGAACCCGAGCACCAGCACGGCGGGCAACACCGTCGTCAGGTACGACGTATCAGGGCTGACCCGCTGCATCAGCACGAACCCGCCCGCCATCAGCAACGGCCCGAGCGTCATCGGAATGCGCGCGCCCACCCGCTCGGCCAACGCGCCGGCCTGTCCCGACAGCGTGAGCATCAGCGCGGTCATCGGCAGCAGAGCCGCGCCGGCCAACAGGGCGGAGTAGCCAAGCACCTCCTGGAAGTACACGACGATGAGGAAAGTCGCCGTACCGAGTGCGCCGTACACGACAACAGTGACGAGATTGGCCCCGGTGAAACGCAGATCCGCGAAGATGCCGGGCGGCAGCATCGGATGGGCGCTGCGGATTTCGACCACCACGAACGCGATCAGCGCCAGCACGCCTCCGGCCAACGTGCCGATGACGGCGGCATCACCGAAGCCGCGATTGCCCGCGTCGATCAAGCCGTACGTCAGGGCGGCGAGGCCGATCGTGGCCAGGAGTGCCCCGGCCAGGTCGAGCGGCCCGGTGACGGTGTCGTCCTTGGTCTCCGGTACGTGCCGCAGGGTGATCGCGACGGTGATGATCGCGAGTGGCACGTTGATCAGGAAGATCAGCCGCCACGAGCCGGAGTCAACCAGCCAGCCGCCAACGAACGGGCCGATCGCCGCGGCGACCGAGGTCAGCCCAGACCACGCGCCAACCGCCCGGCCGCGATCGCCGGGGCGGAACGAGGTCTGCAGAATGGCCAGACTGCCAGGGGTGAGCAAAGCGCCGCCGATGCCCTGGAGGACCCGGCCCGCGATCATCACGCCGAGGTTCGGCGCGACCGTGCAGACGATCGAAGCCGCCGCGAACCAGATCACCCCGATCACGAACAACCGGCGCCGGCCGAGCCGGTCCCCGAGCGATCCGCTGAGCAGAATCAGTGCCGCCAGCATCAGCATGTACCCGTTGATGATCCACTGCAGGCCGGACATCTCGGCGCCCAGATCGCGACCCATCATCGGCAGCGCGACATTCACCACCGTGCCGTCGAGGAACGCCATCCCCGACCCCAGCGCGGTAGCCGCCAGAACCCACCGAGCCCGCGCGGTGCCGAACGCGATCGGTCCCTCAACACCACTCATATCAGGACCCTAGCCCTCCCCCTCCCCTCAACCCACGCCCAGCCACACCCGCCGCCCGCGCCTGGTACCCCGCGCCGCGTCCGGGCGAGCCGGCGCTGCGGCCGTCGTATTCCGACCGTCGGCGGTCGGAATCGGGGGTGGACGTGCGAAATCTGACGGGTCAGCCCCCCGTTCCGACCGCCGACGGTCGGAATACGGGCGCGCGGCAAGCGGGCCGCGGGCCGCGGGCGATCGGTGGCGGGCCGGAACAAGCGGATCGCGGCGATCGGTGGGAGGGCCGGGGCGTGGGGAGGCGGGCGGTTGGTGGAGGGGTTCAGACAGGGCGGGCTTTCTTAACGTGGATGAGGAAGTGGCGGTGCTGAACGAGTATCACGCGGGTCGAATGGATTGCCGGGACCGCCATTTAATACGAAGCTCGGCGTAATTCCGTCGGCCGTCTCCGCAGTGGTACGGGCGATCGGTGAATCGTTTCATCCGCTCTGGAGGGAACCTCATCATGGTTATCGGATCACTTCGTTCGGCGCGGATCGCCGGGATCGGCGTGCTGGTCGCGCTGACCGGCGGTCTGCTCACTCCACCGGCGGTCGCGGCGCCGCCGGCGGTGTGGGTGCACAACGCCGCCGATCACGTCTTCTCGTCGACGCCGCGGCCGGTCAATCCGCAGACCGCGATCACGTTGCACGCGGCTCGTGGTGAGGTCGAGGCGGCGCAGATCCTGCTTCGCCCGGACCAGAACGTCACTGGCGCGCAACTGGCCCAGCCCGCGCCGCTGACCGGCCCAGGCGGTGCGACGATCCCGCTCGCCCGGGTCGCGCTGCGTAGTCAGTACAACCACCAGAACATCCTGCTCGGTGGTGCCGAGGTCGGTGGTCTGCCCGATATCGACCGGGCGCCCGACGGGGGCAACGACTACTACGACGCGCTGGTCGAGAACACGCCCAAGAACGTGGCGGCGAACTACACCCAGGCCTTCCACTACAGCGTTTCCGTGCCGCTCGGGCAGGCGCCGGGCACCTACACCGGAACCGTGACCGTGCGCAGCAGCGCGGGCGATACCCCCGTGCCCGTCAACGTGGTGGTCTACCCGGTGGACGTACCGCCGCCGAACCAGTCGGCGTTCAAAATGAACGGCTGGACCGCTTCGGTCGGCTGGGACTACGGCGGCACCGAGCGGGCGATCCCCTGGCAGTACGACAACGCCGAGGCCTTCAGCCCGAACTGGTGGAAGGTGATCGAGAACTTCGCCCGGAACCAGGCGAAACACCGCAACAACCTGGTGTACGCCGACTTCCAGGCGCTGATCCGGGCGCGTACCACGATCGATGCTCAGGGCAACTACACGATCGACTGGACGGATTTCGACCGGTTCGTGCAGTTGTTCGTCGATGCCGGCGCGATGCAGTACATCTACACCCCGACGCTGCTCGAGCCGAAGCCGGGACTGCCACCGGGGCAAGGCGCGTTGTACCCGCAGCTGGAGATGCTGAAGAACGTCAACGGCACGGTGCAAAAGGTGCTGGTCGATCCGAACACGCCCGAGAGCACGAACTACCTGAACAAGATCTTCCCCAAGCTGCGCGAGCACCTGGTGGCCAAGGGCTGGGCGGACAAGTTCTACATGAGCGCTCTCGACGAGCCGACGCATCCGAACCAGGCCACGGCCGCCGCCTGGTTCTACGATCTCTACGACAACTACTTCCCGAAGCCCCTCACGAACGAGGCGTACGGGTTCAGCTTCCTGCCCGAGGCGGCGGCGCGGGTCACCACGGTCACGCCGTACACCGAGAACTACGAGGACCACGCGGGCTTTTGGCAGGCGCAGAAGCGGGCCGGCAAGGATCTGTGGCTCTACACCTGCGTCGTACCGCAGAACTTCCACATGAACCGGCTGATCGGCATGCACCTGGCGAAGACCCGGCTGCTGCCCTGGCTGGTCTGGAAGATCGGCGGCACCGGATTCCTGCACTGGGGCTGGAACTACTGGCACCGCTGGACCGACCAGAACGAGGACCCGTCGTACAACACCTTCGACGGCGTGCAGAGCGGTGACACCTTCATCGTCCGGCCGAACCGGGCCGCGCTCGACGTGTACGACAGTGTGCGCAGCGAGACCCAGCTCGACGGGCAGGAGGACTTCGAGCTGCTGACGAAGCTCGCCGTCACAAAGCCGAACACGGCCCGGGCGATCGCGGAGTCGCTGATCACCGACTTCTCGTCGTACGAGCGCTCCGGCGCCGCGGTCTACGAGAAGCACCGGCAGATCCTTGCCGCGCTGGCCTCGCCGGCACCGGATATCAGCACCGACGGACCGTTCAGCGACGACTTCTCGGCCGGTACGGACAACCTGCGCTTCGCCGTCGATGACGCTACGGGCAAGTCGTACGGCCAGTGGCGGATCGAGAACGGCGAACTGGTCCAGCCGACGGTTCAGGCCACTGTCGGGAACTGGCAGACGTCGGTCGCCGGCGTCGAGGGCCGCTCCTACGGCGACCTGGTGGTGGACGCGGACGTCCGGATCACCGGCCTGGCCGGTTCGGGCGGAAACACCAACTGGGCCGGTCTGGTGGTTCGGAACGTGAACGCCACCGACTACGGCACGGGATATCTCGCGGCCATTCGCGACAACGGCGAGCTCTTCCTGCACCGCGGTGACAAGGAAATCGCCAAGGTCCAGATTCCCGGCTATCAGCCGCACCAATGGACGCACCTGCGTGTGATTGCCAAGGGCAACCAGATTCGGGTGTACGTCGGGTCCCACCCTGCTCCGCTGTTGACCGTCACCGACGACGCGTACACCGTCGGCCACGTGGCAGCGGTGACCGGTGGAACGGCCGCGCGGTTCGACAACCTGCGGGTGAACCCGTTCACCAACCCGGCCGTGGGTGCTTCCGTCACCGCGAGCAGCTCGTACCACGGAGACGGCTGGGACGCGCGCTTCGCGGTCGACGGCTACACCGGCGCGGCAGCCGGCGCCCTGGGCTGGAGCAGCAGCAGCCAGGTCGACGTGGATCACGCCGAAAGCCTCACGGTTGACCTGGGTAAGGCGGTTGAGGCCGGCCGGGTAGACCTGTGGCCGCGGGCCGATGGCACGAACGTAGGGCTGGGCTTCCCGGTCGACTACAAGGTGGAGGTCTCGACTGACGGCACAACCTGGTCCACCGTGGGTGCGCGGCAAGGCGCACCGCGTCCGGGCCCGGAGGCGCAGGGCGTGAACTTCACGAAGCGGCAGGTGCGGTACGTCCGGGTGACCGGGGAGAAGCTGAGCAAGGACCCGTTCGGGCACTACCGGATGCAGCTTGCCGAGGTAACGGTTGCGGGCGGCAACTACGCGGCCGGACGGACGGTCACCAGCTCGTCGTCGTCGGAGTACCACGACAACGGCTGGCGGCGGAGCGCGCTGACCGACGGCATCACCCGCTCGGAGCTGAGCTACTCGATGGGATGGACCAGCGAACCGTTCACCGATGGCCAGAAGCCGTCCGCGACGGTCGATCTGGGCGCCGCGACGAGCATCAGCCAGGTCACGCTGTTCGGCCGCAGCGACGGCGAACACACGGGCGCGGGATTCCCGGCGGACTTCGAGATCCAGACCTCGCTGAACGGGGCCCAGTGGACTCCGGTGGTCACCCGGACGTCCTATGCCAAGCCGAATGAGCTGGCTCAGTCGTTCGGCTTCCCGGCCACGAGCACGCGATACGTGCGGGTGGTCGCGAGCAAGGTGCACCCCGCGCCGGGCGGTGAACTCCGCCTGCAGCTGGGTGAGCTGGAAGCACGCTGAGCAAGGGGCCGGCCCGGGCTTTTGTCCGGGCCGGCTCTCGCGTTGCTGGCCCGCCCCGCGGCGTGCGCCGAACCTCAAGGAGGCGCGGCGCCGCTGCACCGGAAGGTCGAGCAGGCGCGAGACACCTACACCGGCCCGCTACCGCGCTGATCCGTTGCAGGCGGGTGGGGGAACAGGCGGCGGCCGCGCTGAACCCCGGAGTCAGCGCGGCCAGACCAGACCATGGCGCCCGGGCCTGCGCCCGAACGTGGTGCCGGTCGAGATCGCCCGCCCCCGATCTCGCCCGGGACCAGCGGCCACCTGACGCCGCTGGGACCCTGGCGAGTGGCCCGTACGATACGCCCGGATTTCCGGAAAAGGAATTTGTTTCCGCAATTATCCAGAATTCACCTAGTGTCCCGACTCAGGACACTAGCGTGATCTTCGCGTGATTACGGCGAGTTGATTCGAGAATTGCGCGTCCGGAATTCGCCATTCGGTACGCGGGCGCTGACCCCGGCGCGTGTCATTGTGCGGCAGTGGCGAAGTCGAATCCGGGGTCCGCTGGTGGGCCGAGCACGCTGGCGCTGATCGGTTTGAAGGGCAACGGTCTTTGGTTCTGGCTGGTCATCGGGCTGGGCCTGACCGGCTGGATGGTGCTGCGGGCGCTGGACACTCCCGTACCGCTGGACGCGCCGACGGTCCAGGGCGAGGTGGTCCGGATCCAGTACGGCAAACGGGACCGGATCGAGGTCAGGTACACCCTTCCCGACGGGCGCCAGTTGAAGGCCGGTACGGCGGAATACCGGCTCGAGGACGAGGTCGTGGGCCGCAAGGTCCTGGTCCGGTACAACCCGGATAATCCCACCGACGTCGCGATCGGCACGGCGCAGAAGGACACGGGGTTCTACTGGCTCATCGCCGGGGTCTTCGCCTTGCTGCCGTTGTCGGCGCTCATCGCCCTGATCGTCCGCACGGTGGCCCGCCACGGCGTCTTCTAGGCTGCCCTGCTGCCCTGCTGGTTGGAAGGTGGAGATAGGTCTACCCCGGAACGGGGGGATTGCCCTCTCGTCCGGTGCGTCGCGCGCCGCGAGGCTGGGCGCATGCCAGCACAGACCTCTCGCCGCCCTCGCCGCCTACTGACCGGCGGCGTCGCTGTCGGACTCGCCGTCACCCTTGTCTCCCTGTCACTCCCGGCGCCCGCGTCCGCCGGTCCGGCCTCGAGCCGCACCGAAGGCGTTTGGCGCAGCGACGGCTACGGCTCGATCATTGCCGTGAGCAACGGAGTGGCGCGGCACTACGCGACCACCGCGATCAGCTGTACGCCGGCCGGCGAATCCCGGCAGATCGGCAAGGACCGGTTCGCGGGCGAGGAACGCACCTTCAGCTTCCGGGTATCCCGTCGCGGCGCCGTCCAGCATCTCGACGGCTCGGTGGGGGACATCCGGTTCAGCCGGCTCGCGGCCCTGCCGACGGCCTGTACCGCCCCGGGCTCGACCGGACCGCTCGCCGTGTTCGATCAGTTCTGGACGACGTACGACGAGCACTATCCGTTCTTCCGGGCCAAGGGCATCGACTGGAACGCCGTCCGGACCCGCTACCGCCCGCAGATCCGGCCGGACCTGACCGATGACCAGTTGTTCGATCTGCTCAGTCGGATGATCGCGCCACTCGGTGACGCGCATACCGCGATCGAGAGCGAGGACCGCTCGTTCCAGGGGCACCGGCCGGGTACGACCATTCCGGATTATCCGCTGGAGAACCGGGTTCGCCCGTTCATCGAGCGACGCGACCTCAAGGGCCCGTTGACCATGTACGCGAACAACCGGATCGGGTACGCCGATCTGCCCGGCGGCATCGGTTACCTGCGGCCGATCTCGTTCCTCGCGTACGCATCCGATCAGCCGGATTACGAGCAGGACAAGCGTGTTCTGGACGAAACGCTGGACATGATCCTGACGCGGCAGCGCCTGGCCGGAATGCGCGGGCTGATCATCGATCTGCGCGTCAACGGCGGCGGCTCGGACGAGTTCGGTCTGCGGCTCGCGTCGCGGCTGACGAACAAGCCGTTCCTGGCCTACCTGAAGCGCGCACGCAACGACGCGAACGACCCGAGCCGGTTCACCACCCCGCAGCCCATCGTCGTACGGCCGGCCAAGGGCACTCGCTACACCGGCCCGATCACGATCCTCACGGGTGGTTCCGGGCTCAGCGCGGCCGAGACCTTCACCCAGGCGATGATGAACCGCAGTCCGCGGCCGATCCGGATCGGGCAGAACACCCAGGGCGTGTTCTCCGACGTGCTGGTGCGGACGCTGCCGAACGGCTGGAACTTCATCGTGCCGAACGAGGAGTTCCGTACGCCCGACTGGCGCAGCTTCGACGGCCCGGGCATTCCGCCGGACCACCGCACGCCTGTTTTCACGGCCGCGGAGTTCGCCCAGAACCGCGACTCCGCCTTCGACAAGGCTCTCGCCCTGCTGCGCTAGTGTCCTGAGTCGGAAGTTCGTGCACATCTCCGGCGCCCAGGCACGCACCTCGCGGCGTTGGAGAAACGGCCACGATGCTAGAGCATCGCGACCGCTTCTCCGCCTTGCGATGCACGCACCTGGACACCGGAGCTGAAGCACGAACTTCCGACTCAGGACACTAGGAGCTCGTCCTTGGGCCTCGAATTGCCGCGGGATTCCGTTTGTTGTGATCCAGGGCACTAAGGTCTGCAGTCATGGCCAGGTATTTCGACGTGCATCCGGAGAACCCGCAGAAGCGTGCGATCGGGCAGGTGGTCGACCTGATCAGGTCCGGCGGCCTGATCGCCTATCCGACGGACTCCTGTTTCGCCCTGGGGTGCCAGCTGGGCAACGGCGAGGGCCTCGATCGCATTCGCCAGATCCGTCAGCTCGACGACCGGCACCACTTCACGCTGGTCTGCCAGGACTTCGCCCAGCTCGGGCAGTTCGTGCACATCAGCAACACGGTCTTCCGCGCGGTGAAGGCGGCGACGCCCGGTAGCTACACGTTCATCCTGCCGGCGACGAAGGAAGTGCCGCGGCGGTTGATGCATCCCAAGAAGAAGACGGTCGGCGTACGCATCCCGGACCACGTGGTCACTCAGGCGATCCTGGCCGAACTCGGCGAGCCCTTGCTCTCGACGACGCTGCTCCTGCCGGAAGAGGACGAGCCGATGACCCAAGGCTGGGAAATCAAAGAGGCCCTCGACCACGCCGTAGACGCCGTCATCGACTCCGGCGACTGCGGCACCGAACCCACCACCGTCATCGACTTCTCCGACGACCACCCCGAAGTAGTCCGAACCGGCGCCGGCGACCCCACCCCCTTCGAGTAACCCCCACGCCGGCTCCACCCGCCGGAATCGGTAGACCGCTGTCCCGGACCAGGGATTACCTCGGGGCGGTGGGTTTGTTCGTCGTACGACGCTCGCGGGGTGGAGTGGTTCGTGCAGCGCGGACAGCGGTCCCGGTTCAGTCGACTGGCGCCGGTGTTGGCGTGGGCCACGCGGCCCGGGGTTGTGGTTGGAAGGAAATTGGCGGAGGGTGTGGCGGGTAAGGGTGGTTACTTACCGCAGTGGGGTCGCTACTTTCTGGAGGTTGGGATGCGTCGTCGGGTTGGGATGTTGGTGCTGGCGGGGTTGTTGCTGGTGGGGTTGGTGCCGGCCCCGGCCGATGCTTATGCGAACGCGTTTTTCCCGACGCAAAGCAGCGGCAATCGGGGCGCCGATGTCACCGCGATTCAGTACCTCCTGCAGCATCACGGCCAGTCCGTACCGGCCGACGGCGTCTTCGGCGCTTCCACCGTCACCGCGGTCAAGGCATTCCAGACCGCCAAAGGCCTAGGCGCCGACGGGATCGCCGGCCCGCAGACCTGGGGAGCGCTCGTGCCACTGATCCGCCTCGGCGACAGTGGCGCCGCCGTACGAGCCCTGCAGGTGGAGCTGAACGCCAAACGCCGGCTGAACCTCGCGGTGGACGGCGTGTACAGCCAGGCCGTCAAGGACGCCGTCACCTCCTTCCAGACCCACGCGGGCATCGGCGCCGACGGCATCACCGGCCCGATCACGTGGAAGAACCTCGCCTGGCATTACGACTACCCCGACTTCAGCGCAAACCTCTGCGACAAAGATCCCGACGGCAACGGCACCACGGCCAACTGGGCGACCGCCGCCGCGATAGCGCAGCTCGAACGCGCCACGCGCTCGTTCGCCAGTACGAACCAGGGTCCGGTGCCGTACGGCGATGCGTCGTTCGAGCATGGCGGCGACATCCCTGGCCACGGCAGCCACGAGGTGGGTCTCGACATCGACCTCTGGCCGATCCGTACCGACAACGCGCAGTGCACCGGCAGCCGGATCACCTGGCAGAGCGCGACGTACGACCGGGCGGCCACTCGCCAGCTGGTTCAGGCCATTCGCGCTGCCGCGCCCGGGCATGTCCGGTTCATCTTCTTCAACGATCCGACCTTGATCAGCGAAGGCCTGACCACGCACGAGGCGAACCACGACAACCACCTGCACGTGCGGTACTGCGAGAAGGTCCACCCGCACGGTTCCTACTCCTGCTGAAACCCGTAACGCCGAAGGTGGATCATGGGCGGCATGACCACGAACCAGCTGACACCGGATGAACTGCTCACCACCACCCGCACGGTCCGCAAGCGCCTCGACCTGGAACGGCCGGTTTCGCTGGAGCTGATCCGGGAGTGCCTGGAGGTCGCACTGCAGGCACCATCCGGGTCGAACCGGCAGACCTGGCACTGGGTCGTCGTCGTTGATCCGGAGCAGCGGGCCGCGATCGGGGAGTTCTACCGCCGGGCCGTCGCGGACTACCTGGATTCGCCGGGTGCGGCCGGACGGTTGTACGCCGAGGACCCAGAGCGGGCCCCGGTGCAGCGTCGAGTCGGGGACAGCGTGGCGTACCTCGGAGACCGGATGGGTGAAGTGCCCGTGCTGGTGATTCCATGCCTGTCGGCGAAGTCGTTGGCCGAAGGTAACCAAGCAGGGCTGTGGGGATCGATCCTCCCAGCCGCTTGGAGCTACTGCCTGGCGGCGCGGGCGCGCGGGCTGGGCACGGCCTGGACGACGTTGCACCTTCGCTACGAGAAGGAGATCTCGGAACTACTCGGGTTGCCGGGGGACCTGCGCCAGGCGGCGCTGATCCCCACGGCCTACTCGATTGGTACGTCGTTCAAGCCGGCCAAGCGTCAGCCGTTGGACGAGGTGCTGACGGTCATCTGACCTGTACCTCCGCGAACTGCATGCGATGTCCACTCGCGCCGTCCGGCCGCAGCGCCGTACCGGTGATCCGGACATAGCGCGCGGTGGTCTGTGACCACGTCCAGGTCAAGGCGGTGGCCCCGGGCAACGGCTGGTCGTTGATCGTGGCAACAGTTGCCCAGTTGCTGCCATCGGTGGAGACGGCGATGGTGAAGTCCACCGGGAAGCCGCCACCGGTGTTCGCGCCATCGCTGCGGGCATAGAGATCGACGCGGCCGACCATGCTCGGTCCACCGAGATCGACCTGCAGTGATTGCGGAGTTCCGGCCGCGACGGCGTCACTGCTCCAGCCCATCGAGTTCCACAACAGGGACTGCCGGATGCCGTCGGTCGCGTTCGACCGCAGCCAGCCCTCGTTCGTGTACTCCACCGAGCTCGACGTGGACACCGCACGCCCCGCCGCAAGGTTGCCCCCGGCCACTTCCAGCTCGGCCAGCTGCATCCGGAAGGTGCCGAAGTTGTCCGTGTCCAGACGTGTCCCGGTCACCTTGACGAACCGCACCGGCCGTTCCGCGAACGGGAAGGCCTGCTGGGTCGCGCTCGGCCGCGGATATGCCCGCCGATCCGCCACGGTCGACCAGGTGGTGCCATCGGCCGACACCTCGATGCGGAAGTCGATCGGGAAACCCCGCCCGGCGCTCGTGCCATCCGACCGCGGATAGAGGTCAACCCGGCTCACCGGCCGAGCCGAACCGAGGTCCACCTGGATCGACTGCGCGTCGGTGGCACTCGCCGCCGCGGCGCTGGTCCACCCGGCCGCACCCGGATCCGTCGTACGGCGTCCATCCACCGCGGCCTGCGGACTCCAGCCGTCACCGTCGTACGACGAACTGACCGTAACGGGTCGCGCCTCGGCCGGGTTCGTCTCCGGGTTCAGCCGGACGTTGTCGAAGGTGGCGCTGGCTCCGCCGGTCGCGAGCCCGAATCCGCCCGCACTGAAGGCGTTGTCGGCAACGATCAGTACCGGCTTCGGATTGTTGCCTCCGTACACCGAAATCGTGTTGCCGCGAGCAACTACGCGGAGGCGGCTCGATTGGCCCGCGACGTAACCCGGTACTTGCGCCGCGCCGATCGTTTCACCGCTGCGATAAACGAAGACCTCGCCGTTGTTGCGCTGAGCAACGAGATACCCGCTGTCCAGGTCGTTGACGTTGAGATTGCGCAGCATCAGCCCGGCCCAGTTGGTGTTCCCGCCACCAGGGTTGACGCCGGTGATCCGGACATCCACGCTCGCCGCCACATCGCCGTACGCCCGGGCCTCCAGACCGGCCACGTGGTTCCAGGCGGTGTTGTCACTCTGAGTCAGTACGCCGCCCGCCGCGGACCACGTGCCACGAGTGGAGCGCCAGGAGTCCCGGCCCGCGCTGAAGTCGTCCTTGTACGGGTAGGCCTGGTCGGGACCCCCCGAGGCGAGCGCATCGAGGATCTGGCGGTGGACCTGGTTGACGGCTTCGCCGGACAGCTCGTACACCGTCGAACTGCTGATCAGGCTGTTCGCGATCGCCCGGGCGAGCACGGGCTTGGTCTTGGCCAGTTGCGCCAGCAGTTCGTAGTCCTCGACGCCGTCGAGCTGAGCCTCACTGCGCAGGCTGTCGTAGACGTCGTACGCCGGGCGGTTCGGCCGGACCAGGAAATTGTCGCCGTTCTGCGGGCCGTTGAACGTGTCGAACTGCACGTACGGACCGCCGACGTGCTCGAACCAGTAGTTCCAGCCCCAGTGCAGGTAACCCACCGCGCCGGTCTTCCACGCCAGCATCGGGGTCAACCGGGTCCGGCTGAGGTGCATCGCCAGGAAGCGGTTCAGATACGAACCACGCGGGCCGATGCAGTTGTAGAGCCACAACTCGTTACCGGCAAGGCGTTTGCGCTGGTAGTAGCCGATGTTGTTCTCGTACAGGTCCATGATCGGCGTGTTGGCCGTGGTGGATGACGACGGGTTGAGGATCTTCAGCTCGGCCTCGTTCAGCAGTGGCTTCGGGAAGTACTGGCGGTACTTTCCGTACAGCCAGTTCGCGGCCGTGGTGTCGATCTGGAAGTGCGACTCGTCGTTCGCGCTCATGTAGAACTTGTCGGTCCAGCCCTTGGCGTCCAGGTGTTGCTTCAACGCCGGGAAGAGCTTGTCGAGGTACGCGTTGGACTCGGCCGTGTTCACGTCGACGAGCACCCGTTGCGTGCTGCCGTTGACGTTCTTCAGCATCTCCAGCTTCGGCGGAGTGGTCCCGTTGCTGCCGTTCAGCAGGTGCGGGGTGTGGATCCACTGCATCGCGCCGGCGTCGACGTAGGTCTGGATGAACCGGTCGAAGGTCTGCCAGCCGAACGTGTAGTTGCCAGCGGCATCGATCGTGGTGTTCGGGATCAGCAGCGCCTGGAAATCCGCGTGTACGACGTTGTTGCGGTGCCGCGCGTGGTTGCGGGCCATGTTCTCGATCACCTTCCACCAATTGGCGTCGTACATCGTGACGCCGTACTGGATCGGGATCGACTTGATCGTGCCGTCGTAGTCCCAGCCCGCCGAGGTGGTCCAGTTGTTCAGTTTCAGCGTGGACTCGTTCGTCTTCGGCAAGGTGGTGCCGTAGACGGTGATCCGGACGGGCAGGGGCACATCGCCCGCGCTGCTGCGGACCGTGGCCGTACCGGCATAGACGCCCGGCGGCTGCCCGGCGGGGACGTGCACGCTGTAGTGGAACGGCTGGGTCACCCCGGCGCCGATCGTGCTTGGCGTGTTCTCGACGAGCGCGTCGTAGCGGCCGGTGTTTCCCGCCGGTGGTGCCTCCTCGACGGTGCCGTCCGGCACGGTGATGTTCGGATGGTTGTACGCGCGCCGGACATTGATGTTCGCCGCCGGGATGGTCGCGCCACCGGGGCCGGTCAGCGCGCTCGGCTCGACGAACACCCCGGACACCGCTGTCGCCGGCCGGACGGCGATCTGGGCGGCCTCGGTTTCGTTCCGGGCGGCGTACAGGTCGATCGACGTCGGGGCGCCGTTCGGCCGGAGGCTGGAGGTGAAGAGGCGGTCCGAGGCGTTGTGCACCCAGACCGGAGGTGGAGCCGCTTGCGCCGGAGCCGGCGTGAGGCCGAGGAGAAGCAGACCGGGAAGAACCAACCGCAGGATTCGCATGAGCACTCCGGGCGGATCAGGACTGAAAGAGTTCAGTGAATTCCGCGATTCTGGTGCTCAGTCATCGAGCGGTCAACGCTCTTCGATGTGCATGGAAGACCGATACCGGTCAGCTGTGAACAGTGCGGCTCAGCGATCTTCGTGGGTCGCGCGGGGTAGCCGGTCCAGGTCCGAGCGGGCGGACGCGATCAGCACCGAGGCCTCATCGAGCTTGACGCTGATCCGCCGGACCGACTGGGACGCCGAGGTGGTGACCAGATGGTCCGCGACGCAGTCGGTCAACCGGCCGGCACGGGTGATGACCAGGTCCAGGCCGTCGAGGATCTGCTGCCAGTTCTCGACCGTGCCGTCGACGCGGACCTGCTCCAGCCGGAGTACGTCGTTGAGCGCCGCGACGGCCGTGCTGAAGGCCGCGGCCGAGTCGCCGGTATGCATCGCGCCACCTCCACGAATAGCCTCGCGCGTCATCTGCGGTGCCGGTTGTCCTGCAACCGCCTGCCATCACGTACATCCGCCACCCGCACACCCTCAGCCCGCGCACCTTCAGCCCGCGGACGCTCAGCACGCGGATCAGCCTGTGAGGCGTCGCCGAGGACCACCTGTTGCCGGCGGGCGCCGCGCGACAGTACGGCCGCCCAGCTGCCGAGTACCGCGAGCCGGTTGCCCCAGCCCACCAGGAACGCCAGGTGTACGCCGGCCCAGGCCGCCTTGCCGATCGGCCCGCGCAGCTTGATCCGGCCGATCTGGGCCACGGCGTCCAACGGTGAAATCGTCGCCATCGTGCCGAGGTCGAGGTACCGGAACGGCTTGGGCGCCTTACGTTCGCCCAGCCGATGGCGGATCACCTTGGCGACGTACTTGCCCTCTTGCATGGCTGGTTCGGCGATACCGGGTAGATCGTGCAGGTTGGCGGCGTCACCGATCACGAAGACGTCCGGCACGCCCGGCACGGTGCAGTCGTCCGCCACCTGGATCCGGCCCTGGCGATCGGTTGGCGTGCCGGTCGTCTCGGCGAACCGCTTGATGATCGGAGCCGGCTGGACGCCGGCCGCCCAGACGATCGAGCCGGCGTTGATGTGGGTCACGCCCCAATGCCCACCGAGGGTGATGCCGGTGCGATCCACGCCGGTCGCCGGATGGCCCAGCAGCACTTCGACGCCGAGGTCTTCGAGCTTGCGGCGGGTGTGCTCGCGCAGTGGCTCGGCGAACGGCGCCAGCACCTTGTCCGCGGCGTCGACCAGCACGATCCGCAGGTCGGAAGGCTCGAAGCGGCGGTACTGGCCGGACAACGTTCGCCGTGCGAGCGCCGAGAGCTGGCCCGCCAGTTCGACGCCGGTAGGGCCCGCGCCTACGACGACAAACGTCAGCGCCCGCCGCCGGATCTCCGGGTCGTCGGTGGCGTCGGCGATCTCGAAGGCCCGGAATAGGCGGCTGCGCAGTTCCACCGCCTCGTCGAGAGTCTTCATCGACGGAGCCAGCTGCGCCCACTCGCCGTGGCCGAAGTAACTCTGAGTGGATCCGGCAGCTAGTACTAGGTAGTCGTAGTTCAGCTGCCGTTCGTTGCCGTCCGCAGTGGTAACCGTCAGCGCCCGAGTAGTCGGCTCGATCGCGCTGACCTCGGCGAGCAGTACTTCGGCGTTCCGCTGGCCGGCAAGCACCTTGCGCAGCGCGGGGGCGATATCGCCGGGCGAGAGCAAAGCGGTCGACACCTGGTACAGCAGGGGCTGGAACAGGTGGTGATTGGTCCGGTCCACGAGGATCACGTCCGCATTCGCCCGGCGCAGTCCGCGCACGGCCTGCAGGCCGCCGAAACCGCCGCCGACGACGACCACGCGAGGCCGGCGGGGCGGTCCGTCGTACTGGGATTCGCTGCTCATCGTCACCTCGTCGACAGTTCGGCATGGAGCGGCCGGGCGCGCTCCCGGGACCGGGCACCAGTACCCCACCAGCCGCCGCCTACCCGCGACCGGGCGAATCGCTTCCCAACCCCGCAGCCGCGGTGGCGAATGGCCTGCGCCGCCACCGGGTACGGGCGAGGTTCAGCCCGATGAAAGGAGTACCGGCATGACTACTGGTAACCAACCTCCCGAAGGGCCGGCCGAGGTCGACACCGACCTGATCGGCGAAGGCGCCGCCAACGTACTGCCCGGCAACAACGACAACAGCCGGGTCGAGGACAACACACTGCCCGGCGTGGGTGACACCGTGCTTCCCGGCCAGAACAGTCAGGACGCCCAGAACGAAAACGCCGTACTGGACGAGCCGGGACTGCTGGTGGACGACCTGATCGACGAGGGACACCCGGTGGAGGGCGACCCGCTGGCGGGTGAAGTGCCGTGAAAATCGGCTTCAAGCTGATCGCCGAGGCCTACTCGCCGACCGAGATCGTCGAGCAGGCCGTCCGGGCCGAGCAGGCCGGGTTCGACTTCGTCGAGGTCAGCGATCACTTCCATCCCTGGGTGCCGGAACACAAGCATTCGGGGTTCGCGTTCTCCATGCTGGCCGCGGCGGCCGCCCGGACCGAGCGGATCGAGCTCGCGACCGGTGTGACCTGCCCGTTCATTCGCTACCACCCGGCGATCGTGGCGCAGGCCGCCGCGACCACCGCGCTGCTCGCGAACGGCCGGTTCACGCTGGGCATCGGCGCGGGCGAACGGCTCAACGAGCACGTGGTCGGCAAGGGCTGGCCCGCGGTCGCCGTACGGCACGAGATGTTGCGCGAGTCGCTGGAGATCATCCGGTTGCTGTGGAGCGGCGGCTATCACTCGTACGACGGCAAGCACCTGCAGTTGGAGGACGCGCGGGTCTTCGACCTGCCTGACCCGCTGCCGCGTATCGCCGTCGCCGCGGGTGGCCCGAAGGCCGCGCGCATCGCCGGCGAACTGGGTGACGCGATGTTCGTCACCGAGCCGCGCGACGATCTGATCGACGCGTATCGGCAGGCGGGCGGCAATGGTCCGTTGTACGCCGAAGTGCCGCTGGCGTGGGCCCCGACCGAACAGGCTGGGGCCGAATCGGCGCACAAGTTGTTCCGGTTCGGTGTCACCGGCTGGAAGGTCCAGGCCGAGTTGCCGAACCCGAGCAACTTCGACGCCGCCACGAAACAGGTGACGCCGGATCACCTGCGTGAGCAGTTCGCCTGTGGACCGGATCTCGATCGGCATCTCGAGGTGATCAAGCAGTCCTCGGACGCGGGGTACGACCACCTCGCGCTGATCAACGCCGGTCCGGACATGGACGGCTTCTTCGACTTCTACGAGAAGGAGCTCGGTCCGGCGCTGAACTCCTGATTGATAGCGCAGAACGATGGCCCCGGAGTGATCCGGGGCCATCGTTATTGATTGCGGGTGAGGTTGTGGCTCAGTCGCCGGGCCATTCGCCGGTCCAGCGCTGGAAGGCCTTCGCGCCACCGCGGTCGATCGCCGCCTTGACGACGGCGTACACCGCTCCTTGCAGCGCGGCCGCCAGCAGCACCTCACGCCAGGGGTATTCCGACTGCAAGGCCGTCGGAGCGTCGTCCTCGTCGCTGATCCGGCGCCAGACCTGCTTGAACACGGCGCCGGCGACCAGACCACCGGCGATACCCGAGAGCAGGCCGAACGGACGATAAGCGACCTTGACCGCTTTGCTCATCGGCCTCGCCTCGCCAGCCAGGTAGCGCCCGCGCCCACGCCGACCACGACGGCACCGCCGACGGCGGCCACCTTCGGGTTCTGGCGGACACGTTCCTTGGTGTCCATCGCGACGGTCCGGGCCTTGACGCCTGCGCCGGAAGCAACATGCTTGGCCCGGCCACCCGCGTCGATCGCGACATGCTTCGCGCGACCGCCCGCGTCGATCGCAGCGTGCTTGGCTCGGTCGCCGGCCTGGGCAACGCTCGTCTTGACGCGGTGCGGCACGTTCAGCTGCCGGCCGAGCTGCTCCACCGTGGTGGCAAGCCGTTCCCGGGTTTGCTCGAGATCCTCGCGGATCTCTTCCTCGGTAGCCGGAGGAGGCGGCGAAACGGTCTTGTGGGTGCTCATGAGCTCGCCTTCTCGTTGAGATGAGGTCCGGTGGCGTGGTGCCCCTTCAGGGCCTCGATGTCGGAGTGCACGCCCTCGACGGCGTGCTCGGGCATCGGCGGAGCCGCCTCGGCGACGTGCCGCTTACCCAGCAGCGCGGCGACGACCGCCACGACAAAAAGCACCACCGCCACGATCAGTGCCGACAGCCAGGCAGGTACCGCCTGAGCCAGGCCGAGAATGCCCGCCGTGATCAGCGCGCCCAGGCCGTACAGCGCGATCGTGCCCGCGCCGCCGAAGAGCCCGAGGCCGATACCGGCCTCCTTGCCCTTCTCCTTCAGCTCGAGCTTGGCCAGCTGCAGTTCGTCGCGAACCAGCCGGCTCACGTCCGCACTCAGCTGCCCCACCAGGGCGCCAACTGGTTCGTCGCCCGTGGACTGAGGTGTTCGATGCTGCGTCGTCATGGTCTCTCCCGTCACCTGACTGGTTGATGCCATACGACGCCGGTACCCACCCATCCCCACCACACACCCACCACGGTCGGACCCGAAATGCGGTTGCCTAACTTCACCTCGCCCACCACTGCCCGACGGTCGGACCCGAAATGCGGCGCTTCTGGGCCTTTCCGACCACCGCCCTACCGACGGTCGGACGCGAAATGCGCTGCCTCCCAGCCCTCCCGGCCCCCGCCCCTGCCGACGGTCGGACGCGAAATGCGGTGGCTCTGGGCCTTTCCGGACAACCGCCCACCCTCGGTCGGACTCGGAATACGGCATTCCGGGTCCGACCGTCGATGACTTGTGTCGAGGTTCCGCATTCCGGGTCCGACCGTCGATGAACTGTGCCGAGGTTCCGCATTTCGCGTCCGACCGTCCGGGAACCACCTTCGCGAGTGGTTGCGTCTGGACCAACGGGCCGGTCGACCTGCCGTGGTTCGATCCGGGCGCGTCTATGTTTATGCGGTGCGGGCGATTTCTTCGATGGTCAGGCCGGAGAGGACTGAGGTTTCGGCGGGGGTCCAGGTCGGGTCGGCGTGGTCGTCGCGGACTTTGACCATCAGCCAGTCGCCGTTGGCGCTGGTCCGGGTCCGGGTCAGGGCCCAGGCGCCGGTGAGTTTCACGCCTTGCAGCCAGAACTTCGCGTGCCCGTGGGCCAAGGCCGTCGCCATCGGTACTTCGGCGCCGGCCTTGCGGGTGAGGTTGCGATAGACGCCGAGGTCCCAGACGATCACCGCGCCCGAGCCGTACCGCCCGGAACCGATCACGCCCTCGAACTCGGCGTACGACATGGCGTGGTCGTCCGTCGGTACGGCGAGCCGCTTCTGGGCCGGATCGGCTGACGGTCCGCGCGGTACCGCCCACGACTTCAGTACGCCGTCGACCTCTAGCCGTACGTCGTAGTGCAGCCGCCGGGCGTCATGCTTTTGGATCACGAAGATCGGCGCCGCCATCGCCCTCCTTCGGCCTCGGAACCGGCCTCGGAACCGGCCTCGGAACCGGCTCGCCGGCCATCGTGTCCGGACTCTTCGACATCGAGGTGCAACCCTGGGTAGACGAGCTTGTCGGGCCCACGTGATGCGTTCGCGACCGTTTCGGGTTAAGGTCTGTCCCAAGGGTAATGACCGTGGTTCAGCCATGTGCCACGCCGTGACTCAAAGTCGCGAGGTCATTCAGATGGTTAACACCGATCGCAGTACCCAGACTGCCGAGCAGGCACGCAAAGCCCGGCGCGACGAGCAGACTAACTCGCTTCTACAGCGCCGGAAGCTCTCCGACAGTGAGGTCGAGCGGCAGAAGCTGCTCGAAGAGGCTGTCGAGCTCAACATCGAGATCGCCCATTCGATCGCCACCCGGTTCTCTGGCCGTGGAGTCGAGTCGGACGATATCGAGCAGGTCGCCTACCTAGGGCTGGTCAAGGCGGCCCATGGGTTCGATCCGGATACGGGGACTCCGTTCCCCGCGTTCGCCGTGCCCACCATCCGGGGCGAGATCAAGCGGTACTTCCGCGACTGTTCGTGGACCGTGCGAATCCCGCGCCGGCTGCAGGAACTCCAGGGCGCTATCGCCGCCGTGGAACCCCAACTGGTGCAGGAATTGCACCGCGAGCCGTCCGTGCCGGAACTGGCCGCACAGCTCGATGCTGGAGTCGAAGAAGTGGAGGGCGCGGTCGCCGCGGTTGGCTGCTTCTCCGTGCTTTCACTGGACCGCCCGCTCGATGACGACGAGGAGTCCACCAAGACTCTCGCCGACACCGTGCCGGCCCGGGACGACTCCTTCGAACACGCCGAGACGATCACCGTGCTTCGGCCGCTGATCGAGCAACTGCCCGAGCGGGACCGGCAGATCCTCGAACTGAGGTTCATCGACAGCCGGACCCAGGAGGACATCGGTCGCGAGATCGGCGTCAGCCAGATGCAGGTCTCCCGCCTGCTGCGGCGAATTCTTGATGAACTGCGCGAAAAGATCTCGATGCCGACGGCAGCTTGATCCCTGGGCCGGTGGTTCCTGTCCGTTGACGGGAACCACCGGCCCTTCGCCTCCACCCCGAGACTGGTTCCCCCTGGGATGTCCGGCTACGTGCCGTGGTGATCGGTCCTAGTCGGGATCGGTCCTAGTCGGGGAAGTGCGGCAACTGTTCGTTCGGATCGCTGTCGGGCTCCGGTTCCGGTGCCGGCACGGTCATCGGATCGTCTCGGCCGGGCGTGGTCACGTCCGGCTTCGCCAGATCCGGGTCCTCATCGGGCCCCGGGATCGGGTTGATCGGCACTGTACTCATGGCAGAACTCCTTCCGCTCAAGGAAATCCGGTACCCAGATGTCTGTTCCCCATGCGGCCGGCCCTGCCGTGACCGCCGCGCCCGGCCAGGTCGCGGCCACCGAGGTGCTTCGTGACGGGGCACCCGGCTGGTTAGGGTGTCCCGTGCAGAAATGGCCAGGACGCGCTTATCCGCTCGGTGCCACTTACGACGGCTCCGGCACCAACTTCGCGGTTTTCTCGGAGGTCGCCGACAAGGTCGAGCTATGCCTGCTCGACGACGACTACACCGAGACCCGGATCGAACTCACCGAGGTCGACGGTTTCGTGTGGCATTGTTACCTGCCCTCGGTACAACCGGGGCAGCGTTACGGCTATCGCGTACACGGTCCGTACGCGCCGGCGGAAGGACATCGCTGCGACGCCAGCAAGCTGCTGCTCGATCCGTACGCGCGGGCCATCGAAGGCCAGGTCGACGGCGACGAGTCGTTGTTCAGCTACTCCTTCGACGATCCGGGCAAGCTGAACGGCGCGGACAACGTGAGTCACACCATGCACTCGGTGGTCACGAATCCGTTCTTCGACTGGGGTAACGACCGTCCGCCGCATCGTCCGTACCACGAGACGGTGATCTACGAGGCGCACGTGAAGGGCCTGACCAAGACCCATCCCGAGCTGCCGGACGAGATCCGCGGTACCTATGCCGGTATCGGGCATCCGGCCATCATCGAACACCTGGTCCAGCTCGGTGTGACGGCGATCGAGCTGATGCCGGTGCACCAGTTCGCGCAGGACGGCCACCTGCAGCAGAAGGGCCTCACGAACTACTGGGGCTACAACACGATCGGTTTCTTCGCGCCGCACAACGCGTACTCGTCCACGGGCGATCGCGGTCAGCAGGTGACCGAGTTCAAGACGATGGTGCGGGCGCTGCACGCCGCCGGTATCGAGGTGATTCTCGATGTCGTCTACAACCACACGGCCGAAGGCAACGAACTCGGCCCGACGCTGTCGTTCAAGGGCATCGACAACGCGGCGTACTACCGCCTGGTGGACTCGGACAAGTCGCACTACTACGACACCACCGGCACCGGGAACAGTCTGCTGATGCGCAGCCCGCACGTGCTGCAGCTGATCATGGACTCCTTGCGGTACTGGGTTTCCGAGATGCACGTGGACGGTTTCCGCTTCGATCTCGCCGCCACCTTGGCGCGCCAGTTCCACGAGGTCGACCGGCTGTCGGCGTTCTTCGATCTCGTTCAGCAGGACCCGGTGGTGAGCCAGGTGAAGCTGATCGCCGAGCCGTGGGATGTCGGCGACGGCGGCTACCAGGTGGGAAACTTCCCGCCCCTGTGGACCGAGTGGAACGGCAAGTACCGCGACACCGTGCGCGACTTCTGGCGGGGTGAGCCGTCCACGCTGGCCGAGTTCGGCAGCCGGCTGACGGGTTCGTCCGATCTCTACAAGGACGACGGCCGCCGCCCGATCGCGAGCATCAACTTCGTCACCGCCCACGACGGCTTCACCATGCGCGATCTCGTGTCGTACAACGAAAAGCACAACGAGGCCAACGGCGAGGACGGCAACGACGGCGAGAGCCACAACCGGTCCTGGAACTGCGGTGTCGAAGGCGAAACCGACGACCCGGAGGTGCTCGCGTTGCGGGCGCGGCAGCAGCGCAATCTGCTCACCACCTTGCTGGTGTCGCAGGGCGTGCCGATGATCGCGCATGGCGACGAGATCGGCCGCACGCAGCAGGGCAACAACAACGTCTACTGCCAAGACAGCGAACTGGCGTGGGTCAACTGGGAGCTGGACCAGTCCCAGCAGGACCTGCTCGAGTTCACCCGGCGGCTGGTCGAGCTGCGCCGCAAGCACCCGGTGTTGCGCCGGCGCCGGTTCTTCCGCGGCGACACCCGCAACAGCGAACTCGGCGACCTGGCGTGGTTCACCCCGGACGGCAAGGAGATGGAGCCGGTCAACTGGGAGCAGGACCACGGCCGTGCGGTCGCGGTGTTCCTCAACGGTGAAGCGATCTCCGAGCCGGACCCGCGTGGTGGACCAGTGGTGGACGACTCGTTCATGGTGCTGTTCAACAGCTTCCACGAGCCGCTCGACTTCGTGCTGCCGCCCGAGCCGTACGGCGAGACCTGGCGCGTGGTGGTCGACACCTCCACGGCGGACGGCACTGACGGCGAGGTCGATCACGCGGCCGGTAGCACCGTCAAGGTCGAGTCGCGCGGCATCGTGGTGCTGACCCGGCCGCACGCCCGCCGATGAGAACCACTCCGCTTTCGACGTACCGCCTGCAGTTGCGGGCCGAGTTCGGCTTCGACGATGCGGCGGCCATCGTGGAGTACCTCGATCGCCTCGGCGTATCGCACCTGTACCTCTCACCGATCCTGCAGGCGGCTCCGGGCTCCACCCATGGGTACGACGTGGTGGATCACGAGCAGCTGTCCCGGGCGGCCGGTGGCGCCGAGGCGTTCGCGAGGCTTTCAACGCGACTGACCGAGCAGGAGATGGGTGCGATCGCTGACGTGGTTCCGAACCACATGAGCGTCCCGACGCCTGCGCGGCTCAACAAGGCGCTCTGGTCGGTACTGCGGGATGGACCGGGTTCGCCGTTCGCCGAGTGGTTCGACGTGGACTGGGGCGCGGGGGATCAGCCGTTGTTGATGGCGGTTCTCGGGCAGCGCATCGGCCAGGTACTGACCGCCGGAGAGATCGAGGTGGACACCTCCGGCGACGAGCCCGTCCTGCGTTACTACGAGCACGAGTTCCCGTTGAAGCCTGGGACGGAGACGTTGCCGCTGGCGGAACTCGTAGGTAGCCAGTGGTATCGCCTGGCGCACTGGAAGGTCGCCGACGAGGAACTGAACTACCGGCGCTTCTTCGACGTGGACACGCTCGCCGCCATCCGGGTGGAGAACCCGACGGTCTTCGACGCCACCCACGGGTTGTTCCTGCGTTTACTTGCCGAAGGCCGTCTTACCGGCTTGCGGATCGACCACCCGGACGGTCTGGCCGATCCCCGGGGATACCTGCGCAGGCTGGCCGAAGAGACCGGTGGCGCCTGGGTCGTGGTGGAGAAGATCCTCGAAGGTGACGAGGAACTACCGAACGACTGGCCCTGCGCCGGTACCACCGGGTACGACGCGCTCCTGCGGATCTGCGGGCTGTTCGTCGATCCGGCCGGGGCGGCGCCGCTGTCGAACCTGAACAACGAACTGACGGAAGGCCCGGCCGACTTCGCGACAGTGATCGAGCAGGCTAAACGCGAGGTTGTCGACGACGGGCAGTACGCGGAGGTCCACCGGCTGGTTGAGCTCCTGGCCCGGATCTGCCAGGACGACGTACGGCTGCGGGACCACACCCGTCGGGCCTTCCACGAGGTCGTGACGGAACTACTCGTAGCCTTCGACCGCTACCGGGCGTACGTCGTTCCCGGGGAGCAGCCGTCGTACGAGTCCGTGCAGGCGATGGAACATGCCGTAGAGGTTGCACGTGGCCGACTGGACGAAGACCGGCACGAGACGCTGGACCTGGTTCGGGATCTTCTGCTCGGCCGGGAGGCTGGAACCGCGGCGAGGATCGACGAGGACGCCCGGCACGAGTTGATCATCCGGTTCCAGCAGACGTGTGGACCGGTGATGGCGAAGGGCGTCGAGGACACCTCGTTCTACCGCTGGTTCCGGTTGGCGGGGCTGAACGAGGTTGGCGGCGATCCGGACCACTTCGGCGTCTCGCCCGAGGAGTTCCACGTGTACGCCGCTCGGCTGGTCGCGCACTGGCCGAACACGATGACCACCTTGTCCACGCACGACACCAAGCGCTCGGAGGACGTGCGGGCACGTCTCGCCGTACTGGCCGAGGTGCCGGTGGCGTGGGCCGACGCGGTGCGTTCATGGCGCGAGCTTGCCGTTGCGCATCGGGATCCGCTGATCGACGGCACCACTGAGTACCTGATCTGGCAGACGCTTTTCGGTACCTGGCACGACGGACCGATCGAGGCGGATCGTCTGTGTGGGTATCTAGAGAAGGCGATTCGCGAGGCCAAACGGCACACCAGCTGGACGTCGCCGAATGCCGAGTACGAAGAGGCGGTCGAGTCGTTCGCCCGGGCCGTGGTGGCGGACGCCGACGTGCTCGACGCGGTCCGGCGGTTCAGCCATGCGCAGGCGGAGGTGGTCCGGTGCAACGTACTCGGACAGAAGCTGATCCAGCTCACGATGCCGGGTGTGCCAGACGTCTACCAAGGCTCGGAGCTGCTCGACCTGTCGCTGGTGGATCCGGACAACCGCCGTCCCGTGGACTACAAGCTGCGGTCGGACCGGTTGGCCCGGCTGGACGCCGGGGTGAAGCCTTCTGGGCTTGCCGACGAGAAGCTGCTCGTGACGTCTCGAGCCCTCCGACTGCGGAGGCAGCTGCCGGAGGCCTTCGCCGGGGCCTACGCGGCTTTACCGACTTCCAGCGGGCATGCCATCGCCTTCGGCCGTGGAAGCCGTGGTGGAGCTCCAGAGGTTGTCACGGTCGCTACCCGGCTACGCGCCCGGCTGTACCACCTAGGCGGTTGGGGCGACCACACCGTCGTACTGCCGGATGGGCACTGGACGGACGTTCTGACCGGACGAACCTTCAACGGCGGGTCTACCCGGCTGCACGACCTGCTGGACGACTTGCCCGTGGCGCTTCTCGCTAGGAGCTGACATGCACACGTTCACCGTTTGGGCGCCTACGGCTAAGCAGGTGGAACTTGTCCTGCGTGAAGGCGATCGGCCCATGCAAGCCGCCGAGAATGGCTGGTGGTCCCTTGAGGTGGCTGAGGCCGGCCATGGCACGGACTACGCGTTCAAGGTGGATGGCGGTGAACCAACGCCTGATCCTCGTAGTGCCTGGCAGCCGGCCGGCGTGCACGGGTGGAGCCGTGTACACAACTCGGCCCGCTTCAGCTGGTCCGACCAGGATTGGCGGGGCAAGGACGTCCGAGGCTCGGTGCTGTACGAATTGCACCCGGGGACGTTCACGGCCGAGGGAACGTTTGACGCGGCCATAGAGCACCTGCCGTACTTGGTAGATCTCGGTATCGACGTGGTGTCACTTCTACCCGTCGCAGCCTTCTCAGGCCGTCACGGCTGGGGTTACGACGGTGTGCACCTCTACGCCGTTCACGAGCCGTACGGCGGTCCTGACGCCCTCCAACGGTTCGTGGACCGCTGTCACGCCTTGGGCCTCGGGGTGGGCCTGGACGTCGTCTACAACCACTTGGGTCCCAGCGGGAACTACCTCGACCGCTTCGGGCCGTACTTCACCGAGCGCCACAGCACTCCCTGGGGCCCGGCGGTGAACCTCGACGACGAGGGCAGCGACGAGGTCCGCGAGTGGATCATCGGCAACGCTCTGAGGTGGTTCCGCGACTTCCACCTGGACGCGCTCCGGCTCGACGCCGTACATGCGCTGGTGGACGAGAGCCCACGGCATTTGCTGGCCGAGCTCTCCGACCGTACGGCGGAACTGGCCGGGCAATTGGGGCGTCCGCTCGGGCTGATCGCGGAGTCGGACCTCAACGATCCGCGCATGATCGAGCCCGTCGACCAGGGTGGCCTCGGGATGACCGCCCAGTGGAGCGACGACTTCCACCATTCGTTGCGCACGCTGCTGACCGGCGATCGATCCGGCTACTACGGCGATTTCGGCTCGCCGGAGGTGCTGGCGAAGACGCTGACCCGGGTCTTCCTGCACGACGGCGGCTACTCGTCGTTCCGCGGCAAGGACTGGGGGCGGCCGGTGGACCCGGAACGGCATCGCGGCCACTCGTTCCTCGCCTACGCCTCGAACCACGATCAGGTTGGCAACCGCGCGCTGGGCGACCGGCTGCCCTTGACCGAAGGCCAGTTGGCGATCGCGGCCACCTTTGTCTTGACCGGCCCGTTCACGCCGATGATCTTCATGGGCGAGGAATGGGCCGCCTCCACGCCGTGGCGCTACTTCACCGATCACGACGAACCGGCTCTGGCCGAGGCGGTGCGGGACGGGCGGCGCCGGGAGTTCGCGTCGCACGGCTGGAACGCCGAGGACATTCCGGACCCGCAGGACCCGGCCACGCGCGAGGCCTCGGTGCTCGACTGGACCGAGCTCGCGACCGCGCCGCACAACCACCTGCTGTCCTGGTACCGCGATCTGATCGCGCTGCGCCGGAGCGAGCCCGACCTGACCGACGACCGGCTGAGCGCCGTACAGGTGCAGCACGATGCCGACGGCGCCTGGTCCGTCGTTGCCCGGGGCAACCTCCGAGTGGTGGTCAACCTCGGCACCGAAACCCGGTCGGTGCCGGTGGATACGCATCCGCGGGCGATCGAGGTTGCCTTCGGGCCGGCCGTGCTGGAGGCCGAATCGGTCCACCTGCCTGGCCATTGTGTTGCCGTGGTCCGGGTCTGAGCACCACCGATCCAGCGGTTGACAACGTCGGCCGCCCTTCTGGGCAAGCGATTACCCGCATTACGGCGCAGTGAATTCCATCGGACGGATTGTGAAGAACGCTGGTTTTCCCGCATGTCCACAAGGTGAAGTGGGTACCGGCCGACTCTTCCTGAGGGGCGGAGTGGCCACTTTCGGAAGCCAGTGTGGGGCCGGACGAAAGGGACATGGGGTCATGGCGCACAACGAGGTTGACACCTACTACGACTACGACGAACGCCAGTGGAAGAGCCGAAGGCTTGGCGGTGGACCGGTCCGCCGGGGCCCGGTCTGCCCGACTATCCGGCCTCGTCAGACCGCGACGGCGAATGCAGGTGCGGGGACGGCCCCGGTGCAGGACAAGGCCGATCGTCGCTCCAACTGAAAATACTCCGGCCGCCGGGTTTCCGGCGGCCGGCTTTTGTTAAGTGGCCGGTTCGTTCCGCCGCTGGTTTTGACCGTACCCGCCGCGGGCACCGGAGCACGGTGAAGAACTCTGCGCACCGAACTCGTCCGGGCCGCCCGGTGGCGGTCGTGCTTCTCGCGCTGCTGCTGGCCGCGGTACCGCTGGCGACCGCGGTGACAGCCGTCGCGGCCGACGGCAGCAAAGCCGCGCGCACGGTCAACGCCGTCCGCGCCGCCAATGCCGACAACGCACGCACCGACGGCGCCGCGCGAGCCGACGACGCCCGGGGCGACGTACGGTCTCACAGCGTGCAGGCCGACAGTGGTGATAGCGCGGCTGGAGCGGCCCGAGCCGGCTCTGTGGTGCCCAATGCGGCGCAGGCCGATCCGACGCCGACCGCGACCGCGACCCCGATCGACGGACCGGGCGACCGGGACGCCGATGCCCAGGACAACAGCCGTACGCCGCTGCTCTTCATCATTCTGGCCGGCCTGGTGGCGATCGTCATCGGTTCCTTCCTGGCTTTCCGTCGCCGTCCTGGCAAGCCGGGCAAGCAGCCGCCCGGGCAGGCCCAGTAAGCAACTGCTTTGAAGTTCGGCGGTTCAGTGAGTTTCGAGAGGCCTTGCGGGGGTTACCTCAACATCTCAACTCGCTGGAAGGAGACGTCTGATGACGCCCACCACGAACGAATGGCCCGCTTCGGCCGCCGGGCAGCAGACCTCGGACGGGAACGGGCTCACCGGTGCTGCACGCGACGAGGCCGGACACCTGAAAGAGTCCGCGGCGGAGAAGACCGGCCAGGTGGCCGGTACCGCCAAGGAACAGGTTGGAGAGGTCGCGAGCGATGTCCGGGAGCAGACCGCCCGGCTCGCCTCGCAGACCCGCGAGCAGCTACAGACCCAGGCCGTCGAGCAACGCGATCGCCTTGCCGACGGACTGCGGTCGATCAGTTCGGAACTGCGCAGCATGGCGCAGCACGAAGGCGAGTCCGGCTGGGTCACCCAGTTGGCCCGGCAGGGTTCGCAGTTCACCGATCAGGCCGCGCAGTTCCTGGCCGATCGTGAACCAGGGCAGGTACTGGACGAATGCCGCGACTTCGCTCGCCGCAAGCCCGGTGTCTTCCTGCTCGGAGCGGCCGTGGCCGGTATGGCCGCCGGACGCCTGACCAAGGGCCTGATGGCCGATCGCCGGCATCAGCAGAACGGACAGTCCCAGCAAAGCGGCGGCCCGTACCAGCAGGCCACTGGGCAGGACCAGCAAAGCGCCGGCTCGTATCAGCAGACCGGCGGCCAGTACGACCAAGGCGGCGGTCAATACCAGCAAGGCCAGTACCAGCAAGGCGGCGGCCAGTACCAGCAAGGTGGTCAGTACCAGCAAGGTGGCGCCGGGCTGAGTGAGCCGATGGGTGGACCCCCGCCCGCGCCTGGAGCGATGGCGCCGCCGGTCAGCCCGTCGCCCGTACCGGATCCCACGCTTGATCCGGGCTACGGCACCGACGGGGACACGTTGCCCGGCCCGGGTTCGCAGCCGGGGCGGTGAGTGGAGATGACCGGAGTACCCGAATCGACGCCGCCGTCGGTGGATCAGTCCATGGGCGAACTGGTCTCGAAGCTGACCACGGACCTCAGCGAGCTGACTCGCAAGGAACTCGCGCTGGCCAAGGCGGAGGTCCAGGAAGAGGCCAAGAAGGCCGGTAAGGCCGCGGGAATGCTCGGCGGCGCCGGCTTCGCGGGCTGGATGCTCGGGCTGTTCGCCTCGCTCACCGTGATGTGGGCACTTGGTGAGGTCATGCACCTGGCCTGGGCGGCGCTGATCGTCACGGCCATCTGGGGTATCGCCGCGGCGGTGCTGTTCCAGGCCGGCCGGCAGCGGCTCAAGCAGGTGGATCCGATGCCCGAACAGGCGGTCGACTCGATCAAGGAGGATGCGAAGTGGCTGACAGCACGGAACAACTGAGGCGCGATATCGAGCGGACCCGTCATGAGGTCGGGCGGGACGTCGACGCGCTGAGCGACAAGATGAGCCCGAGCCAGATCATGCATCGACGGACCCAAGCGGCCCGTGGTGTGGTCAGCCGGGCCCGCGAGCGGGTGATGGGCGCGGCGTCGTCGGTCGGCGACGGCACCGGCTCGGCCATGTCATCCGTCTCTGATGCCGGACATTCCGTCGGTTCGACTGTCGCCGGCGCGGGACAAAGCGTCGGTTCGGCGATCCAGAGCGCGCCCGAGGTGGCACGTCGCCAGACTCAGGGTTCACCGTTGGCGGCCGGAGCGATAGCGTTCGCCGCTGGTTGGCTGCTGTCATCGCTGGTGCCGGCCTCTGAGCGCGAGGAACAGCTCGCCGCCAAGGTGAAGGAGCCGATCAAGGAAGAGGCCGCCGGCCTTGCCCAGGAGATGAAGTCCGAGATGGCCGAGCCGGTCCAGGAGGCCGCTCAGCACGTCAAGGAAACCGCCCGGGACGCGGCGGGAACCGTCAGTGACGAAGGCAAGCAGGCCGCGCAGTCGATGGCCGAGGAAAGCCGCGACGCGGCGGGCAACGTCCGTCAGGCCGGTCCCGGCAGCTAGTCAACGCTAACGCTCGCAGGCCGGCCGGCCCGAGAGGGTCAGCCGGCCGAGGGCTCCGGCGTACCGTCCGTTGCTACTGGCGGGCGGTGCGCCAGGTCCGCCAGCAATGCGTCCATCCGGACCATGCTGAGATTGCCGGCGGGCTGTTCGCGCAGTGTCACCAGCAGCTTGGCGGCAAGATCGTGCAGCGGCAGATTGCCGTTACGGGAGTACCAGGACAACATCGCGAAGGCGGCGTCCGGATCGATGCCGTAGACAACCATCAGAGCGCCTTTGGCCTGTTCGATCGAGCTCCGGGTGAGCATGCCCCGGTGCAGATTGCGCACCTCGGCCAGCAGTACGTCGGGCTCGGCGACATCCGGTGGCGGATCGGCGAGAACCTGGCGGATCGCCTCGGACAACGTCGCGCAAGTGAGGAGCTGTTCCTTCTGGTCCGCGCGAACCAGGCCGAGCATGCGCCGGTAGACCGGATTCAGGCCTGCGACGGCCATGGCCGGGCGATGCGTACTGGTGAACTGGAGTGCGCCGCTGAGAGCTGCCAGGCCGCCGGCGTCACAGGTCACCAAGCCGGTCGCGTCGACAACAAATCGCTCGGGCCGTTGGCCGACGGCACTGCGAAAGCAATCGCGCAGATAGGAACGGGTACGGCCACGCAGATGGCCCGAGAGCCGCCCGATCATCAGGGCGGGCGAGAAGTCGAAGATGACATCGAGCCCAGGACCGCGGGTCACCACGCGGTCGAACCTCGCGGGCGTCTGGGCGTTTCGTGCCGGGTCCCTCGGGTTCAAGGTTCTGACTCCAAGCCGTCAGTGGAACGGCTACATCTCTGAACCGGCTCCACCAACGGTAGTTCGCACCACGCCACCTGTCGAGGCGTCGCGGCAGAACTTATGCAGCGTCGAGAGTGGTACGTAATTGCGAAAGAATCCTGCTCAGCAAGCGGGAAACCTGCATCTGACTGACACCGATCTCGGTCGCGATCTCGGCCTGGGTCCGGTATTCGATGAACCGGCGCCGCAGAATCAACCGGTCCCGGGCCGACAGCCCCTGCAGGGCGGGCCGCAGCGACTCGACTTGATCGATCAACTCGTAAGGCTCACTCGGATCGGCCACGAAGCTGCCGAGCTGAGTGGTGGCGCCCCCGGTCACCGGCGCATCCAGCGACAGCGGCTGGAAACAGCTCTGCGCTGACTGAGCGTCCATCACGTCGTCGAGCGGTAGTCCGCTTTCTGCCGCGAGTTCGGCGGGTGTCGGCCAGCGGTGCCGGCGGGCGACGAACCGGCCTTCCGCTGTGTTGATCGTGGCCTGCGCGTCCTGAACCCGGCGCGGCGGCCGGACCGTCCAGGCGTTGTCGCGGAAGTGCCGCTTCAACTCACCACGAATCGTCGGAATGGCATAGGACCGGAAGTCCGTGCCGGGAGCGGGGCGGTAGCGATGGGCGGCCTTGATCAGGCCGAGGAAGGCGACCTGGGTCAGGTCGTCTCCCTCGACCCCGCGGCCGTCGTACCTCGAGGCCAGCGTTCTGGCCATCGGGGTGTTCAGCACGATCACCTCGTCGAGCAGTTCTCCTCGGCGGGGTTCTGGGCAGCCGTCGGCGGCTCGCAGCAGTTTTTCCGTCTGGGTGGCGATCCGGTCACGGGCGGCCTGGGTCGGCGGGCGTGACGTGGCGGGTCGGGAAGCGAGTGGCGTGGACATGACGCATCCTCAAAGCCGGTCCGGCCGGATGGCAGCGGGGTTGGGCCACTGGCCGGGTTCGCCTCACGTACCCGAAGGTGCCGATACCAATCAGACGGTGTCCGGTCAGCGGGGCGTCGCCGTACCGGTCGTGGTGAGACTCCGGCCGAGCGCGACGCCGAGGCCGATCATGGCGACGCCGAGCGCCAGGTGCAGCCAGTCGTCGGCGTTGTTCAGCGGCACGAAGTTCGCCGAACTCGTCTCGTCGATCACGAGCCCGTAAACCCACAGCAGCAGGTAGATCAGCCCGCCGCCGATCAGGTAGTTGCGAGCGCCGAGAGCCGATCTCGCCATCGCGAGGCCGACCGCGCCGAACAGCAGATGCACCAGGTTGTGCAGCACCGAGACCTGGAAGATGCCCAGCAGCATCGCGTCGGAATGATGCCCCGCGAAGGACATCGTGTCGAAATCGGTGGTGATGCCCGGCACGAAGCCCAGCACACCGACCAGCAGGAACGTCGCGGCCACCACCAGGGCGGCCTTCTGTACCGGGGCCGTGATCCGGCCTTGTGCCCTCGTATTCGCCATCTTGCTCACTCCTCTGGGAACCCGACCATTTCGGGTGCAGCCCTGGTACCCCCTACGGGTGACCGATATGCGGTCTGGCGGCCGCTGGCCGAACCGGCGCCGGAGGGCTAGATTGGAACCGGTTGAGAGGCCAGCCGGGCGCCGTTGCGCCACGTCGCACGGATCGAATCGGATCGCGATGACGATGACCGAGAAGTACCGGCCGGTGCCGGTGCAGGCGTTACTGTGCGGCCGCTGGGTGGCGGCCGAGGCAGTGGCGGTGCGAAGGACGTCCACCAGCGGCGCCGTTCGCCAGGTCCTGCTCGAGCACCACGGCCACCTGGAGTGGATCGACGCGGCGCTGGTACGCCGCGACCGCGTCAGCTGATCCGCCTCCGATCCTGACGCTGACGCAGGCGGATGCCGGGCCGGGTGTGCCGACCCTGCGGGTAATGCCCGGGCGAGACGCCGTGCCGGTGTTACTGTCGCGGGCATGTCTGGTGGTTCGCCGGAGGGCGGCAAAGCCCGCGGAGTCGTGGTCTGGTGCTGATCGGTGTCGGCCTCGCCCTGATCATCGCGCTCACCATCACCACGGGGTATTTCGTGGCGCAGGAATTCGCCTACGTCGCCGTGGACCGCGACCGCCTGCGCGCCCTCGCCGAAGAAGGTGACACCGCCGCCGAGCGGGCCCTGCGGGTGACCGGGCGGCTTTCGTTCGTACTGTCCGGCGCGCAACTCGGCATCACCGTCACCGCCCTGCTCGCCGGGTACGTCGCCGAGCCCTTTCTCGGCCGGGGTCTGGCGGAACTGCTCGGGCTGGCGGGTTTGCCCGAGGCGGTCAGCCTGTCCATCTCGGTTGCCGCGGCACTACTGATCGCGACGGTCATCCAGATGGTGCTCGGCGAACTCGCCCCGAAGAACCTGGCCATCGCCCGGCCGGAGGCACTGGCTCGCGCGCTGTCCCGAACCACGCTCATCTATCTGCTGCTGGCAGGCCCGGTGATCCGGATCTTCGACGCGCTCTCCAACCGGTTGCTACGCCGGGTCGGGATCGAGCCGGTCGAGGAGTTGCCGCAGGGCGCGACCGCCCAGGACCTCGACCGGATCTTCGCCTCGTCGTACGCCGAGGGCCTGCTGGACGCGGATACCACCCGGCTGCTCGATCATGGCCTGGACTTCCGGAACCGCACGGCCGGTGAGGTGATGGTGCCGCGGGTGGACCTTGTCACCGTACTGGCCGACGACCCGATCACCCGGGTGGTGGAACTGCTCGACACCGGGCACAGCCGCTTCCCGGTACTGGGCGAATCCGTCGACGAGGTCCTCGGCACGATCGCCATCAGCGATGTGGTCGACGTCGAACCCGTTGCCCGAGGCAACACCAAGATCCGCACCCTGCTGACGCCACCGCTGCTGGTACCGACCACCTTGCCGGTACCCGCCGTACTGGAACGGCTGCGGACCGAACACCGTCAGCTGGCCACGGTGATCGACGAGTTCGGCGGGTTCGCCGGGGTGGTCTCACTCGAGGACATCGCGGAGGAACTAGTCGGTGAGATCGCGGACGAGGACGATCTGCCCGCGCAGGGTGCCGTGCAAGGGCCCGATGGTTCGTGGACGTTGCCGGGCCGTTGGCGTCTGGACGAGGTGGCCGAGGCGACCGGAGTGACCTTGCCCGATCACGACGACTACGAGACGGTGTCCGGGCTGGTGATGTTCTACCTCGGCCGGGTGCCCGCGGCGGGTGACCAGCTGGCGGTTCAGCTCGCGCCGGCATTCGATGACTCGGGCAATCAAATTCCCCAGGGCCGGGCGTTGCTGCGCGTGGACGAGGTCCGCCGGCACGTGCCGTACCTGGTCCGGTTGGAGCAGCGATGAGTACGCCGATCGCGTTGCTGATCTCGATCGGCCTGCTGGCGCTGAACGCGTTTTTTGTCGCGGCCGAGTTCGCCCTGGTCGCGTCCAAGCGGCACCGGCTGGAACAGGCCGCCGCGGAAGGTAGCCGGTCGGCCCGGGCCGCGATCGCCGGGGCGAGCGAACTGTCGCTGATGCTGGCGGGCGCCCAGCTCGGTATCACCTTGTGCACGCTCGGCCTCGGCGCGCTGGCGGAACCGGCCGTCGCCCATCTGCTCGATCCGGCCTTCGAGGCGATCGGTATTCCGTCCGGCGCCGCGCACGTGATCGCGTTCCTGCTGGCCGTCGGTGGCATCGGCCTGATCCACGTGGTGGTCGGCGAGATGGCGCCGAAGTCCTGGGCGATCAGTCATCCGGAGGTCTCGGCACTGCGGCTGGCGATTCCGTTCCGGGCGTTTACGCGGGTGTTCCGGCCGGTGCTGCTGGCGCTGAACGCCCTCGCGAACGTCTGCCTGCGCCTGGTCAAGGTGACGCCGCAGGACGAACTGGCCAACGCGCACGGCCCCGAGGAACTGCGCATGCTGATCGAGTCCTCCCGCGAGCACGGCACGCTGGCTGAACCGGAGCACGCGCTGCTGACGGCGATGCTTGCGCTGCAGAACACGACGGTGGATCAGGTGATGATCCCGGCCGGGCAGATCACCGCGGTCGCCGCGGACGCGCCCGCGCGGGAGATCGAGCTGACCAGCCGTCGTGCCGGTCGTTCGCGGCTGGCGGTGAGTCGGCCGGACGGCGAGATCTGCGGGTTCGTACATGTACGCGATGCCGTTCGCGCGACCACCTTCCCGGGCGCCGCCTCCGGAGTTGCCGTGGACGGCACCGTTGACGCGGCAGCCGGGGCAGGCGTCGTACAGGCTGGGGAGTTGATGGTGCCGGCGTATCGCCTGCCGGGTGCGACGCCGGTGGCGGGCGCGATCCGGTTGCTGCGCGAGCAACGCTGCCAGCTCGCCGTGGTCACCGGGCCGGACGGTACGACGACCGGCATCGTGGCGCTGGAAGACCTGCTGGAAGAGGTGATCGGCGAGTTCGACGACGAGACGGATCCAGTCGTCGCCGCGGCCCGCCGATCCCAATCGACTGGACCTACGTCAGGAGGCTGAGGTGGATCCCTCGAACTCCGAGTTCCGCATCAATATCCCGCAGGCCGCGTTGGACGATCTGCGCGAGCGTCTACGCCGTACCCGCTGGCCCACAGGCCTTCCAGTCGATCCGGCTTCGGGTTCGGGCTTGGCCTCGGATGGTTGGCGGCGGGGCGTTCCCGTCGAGTACTTGCGGGAGATGGTTGCCGCGTGGCTCGAGTTCGACTGGCGTGCCTGGGAAGCCCGGCTCAATCGGTTGCCGCAGTTCGTCACCCGGATCGACGGCCAGACCGTGCACTACCTGCACGTCCGTTCGCCCGAGCCGACCGCGTTGCCGTTGATCCTCACGCACGGTTGGCCCGGGTCGTTCATGGAGTTCCTGGAAGTGATCGGGCCGCTGTCCGACCCACGCTCGTACGGCGCCGACCCGGCCGACGCGTTCCACCTGGTTATTCCGTCCGTACCGGGTTTCGGCTTCTCCACTCCGCTCGAACCGGGCTGGAGCCATGAGCGGATCGCCCGGGCCTGGGCGACGTTGATGGACCGCCTCGGTTATCAGCGGTACGGCGCGCAAGGTGGTGACACCGGCTCGGTGGTTTCACCCGCGCTCGGGCGGATCGCCTCGGACCGCGTGGTCGGCGTACACATCAACGGCGGTCTGGCGTTCCCCGACCTACAACCGGGCGATCGCGACCACTTGACGCCGGCCGAGCAAGCCCGTCTAGAGGCCGCGGAACGCCTTCGCGAGGTTGGTACGGGTTATGCCGACGTCCAGTCCACCCGGCCGCGTACGGTCGGCTTCGGGCTTAACGACTCTCCTGTTGGTCAACTCGCCTGGATCGTCGAGAAGTTCTGGGAGTGGACCGACCCGGCCAAGGCCCTTCCCCACGAAGCAGTCGGCCTGGACCACCTACTCGCGAACGTCACCTTGTACTGGCTCACGCAAACCGGAGCCACCTCGGCCAACCTCTACTACGAGAACCACCTCACGGCCGCCGAGAGGCCCAAACGTTCCCCAGTCCCAACCGGCATCGCCGTCTTTCCCACGGATCCAGCCATCCGCCACATCCTGGACCGCGTCCACACCATCGTGCACTGGTCCGAATACCCCATCGGCGGCCACTTCGCCGCCCTGGAAGCCCCCACCCTCCTAACCACCGACATCCGCACCTTCTTCCACCCCCTCCGCTAGCTCCCCCACGCCCCCCACGCCCCCTACCCCTCAGCCCCGGGCCCGCCACCACCCGACGGTCGGACCCAAAATGCGACTGAACCGCCCCGGGTTTGGTGCACCCTCGGTTATGTGTGAACGACTGATCGGTCGTTTCG
>NZ_JBHLTC010000034.1:0-32996 GCF_042434725.1 Kribbella deserti | reverse complement strand
GTGACATGGACTTCATCCTTCCAACGAATGAAGTCTCCAGACACGCCGGGGCGGCTCACAGAAGTCCGCCGCCCCGCCGCACTCGTCGCGCCTCGTGACACCGGTGCACAAGGTCGCTGATCCAGTACTCAGGGAATCCCTCGCAAACATGCAGGCCATGATCGCCCAACGCACTGAATACCTAGTGGAGACGGCCCGAGAACAGCAGGCTCCTTGGCTTCAGGACCTCGAACAGGTCGCCGACGGCACAGCCCGGCAAGAGCTCATCCGAGACATAGCTGCATTCCGCGAGCGCTACGCGATCGACTCCACCGCCCCGCTCGGTCCGGCCCCATCTGGCCACGACACCCTTCAATTGCGTACTTGGGAAAGCCTGCGCCAACAAATCACCGTCCTCACCTCGACTGCGCCTCTGAACCACTCGACCTCAAGCACAGCCAGCGAAATCGTTCACGATCATGCGCCCTTGAAGCAGCATCCTTGAGATGCGCACACACCATTGGCCGCCGAAGTTTCTTGCCGACGCCACGTTGTATCAAGGGCTTGCTCCGCCGCTTCAGCGAGTGCCTCGTCGACTGCGAAGCCCACCATCTGGCCAGGCCGAATCCGCGCATTCGCATATCGCCCACCCGCCTGAAGCCGGGGCGGTGAGCGACCCTCCACCGGGACCGGACCCGCACTGACTCACGGGGTTTCGTCCGCATGCGAAAACGCGAACTCCGGGCAACGAGCCGGACGCGCGGCTACTGTCGGTAGATGCTCTTCACCGCGTTGCACCGCCTACTCGGCCGACCAGCTGGTCCAGTGACCGATGAAATGGTGGACGCCGCAGTCAACCAACGCCTGCACGAGACCGACGACCTCGACTGGAAACAGGCCGCACCACCGCGCAGCGGACTAGCTGACACCGACTTCCCCAAAGATGTCGCCGCAATGGCAAACGGTTCCGGCGGAGTGATCGTTTTCGGCGTGACCGAGGATCAGAAGGCGGCCGTTGGCCGGGTCGACGTCGGCGAGATCGACGAGAGCCACGAGCGTGCTCTGCGGAGCGTTGCCGTGACTGCCATCAATCCACCGATCTTCGGGCTAGGCCTCCACCGGGTCGGCGCCGACGGGCGACGCGCTCTCGTTGTGACCGTCCCGGCATCCGTGGACGGCCCACATCTGATTTACAAGAATCAGTACTTCGGCGCGCCCGTTAGAAACGATGCCGATACGACGTGGATGAAAGAGCGGCAGATCGAGACGATGTACCGGGCACGATTCGATGAACGTCGTAACGCACATGAAGCGCTGAACAACCTCTATGCGGAAGCGACAGCAGGCCGTGGTGAGCTGCCGCCCATGGCGTGGATGATCGGAGTCGCACGGCCACGAGTGCCTGTGATCCGCACAGAACGAATGTCTCGCGAGGAGGCAAAGGAGGCGCTCGGTGCCATCGAGGACGACCGCACGCTGTTTGCCCGCCCCACCAAAGAGATTCGCTGTTCAGAGCTGAATCTGCTGAACCCGCGGCCGGGTTTACGCCGGTGGGTCGCCCCGCCGAACCAAGACTTCGCCGGTTCTTGGCTCGAGGCTTGGGCAAGCACTCACGATGACGGCTCTGTAACCATGGCGGCGGCCATCGGGGGACACCCCATCGGCTCCAAGGAATTTGCGCCCCCCGGCGTGATCCGATCCGACCGCGTAGAGCAATTCACCGTCGACCTGATGAACCTCCTTCGCGCCACGGCGACCGCGCGAGGAACAGTCGACTACGAGGCGAGAATCGGGATCAAATGGGATCGAACTTCGCTCATCATGGTCGAGCCACCTCGCTCGATGGGACACACACCAGAAGGACTCCCGCTGCCGCAATTCACACCGGTCGACGTCAGCGTGCAAGCGTACGTCGATGCTAATGAGGCACTCGAGCAGGTCCGCTCGATCGTCACGGACCTTCTCAACCAGGGCGGTCTCCAGCGAATCGCGCTGCTTCGCGACCCTGTTTCCAGATCCACCGACTAGTCGCCGCACCGTTCTCGACCTAGTTCGCGTCCCCTGTTCGCGACAGGGGAGCTAGACGCTCCGCCGATCCTGGCAACCAGCGCTCCACCGGAGTAGTTCGATGTGGAGACGAGCGGGCGCGGCTAGAGCTGATGCGGACCCGCAGCTCCACTCGCGGGCCACCACACTATTCCGCGGGCGAGGGGGCGAGCCCGCTATCGATCCCGCCACGCTAACGGGGAGACGGTCAGGGCAGCGTCAGCCAGGCGTTTTCCGAAGTCGGTCTGGATCTTTGCCCGGGAGGATTCGATCCAGCCTTCAACTCTGCTATATCCGGCTTCGCCGTATTCGACTGCTTGCATCAGGCATTCGAGGCGGTCGGCGTCCTTGGCGCAGATCGCCTCGATCGTCTCGCATGATTCGAACTCGTGAACTGCTTCTCGGATGCTCTTCGCCGAGCGGTCGGGAAGGTTGGCGACCTGGTCTTCGGTGATGGTCTCGTTGCTCGATGCCTGTATATATGGGCGCGCGCTGTGCGGGATGTCGCCGATACGGGTTTCCTGCGAGTCATGCCACATACCCATGTATGCGGCCCTTGCCGGGTCCCCGCCCTCCTCGGCCGCAATCAGCGCGGCTAGTTGGGCTACTCGGAGGCTGTGCTCGGCGACGGACTCAGGATCGCGGACGCCTACGTGCCACCAGCCTGATCGGCGAACCCGCTTGAGCACACCCATCTCATAAGCGAACGCTGCGACGCCCGATGCCTCTCGGTCTGCGCTCGTGTCTGCCACGGTGTTCCCTTTCTCAACGATTCGCCAACTGAACTGCGTACCGCAAGTTAATCAACTCGTCTCGGGCCTCGCGATCAAAGCCGCCATCAAGTGCTCGCTCCACTCGAGCTGCTGCCAGCGTGCGGAGGCTGGCGTGTTGCCGAAGTAGGTCTGGTCTTGCTAGCACAAGGGTCCAAAAACTGTGGATATTGAGCTGCCCGTGGATGTCATTATCGAGGTGCTGTAGGAGGTGGCTGGCCAGCAGTCCACCGGACCAGGTGTGGTCATCACCCGCAGCGACGAGGTACCTGTCGCTCGGGTATGAGTCGGGTATCTCGCCAAGCCAGTAGGCCCAGTAGGCCAGGTTCGCTGCGGCGTGCTTGTCGCTGCTCAAAGTGTGTTTGATGAAGTACTTCAGCGGATCGGGGTCGCCCCTTCGCGCGAGCGCCAGTGTTGCCGACCGTGCAGCAATGCCGGCTGTTGGGTCGGCCGACCCTGCTCCTGCCGCGAAAGCTCGCTTGTGCTCCGTTGCCAGCCAAATCGCCGACTCCTGGCGGCTGTCGAAGCCCAGAAGGTAGGTTGCCTGTCGCCGAAGGAGTGGAGTGGACGAGGCTGTCGCCGGATCAGCTGTCGCGATCAAGTGATCGAAGAAGCGCCGCTGATCACTTGTATTCAGCAGGGGATGCTTTGCTACTGGGCCTCGGCCTGGTGATGAGGGAAGGCTACGGAGCTTCGGTGGAGTCAGTCCTGTGAACGGCCAGGTGATCATGTTCACGAGACTGCGGCGGTGAACAGCGGCGGCGAGTGGATTGAATTCCAGGCGCACCGGTTGCCCGCCTGCCGCGATCGCGACCGCGAGGATGCCGTCGCCTTCCAATGCCTCCTGGAAGCAGCTCACTGCCGCAGGCTGCGCGCCGTGCATGGTCAGTCGGGTGCGCAAGCGCAGTAGATCTGCCGCCCGTTGGGCAGGCAGCGGGCGACGACCACTTTCCCAGCCTTGGACCGTACTGGCGTCTACTTCAAGAAGTTCGGCGAGCTTGTCCTGCGTCATACCGAGCGATCCGCGGATTAGCTTGAGAACGAAGCCGGACAAGATTCCGACCTCAGCGCTCGGCGCGACGAAACCCTGATTGGCAGTCGGTGTTTCTGATCTCTTCAAGGCGCGCCTCCCCCCTCGGGCTTACTTTGTGCATCGTAACTCGTACTCCCAGTCAGTTCAGGTTGAGTACGTCCTCCGCCATCGTTGACTCCATGAACACAGTGCGTAACTTCAGTGCACCGCTGGTCCACACGGGGGATCAGCGAGTTGCCGCTTCAACTACGCAGACTTCCGCTGAAGTACGACGACGCCTTGTACGAGTCTGGTTCGGTGAGCATGTCATCGATCGGCGCATGACCGATGCGCCGTTGGCTGCTCGACACGAGGCGTCGATGCGGCGCCGGTTTGCAGGACTCCGGGTCACAAACGACGCGGTTCAACCTTCGAAGCAGCCGTGACCGGCGTGAAACCGCCTCGAACGTTCGTACTCGACCGGCACCACGACGTATCCGGAGTGTCCGGTACAGGGGTCGTTGCCGAAGGCGTGGTGTTCAGCGATGGCTCGGCCGCTCTTCGCTGGCCTGGCCGGTATGCGACGACGACCACCTTCGAGGACGGCATCGAGGCGATCCAGGCAATCCATGGCCACAGCGGAGCGACCGAGGTGCGCTACCTCGACCTCCCTGACCGGCAGCTGGGGTTCAACAACCGCGACTACCCGTTCTCAACAGGCCTGCGAGTGCCGACTGCCAGTGTCAATGGGCTGTGTGGTGGCTGCCTTGCTGCTTGGCCCTGCACGCGCTGTGCGCGGCCCGAGAGTCACTGACCACCGATCGATCGGGGGGATCTCATGGGACAGAAGATGCTTCATTGCTACTACCGGCAGCACTTCATGATGACCGCGAAGGAACGCGCCACGGTACTGACGATGTTCACCGAGTTCGCCGCGAGGAATGGGCTTGAGCTGGGTGGCATCTTCAGCGATTCGGTCGAGACTGGCTCGATCGGGCTGGGAGCGCTCCGGGCGGCGCTGGAGCTGGACGATGTTCGTCTGGTCGCTGTGCCGTCGCTGCTGCATCTGGACCCGCTCGGTGATCCGGATCGCGTGGTGGCGGAGTTCACCGATGCCGGTGTCGCGATTGCTGTTGCTGATCCGTCTTTTGACCAGGGGCCGGCGCGTTCGACCGCCTGCGACTCCTCATCGCAGAATCGGCCCCTTTCCCGGAGTCCCGGCGTGCTGCTCACCACCTTGAGGCAGCGCGCCGGGACTCCCTCTAAAGCCGGCGAGCGGGCGCGTAGCCGACGCGCTGCGCCCCGCTCGCCGATCCACCCCGAGAAGCCCATGCGCGCTTCTCGGGCAGCCTCGCTGCCCCCTGGGGGCGCCTGCTTCGGGGGGCACCGAGAGCTCGTTCCATCCCCACGAGCGGCGGGGCGGACGTGAGGTCCCTGCGCCTGACGCCAACCGCACATTCCGGTTCGCCGGGATGCTGGCGTCGGTCCCTGCGCCCGCGTCCGTCCCGCCTTGATACCGGGAGGCCCCGGCGGTACAGCCCTTTTGGGTGCGCATCGCCTCACAACGACAGCTCGTCGGGGCCTCCTTATCCACAGGCCGCGGGTGCATCAGCGCCCGGTGCCGGCCGTTTCACGCCGGCACTCTGCCGGTTGTGATGCTGGGCCCGCGTAAATCGGACGAGTTGTCCGTTGACCTGGGCTTTGTCGGCGTTGCACGCCGAATCGCACTGCCGGTAGGCCTATCGCCCCGCAGACGGATCAAGGTGAAGGAGGTGAACGCAATGACGAACGAGACGGAGCAGTACGTGTCGCCGCAGCTGGTTGAGCTGGGTGAGACCTCTGAGGTGACGCTCGGCAAGTACGCCGAGGACAGCCAGGACCAGGGCCGGTACTTCGAGTGATGCAGGTGGTGGTTCCACCTGTCGTAACGCAGGCGAAAGCACCAAAAGGCCTAACAGGATCGTTTGCATGGTTGGGAGCCGGTGGAGATGAACGAGGTGGAGCAGTACGTCGCGCCTGAGCTGGTGGTACTGGGTGGGGCCTCGCTGGTGACGCTCGGCAAGCATGCCGAGGACATCAACGATCAGAGCGGCTGGTTCAGCTAATTGGGTCGTGGTCGGCGGCTCGCTGAGTTCGAGGGGCCGCCGGCCACTTCCGTTCGCGGATGACGGGGAGGGTGGATATGTGGATCACAGGGAACATGACCGATGTGGCGCCAGTTCGCTCCGCGCTGGCGTGGGGTGGCAGGCGGCCGGTGTGGCTGGTTGATGCGCCTGCGCATCGTTGGCGTGTGATGGAAGCCGGGGATTGCCGGTTGCTGGTTGCGGGTGACTGCTATGCCAGCGAGGTGGAGCTTCGTGCAGGGCTGGAGGCTGTGCGTGATGAGGATTGGCGTGCGCTGACGTTGTGGCCGGGCTCGTACTGGGCGGTGGCAGATAACGGGGAGACGTGTGCGGTGATTTCTGACCTGGCGGGTTCGCGGCCGGTGTATTTCACGCCCTGGGACGGCACGATGGCCTGGGCTACAGCGGTGCGCCCGTTGGTCGAGCTGACCCAGACGGTGCTCGATGTGGTGTCGGTGATGGCGCGGATGGCTTGTGCAACGATCCCCGAGATCACCGGAACCGCAACCACTCACCAGAGAATCCGGCGCTTGCCCGGTGGTCATGCCCTGGTGATCGGGCGCGGACGTCGACCGCAAGTCGTGGGCTACGAGATCGCCCAGGCCGAGGTGGCGTTCGATGAGGCGGCCAGCGCTCTGCGCGGCGCCTTGGTCGAGGCGGTGACCTGCCGGACAAGGTCGGTGCGGCGGGTCTCTGCTGACTTGTCAGGCGGTTTGGATTCGACCAGCTTGGCGTTCCTGGCGGCCGAGAATGCCACGGACGTGCTAGCCGTGACTCGCGACGATCCGGCCGCGCCGAATGACGACATCACCTACGCCACCCGCATCGCGATGCATCCCAACCTCACCCATTTGGTGGTGCGTGACGGCGAGGCCGGGTTGTTCTATGACCGGCTGCTGGAGGCGCCGAGGACGGATCAGCCGTTCACCGATGCCGCGCGCTGGTCGATGCGCTACACCTTCCATTCTCAGGTTCTGGCACGCGGGACCGACCTGCACCTGACCGGCTCTGGTGGCGACACCGTGCTGACTGCTGCACCGACCTACCTGGCCGCCCTGGTGAAGGCAAGCTCGATGCCGGCGCTGCTGCGCCATGCCTCGACCAGGGCCAGGCTGCGGCAGCAATCCACCTCGACGGTGCTCGCTGACGCGGCCCGCTTGTCGCGCACCGGATACCGCCAGGCGCTGCGCGATCTGGCGGCATCGATCGAGTTCCCCGCCGGCTCGGACCGGACAGGACCGACCACGCTGCGCTGGTATGCACCGCTCAGTCTGATCGCATGGCTGTCGCTGGACGCGCGCCGCGAGCTAGCCAAGCGGGCACGGGCTGCCGCGGACGCCAATGTGCTCGAAGACAGAGGCATGAGTGTTCGCCGCGCCACCGACGATCTGCGCGAGTTCGGCACCTACCAAGCCGAGCTGACAGGGCAACTTGAAGCAACCGGGCTACCAGCCCACGCCCCGCTACTCGACAATGCCGTTGTCCGCGCCTGCGGTTCAGTAGCACCACACCAACTTCAGTCCTGCACTACCCAAAAGCCGCTGCTCGGAACGGCTCTGCGGGGCCTGGTGCCGCAGTACCTGCTGAGCCGCCCGACCAAGGGCGGATATGACGGCAACGCCTATGCCGGGGTCCGCCGCAACGCGGCAACACTGCGCGCGCTGCTGGAAGACTCACTGCTCGCCAGCGAAGGTCTGCTCGACCTGAGCCCGGCTCGTGCCGAGCTCGCCCGCATCGTCGCCGGAGCACCGGGCCGCCTGGCGAGTCTGGAAGCACTCCTCACCACCGAGTTGTGGCTAGCTTCTGCCTCTTCTCGTCCCAGGTCCGAGACCTGGCAACCGGTCAAGGTCACGGCCCATGGCTGACACTGCAACCGCCGCCTACTCGCTGCCGCGCTACGTCTATGCATCCATCACCGCTGATGGCGCGATGCTGCTCGATACCCGCAGGAAGGGAACATGGTTCACCGTCAATCCCACTGGTGCACACCTGCTCCGCCTCCTCCTGGCGGGCGCAACCCTCGACCAGGCCGTCACCGCACTCGCCGCCTTTTACGGCACCGACCGCACCACGATCGGTATCGACATGGCGCACCTGGCCACCGACCTGACACTGCACGGACTACTACAGCAACCTGCACAGGTGAGCGGCAAATGACCAGCGTCAAAATGGCCATCACCCCGGTGACCGCGACCGCGCCACTGCACTACCGGCTCGCCGCGCTACCGGTACTACTGATCTCGAGCGTCCTTGCCCGCCGCGCACCACTGCGCTTCACCCTTGCCACCGCGAGAACGATCAAGCGAATCGTCGGCCGGCGGCCCGCTTCGCGGCAACGCACCGAGCTGGTGATCGCCGCACGTGACTGGGCCGCGGCACGGTTCCCTGGCCGCTCAGCCTGCATGGAAGCTTCCCTCGCAGCATTCCTGCTCACCGCGCTCACCGGCCGCGCGATCGACTGGTGCATCGGATGTCGGTTCGGCCCGGCACAATCCCACGCCTGGGTAGAGACCGGTCAGTTGCCGGTCAGTGAGCCAGATACCCCAGACCGCCCGTTCCACGTCACCATCCGAATCTGACCATCCCCATCGTATCCATCGAGAGGAACCCTGTGTCCGACCTGATCGCCGAAGCCGTCAACGTCGTGCCCCGCGACTACTACACCGACCACCCCGAACTCGGGTCAGCCTGGCAGCGCACGGCACAACCCGCGATCGAACGCGACCTCGCTCGGGCCGCCATCCAGCCCGGCATGCGCGTGATGGAAGTCGGCACCGGCACCGGCTACACCGGAGCGCTCCTCGCCGAAATGGTCGGACCTGAAGGGCACGTCGTTTCGATTGACATCGATCCCGAATTGACTGAGCGCGCAGCGAAACTGCACGCCGAGCGGGGCCTCACCAACCTGACCCTGATCACACGTGACGGTCATGAAGGTGCAGCCGAGCATGGCCCGTACGACGTCATCGTCGCCTGGGCAACACCGACGCACATCCCCGCCAACTGGGTCGCGCAGTCCCGCGTTGGTAGTCGGATCTCCACGCCGATCTACCTCGCGCCGGTCTCGCGGATCGTCGGGCATGTAGTGGCCGTGGTCAACGATCAAGGCGAACCCTCGCGTCCCATCCTCGGCCCAGCGGTCTACATAGATATGGGGCCAGAGCTGAACATCACCAAGGGCGTGCCGCTGTTCTACGTGGACGCCAGCACCGACGATGGACACTGGATCTCCGTCGGGTGGCGCGACATGACACCCGACGCTGACCCGCACAAGACGCTCGCCATGCTGCGGGACCCGAACTTCACCCAGACCGTGGTCTTCTCCGACGATGAGCGCGAGCAGGCAACCCGCTTCCGTGACTTCCGTGCCTACTGCGTCGGCCGCGACAACGGCCAACGCTCGAACGCCACCGCGTACGGCACCGGCGGACCCGACTGGATCACCTCAATCGGATTCAGCAGCGAACGCAACGCAGCCGTCTTAACCGCCGAAGGACAACTGCTCGCCAACAGCGAAGACTCACCCGCCCTGATCAAGCTGCGCGAATTCATCAAAGACTGGAACGACGCAGGCAAGCCCGGTCTCGAATCACTGCAAGGCCAACTCACCCAACACGAGACAGGCTGGACTGTCAGCGCGACGATCCGCCCCACCACTGAGACCTGAGAGTCGGGATAACGGACTCATGGACTCGAATCAGGACGACAAAGACAGCCAGGAGACCGCGCTCCAACCTCGCGTCTAAACATCAACATGGCTACCAACACAATGGCCGCCTTGAAGCAGTTGGCTTCACAGCGAGGCTCGTCGGTGCCGGAGACGGTCCGAAGAGCTATCGCTGTGCTCAGGTGCGTGGAATCTGAAGTAGCCAAGGGCAACACTCACGCAGTCATCGAAACCGACGCCAACGGCGAGAAAGCCGTGCGCGAGATCGTGCTCCTGGGCTAACCACCTACTGACAGCTAGTGGACCCGAGTCGCGAGATGGAGACTCGGGCCGCGCGTCTTCTATTCAAGGGCTCGAGAATTCGCGACACACGCCCCCATGAGGTGCCCGTGACCGCAGCGACGGAGCAGCTTTAGCAATCCTTCGGCTCGGGGCGGTGTTCGGTGCGGGTGCAGCCGCGGCGGGAGGACCATTCGCGGAGCCGTCGGAGGGCTGAGTCGAGTTCGCGGTGGAAGCCGACCGCGTCTGATGGTGAGGCGTCTTCGAGGTAGCAGGCTGTCCAGAGGATGTGGAGGGCTGAGAGTTCCTCTACGAGGGCGCCGTGTTCGGCCCAGCAGGGTGGGATCGACTTGTGGTCGATCCGGTAGCGCTGGACGATCCAGTCGACCCAGCTCGCGAGCCGCTCGACTTCCTCAGCGGCCACCGCCGGATCCAGGTCGCGCCAGCAGACGACGTACGGCTCGCCGAGTGAGCGCTGCTCGCGGTCCAGTTCCTGTCGTAGTGACTCGAGGAAGCGATCCTCAGTCGTCATTCGGAACCTTCACTCGGGCCACGCAGGGCATACGGCACGCCGGAAGCGGCGCCGATGCTGGCTCGAATCGTCGCTGCGTCGGCTCGCTCAGTCCAGGGCTGCATCGATAGCAGGATGGGCGGCGCGGTCCGTGCCAGCAGGACGCCGGTGCCGAACGGCAGCGTTCGCAAGACATCGGCCGGCAGGACGGGTACGCGCCTGGTGCTGGTCGACTCCGACTTCGCGCCGTCACTCCCCCGGTTCCAGTTGCGTACCTCGTCGTCCCGCTCACCACAAACGGCAGCTAAATCCTGCAGGTCCTTCGGCTGAGCCGACCCACCGAGCACCAGACGCAACGTCGCCGCATCCCACATAGCCGCGGCGGCCTGCTCGCCCCACCGCTCCCGCGCCTGGGCGAGCGACTGAATCACGACCAACGTCGACAGGCCCGATCCGCCACCGTCTGCCATGAGCGATGGAAGCGACGGCACCGCGCACAGGTTGGCGATTTCGTCGAGCACGAGCGACAGCGGCGGCTCAAGGCGGCCACCAAGCGATCGCGCTGCAAGCTGCCTCGCGGCCTCAGTGATGTCCTCAAGCAGCGCTGCGATGAACGACGATGTGGAGCTCGCGCCAACGCCAGTACCGAGCAAGTAGATCGTTCCGCTCTCCTCTAGAAACGACTTCGGCTCGAACCCAGCGCCGTCCGGCGGATCGAAGGCTTCACGCACCGCCGGGTCAGCGAGCGCCGCCAGCGCGCCCCGCACCCCGGCCCAGATCGCATCACGCGTCCGGCCGTCCATGCGGAGGATCCCGTCCAGGGTGTCGCCCCAGCCGTCAGCGGCATCCGCCGAGCGGTTCAGGATCCCTACCGCCTCGTCCGCCGAGGCCGGTTCGAGTCCCCAGCGGTAGAGCCGTCGTACGCCGGCGCCGTCAATCGCCGCCGCGTGCAGCAGTCCGCGGAGGGCCATCTCCGTCTGACCGTGCCAGAATGCGCCCTCCGAGACACCGCCCTTGGAGAAGCCCGCACCCTCGGCCAGACCACGCGCCCTCACCATCGCAGTCGCCGGGATCTCACATCCGCGCACGGGCGACCACCGCAGGCCCCTCGCAGTACCGAGGCCTTGTGGGTCGAAGACCGCTACCGGTCCCCTGGCCTGGCGAAGGGACAGCGTTGCGGCCAGGTTGTCCGGTCGAGTGGAGGTGGTGACGACGGCGCCCGGCGCGTCGAGGATCGCGGCGATCACCTGATGCAGGCCCTTGCCTGAACGCGGCGGCCCGACGATGATCCGCGAGTCCTCAACGGATGCCCAGCACTCGCGGCCATGCGAACGTCCAAGTAGTACGCCGACCTCTGTTGGCGATCCGACTCGCGCCTGCGGACGTGCGGTTTTGCCCCGCCGGATGACCTGGCGCCGTCCAACGGAGTGTTCCACCTCCGCTGCCGAAGCCAATCCAGGCCTACGAGCCAAACGGCTGATCTGTCTGCGCGTGGAGGCCTTCCAACGCTGCACGAAGCGCGCACAGCCGAACCACCCAGCGGCCGGAATCGCTATCAGTGCCACGCAGACAGACCAGAACATCAGCGGACCTGGCACGCCGGATCCAGGTTGAAACGCTCGCGCCGGATCCTTCCAGTTGACGAGGACCATCAGGCTTTCACCGAGCGACCCTTGGACCCAGCGACCTCCAGCTACGAAGGCGGCGATGCCCGAAGCGACGTACAAAAAGATGCCGCAGGCAAAGACCGCGAGTGCGACGGCCATCGCCATATCGCTCCCGCCGGTAGGCCGTACGCCATTGTGCATCGTTACCTCCTTCAAAGACGCGTCACATGTGACCGTCGGTGTCGAACAGGTCGGCCTCACGAGCGTGACGTACGAGCTGCACGACAAAGGAACGCGACGGCATGCGCCACAGCGCACGCCCTTTCGGCAGCTTCGCGATCGTCGCGATCTCCACATCGGTCAGTCCGAGCAACGAGGCGGTACGCGCCAGCTGATCGGGCTCCTGCCGCAACATCACACGAGTCGAACAGTCCGCCAGAAGCCCCTCGGCTAGAGCCCGGGCCTCCGACCCAAGGTCGCCGACCGCCGCCAGATCTGACAGGCGATGCACGATGAGGATGTTCGAGATACCCCACGCGCGCGACAACTTCCACTGCTCCTGCATCCGACGAAGCAGCGCAGGATCGCGCATCACGCGCCAGCCCTCGTCGTACACGATGAATCGCTGCCCGGCGGACGGATCAGCCGCTACCGCCTCCATCCACGAGGATGCGCAAGCGAGTGCGACGCGAAGGGCGTGATCGTTGCCCGCCGAGCCGATCCTGGATGAATCGAGGGTGATCATTGGAGCGTTCGGGTCGAAAGTTGTCGTGGACGGGCCGTCGAACATTCCGGCCAGGTCGCCGTGCACCAGACGGCGGATGGCGTGAGCGACTTGGCGCCCATCGGCGATCAGCACGTCAGTTTCCAGACCGACGTCGTTCCCGTCTGGCTGGAAGAGAGCATGGACGACATCGGGGAGAGTGGGTGACGCGTCATTGCGCGAGGCCGTACCGAGCGCCACATCCAGTGCCGTGTGCTCGACAGAAGACATCAGCCGGCCGAGAGTCGACTCCGCGAGCGTTCCCAGCAGAGCCCGTCGTCGCGACCACACGATCCGACGCCACTCCTCCTCGGCCACACTCGCAGGTCGGACGCCAGCGTCGAGTGGGTTCAATCGATTCGGCAGACCCGGCCCGAGCTGGATGGCCACGCCGCCGACCGCTTCAGCGACTGCGGTCCACTCCCCCTTCGGATCGCAGGGCACGTATGCCTTGCGTCCTAGCGCGATCGACCTCGTGATGAGGGCCTTCGCGGTGGAGGACTTGCCAGTGCCGATCACTCCTGCGAGCAGAATGTTGGGGTTGGTGAGCACCTTCGCCTGATACAAGACCCATGGGTCGTAGACGAACGAACCGCCGCTGAAGACATCCGATCCGATATAGGTGCCGTTGGCCCCTAATCCACCTTCGGCTAGGAACGGGTAGGCCACCCGCAGGATGCGGGTTGTCGCCCGGTGGGTGTCGACGCGCAACCGCAGTCTGCGGCGCAGCGAGTGCTGCCGCTTCTCCGCCTGCCCGGGTGCGGGTTCGTCGCCCAGCGCGTCGTCAGGCTGGTGTCGCTCGATGTAGTCGCCACCTTCGGTGAGCGCACGTCGGTTCTTTCGCTTCGTCTTCCGGTCGGCGTCGCTGGGCTGATAGAGCGCGACTCCACGCTGCCGGTTCACTCGAGCCCCGAACCGAACGGCAGCGAGGCCGCAAGGAACGCCTCCGCCTGCTGACCGACGAGCTTCCGCATGTCCAGGAGAGCCTGCGATGCGGCGTTCTCCAGCTCGTTGCACGAGTCGTTCAGAGCCTCTAGGTCATCAGCCGACACGACGAGTAGTCCGACCCATCGGACATCGCCATGGCCCGCGGCGAGGTCAGCTTCTCGCTGGGCGACGTCGGCTTCGATCTGCTTGTCCTGCTCAGTTTCGAGCTGCCCGAGCCGTGCGCGGGTGGCCCGGTCCGTGAGGCGTTCGACTCGATCGCGCCGGGCATCACGCAAGGCTCGCCCGATAGGGACCGGCTGCAGGACGATCGAGAAGGTACGGCGTACTCCCGGCTTGAGCAGCAAGGGGCTGAGGAAGCTGGGCGTAGCCCGGACCCGCGGCCACTCGGCGATCACGTAGACGCGGTGGAACGAGGAGTCGGTACGAAGGTGGTCCCAGTCCGCGTCAATGGCTAGAGGCCCGGCGGCAGCGAGGTCCAGCTCCACGTACGCCCGGTCGACCACCTTGGCCGCCGCTGGGTCAAAGGCCAAGCGGAGGCTCGTCGCAAGCTGCGGAGCGGTCAACCAAACCCCTCCCACGCCGGCGGCCGAGAACGAGAACTGGAACGCCCGAGTTTCGGCCTCCAGCACGGCGACCGCGCCGGCCAGCCCACCGCCGTACCTCCGGGCATCTCGGCTGATCGCGTCGAGGCTCAACGACAAGCCGAAAAGCGTTTCGTGCCGCGCCGACGCAGGAGCCGCCCGCTGCAGCAGCTCTGCGTACACAGCGCCTGTTGGGGTCGTCGGGTCGAGGTTCCTCTCATTGGCCCAGGTGGTCAGGCCGTCGCCCGAGTCGGGCAGGGTCCGCTCGATGATCTGGGCCCGCGCGACTCGCCCGCCGTGACAAAGGGAGGCGATCATGCGCCCGTACTCGACAACCCGGCGGTCTTGCTGATCGGAGTTCTGCAGCAGATGTGCCGGGCTCTCGATCCTGGCGATCGCCGTGATGCGGCGCCGATGCGGATCGTGAATGACTGCGATTGAGTGCTTCGTGTCTAGGACTCGTAGCGAGCCCGCTTGCCCTGGCAGGTGCAAGGAACCGCGTACGCGAGGTGCTAGAGGTCGAGCGCGGAAAGACTGTTGGCGCCTGTGCCTGCGCAGGTGGTGCGCGCCGCGGAGCAGGATCCAGCGGTACGCGGGCATTCCCTCCATCGGCACGGCAGCGACGACGCCTGCTGCCAGTCCTGCTGCGAACACGGACAACCGTACGGCGGCTCCCGACTGGCTCAGGGCCGCGACAGCGACGGCCAGGACCATGAAGACAAGGAGCGCCAGCTGCGCCGGGCGCAGCCCTAGAAACAGCGCCTTGCGATCGGGCCGCGGAAACCGTGTGCTGAGAGTGCCCGCCATCAGTCATCCTCACCGGCCGGTCGACCAGAGGTCGTATCCGCTGAGTGGTCCGTCGGGACGGTGGCGGAGTCGCCGTCACTGTTGACCACGACGTTGCTGGTCGCCACCGCGATCGGGCTACCGGCGTCACCATCGCCACCACTCGAAGGCGGCGGAGATCCGTACTCTGTATCAGCGGTCCCGGCTGCAGGGGGCGTCGTGACATCGTCGTCCTGGCCTGCCGCGTCTCCACCGTCGGCCGCCGTACCTGCATCAGCGCCGTCGTAGTCCACGGTGTCGCCATCTGGGTCGATCAGGTCGTGGTCGGCGTCGGCACCTCCGAAGTGGTCGGCCTTCCAATCCTGTGCGGCGTCGACCTGCTCCTTCGCTGCTGCCGTGCCCGAAGCGCCCAGTTGAAGTGCTTGTACCGCCGCGTGGCCCTGATCGCCTGCCCAGTGCAGAAACGACAGGGTGGCCATAGGTGCGAAGGCCGCCATGGCGACCAGCAAGGTTCCGCCAAGGAAGGTGCCGAGATTGGAGGCATTGCCCTGCCCGGAGGCTCCGATTGCAGAGACACCGAGGGTGAAGATGACGGCCATAGCGACTTTGCAGAACAGTAGCGCTCCGACGATCTCCATCCAGCGGCGCAGCCAATGCCGGGTGGCGGCTAACGTCCAGCTCACAAGGGCAATCGGCGCGAACACGACGAACGCCAGCAACGCCACCTCACGAACCAGCATCACGAAGTACAGGCCGAACAACGAGATCAGACCCAGAAGGATCGCCAGCAGAAGGAAGCCACCGCCAGACCCGGCTGACAGTAGCACCGTGAGGTCGAACATCCGGCCAACCCCGTCCGCGGTGACGTCATCGCGCAGGATCGCGAGCGACATCTCGTCGACGGCCTTTCCGGTCATCGACACAACGCCAACCGCCAGCGGCACACCAGCCGTACCAATCAACGCGCCAACCAGCGCGCGGCCCAACCCGCCAGGTTCTCGGCGAATCACCGCCGACACGCACTGCAGGACGACGACAATCACTAGCACCGGCAGCGAAATCGCCACCATCAGTGCGAGGTTTCCTGTCCACCAGTCCTGATCGAACCTCGGAGCGGTGCTAGTGCTGAAGGCCGCGAACACTGTCGCGGACAGGTCGGACAGTCCGCGGGCCATCCATCCGGTGAGCTTGTTCCAGCCCGCTTCCGCAGCCGAATCGCCCACCTTCGAGATCGTGCAGCCGACCGGGTTCAAGATGCAGTCGCTCCACGCCATGATCGCCTCCGCCTCCAGCCGGCTCAGTTGATCTGAATGCCGCTGGCGAACCGGATGATCGCGTTCGCGGACCCAATCACGATGGCCGCTCCACCAGCGATCAGGCAGCCAATCTTGCCCTTCCCCGCGTAATGCGTGTTGCCGCTGAAGGACCCCAGCGCCCAAGCCGCAGCCGAGATCACCAAGGCCCCAACACAGATCACCAGGCTGAACGTCACCAGCGCGCCCGCCATCTGTTTCAGCGCGGAAAGCCCTGGTAATCCATTGCTATTGGGCGTGACTCCCGGATCCTGGATCAGAACGTACGACGAGCACCCGACAAGCCTTGTACTGATGCACATAGTGGACAGCCCTCCTAGAGCCTTTCGACTGGCCCTCCCTCAACGGTTCGCGACTCGCCGGCTTGCCACAGCGCCGCGCTTCCCGCATCGCCCGGCGGTGAGTCAGGCGGTCGGCGGTCTACTACAAGCAACCTCGGAGGGACACGACCAGCGTCTCGCTCACCCAACGCACGTCAGGACCGCACCCCCCGACCCCCTCCTGAAGTAGCGAGGCGCTCGAATGTATGTTCTAAAGAGGATTCCGAACGCAGCCGTCGATACGGCCGTCGATAGACAGGAGGTGCATATGGATCTCTCGTGGATTGCTGACTTCTTTCACTGGTGGACAACTGCCAGGGTTGGTGCCACAGCCGGAGGCGCCGGTGCCGCTGCAGCGGTTATCGGCGCGACCAGCGGGATGCGGACGCTGCGGAGGAGCCGAACCGACAGCCAAGCTCGGAGTCGGCCCATGGTTGCCGCGGAGCTTCGCCAACCGCCATACGTTCAAGGCTCGATGATGCTGGTTATCAAGAACTATGGTCCTAGCATTGCCAGGAATATCAGAGTGACCTTCGACCCGGAGATACCTGATCCTGACGATCCGAAGACAAGCATCGTACCGCCACTGAAGCGTCGTTATTCGAAACCCATTCCGGTCCTTACGCCCGGCATGGAACTGGACAACCTCTACTACGTAGGCGAGCCTGGCGCAGGCGGGAAGTTCGCCAACTCAGAAGGTACGCCGCTTCAGATCACCGTAAGGTTCGACTATGAGGGCGACGACGGCTCTGAGTACTCCGACACCTTCCCGCTCGATTGCGACCTTCTCAGTGCACGAACCTATATAGAATCCTCGAAATCGCCAGACTCTCAGCGAAAGCGAATGGTTGCCGCGTTGGAAACAATCGCGAAGAAGATCGAGTAGGGCGGCTTCGCAAGCAGGCAGGCAGGCCCCTGTCTAGCGCTCCAGGTACGTCCTCATCCCGCAACATCAGTGCCGAGTCGAACGCCCCAACGAGCGGATCTCTGCGAGGTTGATCACCTCTGGCTGGCCGCCCGGTACCCATCGACCTCACAGCGAGGACACGCAGCGCTGGCCAGGATCACTACCTCGGAACGCTGGACAGGCCCGGGACCGCTGCCAGCGGTTCCGGCGACGTCTTCGTCAGCCGCAATCGTATGGCTAGATTGCCTGACATGACCGAGGAAAAGTGGAGCCGAGTGGTCGACCTCGTAGGGCAGCGTTGCCTGACCTACCTCCTGGCCGCCGATGAGCATCAGGGCAAGACCTCGCTGACGTTCGAAGAATTGCTTCCGCAGCAACTCGCAGTGCTGGACGCACTGGACAGCATCCTGCCGATCGGCAATGAATTCGACCACGAGATTCTAAAAATGAGCGCCGTAGCCACGCGGCTCGGCTGCCCGGCGATGGCGAACGGTTCGTCGTGGGCAGTCACCCTGCGAGCGATGGCCGGAGCCTATTTTGCAACCGTGACCTCCGCTGACTCACTGGCACTGCATCTATTGCGTCTACTACGCGACTGTTACGCGCTACTCCTCTTGCCCGGCGGGCATCCCATGATGGGCGCTCAGCTCGCCGCTTCCATATTCACCAATCCATCAAATAGAGAATTCGAAGCTGCAGTTCTACAGGATGACGATCTGAATAGACTCTTCCCTGATGTGAGCGAACACTCCGGGCACTCAGGCCCATACATGAGCCCTGGCACCGGCGGCACAATTCAACTATGGGGCTTGAGCGAAAAGCTCATCAATGCTGCTTGGTGCCTCGCGCGGCTGGATACCGAATATCCGTCTGAAGAGGCAACCGCGGAGAGACTCGTCGGCGTTCTCCGCGATTTCCGCAAGATTGCGCTGGGCAAGACGGTGAAGGTGCCTGTTCGGGTTGGACTCACCGGCGTGCAGCTACCAGATACATCAATTGTCGTCGATTTCACCGATTCCCTCTTACGGAGCGTCGACGAGCGAGATGGTTGGCTCACTAGCCACCTAGGCATCGGTGGCAAGCTCTCTGGCGAAACGCCAGAGGGCGACTCAATCCAGATTGACTACGCAGGCGATGTTGTCCTCGAGACCACGATGGACTTCAAGATTCACCGCCAGTCATTCAAAGACGAATGGCCAATGGACCTGCGGGCAATGCAAATGAAACTCGATGAGAAGGTTGAGCTGCTACGCCTTGCACTAGCCCTAGCGACCGCTGAAAGCCCACTTTTGGTAGTCGTGAGCTGGCAGGCGACCTTCCACCCGTTCGAAACTAGCCCCAAAATGAGCTGGCGGGAGGCGCACCGGAACTCCAAGCTCGTCCCCCGTCGGCTGTCCGTCGACCAGGTCGACGGTTGGAGAACTCACGGCCACAAGGTTCTCTCCCTGCCAATGAAGAAGGTGGAAATAGCGGTTCGGCGAGCGCTCCTCGCACTTGGCGAGAGAAACATGTCCGAAGACATTCTCATCGATTCAGTGATGGTGTGGGAGAACCTTTTCGGATCCAAGCTGGAGACCGGATTGCGAGTTTGTGGATCGATGGCGTGGCTCCTCGGTACTGACGTCGCAAGCCGGAAGGCCTTGAGGAGAGAGCTGAGCGATCTGTATGAACTTCGAAGTCAAGTCGTGCACGGCTCCAGCGGCCTCAAGCCAGAGGAGCATGCGCAGGCCATCCGCGCCATGCAGTTGGCGTTGCAGGCGCTGAGAGCTGTCGCTATGGACCACCCCAGTCTGTTGCAGCTCAGCGATGGGGGATCTCGCAGTAGCCATATCTTGCTCGGAGGGATAGCGAACGAAGAGGATGCTTAATTGCCGACAACAGCATTCAGTTGCGATAGATCGGCGGTGACCATCCTTGATAGGTGGCGGCCCACGTGCCCTCAATAGTCTCCAGTTCGGCGAGGTAAACGCCGCCTTGGCCGGGGTGTTGGTCGTGGATGTCGTTGGAGACGATGTGGCCCTTGCCGATGTAGACGGCGACGTGGCCGTAGGGGCCGCCGGTGTCCCAGAAGAGGAGGGCGCCGGCGGGTGGGTTTCGGTCGCCGGGGTGGGCTTGGCCGATGGCTTGCATGTGTTGCCATTGGGTGGCGGCGGAGTAGTAGCCGGAGCGCGGGCGGCCCCAGATGTTGGCGGCCAGGCGGGCACAGAGTTGGTAGTAGCCACGGGAGCCCACGAGCGCCCGTGCTCGCGCGATTGCCTGATCCGCGCCAGGCAAGGCACGGTCGGACGTAGGTAGCCACCTGTCCGAGCAGCCGCCAGCAGTTAGGTCCGTCGTTGAGACGATGCCGCGAGCCAGGTCGTGGTTGCGGCGGTAGTTCGAGCCGTCGCTGAAGGCTGAGCGTTGGACGGCCTGGGCCGCCTGCCACGGAGGCATGGCCTGCCAACCGGCGACCGTCGTGAGGGCATCGAAGAAGAGCCCTGCCGCGCCGGCAGGGCTCATCCTTGTGGCGAGTGGACCCAAGCCGTCGCGCTGCTGGAACAGGCCGCGCGAGTCGGGACCGGCCGCGTCGCCGTACTCGAGGTTGCGAAGTGAGGACTCGGTCAACGCGGTCATCACTCCGATGACCGCGCCGGCCTCGCCCATCCCCCGCCGCGTCGCCACCCCGACGATCACGGCCGCGTTGCTGCGCTGCTCGGCGTCCAGCGGCCCGCTCAGCTTCACATCAGCGCACACCGATGACGGCAGCGTCGCAATCGCAACGGGCGATAACAGCGCCCCGACCAGGCCGAGGCCGACGAGCGAGATCGCCAGGACGCGAATCATCCCGGGCGCTCCGCCGATGCTGACCAGAAGCCGCACTTCGGCACGCAGACCACCGAGACAGTCGCCTCCCGCCTAGCTGGGTATTCGCGCCCCTCAGCGGCGGTCACGACATCTCCAGTAACCCAGAATCCGTTCCAGCCCAGCGGTGCCCGCTGATCGCGCCGAAGCGCAGCAAGCTCCGGCGTGACCACAGCTCGCACCGACCTCACCCTTGCGCGGCCACCACGGCGAACGGTCTCCTCCCACTGCGGCCACAGCGGCAACATGCTGCGAGCGACCTCTCCCGATGCGGGTGGAGCCAACGGCGCAGCAAAAGCGCTCACGGCCTCCCGCCACTCCGCCCAGGTGTGCAGGGTGGTGTCGTAGGTCCAGATCGCCCGGGCGAAGGCCTCCGCCGCGCGCCGGGGATCAGCGGTATCGGGCACGATCCAGGCCTCGGGCGGCGGATGTCCGGGGGTGATTCGCCCACCGCCGAGCCGGCGCTCTTCGGGGGTGACGGTGCCGCTAGGTGTCGGCCGTGGACCGTCGGACGGTTGCTGCGAGGCCTTCCTGATACTCGCGACGACGATGGCGATCAGGAGCAGGGCGACTACGACGCCCGTGACAATCGGGACGACTAGGCTGGAGCGGGAACCGTGCTTCACCGGCGACCCTCCAACCGGCGCAGCAGCGACGCACACACCTGAGGGTGCAGAATCCGCGTCGCGGCGAGCATCCGAAGTGTGACTCGAGCTTGGAACCGGTAGTACCTGAGCAGCCAGTTCATCTGGCCTCGTGATTTGGTCATGCCGCATCAACGGCTGGCGTGCCGTCGGCTTGCACTTAACCGAGCGGCGGCTAAATCAGCGGCGGATCGCAAGGCGGCACCGCGCCAGTGGCCGACCCGCCCTGCCGACGAGAGTGGTCCCTGGACACTGTCGCTGAGACCGCCTCGGCAAGCTCCAGGGTCACGAGGTCGTGATCGAGGGACAAGGTCCTGGTCAGTCTCGCCACCTCGTAGGCGATTTGACCTCTCGGCAGCCCAGCCACGATGGGTGCCACCGCCCGTACGGCATTGATCTTGCCGCTGATGTGATCCAGGACCTTCGCCCACCGCCTGAGTTCGTCATCGATCAGGAGACTGGCCAGCGGGCGACACCAGTTGAGTACTCCGGTCAGCACTTCGTCGCCTCGCTCCGCCGCATATAACGACGACGGATCCTGGCCTCGCGGCGTCTCGGTCGCCCGCACCTCTGCAAACCGCGAGAGTAGGAGCGGAAAGGCCCGCCTGTTCGCCGCCCGCCCACCGACATCCCCATCGAACGCGGTCATAGCCATCTCCGACGAGGACACTTCCCGCACGGCATCAAGGTGCCGCGGCGTGAGCGTCGTACCGCAAAGTCCGAGGCCGGCCCAGCGTTGTGGCCCGTCGTGCACGAGCGACCCGATGGCCAGTACGTCGCTAGGCCCTTCGACAAAGACCGGGATAGCGCCAGCCTGCAGGGCATCCCGCTGCTCGGAGAGTCCGTAGAGCAGTTCACTCTTCCGGAAGACCGTGGTGGCTCTGGTGTTCACGTACTTCGGCAGAGCCGTATGCGCTCGTCCTACGAAGCCCAACGTCCGCGCGCCCAGATCCCGAATCGGGAACATCAGCCTGTCCCTGAAGCGGTCGATCAGGTATCCGCGTTGGGTCGGTACCGCCAGCCCCGCAGCCAGAATGTCCTCATCAGTGAACCGATGGTGGCGGAGGTGGTCGATCAGCGCGGACCACGAGTCGGGCGCGTACCCGATGTGCCACTCCTGGCCGGTCTGGGTCAGGCGGTCCAAGCGCCTCTCTGCCAGGTAGTCCTGCGACCACGCCGATGTACGAAACACCGCTAGGTAGAAACGAAGTGCTTCCTCGTTCGCCTCGATCAGACGCTCGCTCGCATCCTCCGCCATGGTTAGGCCGTCCGTTGCAGGGAGGGGGACAGGTTGCCGGGAGCCGTCCGGGCAACGGCCTTGCCCGTACGGCCCGCCCGGAACCCGGGATCGCGGCCCGCAGCGGCCTTAACCCAACGGCGTACGACCGCGTCGGCGAATACCACCGCAGGCGGCTCCCCCATGGCGAGTCGATATAGCGCCGACCGGTGGATCGCGCCTCCACGGAGGAGCCAAGCCATCCCATCGGCTTGACTGCGATCAACTCCACATCCGGTCAGCCGCGCGGCGATCGCGGCCCGCTCGAACCGCGGTCCGTCCGTGGCCACCAGCAACAGCCGACGGGCCGAGGCAAGAGGCAGGCCCTCACGGCAAAGTTCTTGGGCGATCCGGTCGAGGTTGTCTCCCAACGGCTCCACCAATGGGGTGCCCGAACGTTCGGGCAGGACCGCGACCACGGTGTGACGGTGGCGCCGCAGGGCCTCCGCGCGTACGGCGTCCGCGACTCGCCAACGGACCAGGTTCGCCAGGTATCCCCAGCTCACTCCGCGGCTCGGGGGCTTCGCAGCCAGTTCGCGCGACGCCGCCCACGCCAGGACACGAGCCAGTTGCTCGGCTTCATCGCGACCGAGCCCGGATCGCAACCGGCTCGGCAGGGGCCGGACCACGTGGTGCTCGATGGCCTCCGCGAGTTCATTCGCCGCAGTACCCAGCCATTCCCCCGCGGCCGCGGACCGGATCAACTGCCCGAGGTCACTTTGCGGCCGGTCGCTGTCGGACAACGCTGAACGCAATCCGGCCGCGTGTTCTCCCCACCTATTCATCGCTCTCTCCACCTCTACAGCTGCCGATTTCTGCCAGGAGGTGGAAGTGCTGCAATCAAACTCTTGTCACAAGTTCTCCCACCCGTTGATCAATCCGACCGCTGGTTGGGTGGAGAAAGAACCTGGATATGCCAATTCAGGAGTCCTGGATCAGGTCCTTGATTTCCCTCCGGAAGGCAGTCGCGGCGCGGAGAGGAGTCATTCGGCCGCAGGTTGCGATGGCGATCCGAGAGGTTGTTGAGCTAGCTTTGCCACAACTACTCAGCCCAGAAAGGTTGAAATTTTGCGCGCTACCGAGACGACCATCGGCAGGACGTTTTGCGTCCACTTCGACCATGGCGACGACTTCTACACGGCGCTTGCCGACTTCTGCCGCGAACACAACGTCCGGCAAGGCTACATCCCGATGTTCATAGCCGGAATGCGTGACGCTCAACTAGTCGGCACCTGCGAGAGGCTCGAAGACCCGAACGCCCCCGTCTGGTCTCAGGTTCACCTCAAGAACATTGAAGCGATCGGTGGCGGAACCCTTGCCTACGACGAGGCCACTGACACAGTTCTTCCCCACATTCATGTGTCAGTCGGGTTAAAGGCACAATCTGCCACCGCGCACACCAGTCATCTACTCGGCGCGAAGATTCAATTCCTCACTGAGATGTACGTCGTCGAGGTCGTCGGACCAGCCATGACACGGGTCCGTCAGCCCAACCTCTACGACGTCCCTCTACTTACCTTCGGCGAACCCTCGACGCCCGAATGACCTACTCCTTCAACGATCACCAGCGTCCTCGACTTTCATTAACGTCGGCATCAAAGATTCTTGCCTGGTTCGCGTCCACCGAGTTGAGCGGTGAAGTGAAGTGCCCTGGTGAGGCCCTCGGTGGAGAGAAGCCGGCTACGGGGACGTGCGAGACCATCTACTCCAGCCGAGGCCACCTCACAGCAGCGCGCCACGAGCCACCCCCATGGAATCTCCAGGTAGGCAGCCATCGCTTGTAGGCGGCCGACCGGGGTGGGGTGCTCGATGATCGAGTCGGCCGCCGTGTGATCAGCGATCTCGCGGTAGGTGGCCCACCGAGAAGGCGGTGCGCCGGCGTCGACGTACCAGATGCTCGGAGCGCGGAGCCAGTTTGCGACGATCACGTCATCGGCGAGAACGAAGCCCTCGATCTCGCCGAAGTGAGCGTCAGCGGTGACCTGCGTTTCGATGTTGAAGGCCTCCATCAAGGCTAGTGCGAGAAGTAGCAGGATCCGCTCGTACTTAGGCGAACTGCGGACTTCGTGCTCCGGGATGCAGAAGGCGCGCCGCGCATCGGCGTACCTACTGGCGGTATTGCGGAGGTACTCGAGTTTGTGGGCCCACAGGAGCCATGAAGCCGCTTCTTCACCACGCTGTTCACGAGTCCAGAACAAGGGCTCGCCCGTAAGGCGGGCCAGATGTCGCGTGATGTGACCCGCACAGAAGTACGAACCAAGCCAGTGCCTGGAGAGGTCGCCGAGCATCGGAGCCTCGCTGAGCGTTGCAGATGATGTCGACGTCTCGGAGTAATGAGCTAGCGATCGCTGGTACGAGTCCAACGCGGCGTCATCAGCGAGGACGGCCGCGTCGGTGTTACTGACGGCCCAGATGATGCCGATGGTGAGGTCGTCTAGGCGGTAGGCATCGGGAATCGGCGGCGGCGCCGACTCCCGAACAGACGTCGCGGCATACTCGCGACCGTCGGCGACGAGCACGCCTCCCCCGGGATTGTGAGCCAGCACCGCCGTCCGGCGATCGGCGCGGGCCAGCCTCGCCAATGCGTGACGCGATGACTGAATCCCATCGCGAGCATCCTGAGGTACCAGCGCAGCAGCAAGCCCGGCACCCGGGAACTTTCGGCCGGCAGGCACCGCGACACACAGCGAAGGATCGTCGACCAGCGTCGCGGAACCTCGGGCAAGACTCACCATGTCCAGACAGAGCTCCGGGTCGATTCCAGGTGGCGGGTCGACCGAGCGCTTGAGCCTCCGGTTCTCGAAGCCGAGCGCCTCAGGGTCCGGCGCACCGAGAACAGCGCACAAGGCGGCCCGGGCCTGCGCATCCGGCCACGTGTACCAACCTCGCTCCCAGTCGGAGATCGACTTCGGGCCGATAGCACCAAGGCGACCGGTCGCGCGGAGAATCTCGGCATTCACCAACTCCGCCAGGCGCGCCTGTGACAGGTCACCTCGCGCTCGGCGAAGCCTCAGGTTGGGCCTGCGGTCAGTCTCAGGGCACATCGCACCCGCCTACATGAAGCACGGGCGCCGCACCGACCTCCTCCGTGTCTATCTTGATCCCGAAGCGGTATCTGGCTCGCCTCGTCATGGCATGTCCTTCCCCAGTTTCCCCAGAGAGTGCACGACGGAGGCGGGACGCGGAAATGACGTGGCCGAATGTCTTCTGGACGTCCCGGTTCAACGGAAGACGTCCCAAGATGTCATAGGTTATGTCCATGGCCAACGAGCGACTACGCGCTGCGATTCTCGAGAACGGGCTGACGGCCATCAGGCTCGCAGCCGACCTCGGAGTCGACGTCAAGACGGTCGAGCGTTGGGTCAATGGCCGGATGCCATACCGGCGTCACAGGTATGCGTTGTCGAGCAAGCTGGGTGTCGACGAGGGCTACCTGTGGCCCGACGCACTCGCCCGCGATCAGGTCATTGCGGCGTCGGAAAGCGAACTGGTCGCGGTCTATCCCCATCGTTCAGAGGTTCCTCGGGACGTCTGGCGGCGCCTCTTTGAGAGCGCCAATGAGGAGATCGGCGTTCTCGTGTACGCGGGTCTGTTTCTTGCGGAAGATGCTGGGCTACTGAAGGTCTTCCGCAAGAAGGCGGAGGCGGGTAGTCGCGTCCGGATCCTGCTCGGCGATCAGAACCATCGATACATCGCGGAGCGAGGCGAACAAGAGGGGCTCGGTGACGCTCTTGCGGCCAAGATCCGCAATGCGCTCGTCTTGTATCAGCCGTTGCGTAACGTCGACGGCATCGAGTTTCGTGCGCACCGCACGGTCCTCTACAACTCGCTCTATCGCGCTGACGACCAGATCATGATCAACACCCATGTCTATGGCGTCGGCGCGTCGCAGGCTCCAGTGTGGCATCTGCGGAAACTTGCCGGCGGGGAGTTCGCCAGCATCTATCTGGACAGCTTCGAGCGCGTGTGGGACGACGCCGAACCGATACCGGAGGACTGATGCCGAAACGGATCGACTACTACGACGACCCAACAGCGCCGCCTGCGAACAGCATGGTGCCGTCCGTCAACGTGGTCGTAGAGAACGAGGCCAGCGAGATCTTGATGATCCGCCGCTCCGATAACGGCAACTGGGCCGTGCCCGGCGGCGCCATCGACCTCGGCGAATCGATGTCCCAGGCTGGTGTCCGCGAAACGCTGGAAGAGACCGGGATCGTCTGCGAGATCACCGGTGTGGTCGGCATCTACACCGACCCAAAACACATCATCTTCTACACGAGCAACGGCGAGGCCAGGCAAGAGTTCTCGATCTTGCTCACGGGTCGCCAGCGGGATGGTCATCCAACTCCCAGCGACGAGAGCACCGACGTGTCCTGGATCGCTACCTCCAGACTGGCTGACCTACCGATGGATCGGTCAATGCGGCGACGGATTGACCACTATCTCGAGCGACCCTCCAACCCGTACTTTGACTGAGCTTGCAGCCAGCCGCGCCTCGACGCGGTAGACAGATCTCAGCAACGTCGGCGCTGAACGGGTAATCGACTGATGGACCACATGATCCGGTGAGTACCGAATGAAGATCTCCGCCAGCCTAGAGTCCACCGTGGTCTTGGCCCCGTCGACGCTGGCGGTCAGATCGCAGTACGTAACCGCATCCAAGAGATTCATCGGCGGGGTCGGGAACTCCTCCACGACCGCAGCCATTCCTCGCTCTTCCGCTTCCACACTGGCGCCGGTGTGATGAGCCACGAGTTGGCAGACCAAGGGCGAAGCACCCAGGGCATCGCGTAGGTACCGCGCACCATCAACTGGATGGAATGCCGTCGACGCGACGCTTGAGGCGTAGCCGATGTCGTGTAGCCAGGCCGCGGTCTCGACGACTTCAGCGTCGTCCCCGAGGATCTGAGCCAGTGAGCGCGCATTTCGCGCTACTCGCTTTGTGTGTGCCCAGCGTCGCGGCAGCTCCGATTTCAGCAGGCTGCGGGCGATGTGGCGAGCATCGTTCGCTTTGATCACATACCTGACGCTACGACGTTCACGTCAGGACGGCACAGGACTCCTGCAGACATCTCAGGACGTCTTCACGATGGGTTGGAGGTCATTCGGAGAACGGGACTGCACCGTCCCAGATGCGGCGAAAGCCAGACATGTAGGTGTCGAACAGCTCTCCGTTGCCTGCTTTCTGAACGTGATAGACCGGTGAGCGAGCGGCCGGAAACCCGTAGACGTGCTGATTGACGAGCACGTGGTCATCGGCTCGATAGAGAGAGTGTGGAAGTACGGTGCTGTGAAGGCGCAGCTCGGCGTGGCCATCCCTGACCATCGGCTTGAGGCGCTCGACCGAAGCTCCAATGTTTGCCGCGACAGGCGCATCTTTGCCTTCGGCCGCGGCAATGCCGTCGCGGTCTGTCCGTTCGCCATCAGCCAGCGCGATCATCACTCTGACTCCCGAAACGCTCCGCTCCCTCAGGACGTCCAGCACTTCTTGCTGCTGGACAAGGAAGCCCGCACTGTAAGCGAGGATGTTGACTTCGTACTGCGCTCGGCCGAGGAACGAGGCCCACGCGTCTTCGGGAACTCCACTCCGATATGGATAGATCGCCACTACGCCGGCGGGCTTTGACGTCGAAGCTGTCGACCCCTCAACCTCTGGCCAAATAGTGCCCTCGTCGAGGCCGAGCAGGCTCGCCACTTCGCCGCGCCGCCGTGGGTAGGGGAGGCGCCCTTCCAGCCACCGCCGCACAGTCCGTGGATTCACCCCGAGCCGAGCCGCCAGGTCGCGCTCAGTGAATCGCGCTTCGACCAGTGCGCGCCGGAGCGTCTCGTTCACCCGATCTCCCGCCCTGAACTTCCAAGAAGTCCCTAGTCGTCCTCGCGAGATTAACACAAGGCGTCCCTAGACGTCCCTAGGTTAGGTGGCCGTCAACCGATTCAGTGAGGCGATCGAGCCGGCGCGTCAGACAGGGTCGCTATCCCCTTGTTAGGCCGCATTCGTTCTAGCCGTTGAGTGCTCATGGAGACCCCAGAGAAGCGCGGGCAGAGCGAAAGCCCCGCGCCCACCAGAGATTCCAGATCGATTGCTCGGCCAGTGACGCCCAGGACAGATGGTCAGAGGTGTTCGATCGGCTATCGCGCCGCTCGAACTGTCGAGAGGCCCTCACCGGCGCCGCCCTCGAACAACCGCCGGAACCGCACCCACTCTGACGTTGCGCGGCAACAGATGGAGCGTGGCGATGCCGACCGATGACGGAGTTGCACGCGCCGAAGCGCTCAAGCAGCAAGTCCGCGAGCAGTTGCGCAGCCTGAACTCAGGCGACCAGTGGCGTGGTTGGCTCGATGCCGCAGTCGCCTTCCCGAAGCAAGAATTTGAGAACCTGGTGCTGATCGCGACCCAACGCCCTGACGCGACACGCATTGCTAGCGCCGGCGAGTGGCATGAACTGGGCAGGCACATTGACGTGGATGAGAAGGCCATCCAACTCCTGTCGAATACGCAGGCCAGCTCCAGCGAGCAGCACGACGACCGCTCAGCGCTCAAGGTCATCGAGTACTGGGATGTATCCCAGACCTTCGGCCAGCCGCTGCCGGTCACCCTGGACGGTCGCCGTGCAGGTCCGGTTCCTGACGGCCTCTGGAGCAGGCTTTCGTCCATCGCCCAAGGCCTGGGCTTCCACGCAGCAAGAGAGCGGCTCTCGCCACCGGACCTTGCCAGCGTTATCGACTACGACGAAAGCGTCGTCATTGTCAGCGAGGACTTCAACGATGCCGAGGCCGTCTCGATGCTGGCTCACGAGGTCGCCCATCTCGTAATGCACAGCTCTTACCTAGAGGGCGCCGCCAACAAGATCGAGAGTCAGGAACTGCTCGAAATCGAGGCTATGTCGGTGGAGTACCTGATCGTCAAACCGCACGGCATCCTCCGCGAGCCAGCCTTCGACCTCATCCCCGACTGGATCAGATCGATAGACCCGCGAGACGTCGAACAGAAGGTCCAGCAACTGGCTCAGCGCGTCTTTGCCGTGGCCAAACCGATCATGGAAGCGACCAGCACACCCATGCTTGCCGTCGGCAACCTCCTCACCCCTGCCCGCACAAGACACCTGATCGTGGCGCCGTCGAGCCCCAGCGACACCGAACCTCCAATCGATCGCGGCCCCTAACAAGCGTGTTCTCGGCTGGGGATGACGGCGATTCGCCACCTCCCCAGCCGCCGGGCGTGGCGAGTCTCGCATTCTTCGGGCTCGCCACTCGAAAGATCGATCAGGGCCTGATCGTGATGGATTGGCCCGTAAATGCCGCCGTCAGCCGGACACTAAATGGGGTTCGGCTGACAGCTTTGTTTACATGCGCAGAATGCGGGCGATCTGGGCTAGCACGTCGTCAGCCAATGGCTTCCACTTCTCCACGATTCTCAAGATGACGGGGTCGTCTGGCCGGTAGTGCTTCCATCCCGCGTACGGGTCGGTCTCAACCGCACCACTACCTGGGCGGACCTCCCGGTTCAGCCCGGTCTCGGTTTCCAGGCCCGTGGCTGTAACGGTGGTCGGGGTGGCGTCGGGGGGCTCAGTTCCCATCCTCGGTATGGCCTTGGTCGGTGGTGGTGTGCGTTTCGTCATGTACTTCTCACCTGCCTCTCGTGTTGAGCGCGAGTGCGCGCGTCGCGCTATTGTCGGTGGGGTGCCCCCTCGTGGACTGGGTCGTTGGCCCACTGGCATCAGGGCCTGCGGGAACCACCCGGTGCGTCGGTCACAGTAGAGGCCGAACGCGTCAGAGGCATGTTCTACTAAACCCTGGTCACACAGGAGCAACGGCCCGGACTTCGAGTCCGCCGGCGGAGTACGGAAACGGCCTGCTGCCTCACCGGCGGGAGTGAGCGAGATACAAGTCGGACGACCCCGTACGAACGCCAGAGCGGATACCTCCCATGTCGCCCGGCTGTACGGCGAGCTGGCCTAGCACGCCGAAAACGCGACCTCGGCCATGGCGCGACCATCGCCGGCGAGATGTACGCCGCACTGGCTGCACACGTCCGGTCGAGCACTCGATCCCCGCCATGTTGCCCAAGTCGGAGGCGATCCACGTCCACCTGGGCCAGGTGTCAGTGCTGCGGCCGGCCTGGAGGCCAGCAGCATCGGAGCGTGCGACCGCTGTCCCCGCGGCTGCTGTTCGGCCCGACACCCCAGACGGCCGAGGTGGCCGAGGTGGCCGAGGTGGCCGAGGTGGCCGAGGTGGCCGAGGTGGCCGAGGTGGCCGAGGTGGCCGAGGTGGCCGAGCAGTTTCCGACAGGAGAGCCGGTCAACCTTGCGTGCATCTGACCACCTGATCCGGCCGACCCGTCACAACGGCCACCCAGCAACAGCGACATGAGAAGGTCAGCAGCGCTGACTAGCTGTGGACGTGCCCCAAGGGTTGTGCAGCCGGAATCCCTCAGGCAGCGGCAGCTGGTCAGGTTGTGTGAGACGAAGGACCCCAGAGTAGTGACGATGGACAACCTGATTCCGCGCGACGAAGACCGGCAGCTTTGCCGCGCTTCGCCGCTATGACGTGCTCGATACCCCGCCCGATGACGCCTTCGACCGGATCAATGCCCTGGCTGCCCGGTATCTCCACGTCCCGATCTCGATCGTCAGTCAGGTCGACAGTGACCGGATCTGGCACAAGTCCCGCCACGGCCTGGAGTCCAGCGAGATTGACCGCGAACGAGGTCTGTGTGCCTCGGCCATTCTACAAGGCGAGCCGTGGGAGATCTCTGATGCCGCCGTGGACCGCGCACCCTTGTCAACACGTTGATGACTGGTTCGCTGGCTCTGCGGTTCTGGCCTGGGTATCCCGCTGGCTACTCACGACGGACACAATCTCGGCACCCTGTGCGTCATTGACACCGAACCCCGCTGGGCAACTATCGATCAGATCGCCACACTCGGCGACCTGGCTGATGTCGTGATGGATGAGCTGGAACTGCGCCTGTCAGCGCAGCGAGTGGTCGCCCTGGAAGAGCAAGCCCGCCAACACGCCGAGGCTGAGGCCGCGCACGCCCAGCGAGAAGCCGAGACGCTCCAGGTCGCCATTGACATCAACCGGGTGATCGGGCAGGCGCTGGGTCTGTTGATGGAACGCTACGAACTAGAGCCCGATCGCGCGTTCGACGTGCTGAGGCGCTACTCCCAAGACAGCAACCGCAAGCTCGACGTCGCCCACGAAATAGTCACCGCCCGCCATTTTCGCCCGACCGAACGGCCCCGCCACCAAACCCGCCCACTGGTAGGTCACGCGACTACCCTGGCACCGATCACGAGGTCCACTTGGCGGCTCTGGCCTGGCGGGCCACGGCCATGGTCGACGTCCCGCTAAGTGAGGTAACTCAGCGAGTGCTGTTGCTGTTTGCACCGGCGGCCGCATGGGCGTCGCGGGTTCCGCTGAGAGCGTGGCCGCGGCCTCGGGAGATCAGCCATGCGTTGACTGGCACGGTGACGATGAACGCCACTGCGAGCGCTATGGTCAGCGATCTCCAGAAGAGGAAGTCCGCCAGACCGGCGTCGCGCGCCTCGGGCACCGCCAAGATGATCGCCTTCTCGGTCTGCCCTCGCTCCTGCGGACGCAATTGCTTCGCCGCGGCAACAGGGGATGAGTCGCCCCGGCGTGCCAGGAAGTCCGTGACTGTCGCAAGATCCGCGGGGTGTCGATGTGGACCGGGATTGGCCATCACGCGGGTTGGTTGAGACAGGTCTTCTAGGTCCCATCGTATCCGTCAGCCACAGTACCAGCTTATCGACGCGCCAGTAGAGCCAGCGGCCGGCTGGGCGGGGATTCCCACCCAGCCGGCGATTTACTCGGTGAGATCAGAGAGTGCCACCACCGATTTCGACGATTGGTACCGAGCCGGGGTTGGTCAGGCTCATCGGGGTGTGCGGTGGCGGATAGAAGGTGCCTGCTGCGCGAGCATCCATGTCAGCTGCCCAGTTCCTCAGATCCTGTCCGAAGTTCTCTCGCCTTCTTTGCTGCTGACGGTCGTAGGCACCTTCGATAACGGTCCAGAGGATGAGGCCGACGTTCATTGCGTGACCTCCCCCGGGACCCGTCCGGTTAGTTTGGGTACGAGGCTTGATTTCCGCCTCTACCGGAGTTCCTGCAGGTGCTGGACCGATGAATTGGAAGCTCCCTGGCGCGTAATGGCCGGTAGTGATCCGGGCGGAGCCGTCACTCCCCATCAACACCCGGTATTCACCTCGGCGAACGTCGCCTCTGGTCGGGAAAATGTCGTAGGAATGGTAAACAATGGGCTGTCCTCCTGGTGTCATGGAAGGCAGCTTGGCTGTGCCGCCCCGGCCATCGTTCCGCCATGCCTCCTTGCGGTAAAGAGCTCTTCCATTGTGCGTCTTGGCGAAGTCTACGACCGCCTGAGCCCGCTGCCGGAAATCAATATCCGCGCTGAAAACCGTCTCGGCCCGCGGCTTGTTCGACCCCGCCACTGGGCCGACGGCAATAGGCTCCCGCTGTTCAGGGCCAGCGGCGATTGGCGTCCGGCGCGCAGGGCCTGCGACTACAGGTGTGCGTGTCTCCCGGCCGTCGGGGTCGGTGAGGTTGATGGGGTTGGCGTCGGTGTAGAGGTAGGTGGACAGG
>NZ_JBHLTC010000033.1:0-9153 GCF_042434725.1 Kribbella deserti | reverse complement strand
CGCGCCGGCGAACTCGGGATACGTCGCCCAGCCCTCGCCGATCTTGATGCGCTCGCCGAACGCGCCCGCGCCCTTGCCCGGGTACCAGTACAGGAAGCCGCCATCGCGCCCGACGATGTCGGCCCGGTTGTCGCGGTTGATGTCGACCATCGCGAACCACTCGATCGACGTCCAGCCCACACCGGAGTTGGCCAGCTTGGAGAACGTTCCGCTGCCGGAGTTGTGCCAGTAGTGCAACTTGCCGTCTGTTGACGTCGCCACGATGTCGGCGGCCCCGTCCGCGTTCGAGTCCCCTACCGCGATCCGGTTGTACGCCGAGCTCCAGCCGGGACCGATCGGCGACGAGGCTCCGAACGTGCCCGAGGAGTTGCCCGGGAACAGCCGCAACACGTTGCCGGGATCAACGGCCAGCACATCGTCGTACTGGTCGCCGTTGACGCTCTCGGCCGCCCGGTCACTGCTGCCGCTGGTCCACCAGCTCGTCTGCCTACGCGCACCCGCCCAGCTGAAGCTGAAGTGAATGTGGTCGGTGTGGGGGTTCGACCGGTCGTAGTCCTGCCAGCCGGCTGATGGGTTGGACGCCGACCAGATGTGGCTGTTCCAGATCATGTACGAGATGCCCAGCCGACGGGCCAGGGCATGCCGGTTGCCGTGCTGGTCGGTCGCCAGCAGCCAGGCGAGCAGTTCGGTGGCCTGCGTCAGCTGCGACGGCAGGTTGGCGTTGAACGGGTAGTCGAGCGCACGGCCCTCATGGTGATGGCTCGCATCGCCGTCGTCACAACGCCGGACAATGCCCAGACTGCTCCGGCCGTATTCGGCCTGCAGCAGTTCCAGGAAGTCAACGACACCAGGCTTTGCGGTCGGATCACACCCGGGCGTGGTGGGCGGCGAGTACGGATCGATCGCCGCCGGGAAGGACGGGGTGGGTGGCACCGCCCAGGCTGGTTGGCCGGCGGTGAGTGCGACCACCAGCAAGGCGGCGCTCAAACCGGCAAGGAACTTCTTCACGGTTACTCCTCCATCGAAGTACTGGCCTGCGTGCGGGCAGGCTGCCGCCGTGACCGGAACTTGCCGGACAGCGGAACGCGCGGTGGTGACATCCGCGCTGCGACCGCGACTGATCGCGGGGTGACGGCACGCGACAAGTCGCGTGGTGGGGCGAGGGCAGCGGGCTCAGCGCCAGCTACCGCGCGTCTTATTCGGTGGCTAGGTGCCCGCCGACCCGACGACCTGGGGCTCGGGGAAGCTGCTCAGGTGAATACCTGGCGACGCGGGCGATGTGGCTGCCGGTCGATGCATAACTGCCTCACCTCTACGATCGGACGGGATCGAACGTGATGACCTTGGCAGCTACTCTCGCTCCTGCCGGCCTTCCTGGCCAGCAAACTGCAGCAACTTGCAAGGCCGGTACGCCTTGCCGAATTGGGAAGGCAGGTGCGGTTGTGCGTTCAAGGGACCACGAGACTCCGGGGATTCTGGTGTCGCACCTCGGCTACGGCAGCGAATCCGGGCGAGCCGTGATCGCCGTCGTACCGGACGGGCCGCTCACCGCCGAACTCGTTGGTCCCGACGGAACCGTGAGCCTGCGACCAGGCCCGATCCAGCGTGTGCCCGGCTGGACCGGCGGCCCGTACGCGCGGATCCCGCTGCCGGACCACCTCGCGGCTGGAACGTACACGGTCGGGGTAGTTGCCGACGGCATCCACTTGGAGTCGGAGTCGTTCGTGATCGGACCGGAACGCCTTCAGCGGCAGACGATGTCCGACGTACTGGCGTATTTCAAGGCCATGCGCTCCAGTGGGGAGATCGATCGCAAGGATCGCGCCGCCCGGCGCTGGGATGACTCATCCGGTACGACGGTGGACGCGCGCGGTGGTTGGCTGGATGCCAGTGGGGATACCAGCAAGTTCCTGTCCCATTTGACCTACACCTCGACGATGAGTCCGCAGCAGATTCCCTTGTGTGCTTGGGCGATGCTTGTTGCGCGGGATCAACTCGTCGCTCATCATCCAGCCCTCGTTCGGGTTCTGGGCGCGCGTTTGCGCGATGAGGCGCTGTGGGGTGCGGACTTCTTGATGCGGTTCCGCTCGTCCGACGGCTACTTCTACACGGGCATTTTCGACGCGCTCACGAAGCAGTTGGACGAGCGGGTGATCACCGCGCCGCTGCAGGATTGCGTACGCACCAGCCGGTACCAAGCCGCCTACCGCCAAGGCGGCGGTCTGGCCATCGCGGCCCTGGCCCGCGCCTCCACCACAGACGACGACGGCGACTTCACCCGGTCCGAGTACCTCACGGCGGCCCACGAGGCGTTCGCCCACCTAGAGCAACACAACCTCGCGTACCTTTTCGACGGCGTCGAGTCGATCATCGACGACTACACCGCCCTACTAGCCACCACCGAACTAACCGCCGCCACCAGCCCGGCGTACGGCGAGGTGCGGGAGGCGGCGCGGCGGCGAGCTGCGTCGTTGATCGGGCGATACGTGCGGCCCGGTGACGGGCCCGGGTGGTTTCGCGCGGACGAGCAAGGCCGCCCGTTCTTCCACGCCGTCGAGCCCGGCCTGCCAGTGCTGGCTCTACTACGCTTCGCCGAGGTGCTACCCGACGCCCCCGAGGCAAAGGCCGCGCGGGAAACGGCGCTACAGGCGATGCTCGACATTCTGGACCGTACGGCGTCCGTGCCGAATCCATTCGGCTATCCGCGCAGCCTCGTCCAGCCGGCCGGTGAAGCTTCGCGGGAGTCGTTCTTCTTCCCGCACGCCAACGAAACCGGCTACTGGTGGCAAGGCGAAAACGCGGCGATCGCCTCCCTGTCGGCTGCCGCACGTGAATGCACGCGATGGAACGGAATCGACGACGATGTCCGTGCGCGCCTGAGCACCTTCGCCGCCGATCAGCTGGCGTGGATCGTCGGCCGCAACCCCTTCGACAGCTCGATGTTGCAGGGCCGAGGGCGGCACAACGCCGACTACTCCTCCGACTTCCCGAACCTGCCAGGCGGCATCGTCAACGGCATCACCTCCGGCTGGGCCGACGAGCAGGACATCGCGTTCCTACCGCCCGACGCCCCCGAAGGCGACGCCTGGCGCTGGGCGGAACAGTGGATCCCTCACACCGGCTGGTTCCTCCTGGCAGTAGCCGCCGCTCCGTGACCAACTCGAGGTGACTCGGTTGGCGCCTAGCATCTGGTGGCATGGCAGCACAGACGCCGTTCCCGCCACCCGAGTACCGTCCGCCTAGGCGGAACCGAGGCCCGTTGGTGCTGGTCGTCGTACTCGGTCTGGTGGCAGTCGCCGTACTGGCCGGCGCGGTCGCAGTCGGCGTGATCCTGCTGGCCCGCGTTGACGGCTCGGGCGCCGGTGAACCCACGTCCTCCACGACACCGCGCGCGCCGCGGGCGGAGCGTGGCGCGGTGGAGTTTCGTCGCGTGCTCAAGGCCGAACCCGGCACGTGCAGCAGCCCATCCACGGGAACCCCGGCGCCGAACGGGATCGCCTGCGGACCGGACGGCATCGGCTACACCCTCGGCGCGGTCGAGCTCGATGGCAGCCATGTGTCCCGGGTGGACGTCGCCTCCAGCCCAACCGGCGGCTGGACCGTCGGCCTCAGCCTCACCGATGAAGGCGGGCGCAAGTTCGGCCAGCTCACCGCCGACCTCGCCGCGGCCCCACCGCCGCGGAACCAGCTCGCCATCGTGGTGAGCGGCCGGGTGGTATCCGCACCAAGCGTCGCCGAAAAAATCATCGGCAGCCACGTGGAGATCAGCTCGAACTTCACCAAGGAACAGGCCGAAAAGCTAGCCGCCGAAATCACCGGCTAGGCGCGGTAACACCCTCGCCCCGGTTGGCGCGAGCGGGCCGCTAGCGTTGGCTCGCGTCGGCGGCTTGACCGCGGCCAGTGCGGTCTTGCAGCTCGTCGATCCGGCGCGAGGCCTCGGCTTTTGTGAGGTTGTCCGGCGGCGGCTCCTCGCCGGCCTCCTGCGCCAGCGTTCGCAAGTACGACGCCTGCGGGCCCGTCATCGGCTCATCACCGGTGGTCCAGTCGTCCGGATCCTTGTCCGGTACGGGAGTCACGTCCGACTCAGCCATGCTCAGCTCCTTCCGCTCGTTCGAACACTGTTCGATTGTACTCCATCTTCAGGAACCGAATCCGCCTTCACCGCATTACGCTCACCGACGGGCTGCGGTGGCCCCTTGGTGGTATCCCGAATCGTCTGCTCCTCGCTCTCGGCGTTGATCTCCGCGCCCAGCAGTACGGCGTACACGGTGAGCCAGAGCCACAACATCAGTACAACGACCGCCGCCAGACTCCCGTACGTCTTCGCGTAGTTGCCGAAGGTCTCGACGTACAACGAGAAGGCGGCCGACACGATCAGCCAGGTGATGGTCGCCACCGTCGCGCCGATCGACACCCAGCGCAGCCGCGGCGCATCCCGATCAGGCGCCAGGCGGTACGTGATCGCCAGCGCGATACTCATCAGCACCACCGCGAGGAGGAGCCGACCGATCTCCACCGCGATCCGGACCGGCGTCGACACCTCGCCCGAACCGAACAAGGCCGGACCCAGCGCCATCAACCCGGCCGCGAGTACGACGAACAGGATCGCGCCAAGGGTCATACCGAGGGCCAGGCCCTTGCGGCGTACGAATCCGCGCGTCTCCTCCTCGTCATACGCAAGGTTGACCGCAGTGATCAGGTAGCCGACTCCCCCGGACGCACTCCACAGGGCGGTCAGCAGGCTGATGACCAGCCCGATGCCGAGCGCCTGCTGAGGTGCGGACGTGAGCGCCTCGACCTGTTGCAGCAGCAGGTCCCGCGCGGAGCCGGGTAGCGCCCCGGCAAGCTCGTCGACTTGCGTCCGGATCTGCGCCGGTTCGGCCACCAGGCCATACGTCAACACGGCCGCGATCATCGCCGGGAAGAGCGAGAGGAATCCGAAGAACGCGACACCGGCCGCCAGCAGTGGGACCTGGTCGGTTTTCGCCTCCGCCCAGGCCCGCTTGAGGATCTGCCACCACCCGGCGGCAGGAATCTGTCGCGGCGCCTCGGCCTCGCGCCCCGGCGTACGCTCGTTCTTGCTCATCGCGCCTCCTTGCACTTGACGCCTGGGTAACCGATCAAGGCCGGCCCGAAACATCCCGCACAAGGCCGGGGCCCGGTGACTCGCGTGAAGCGCCTGAAGCACCTGAAGCGCCTGAAGCGCGTGCCTAGGGTCGAGTCCCGCCGGCTCGCGTGAAGCGCGCGGCCCAATCGGCGGCCATGACCGCCAGCTCGGGCGGCGCGAGCACGGTGAACTCGGCGCGGAGCGAGCCAAGGGCGAAGAGAGGCCCGTCGAGCGAGTCGGTCTCCATCGTCAATACGCAACTGGCCGCCGTACGCGCCCGCACTTCCGCCCATCGGCCGAACCGCGCGCTGACGACGTCGGCGGGCGCTTCGACCACCACCTCGACGCGATGCCGCCCGCCCGGCGCACCGCCGGACACCCTTTCGCGTACGAAGGCGGCGACCTCCTCGAAGGGCGGCGTACGCGGGGCGAACGCCGTACCGGCCGACTCGGCGGTGGTGATGCGGTCGATCCGGAACGTTCGCCAGTCGTGCCGGTCGAGGTCGTACGCCACCAGGTACCAGCGCTGCCCGAGCGCCACCAGTTGGAACGGTTCGGCCTGGCGGTCCGAGGCTTGGCCGTTCGCCGCGCGATAGGCGAACCGGATCCGCTCGGAATCGCGGCAACCCAAGGCCAGTACGGATAGCACCGCGTGATCAACGGGCGCGGCGGAATCGCTGCTCCACAAGGCCGGCGTGGTCGATGAGCGAACCGCGTTGAGCCGAGCCCGGAGTCGCCGCGGCATCACCTGGATGAGCTTGGTCAGCGCGCGCAACGCGGCCTCACCGCCGTCCCCGGTGGCGACGTGCGACTGGATCGCCACGGCCAGGGCCATCGCCTCATCGTCGTCCACGACCAACGGCGGCAGGGCCGCGCCCGGAGCGAGCGCGTATCCACCGTCGACACCTGGATTCGCATCGACGGGATAGCCCAACTCCCGGAGTCGATCCACGTCCCGGCGCAGCGTCCGCGGCGAGATGCCGAGCTCGTCGGCCAGCAACGGGCCGGGCCAATAGCGGCGCGCCTGCAGCAACGAAAGCAGGCGCAGGGTCCGAGAACTCGTATTCGCCATATCTCCACGATCGCCGGAATCGCGGTCAGGAAGTGACCGCGATAGTTCCTAGCGTAGCCGTACACCCTCAATCGAAGGAGCAGAAATGTCGATTACCACCACGACGCACCTGAACTTCCGCGGCGATGCCCGCGCGGCGCTCGAGTTCTACCAGTCCGTCTTCGGCGGGGAGCTTGCCGTAGTCACTTACGGAGACGCCCACAACGTGCAGGACGACCAGATCATGTGGGGCCAGGTCCAAGGCGGCAGCGGGATCCACCTGATGGCGTACGACGTACCACAAGGGCTGCCGTACGAGCAAGGGGTCAACTCGGTGTTCGTGTCGGTTCGCGGGGATGACGCCGAGGAGATCACTTCGTACTGGAAGGGCCTTGCCGACGGCGCGACCGTGGTCCAAGAGCTCGCGCCGGCAGGCTGGTCGCCGCTTTACGGCATGCTCAAGGACCGGTTCGGCGTCGTCTGGGTGCTCGACGTCGCCGCCTAGCAAGGCTCACGGGTCCAGGCACCGCCAGGCTCCGCCGGCTCGCGGGACGGGCTCCGCGCGGCTCGTGGGGACAGGCCGATCGGCTTGTCCCCACGGCGGGTGGAAAGCGGCCTGTTCGTGACCATCGACGGACCGCCGGGCCGGCGTTTGCGGCTTAGCCTGGAGATATGGCCACGTACGGGGAAAGTCCCCACGGCGAGGTGGGGCTACAGGCGCTCTTCGACAGTTCACCGGCGCCGCGCGCGCGAATGTCCACGGCCGCTGAAACGGCCCTCGTTGCCGGGTTGGGCGCGATGCTCACGGCAACCTTCTCGATCCTCTTCGGCGTCGCGCTGGCGCTGGGCACGCTCGCGGTGTGCACGGGCCTGGTCGGCCTGATCACCACCCGCCGCCCGGACGTGGCCGGCAGCGCCCTCAACGTGTTCGGGTTCTGCCTCGGCCTGCTCGCGATCGCCGCGGTGGGCCTGCGCTACCTGGGTCTCGACACCGCCTTCGGCGATCCGCTGCTGCCCTGGATCGCCGAGCAACTGCACCACTGGAACGCAAAACTCCCCCAGCCGCGCTAGCCGGTACGTCGTATGGCCGGTTACTGCGTCTAGTCGGCCGCGAGCGTTCAACTGGTTGGGAGGCTCAGACGGTACGGCGGTCAGCCGGTGACGGGGTGACGGGTTTCGACGGGGCTGGGTGGTGGCGCCGGCGGCGGGTGCTCGATGTCCTGGCTCGGCTTGGGTGGCTTCGGCCGTGGTGTCGGCTTGGTCCGGGGCGCGGGCTTCGCACAGGTGACCGACGCCAGCCGGATCACTTCGGCGCCGTTGCCCAGGTTGATCACCAGACCAGTGATCGTGAACGAACCGTCGGGCCGCTTGGTCTGTTCGTTGATGGTGATCGTGGCCAGTGGCGCGGCCGGAATCGTCGCGCCCTGCTTGGTACTCGGAATGGCGATGCGCTGACCGAGCAGGGTGAGCGCGCCGATGTCGACACCACCCTTGTCGCCCGCGCACCAGACGTTCAGCGAGTCGATGCCCAGTACCGAACTAGGTGGAGTGAGCAACAATTCACAAAGCTCCCGCAGGTTCTTCGCGGGCAGGTCATCGGTTCGCGGCAACTCGGGCAGCGGTAGTCCAAGCCCTGGCAAAGCCAGGTCGGGAATCGGCAGATCGTCGCCGCCCTGAGCCGGAAGCCGATCGCAAGCCGTCTTCAACTCCGGCGGCAGCTTCACCTGGTTGAGCGCGCCTTGGCCGATCGTCACGTCGAGCAACTCGACCACCGCGGAGTCGTTCGCGGCGGTGACCGAACCCGCCCGCGCGGCGATCAACGGATTGGCCGGGATCTTCAGGGCGGACGACGTTCGCTCCCGCCCGTCCACCGACTCGATGTACGGCGTCTTCGGGATCGGGACCTGCCCCTCGGCACTGACGGCGTACGCCGAAGAGGGCCGGGCGGCCGCGTTGCCCACGGGGGCCGCGGCGACCAGGCTGAACGCGGCGACACCCGCCACCGCGCTGACCGTCACCACCGTCGGCACGAAGTCTCGTCGCATCTTTGGCCCTCGCTCTCTCAAGTTTCCGCGGCCCTTCACCTAGTGTCGATCACTTGCTGTCGATCAGCACGAGTGTTCCGAGTGGGACGCGGCGCAATCGGTCCAGCGCGCCATCCGGTACCCGGATGCAGCCATGACTGACCGCCGCGCCGAAAACGTTCGACCGCGGCCAGCCGTGAATCGCGACGGTACCCGGTCCCCCACCGAACGTGTCCAGCGTCGGGCTGTGTGATCCGAGCGGCAGGATCACCGGCGAATAGGACTGCCGCTCATCGGTGATCGACCCGAGCACAAACGTCCGCCCGGGCGGCGTCGGCGTCTTCCGCGCGCCCACCGCCACCCGCCAGATGCCCTGCCGGCGGCCCTTGTGCAACAGCTCGATCGTCCGCGAACCGGTATGAACGCGGATGACGTACGGCGAAGTGGCCCGCTCCAGGTCCCGATCCTTCAGCCAGCCGGTGGATCGATTGGGCCTGGACGGCAACAAAACCCGGACCCACCCGTCGGCCCGATCGATCACCGGCAACCAAGTCGGCCCGAACTGACGCGGCCCGATCTTCGCAAAGGCCTTCGCGTCTGGAGCGGTGTAGACGGCCATCTCCTCCTGCGGGTGAACCACAAGCCCGTCGGTCGCCGCGAACGGCTTCGAGTCCTGCGGCGCGAGGCTGATCGTCGCGTGCGTGGTCGAACTCGCCAGCGTGCTCAGGTCGACGTCCTCGCCACCGAACAACGCCGCGGCCGCAACACCGCCAAGCAGAACCAGCACAGCGGCACCCGGAACGGAACTACCACCCCGCTCCCCGCCCGACCGGCCCATCCCACTCCCCGCATTCCGACCACGCCATGCAAACCAGACCGCCAACCAGGGCGGTCCGACCAACCCGGCCGACTGAGCCGCCCCGGCGAGTCCGGAGGCTTCGTTAGGTGTTAACCGGCCTCGGCGAGACGGG